>NZ_JADQBE010000085.1:0-35833 GCF_016278765.1 Demequina sp. | reverse complement strand
GCCTCAATTGCGGCACGGACCTCGTCCACGCGGTGGGGCTGAATGATCGCAGTGACCAGCTTCATCGTTACTTCGCCTCCTCGTAAGCAGTTTCGCCGTGCTCGGCGAAGTCAATACCCGCCAGTTCTACATCTTCGCTCACTCGCAGCCCGATCGTGTGCTTGATCGCCAAGGCGATCAGGTACGTCATGATGAAAGAGAACGCGAGTGCAATGACCGCGGCGATGGACTGGGTCACGAGCTGGTCCAGGCCTCCACCGTAGAACAGTCCGTCCTTGGGCACGAGCGGGTCGCCCGCCCCTGCCCAGGTGGTGCCTTCGGAAAGGTTTGCCACAAGCCCGATCATGAGCGTGCCGACCAGGCCACCCACGAGGTGGACACCGACAACGTCAAGCGAGTCGTCGTAGCCGAACTTGTACTTCAAACCGACGGCATAGGCGCAGGCCACACCGGCGACCACGCCGATGGCGAGGGCACCCCAACTGTCCACCGAGGCTGCCGCTGGCGTGATGGCAACCAGACCAGCGACGACGCCAGACGCGGCGCCGAGGGTCGTGGCGTGACCGTCACGGATCCGCTCCACGAGGAGCCAGGCGAGCATCGCGATCGCAGGCGCCAGGAGCGTGTTAAGGAACGCACGTCCAGCGGTTGCGTCCGCAGCAAACTCCGAACCGGCGTTGAAGCCGAACCAGCCGAACCACAGGATTGCGGCGCCAAGCATGACGAACGGAAGGTTGTGCGGGCGCATCGGCTCCTTGCCGAAGCCCTTACGCAGGCCGAGTACGAGGGCCAAGGCGAGGCCCGCCGCGCCGGCGTTGATGTGAACAACCGTTCCACCCGCGAAGTCGATGGGCGAAGATGGCGTGAGGTCGTTCTGCCAACCGAGGATGCCACCACCCCAGACCGCGTGGGCAATCGGGAAGTAAACCAGCGTGACCCATACGAGCGCGAACAGCATCCACGCGGCAAACTTCATGCGGTCGGCGACTGAACCCGAGATGAGGGCGACCGTGATAATCGCGAAGGTCGCTTGGAAGGCGGCCATCACGAGGAACGGAACACCGGCGCCTGCGGCGAGGCTGCTCGTGTCAGCAATGCTGTTGAGGCCGAAAAAGCCGGATGGGTCCCCGATGAACCTTCCGGAGCCAAAGGTGAGTCCGTAGCCGTATATCACCCAAACCACGGCCACGACACCGATGCTGATGAAACTCATCATCATCATGTTGAGCACGGACTTCGTGCGAACCATGCCACCGTAGAAGAACGCCAGTGCGGGCGTCATCAGTAGCACAAGTGCGGTCGCAACGATCATCCACGCGGTATTGCCAGAATCCAGCGCGAAATCCATTGTCTCTTCTCCCTCCGCGGGCCGGACGGCCAGCAGTAGTGCCACACTCCCGCAGGATGGTTTCGCATGAGCCTCTCCCGTGTTTCCGCACCGTTACGAAATGGTGCGCCACGTAAAAGTCATGTTGCGACGGGCACTTTACGGACATGAACACCCGCAGACTCGGGACCGCTCGCACGATGATGACGGTCGCGGTGCCGCTCGCGTATCGCCGAGTCAGCCGTCGAGCAGCCCGTCCACGAAGCCCTCAACGTCGAACGGAGCCAGGTCATCGACACCCTCGCCAAGCCCCACGAACTTCACCGGCACTTCAAGCGAGTTCTGCACCGCGAGCACGATTCCGCCCTTGGCGGTGCCGTCCATCTTGGTAAGCACCACCCCCGTCAGGGCGACGGCCGCGGCGAACACGCGGGCCTGCACCAGTCCGTTCTGCCCGGTCGTGGCGTCGAGCACCAGCAGCGTTTCGCGCACGGGGGCAACCTTCTCGACCACGCGAGCAACCTTGCCGAGCTGGTCCATGAGGCCGGCCTTGTTCTGCAGGCGACCCGCGGTGTCCACCAGCACCACATCGGTGCCTTCGGCACGTGCCGAACGGGCGGCCTCGAAGGCCACGGACGCGGGATCGGCACCCTCCTTGGCGGCGCGCACGGTGATCACTCCCACGCGCGTGCCCCACGTCTCGAGCTGGTCCGCGGCTGCAGCGCGGAAGGTGTCGGCCGCACCCAGCACCACCGTGTGTCCCTCGGCCACCAGCACGCGGGCGAGCTTGCCCACGGTGGTGGTCTTGCCCACGCCGTTGACTCCGACGACCAAGACGGCGGCGAGGTTGCCGTCGCCGGGCACACCCAACGAAAGGCTCCTGTCCGCGAGGGGGTCCATGGCTTCGATGAGCGCCTCCCGGACCGCGTCGCGGGGCGATGACTCGCCACCCTGGACGCGTGCACGCACGGACGCGAGGATCCTCTCGGTCATCGTGGACCCGACGTCGGCTGTCAGCAGCGCATCTTCCAGCTCGTCCCAGGCGGAGTCGTCGTAGTCGGACCTGCCGAAGAACGAGGCGAGGCGCGCCCCGAAGGCACCGCCGACTCGGGCTCGCCTGCGCTCGAATCGTGACGAGACATCTTCGGGAATGTCCGCAGGTGGCCCGTGCGGCTTCTGCCGTGTGGGGACCTCAGTGGGCGCACTCGCCGATGGCGGTGCGGTGATGTCGCCTTGTGGCGGGGGCTGCGACTTGCCGGAGCGGCGCGACCGCACTGCCCACCAGCCACCGGCAGCAGCCACGATGGCAACACAGGCGACGACGATGCCGTCGGCGCTTCCAGGAATCCACGAGACGTCCACCGTCTCATTGTCCCAAGAGAACTGAGGTGAGACCTACGCGGGCGCGCCGGTGCGGTGCGAGGCGGTCAGATCCGCGTCCGGGCGGCTCTGCACCTCAGGAAAACGGGGTTGCGGCTCCTCCAAGGACGAGATGACTCGCCAGTCGCCCTCATCGCGCGGCACCGTCTCGAACGCCTCAAGCCCTTGCTTTCTTGGAGCAAGTCCCAGAACTACCCGCATCAGGTGCATGCCACGACCCTCGGCGAGGAACGCAAGGGCGAAGGCAAGGAACGAGAACGTCACCGCCCAGGCGATGACATCGATCATGTAGCGGAACATCGGCGACCCTTCATAACGGACATTTGGTACATAATACTCTCGCCGTTGAGAGGATCCGACGCGCGGATTCTTCACGCGCATCCAGAACGTATAACGCACCACAGGGGCCGACGTTCCCTGAGCCTGCTACGCGTGGTCCCCCATGCGTTGGCTCACCACAGTCGTGACGCCGTCGCCGCGCATCGTGATGCCGTAGAGGGCGTCCGCAACCTCCATCGTGCGCTTCTGGTGCGTAATAACAATGAGCTGCGAATCGTCGCGAAGCTCCCGGAGGATCTCCAACAGGCGGCCGAGGTTGGTGTCGTCAAGGGCGGCCTCCACCTCGTCCATCACGTAGAACGGGCTGGGCCTCGCCTTGAAGATCGATATGAGCAGCGCCACGGCGGTCAGCGAGCGTTCGCCGCCCGATAGCAGCGACAGGCGCTTCACCTTCTTGCCCGCGGGACGCGCCTCGACCTCGATGCCGGTGTCGAGCATGTTCTTGGGGTCTGTGAGCACCAACTTGCCCTCGCCGCCGGGGAACAGCCGGGGGAAGATGCGCTCAAACTGCGCGGCCGTGTCGACAAAGGCGGCGGTGAAGATCTGCTCCACGCGCTGATCGATCTCCGTGACGATGGACAGCAGATCCTCGCGCGATGACTTGATGTCGGCCACCTGATCTTGCAGGAACTTGTGCCGCTCCTCCAGAGCCGCGAACTCCTCGAGTGCGAGGGGGTTCACCCGCCCCAGTTGCGCCATCGCACGCTGCGCGGTGCGCAGCCGCTTCTCCACGGCCTCGCGCACAAAAGGCTCGAACCCCTCGTCACCCTCGCCGCCGACCACCGGAACGCCGTGTTGCGGACCAAACTCCTCCACGAGCTGATCCGGATCGAGGCCCAATTCGTCAACCGCGCGCTGCTGCATTTGCTCCAGGCGCACCTGCTGTTGAGCCCGAGCGACCTCGTCGCGGTGAGTCTCGTCCGTCAGCCTGGCGTACTCGCCGGCAAGCTGGTCGACCTGGGCGCGCACCTCGGACAGCGCGGAGGTGCGCTCGGCACGCTTGGCCTCGACCTCGGCGCGGGCATCGTCTGCCTTCGCGACTGCGGTGTCGATGTGCGGCATCGTGGCGTGAACCCCTGCCATCACCTCACGGGCCGCCATCGCCTGGCGCTCCCGGCGCTGAGCGGCCTCCTCAGCCCGAGCCCGGGCATCCCGCTCGGCCGTCACCGTGCGCTCCAGGCTCTCTGCCCTCGCCGCAAGGGCGCGTGATCTCTCCTCGCCGGTGCGCAACGCCAGTCGCGCCTCGGTCTCCTTCGCGCGCGCCTGCTGGGCTGCTGCGGCGGCGGAGTCGCGTTGGCGTTGAGCCTCGGCGGTGTCGGCCTCGGTCTGCTCCGGCTCGGCCTGGGCCGCGGTGAGCCTCTGGACCAAACCGGCCAAGTCATCTTCCTCGGCCGCGATGCGCGCGCTGGCCTGTTCCACCTGGGCGGCGAGCCTGTCGGCGTCGGCGCGCGCGGCCCGGGCGGTGGCAGACAGATGCCCGAGCCGCTCGGCCACGGCGGACATGCGGGCGTCCAACTCGTCGAGCCGGGCGAGCGTGCCCTCCTGGGCCTCGCGCGCCTGCGCTTCCTGATCCTCGGCAGCACGCTGCTCGAACATCGCCGTTTCGATGAGGCGGGCGGCCTGGTCGCGCCGAGCGCACGCGTCGTCGTATGCGGCCTGCACATGCATGATGCTCGGCGCATCCCCGGCGCCCCCGGAGGCGTTCCTCGCCCCCAACAGGTCCCCGCGCCTGGTGACGGCCACCACGTCACGGTGCGCCGTCACGAGCGAGCGCGCGGCCGCAAGATCGTCCACCACCGCCACGCCGGAAACGAACGCGCGCACGGTCGCGGCAAAGGCATCAGACCCCGAGATGAGTTCCGAGGCCCACTGCGCGCCCGCGGGAAGACCGATGCGCGGGTTGGTCACCTGGGCGTCGGCGTCCGCCACCACAAAGCGCGCGCGTCCCGCGTCCTCGTCTCTCAGCCAGCGGATCGCGTCGACCGCGTCGCCCACAGAGTCGACGGCCGCGGCCTCCGCGAGCGGGCCCAGCGCGGCCGCGATCGCGTCTTCGGCGCCGTCGTTGACCTCGATGAGGGAGGCGACCGTGCCGCGCACGGACTTCATACCCGCTGCAAGCAGCTCGCCCACACCGTCTTTGCGCTCCAGCGACAGGCTCAGCGCCTCAACCTTCGCCGACCACGTGTCGCGTTGTCGTTCCGCGTCGCGAAGTCGCGTCTTCAGGTCTTCAAGGCGCTCCTTCGCGGCGTCCCACGCATCCACCGCGGCCTCGTGTGCCGAGTCGAGGTCCTCCTCGCCCCGCTCCACGTCCGCCACTGTGGTCTCGAGCCGTTGAAACTCCGTCGTTGCCTCGTGGGCGCGCTTGTCGGCGTGCGCCTGGGCCTCCCGCAGTCGGCCAATCTCGGCCTCCATCGCCTCTGTGCGCGACCGGCCGGCGGCCACGTCTCCCGCGAGCCGGGCCACGCCCTCACGGCGGTCGGCCACAGATCGCAGCAGGCTGGCCAGGTGCTTCTCGGACGCCTGGGCGGTGAGTTCTGCGTCGGCGCGCGCCACCTCCGCGCGCTCGAGGGCCTCGGCCGCATCGCGCACCTCGGCGTCGAGCTCCTCGCGGGCGGCATGCGCTCGCTCGAGCTGCTCCGCCAGGTCCACCAAGTCCGTGGGCGGCGCGGAGTCCATCGCGGAGCCCAGCATGCGCACCCGCTCCTCGGCGAGCGCGCCCAGATTGCGCAGGCGCTCACGGATCGAGGACAGGCGGTAGAACGTGTCGTTGGCGCGGGTGAGGGCGGGAGTGGCCTCGGCCGCGGCACGCTCCAGTTCCACGAGCGAACCACGCGCCTCCGCGAGGGCCTTCTCCACCTGCACGCGCCGCTCCAGCATCGCCGACTCGTCCGCCCGCTCCTCGGCGATGCCGGAGGCGAGCGTGGCAATGTCGTCGGCGAGCAGTCGCGCGGTGGTGTCGCGCACCTCGGACTGAATCGACTGCGCCTGACGTGCCACCTCGGCCTGCTTGCCGAGCGGCCCCAGTTGTCGTCGGATCTCAGCCGTGAGGTCCTGCACACGAGTCAGATTTGCCTGCATCGCGTCGAGTTTGCGCAGCGCCTTGTCCTTGCGCCGACGATGCTTGAGGATGCCCGCAGCCTCCTCGATGAAGTGCCTACGCTCCTCGGGCGTGGCGCGCAACACCGCGTCCAGCTGGCCCTGGCCAACGATCACGTGCATCTCACGACCCAGGCCGGAATCGGACAGCAAGTCCTGAATGTCGAGCAGTCTGCACGGCGACCCGTTGATGGCGTACTCGGAGCCGCCTGAGCGGAACAAGGTGCGACTGATCGTCACCTCGGAGTATTCGATCGGCAGCGCGCCGTCGGCGTTGTCGATGGTGAGCGACACCTCGGCGCGGCCCAACGGCGGGCGCCCGGACGTGCCGGCGAAGATCACGTCGGCCATGTTGCCGCCGCGCAGCGTCTTCGCTCCCTGCTCGCCCATCACCCAAGCGAGCGCATCGACCACATTCGACTTACCCGAGCCGTTCGGACCCACCACACACGTGATGCCCGTCTCGAACTCAAGGGTGGTCGCCGACGCAAAGGACTTGAATCCTCGTAGCGTCAGGGACTTCAGATGCACGGGGCAAGCCTAGTGATGGGTGGGCGCACTGTGGGCGACCGCCACAGGAGTGCCGCTACAGCGTCGGAAACCAGACGCCGATCTCTCGCTCGGCGCTGTCGGGGCTGTCCGAGCCATGCACCAGGTTCTGTAGAACCGTGGTGGGCCACTGTCGACCCAGGTCGCCGCGAATCGTTCCGGGCGGCGCCGTGGTGGGATCCGTGGGCCCGGCAAGCGAGCGGAAGCCCTCGATGACGCGGTCGCCCTCGGCGACGATGGCGAGCGAAGCACCCGTCATCATGAACTCGACAAGCGGCTCGTAGAAGGGCTTGCCCACGTGCTCCTCGTAGTGTGCGGCCAGGAGCTCAGCCGTGGCAGCCTTCAGCTCGACGGCCACCAGCGTGTAGCCCTTCGCCTCGATGCGGCGCAGAATCTCTCCCGAGAGGCCACGCTTGACGCCGTCGGGCTTTACCAGAATCAGTGTGCGTTCCGTCATGGCAGCGAGCCTAACGGGTTCCCGGCTCTGCCAGGATGGCCTCATGATCACCCTCGAGGACTTCGCCACCTACCCGGACTTTCCCGTCGAGGGAATCCTGTTCTATGACATCGCCCCGATCCTGGCGAGCCCCGGGCGCTTTCGTGCGGCCTGTGACGCGCTGACGCCCCCGGAGCGCGACGACATCGACATCATCGCGGGCGTGGACGCGCGAGGCTTCATCTTCGCGCCCGTCATTGCCCAGGACTTGGGGGTGGGAATGACGATGGTGCGCAAGAAGGGCAAGCTTCCCGGAGAGCTGCTGGAGGCCGACGCGACGATCGAGTACGGCGCCTCCGAACTCACGCTGAATCCCGACGGAATCGAGGGCAAGCGGGTCCTCGTGATCGACGACGTCTTGGCCACTGGAGGCACCGCCGGAGCGGTCGCCGACCTGCTGACCAGAGCGGGCGCGGCCTCGGTGGCCTTCGCGTTCCTCATGGAGATCGCCGCACTGCCGGGGCGCGAGGTGCTGGCCGCCTACGAGGTTCACTCGGCACTGTCGGTCTAACCGACCGGGTTTACCTGCCCCTTGTAACCCGGCGACCACCGCGCGCCCAAGAGCACGAGCGGTATCAGCACCAACATCGCGGCGACCACCTGGAAGCCGATGTAGCCCCAGTGCACGCTGAGCGGCACCTCGTCCAAGGTGCGCAGCCAACCGGAGTGCGTGGCCAACGCCCACACCATCGCGCCGCCGCCGAACAACAGCAACGCCACCAGGAACCACACCGGCGCCTGCCGCGTCGTGGGAAACTCCCGCAGGAACTTCGCCCACCGGTTGAGGGCGAAGAGCGCGGACAGATTGAGCAGCGAGAGGCCGACGAAGAGGGCGGCCTGCACCGTGCCGGGTGGACGGCCGTCGCCTTGGCCCAAGGTGTGTGCCAACTGGACCAGCGACAGTCGCTCAAACGAATAGAACATCATGCTCAGTCCCACCATGGCGCCGACGACCAGGAACCCCATGCGAGCGAGAAAGCTGCTCACGGCGTTCCTCCCTCTGCGGCGTCACGTGCGTGAAACTCTGCCCGCTCCCGGTCAATCCGCATACCGAGCCTGACGCCGAGCGCGTAGATACCCAAGAACATGATCCCGACAAAAGCGATGGCAGGCACCCACAGCCCTCCCGCGATGAGAGGAAGGTGCAGGACCCACCCCAGAATGCGGCCCCACCGGGCGTGAGCGCGGCCGGAGGCGAAGGCGAAGGCCGCGGCCAGCGCCGATCCGGCAATCCATACCGAACCGGCGGACACGTCGACGATGTCCGCGCGACCGAGGCCCCATGTCACCAGCATGGCGAAGAACGTCGCGAGGGATTCGAGCAACAGGGTGGTCTGGGTGAAGACCACGATTGCTGGCCGCTGCGGGCGCGGCGCCTCGTTCTCGGTCATCCTCGGGCCCCGTGGCGTGACGGCTTGTCGGCGCCCAACAGCGTCCGGGCATCCGCCACCAGGGTGATCGAGCCGACTACGAGGACTCCCCCGCCGATGTCGTCGTCCCGTTCGGCGAGTTGCACGGCAGCGTCGAGCGCGCTCGGCACGTCGGCCGCCGTCACCACGCGGTCCTCGCCAAAGTGTGTCGTGGCCACGCGCGCGAGCTGATCGGGATCGATCGCCCGTGGAGAGCTCGACCTCGTCACCACCACGGTGTCCAGGAGCGACTCAAGCCCGGCAAGAATTCCGTCGGCATCCTTGTCGTCAAGCACGGCCACCACGCCCACCAGGGTCGAGAAGGCAAACGATTCCTCCACCGCCTCCACCAGGGCGCCGATGCCGTGCGGGTTGTGCGCCGCGTCCACCACGATCGTGGGCGACGTGCGAAGAATCTCAAGCCTGCCGGGCGAGGTCACCGCGGCGAATCCCGCCTCCACGGTGTCCCCCGCGAGCGACTGCAGGTCGCCGCCGTCGGCAAGGAGCGCCTCCACCGCGGCAAGTGCCATGCTGGCATTGCGCGCCTGGTGAGCTCCCAGGAGGGGCACGAAGACGCCTTCGTACGTCGCGGAGGGGGTGCGCAGCGTCAGCAGCTGCCCGCCGACCGCCGCGGCCCGGTCCACGACTTCAAGGTCCTCCGCCTCGCGGATCACGGCCCGCGCTCGCGGCAGGTTGGCGGCGATGACGTCCGTTGCGGTGTCCGCCTGCTCCGCCAGGACGACCACCGAGTTCGGCTTGATGATTCCGGCCTTCTCCGTGGCGATCTCGGCGAGCGACGAACCCAACCAGCGCTCATGGTCGAGGGCGATCGGGCCAATGACGGCGACATCGGCGTCCACGACGTTGGTGGCATCCCAGATGCCACCCATGCCCACCTCAATCACGGCGACGTCCACCGGGGCGTCCGCGAAGGCCGCGAACGCGAGCACGGCGAGCACCTCGAAGAAACTCATGCGCGGGCCGCCGGCGTCAGCGGAGCGAGCATCGACGATGCGAATGAACGGCGCGACCTCGGCCCACAGACGCACGAACGCCTCTTGGCTGATGGGCTCGCCATCGATGGCGATGCGTTCGCGCACGGAGCTGAGGTGGGGCGAGGTGAACAGACCCGTGCGCAATCCGTGAGCGCGCACCAGTGACTCCGTCATCCGTGCCGTGGAGGTCTTGCCGTTGGTGCCGGTCACGTGAATGACCTTGTAGGCGTGCTGCGGGTCGCCAAGCAGGGTGCACGCCTCAAGAACACGATCGAGCTTGGGCTCGAAATCGTGCTCTGGACTTCGGGAGAGGATGTGGGCGTAAATCTCGCGCTCGGCCTGTTCGAGGCTGAGTCCGCCGAGGTCGGCTTCGCTCATGGGCACTACTCTCCCACGGGCCGCCACGTGGCGCGGACGTTCCGCCCCCGACACCCCGCGACCGACTCGGCGCGGTCGGGTGTGTGAAGGGCGAACTCGCGGATCACCCGGACGCCGTCGACGAGCAGCACTACTCCGTCCTGCGCGCCCGCATCAGGAAACGTCGACGCGGCTGGGCGGCTGGTTGCCAGCGACGGCCTCGGCGTCGGGGCTGGGGGTGGCGCATGCGTCGAGCGTGGTCGGCGAGGCGGGACACGAGAACACCCGCACATAGTCCACGGCCATCTCTTGCGGGAGCACCCATATCGCAGGCCATCGCCCCTGCCCCCCGGGCAGCTGGGCTCGCACCTCGATCCGGCCGTAGGTGAAGTCACCCTTGTTGAGCGTTCGCATCCGGGCGGACGTGTAGGGCAGGGTCGCGGTGTCGTGGGGATTGGTTCCCGCCCATTCCGTGGGCTGGGCCGGGCCGGTAAACGTCTCCTCCCGCGCGTGGATGACCACCGCGCCGTCCCGAAGAAAGGAGTTCTCGGGGCGATCCGTGTAGCACTGCTGCTCGTTGTTTCCGCCGCCCCAGCAGTTGGTCTCGTGGCTCCACTTGGCGCCATCCATCTGATCGCCCGAGAACTCGTCGTTCCACACCAGTCGTCACCCCTGACCCACCTCGGCCTCGATGGATTCCTCGCTGCCGGAGCATGCCGTGACGGTTGCCACGACAGCGATGGCGAGGATGGTCCCGAATCGTGAGACAGACTTCATGACGTCCCCTGCACGACATCTGAGGCACGCCACGTCGCGCGCCGGTGTGCCGACGTTACGGCGCGGTGGCACAGCTCTCGATGAGGGGGCCAGGCCTGGCGTAGAGATACCCCTGGGCAAAATCGATGCCAATATTGTGCAGAAGCTCACTGTCTTCTTCCGTCTCCACGCCCTCCGCGATGATGCTCGTACCGACGTCAGAGCAGAAGGCGACAAGGGATCGCGCCAACGAGTGACGCACGTTTCCGTGCGCGATTCCCGCGACCAGGGACCGATCGAGTTTGACAATGTCGGGACTCAGTTCGACGAGATGGCTCAGCCCCGAATAGCCGGTTCCCATGTCGTCGATCGCCAGCCGTCCGCCAGCGTCACGAAAGTCGGCCAAAAGCGCGAGGAGCACGCGTGGGTCGCGGATCGCAGCATGCTCGGTGATCTCGATGACGACTCGGTCGCTGGCGAGGGCGGACAGAGAGTCGATCGTCTCGACAAACTCCAGTGATGCGGGCGACAGGTTCACACTGACGTAGCCGTCGATCCCGCTGTCGGTGAAGTCCTTGAGCGCGTACTCCGCGGCCATGAGCTCTCACTCCGAGCCCAGCCCGACTCGCCAGGCCTCTTCGCACCAGATGTCGGGCGTTCGGCGGTCGCCGAAACGCGCCAGGGCCTCATATCCCGCCGGCATGCGCGAGCCGATGTGGACGATTGGCTGGAACACGATCGTGGGGCCCCCGGCACGCAGGACGCGCTCGACGCGTCCTCTCGCCCCGAAGCTTTCGGCATTCTCTTGTTCTTCGCGTTCCATCAGCGCTCCGACGAATTCCGACAGTGGACGCAGCAACGCAAGGTCAAGTTCGGTCACGTCGTCCTGTATCGCATGACTGAAGCAACACAAGGTACCGAAGACTCGTCCGTTCTGAGTGCGAATGGGCACACTCAGGTGTGTGCCGACCGGGAGTTTGGCGGTCGCCTCAAGGTTCGCCGCGACCGGGTCCGCTCGCGCATCATGGCCAGCACCGTGTGGATGGCAGTTCTCGACACGGGATCTCCTCGTTTCCGTGGGGTAGCGGGTAGGCCTCGTTCGGAAGACCAACGTATAGACCCGGCCGGTTCGATGCGACCCCACGGCGTCGATACGGCGTGTCGCGCGCGGCGCCACCTGGGGCGCGACGTTAATCGCGCACCGGTATGCCGATAATGGGCGAGTGGGCGTCGAGGCCTCCCCGCGGCGCGCGCCGCACACGGCGAACGGCCCAGCAAGGAGTATGGACATGAAGCAGCCGACGCCCGGCGCCCAGGGCTGGTATCCCGACCCCCATGTCGACGGATTCGAGCGATTCTGGGACGGAGCCGCGTGGACGAGCCGGAGCCGTCCGCGCCAGGGTCGCGGTAGCGGCTCTGGGCGTGGCGCGGGCGGTCGCGTCGGCATCATCGTGGCTATTGTGGCGGTCGCCGTCGTCGTGGGCGGCGTCATCCTCGCCTTCTTCGCGTTCGCGGCGAAACCCGCGGTGGAGCAGCAGGCCAATCTTGTCGACTCCGGTCAGGAGCGCGCGTACGACGCTGCAGCCATGAGCGACGCAGGGAAACTCGGCCAGCAGCTCGCCACGTACTACGCCGACCACGAGGGCGCCCCTCCCGCGGTGACCGTCGTGAACGGCCGCTACGTCTTCGCGGGCGACGCCACGCTCGGCCCCGAGCCGGTCTCGGACGGCGTCGCCCTCGGCGGCGTGACCGGCACGGGCGCCACGGATTGGTGCGTCTGGGTCACCACCGCCGCCACCACCCCCAGCCCGTGGCAGGTCTCGGCCGCGGGCGGCCTCGCCGCAGGCGACTGCGGGTAGCCGCTCGCTTCGCGCCGACGGAACGCCGCGGTGAGGACGGGTCCTGGCACACGGTGCACCGCGTGTCGCTCCTACGCCTTGTTGACCGTGATCGCGAGCTCGTCGCCCGCCGCCACCGTCACCCGCATGTCGCCCGAGGCCGGGTCGTAGGCGAGGGTTTCGGCGGCAATGAAGGCGAGGTGCGGCGTCACGGACTCCACACGCTCTGCTGGCAAGGTGAGTGTCAGGGAAATCCTGTCGGAGACATTGAGCCCCGCCGACTTGCGCTCGTCCTGTACCGACCGAATCAGGTCGCGGGCGTAGCCCTCGGCCTCCAGCTCCGGGGTGAGCGTTGTGTCGAGCACGATGAACGCGCCGTTGCCGAACACGTCCACCGCATGCGCGCTGTCGGACAGCGCATTGCTGGTGGAGGTCAAACGAAGCTCGAACTCGCCGTCGTGTAACACGAAGCCTCCCGCGGTCACGACGCCGTCGACCTCACTCCAGTCACCGCTCTTGGATGCCTTGATCACCGTCTGCACGTCCTTGCCGAGGCGGGGACCCAGGGCGCGCGCATTGACCATCAGTTGCAAGGAGATCCCGTATTTCAACGCCTCCTCGTCGTCGACGGAGAACACTTCGGCCTTCTTGACGTTGAGCTCGCTCATGATGAGGTCGCCATAACCGTCGGCGAGTTCCGGGCGGAGCACGAAGGCGCGCAGGAGCGACAGCGGCTGGCGCACTCGGATCTGGACCTTCTTGCGCAGTGCGTGGCCGGCCGAAACCACCTCGCGCACCTGGTCCATCGCATCACCCAAGGTGTCGTCCACCCAGGCCTCGGGTGCCACCGGATAGTCGGTGAGGTGCACCGAACGCCCGCCGGTGAGCCCGCGCCAGATCTCCTCGGTCTCGAGAGGCAGTAGCGGGGCTGCCAGGCGCGTCACGGTCTCAAGCACCGCGTAGAGGGTGTCGAAGGCGTCCGCATCCTCGTCCCAGAAACGGTCCCGCTGAGTCCGGACGTACCAGTTGGTCAGCAGGTCCATGTACTGTGCGAGCGCATCGGAGGCGCCCGGGACGTCAAACTCCTCCATCTGCGCGGTCACGGTCTTGACGAGTTCCGCCGTCTTGGCCAGGACGTAGCGGTCCATGACGGGAAGGGTCGCGACCCGCGCATCGTCCACCGCCTTGCCCAGTACGCCCGCTCCGCCGTTCGCGGCGCCCGCATACAGCGTGAAGAAGTAATACGTAGACCACATCGGTAGCATGACCTGGCGGACACCTTCGCGGATTCCCTCCTCGGTCACTACTAGGTTGCCGCCTCGCAGGATGGGCGACGCCATGAGGAACCACCGCATCGCGTCGGAGCCGTCCCGGTGGAACACCTCGTTGACGTCCGGGTAGTTGCGCAGGGACTTGGACATCTTGCGGCCGTCGGATCCCAGCACGATGCCGTGGCTCACGCACGTGGAGAAGCTGGGGCGATCGAAGATCGCCGTTGCCAGCACATGCAGCGTGTAGAACCAGCCGCGCGTCTGGCCGATGTATTCGACGATGAAGTCGCCCGGGTAGTGGCTGTCGAACCACTCCTGGTTCTCGAACGGGTAGTGCACCTGTGCGAACGGCATCGAGCCCGAGTCGAACCACACGTCGAGCACATCGGAGATGCGGCGCATCGTCGATGCCCCGGTGGGGTCGTCCGGATTGGGGCGCGTGAGGTCGTCGATGTAGGGACGATGCAGGTCCGGCTCGCCGACGTCGTTCAGCGGCAGGCGCCCGAAGTCGCGCTCGATCTCCTCGAGGGACCCATACACGTCCATGCGCGGGTAGTCGGCGTTGTCGCTGACCCACACCGGGATGGGCGTGCCCCAGTAGCGATTGCGGCTGATCGACCAGTCGCGCGCCCCCTCGAGCCACTTGCCGAACTGGCCGTCCTTGATGTGCTCGGGAACCCACGTGATCTGCTGGTTGAGTTCCACCATGCGGTCTCGGAACTCGGTGACGCGCACAAACCAGGAACCGATCGCGCGATAGATCAGGGGGTTGCGGCAGCGCCAGCAGTGCGGGTAGCTGTGGTTGTAGGTCTCGTGGCGCAGTACGATTCCCGAAGCCTTGAGGTCCTTGATGATGTTCGCGTTGGCGTCAAAAACCTGAAGCCCCTCGTATTCGGGGATCTCCGCGGTGAATCGGCCCTTGGTATCGATGGGGATGACCGGCTCGATTCCGAGCTGGGCACACACCGCCATGTCGTCCTCACCAAAGGCCGGCGCCAAGTGCACGATGCCCGTACCGTCTTCGGTCGACACAAAGTCGGCGGCGATGAGCTGGTGGGCGTTCTCCCGCCCCACAAAGTGACTGAACGGAGGCTCGTAGCGCAGGCCCGCGAGGTCGGCCCCCGTGACCGTCGCGACCACCCGAACCGCGTCTCCCAGTTCGCGCGCGTAGGCGGCCAGCCGGCCGCTTGCCACCACCAACCGGCGCCCCACAAAGGGGCCTTCGGACGGCACCACCACCGAGTACTCAATCTCCGGACCCACGGCCGCCGCGAGGTTGGACGGCAGCGTCCATGGCGTCGTCGTCCAGATGACCACCGAAGCATTGGCGAGGTGGCCGGGCGCGTCGATGAGCGGCAACAGCACGGTCAGCGCGGGGTCCTGGCGATCGGCGTAGACGTCCTCGTCCATGCGTAGTTCGTGGTTGGACAGCGGCGTCTCGTCGCGCCAGCAGTACGGCAGCACGCGGTAGCCCTCGTAGGCGAGGCCCTTGTCGTACAGCTGCTTGAAGCCCCAGATCACGGACTCCATGAAGGTGACGTCGAGCGTCTTGTAGTCGTTCTCAAAGTCCACCCAGCGGGCCTGACGCGTGACGTAACTTTCCCACTCGTCGGTGTACTTCAGCACCGATTCGCGGCACGCCTGGTTGAAGGCGGCAATGCCCATCTCGTCGATCTGAGACTTGTCGGTGATTCCCAGGATGCGCTCGGCCTCAAGTTCCGCGGGCAGCCCGTGCGTGTCCCACCCGAAGCGGCGCTCGACCTTCTTGCCGCGCATCGTCTCGAAGCGGGGGACGACGTCCTTGGCGTACCCCGTCAGCAGGTGGCCGTAATGCGGCAGTCCATTCGCGAAGGGGGGGCCGTCGTAGAAGACGAACTCCTCTGCGTCGTCTCGATTGTCGATCGATGCCTGGAAGGTGCCGTCGGCCTTCCAGTACGCCAGCACATCCTCCTCGAGGGAGGGGAAACTGGGCGACGGAGACACCTCTCCGGCCGGACGATGCAGGGGGTAACGGGCGTCGCTCACGGGGCTTCCTTTGGCTATGCGTGCGGTGGTGCGTGCGTCTACTCAACGGTGCGAGGACGCTCCGTCTCAAGGGACCATGTCCCTCAAGAAGCGTTGCGCGGTACCACCTCGCTTGCCCGCCGTCCCGTGACGGGACAGCCGACCTCTCATGCCGCCGCTTCCACGGAGGCGCCGCTGTGACGGGCTGCCCGTGCGGTTCTACTGAGGCTGACGCCCGTTCTTCCGCAAGCTCTCCGGTGATTACCGGGTCGATGCTGGTGGCTCAAGTGTACGCGAGGCGCGACACCCCTCCCCCGAAAGGGCGCCGCACCGCGCGCCGCGCCTCGTCCTCGGGCGCGCGTCCGCTCCGCAAAGTACGCTCAGGGAGTCCGAACTGTCCCAACGGAAAGGTCGCGTCATGCTCGCAACATCAGAGGGTCTGAGCAGCTTCTCGATCGACAACCTCGCGGCCGCACGCGAGTTCTACGGGGGAACGCTTGGTCTCAAGGTGGTCGAGGAGCACGGCATGCTGCGCATCAAACTGGGCGTGGGCCCCTGGGTGTTGGCCTATCCCAAGGAAGACCATGTACCCGCCGCGCACACGGTGATCATGTTCCCGGTGAGCGATCTGCCCGCCGAGGTGTCGGCCCTCACCGCGGCCGGCGTGCAATTCGAGATGCTTCCCGGCGTGAGACCTGACGGCATCATGCCCGGCGACGGACACGGACCGGACAACTCGTGGTTCAAGGATCCGGCCGGCAACTGGCTGTCCGTGATGGAGTCGCCGTCGAAGAAGTAGCCTCGGGCGTCACGATGACCCCGCAGGTCCAGGCAACCCCTGACACGCTCGCGGTACTCGACGTGTTGTGGGCCAACGACGCCGACGGCGGGCGAATGCCGGTCGCCAAGCACGCCGCCATGGACCGCCTGCGCGCATCGGGCCAGCCGCGGGCCGCCGCACTTGTTGACGGCCTTGCAGACAGCGGCGGGATCCTCGATGAATTCGCCGTCAATGATGCCTTCTTGGCCGCGCACCTCGAATTGGCACGGCTCAGCGAGTTTGTGCACGTGCCGCAGCGCATGGCCCACTCATTGCGACCCATCGTCGAACGCCTTCGCGAACGCTGAAGACCCTCCGGTGTCGTTTCGCATCGGCGACACGCTTTCACCGCCTCCGAACTGTGGGAGCGCGCCACTGCAGGCACAGCAACGAACTACCATCTGCGCTGCGACGCCGTGACACACCTCTTCCCGAGGCCCGAGCAGATCGTGCGGCCGATCATGGGCATGCGCGCGGACCTGGGGCGCGACGGGCGAGTGCACCATCGCGGTATCGAGGTCAAGGGCGCGATGCGCGGCATGGTGACGCTCGCGGTGCTGATGACTCCCGTAGGGATCGTGTGTGCGCTCGACGCACCGTCTTCCCCGCACGGTTCGCGGTGTACATGCGCGCCAATGAGGCGGCGCTGTGGCTGTGGTTCCCTATCGCTCTGCTTGCGCTCGTCAGCTTCCTAGTCACGCGGTTGTCTCCGTGGCAGGTGCGATCCAACGTGAATTCCATGATCTTCAGCATGCTCGAACTCTTCCGGCCACTCGTGGCCAGCGCGGGAATCGTCATCGCGGCGGTGGCGACGACCGGCTCGTTCGGGTGACGATCGACGAGCTCGCCCCTCAGTCAGCGATCTTGAAGTCCAGCCTGACGTGCTGTCGGGACGCGCGCGGCTCCCGAGCGGGATCCGTGAGCAGCGTCTCAAGCCGGGCCACGAAGGTGTTGCCCGTCTCGTCCCGCAACCGTTCGATCTCGAACCCCTGCGCGGCACACCACGTGGTCAACGTCAGGTTGGCCTTCACCCCATGGTTCATGTGCGTCATGGTCGCGTACCGCCCGGCGGGGACCACGTCGGCGACGATCCGGTCATCCTGGGCGGATTCAGCGGCGGCGATCGCCTCCTCGGAGCTAGCGACGGGAATCGCCACGGAGACCGTCGCCCGGTCAGACAGGTCGATCAGGTGGAGCCGCAGAAACTGGGGACCGGTGGCGTCGACAGGGTGGACCTGTAGCCACCGGGTGAGTTCCGTGCGCATCGCGGCGGTGTGGTTCGCAAGACCCTTGAACGGGACGCGATCCCGGAACGCCACGTAGGGCACGTCGGGACGTTGCACGATGGCCGGCTCGGAAACGATCTTCATGAGGCGAGTCAACCATTTCTGAGTCGGTCACGTATCTACCATCCCCCTCACCGCACCCAGTTGACGGAAACAATCGCTCGTGCCATTCGTTGACACCGCAGGGCCGTCATATCGATGCCTTGCGCACCGGAGCGCGCACGTGAGCCGCTCCGGCAAGTCGGATCGCTCTCCCTATCTTCTGCACCGCATGACCCATGGAGTACCCGCTTGATCGACACGCGTGAAAGGGTCGTTGACGACGATCCCGACCCCACCCGAGAGCTTCCTCAGGTAACCCACCTGGACGCTCTTGACGCTACGCCCAAGGGAGGCGTAGACCCTTACGACGACGTCACGACGGCGTCGATGCCGATCGTCGCGGGTGCCAGCACCGTCGTCATCGACGACGCCGACTCCGGGACCCGGTCCATCGAGGCGCTGACGCTGTCGCCATTGCGCTCCAAGCTCGCACTGGCGACCCTCGCTACGGCGGCTTTCGCGTTCGGTGCCAATGAGGCGTCGATCGTGGCATTGAGCCAGTCGATCTCCACGGGACTTGCCGTGCCGATCGCATCCATCGGGCTCATAGCGACAGTGTTTGCCCTCACGGTCGTCGTCGTATCGACGCCGCTCACCTTGCTCACCTCGAGGGCCAGCAAGCGGCTCACGCTGTCCATCACGGTCGGCGTGTGGACCGTGGGAGTCCTCATCACCGCCCTCTCGCAGAGCCTGGTCCACCTTGCCGGCGGCCGCATCGTCTCCGCGGCCGCGCACGCCCTGTTCTGGGCGCTCGTCGCACCCGCTGCGGTGAGTCTGTTTGCTCCCCATCTGCGCGCCCGCACCGTGACCCGCATCATGGTCGGGTCGGCCGCCGCGGGCGTCGTGGGCACTCCGCTCGTCACGCTCAGCGGCACCTCTTTCGGTTGGCACGCACCATATTGGGGCCTGGCCGCGCTGGGCGTCTTGCTGACGGCAGCGCTGGCAATCGTGCTACCCGGCGATTCGCGTGCCGCGAGTGGAGTTCGCGCTCCACACACACGCGGCGACATTCCGTCACGTCGGATGTTCGCCAAGGTCGTCGGTGTCGCCTTCACGGCCACCGTGGGGATGAGCGTCAGCTGGACGTACATCGTGCCCTTCTACACCATCCAGGCGGGACTCAGCTCGGCGAGCATTCCCGGTCTCTTCGCGTTGGGAGGCATCGTCGCGGTGGCGACCACCCTGGCCGTCACCCGATTGCTTGCGCGCAATGTCGTGCAAGCGGTGAGAGCGGGGCTCGCGTTGCTCGCCGCAGCGTGGGGGCTGCTCGCCGTCGCGACCCCGTGGTCCGCGATCGCCGCCCAGGTGCTACAGGCTGCCGGGTGGGCGGCGCTACTTGCCGCACTGCTGAACTGGGCGATGCGGCACACACCCTGGCGCACGGACGTGGGAGCAAGCATGTACTCGGTTGCGGTGAACCTCGGCGCGGCCGTGGGACCGGTGCTGGGCGCGACGATCGTCTCCACCTGGGGCACGCGCGCGTTGCCCTTGGCGTCGCTCGCGATGACCATCCTTGCGGTCGCCATCACCACCACCGTGGACACCTACACCCTGAGGCAGCTGAGCGTCCCGCGACGACTGCGGGTCGCCCTCCAGGCGCGATTCGCACTTCGAGAGCGGCGCCGGGCATGGGCCCGACGTACGCGCCCGGCGGCCATGACGCCGCGCGGCCGAGCCGTCGCGTTCACGAGGGGCGCCGCGAAGGCTCGGCACGCGCTTCGCGAGCGCACGGTGCGCGTAGGTCGCTGACGCTGCCGGTGTGAGCCAGCCCTGTGCCGGGCCGGTGCGTCCCCCCGTTGCCGCGCCGACCCGGCACCGCACCTTGTGCAAGGGTCAGTGGTCGGCGCGCGGTACCCCTGGTGACGCGGGTATCACGGCGAGCGTGACAATCATGGCGGTCGAAGCGTCGGGAATCTCGCCGCCTGCCTCGTCAAGGTGCGCGTCGAGCCGATTCTTGAGTTCCGCAACTTGATCGCTGCTGACGTACACAACTTCGCGCCGCAAGTGCGCCTCGTGGGGGCGCCAGTCGGGGCTGGCGGCCCATTGTGCGGCGTCGACGGACAGCGCCCGCGCGATCATGTCCGCGGCGGCGACAAAGCCGTGTCCGGTGGCGGTCGCATGCCCTGGGTCGGCCGGATTCACGACTCGGTACACGCGCTCCATGGCACCTCCGCGCTGGCGGCGCTTCACGACCGCGATGATTCCGGCGTCGACCAGGCGCGTTATCGCGCGGTAGAGCGAGGCCTGCGCCACGTCAGGCATTCTCGTGCGCAGTTCCTTGGTGGTGAGGTCGTCCACGCCCAAAGCAAGAACCACTCTCATCCTCACTGGATGCAATAGCACTTGTGACTGGCTGTTCCCCACAATTCGTATTGTAGGGAATCGACACCTATCCCAAGTGCCAATGGTGAATTGCTATTCATATTCACAAATGATAATAACGAATGCCCGTTATTGGCGTTTTGAGATGAAACAGGGCATATGCCCCGTCGGGACGAGCGCGTCAGCGACGTCGTCCCACCCCTGGGACAAACTTGCCGGTGCGCGAGGCGTACACCGCATATCCGTCGTACGCCTCGACCAAGAATCTCTCCTCGAACCGGGTCTTCACTTCGAAGAAGACCGCCAGGGCCGCCGCCAACACCCACACCGCTACCGCCCCGCGCGACACCGCAACGCCGAGGCACAACACCAGAATCGAGGAGTACATCGGATGCCGTACCCACCGGTACACACCGCGCGCACTGAGGCCCGCGCCATTGGGTTGAGGGATAGGAGTCAGCGCACGCCCGAGGAACACAGCCGCGGCGACCCCGCCGATGCCCCCCAGGACGAACAGCACCCCGCCAAGCTCGCGCGCGGCAGGCGCGGCCAGTCCCCACGATGACGGCCAGAGGGCGACCGCAAGAAACAGCACCACCTGCACCGCGACAAGAAGCCAGCCCAAGGCAAGTGAACGGTTTCGGTTCGCGGCGCGTGACATGGGCCTAGGGTATCCGCGGCTCCCGCCCGCGACCATTGCACCACAACGGTCGCGCGCCAGGGTCTCGAGAGGCACACTGGAGGTGTGGCCGAGATATTGCTCTTCCATCACGCTCAGGGCCTGACCGAGGGACTCTGCTCCTTCGTTGAGCGCCTTCGCGCCGCAGGGCACAGTGTGCATGCGCCCGACATGTTTGCGGGCGAGGTGTTTTCTCGGCTCGACGACGGCGTCGCCTACGCCGGTCGCATCGGCCACGACGCGATCGAGGACATTGCCCGCCGCACGGCGCTGCATCACCCCACCGCCGACACCGTCATGGGTTTCTCGCTTGGCACCTTTCCCGCCCAGTTGCTCGCCCAGGAGTGGCGGCGCATCCGCAATTGTGTTCTCGTGGGCGGTGCCATGCCCCCTGCGGAAATCGGCGGCGAGTGGCGGCACAACGTGCGCCTGAGCATCCACGTCGCCGATCCTGACGATTGGGTTCCCGCCTCCGAGATGACGTCTCTCCTGCGACGTGCTCCCGAGGCTCACGTGCACCGCTACGCCGGCAAGCGCCACATGTTCATGGATCCCTCGTGCGCCGACTACGACGCCGACGCGGCCGACCTGTTCGAGGAACGCGTGCTCGAATGGCTCGACGCCGTCCCACACCACGAGCAATAGCGACCCCATCTGAGGGCGCACGCGCCCCGAATACAGTGCATGTCTACCCTCATCGTCGTCGGCATCGTGTCCGGCCTCATCACCGCGATCAGCCCCTGCGTGCTCCCGGTGCTGCCAGCCATCCTCACATCGTCCATTCAGGACGGCGCCCGATCCCGCCGTCGACCCCTGGTCGTCGTGGGGGGTCTGGTGACCAGCTTCGCCGTATTCACGCTCCTCGGTGGAATCATCCTGTCGAGCCTGGGTCTGCCCGACGACCTGCTCCGGTGGGCCGGGATAGTCACCCTCTCGATCGTCGGCGTGGGCCTCGCCGTTCCCGCGGTGGAACACCTCCTGGAGCGCCCCTTCCGGAACACCACGCTGCCGCGGCTCAACAGGGACGGCAATGGGTTCGTCATGGGCCTCGCGCTCGGCCTGGTGTTTGTTCCCTGCGCGGGACCCATTTTGGCGTCCATCACGGTGCTGGCAGCCACCAACGGTCTCAGTTGGGGCCTCGTAGTGCTCACGGCGTCGTTCTCGGCCGGCATTGCGATCCCGCTTCTCGCCTTCGGCGTGGCCGGGCAGAGCATTGGCTCGCGCATCAGGGCCGTGCGAGAACGCCTGCACACGATCCGCGTCGGCTCGGGCGTGGTGTTGATCCTCACCGCCCTCGTCCTCGCGACCAACCTGGCCGAGCCGTTGCAGCGGCTCGTGCCCTCGACGCTCGCCGAAATACAGCAACGCATCGAGAACAACGACGGCGTCCGAGGGGAACTCGACTCCCTCGCAGGCAGACAGGACCAGGTCACCTCCACGGGAGGGCAACTGACCTTCGACGAGTGCGAGCAGCAGACGTCCGACCGGCTAGCGAACTGCGGCCCCGCGCGCGATTTTGTCGGCATCGAGACGTGGCTCAACACCGAAGGCCAGTCCCTCTCTCTCGACGAGCTGCCCGGGAAGGTTGTCCTGTTGGATTTCTGGACCTACTCATGCATCAATTGCCAGCGCACCTTCCCCTACCTGACTGCGTGGGACGAGCGTTACCGCGACGACGGGCTGACGATCGTCGGCGTGCACTCCCCCGAGTTCAGTTTCGAAAGGGTCGTGTCGAACGTCCAAGACGCGGCGGATCGCTACGGCATCACGTACCCGATCGCGATCGACAACGACTTCAAGACGTGGCGCGCATGGGACCAGCGGTTCTGGCCCGCGCACTACCTCATCGACCAGACCGGAACGGTGCGCCAAGTGCACTACGGCGAGGGTGGCTACGAGGAAACCGAGAAGCTCATCCAAGATCTGCTCGACGCGCCCCCGCAAGACACCGTCAAGGCCGATCCCGGCAATCACACGGATGGTCGCACCCAAGAGACGTACCTCGGATGGCAGCGCCTCAAGCACGCCGACAACAGCGACGTGGCGAACGACGAACTCGCGGCGTACAACGGCAACCGCACACCCGAGCTCAACTCCTTCTCCTTCGATGGCACGTGGACCGTCGAGAGCGAAAGGGCCATCGCCGGCCAGAATGCGCGCCTGTTCCTGCATTTCTATGCCGCCGACGTTCACCTCGTCATGGCAGGCACCGGCGACGTCACGGTGACGCTCGCGTCCCAACCTGACTCCCCCAGGACGGTTCACGTGGACGGCACGTCGGACCTCTACGACCTGTATGAAGGAGCGCCGATTGACGACGTGATGACCCTCGACTTCTCCAAGGGGGTCGAGGCCTACGCCTTCACCTTCGGGTGATCCCATCCGACGCAGCCCCCGCACCGAATCATCACCGTGGGAACACCCCACGCCCCGCCCACAAGGAGGAAAGATGAAGACCAGTCGAATGCTTGCCGCCCCCGCCATCGTCGTCTTCGCGGCGACCGTGCTCGCCGGTTGCGGAGACACCACATCCGACCCTTCGGATCAACCCACAATGTCGTCCGACACCATGATGTCTGAGGACGCGATGATGTCCGAGGATGCAATGGTGACCGAGGACGCCATGATGACGGACGACGCAATGGCCACCGAAGACGCGATGGCCACCGAAGACGCAATGGCCACCGAAGACGCGATGATGGAAGACGAAGGCTAGTCCCCAGCCCCGTTCCTCAAGGAGAACCAGTGAACTCGAAGCGGCACCTCAGGGTGGTTGGTGATGCGGAGCCCGCCGCACCACCGACGCCCGTCGCCCAGGCTGCCGCCGAGCGATCGGCACTCGTCGGTCAGCTGCTCGTGCGCGTCGGCCGTGGGGATGAAGCCGCATTCGACGATCTGTACACCGCAGTCGCCGGGTCTGTCTTTGGCGTCGCGCTGCGAGTGGTTCGCGACCACGCCATCGCCGAGGAGGTCGCTCAAGATGTCCTGGTAGAGGTGTGGCGGCTCGCCGCACGTTACCGGCCCGAGGCCGGCAGCGGGCGAACGTGGATCCTCACCATGGCCCACCGGCGCGCGATCGACAGGGTGCGATCCGAGCAGGCGCACACCGATCGCTTGCGGGCACACGCGGCCAAGGCGACTGCGAGTCACGACGACCCCGACACCGTCGTCGACACCGCTCACCGGACGTGGGAGGCGCAACGGGTTCGTGAAGGGCTGGCGCTGCTCACCGAACGCCAGCGAGAAGCGATCGATCTCGCCTTCTCCAAGGGATTCACTCACCGTGAGGTGGCCGCCTCGCTCGGCATACCGCTGGGCACCGCAAAGGCCCGCATCCGGGACGGACTCATCAAACTTCGCGACGCCTGGGAGGAGGAGCGATGAACGACACCAACGGCGACATTCACTCGCTGCTCGGCCCCTATGTGGTGGGGGCGGTCGACGACGTCGACCGCAAGACCTTTGAACACCACCTGCGCGACTGCGAGGACTGCCGGGGCGAGGTGGCGCAGATGGCGGACGTGATCGCCACGCTGGTCGACGCCGAGGCCATCGTTCCCCCGGCATCGCTGCGCGCCAAGGTGATGCAACAGGCTACTCGCACCGCGCAGGTCCCGCCCGCGGGGGCCGCGTCGGCTCAAGCACGCTCACCGCGCCGGCGGTTCCGTTGGCCCCTCGCAGGCGCAGCTGCGGCCGTGACCGTCGCGGTGGCAGGTATCGGACTGTTTCTGACGAGCGCCGACTACGCGCCCGACACATCGGCGCTGGAGCGCGACGTGATGATGGTGTCGTCCGCACCCGATGCTCACACGATGGAGCTCGTCGGCCTGGGCTCGTCCCATCTGGTGATGAGTGAACGAATGAGCGGCGTGGCTCTCATGGGGCTCGACGCGCCCGCACCCGCCGAAGGCATGGAGTATCAGTTGTGGCTCGTGCTCGACGATGGCCAGATGCTGCCCGGCCCCACCTTCATGCCCGATGCCGATGGCACATTCATGGCCATGATGCACACGGGCTTTGAGGGCGTCACGAACTTTGAGATCACCGAGGAACCTCAGGGTGGGTCGGGCGTGCCGACGGGCGACGTGGTGGCAGTGGTCGGCCTCTAAGGCTGAGAGCTCGACCGGCGTCACAAGCCCGCCAGATGCTCTGCGGGTGGAGCTAGTGGACCGCTGGCGCGAACAGCCAGCTGCCGCCGCGCTCGTCTTTCGTGGGCTCGGGCTCGGGAAGGAACGCTGCGCCTTCAAGCTGAGCGTGAAGCAGCGCCACCTCGAACTCGCCGGTGTCGGTGAGCCCGCGGTTCTTGACGGTGTCGGCCGGTTCGGGCATCTGCGCGACGACCCACTGCGGACCCTCAGGTTCCGCGGCCGCGGGCACCCATCCGGACGGTTCTGGGAGTGGCGCAGCAGTAGAGATGTCGAACCGTTGCTGGACGTCCGGGGAGATGCGTCCCACCAGCACGGCCAAGAACTCGAGCCGGACCCGCGCCTCCTGCCACGAGGCCTCTGCTTGTGCCCACGATGAGACCTGGTCACCGCTGAACGTCACCGCGCGGCCGTCTGCGGCGGGGTGCATCAGCGCCTCGCGCATTCCGGGCGTCAGCAGGGCCACGGCAAAGCCTTCGTTATCGCCGATCACAGACCAGCGGCGATCGAAGTCCGCGTCACCGGTCGCGATGACCCGTCCCACGATGGCGAGCGCCCGGCGATCGAGGCGCGCGGGGATGACGTGAAGCGTTGGGAGGCGTGTCGACATGCCCATCACTTCGACGGTATAGCGACCCGTTTCGAAACGCTGGACGGGGCGTCCACGCCACTGACCGCTCACGCAGTGGCGCGGCGACGCGTTGGCGAAGGGCAACGCCGGGAAGTTGCCCGCGGTTTCGAGCGGCACGGAGCCCGAGTAGACCAGGTGATGCGCTTGCGCGAACTCCCGCGCCGGTCGCGCCAAACCGTCAGCCCGTTCCCACATGGCCCCTCCTCGTCTGCTGTGATGCACGATGAGACAGGTGAAGTCCGCAATCGTGACGCGGCGCCGAGTGTGGAAAATGCCACACGTGGTGTGCCTCCTGACTCGGGAAGGTCACACTACTCATGTTGATATACCCCCCAGGGTATGCTACCTTCACTACGACAACCTCTTCAGAAAGGCTGCACTATGTGCTCTCCCGCCACCTGCCCCACCTGCGGCAAGGCCACTTGGACCGGCTGCGGCAATCACGTCGAGCAGGCGCTCGCAGGAATCCCCCAGGCGCAACGCTGCCAGGGCCACACGTCGGGCTCCACACCCGGCTCGGCGTCTTCACTGTTCTCGCGCGTCTTCACGCGGTAACCACCACCGCTTCGTGCACGCGGGCGACCGCGTGCGTCAGTCAGGGCCGGGCCCCCGTTTACCACGAGGGCCCGGCCCTGCTGTGTCTCACGACGACGCAGGGCCACCGCCCTACGCGCCGATGACCGCTTGCTCCGCGTCCTGCACATGTGCGTGGAAGTCGGGCCTGCGCACCCGCACCAGCGCCGATGCCACACCCGCGTCGCGCGGCGACACGCACAGGAGCGCGGTGGACGACGTAGGGATGAACACGAAAGCCATGCCGATCGACATCGATCGCCAGCGAGAAAGGCAAGAAGTGCAGACCCGCCATGAGCGCCGGGTTGGAGGGGATGCGCAAGGGAAGCAACGGGTTCTTGACGCGACGCTCGACCGCGAGGAAGGTCGAGATGAGAAACACCGCTGCCATGAGGCACGCGATCGCGAGCGGGTCCGACCATCCGTCGGACGATTCCAACACGCGAGTGAATCCGTAGACGAGCGATAGCATGCCCCCGGTGGCTAGGGCCGCACCGGGGAGGTCGTACGACGGGTGGCCGTCGGACTTCGACTCGCGCACGATGACATACGCGAAAGCGGCGATCGCGAGCGCGAGCGGCACATTGACCCACATGACCCAGCGCCAGCCGGGACGGTCAGTGAGGATGCCACCGAGCATCAGGCCATTGGCCGCGCCGCCGCCGGACAGCGCACCAAAGACGCCAAAGGCGCGGGCGCGCTCCTTGGGCGCAGTGAAGGCCACGGTCACAAGAGACAGTGCCGACGGCGCCAGGAGCGCCGCGAAGCCCGAAAGACCCACCAGGAAGGTGCGCTTGCGACCCCAGGAGTCGGCCACGCGACCGCCCAGAAGAAGCAGGCCGCCACACGAGAGCGTGTACGCGGTCACCCGAGGAAGCACACCGGACAACTGCGCTCCGGCTCGGGCTATCCCCGGTGATACCGTCGGATCAATACGACCGTTCTCGTGAGGAGAGCCCCCATGGAGGCATCCGCTCCGCCCCGTGTCCACCCCGGCTACGGCGTCCACAGCGAGGTCGGGCAATTGCGATCCGTGCTGGTGTGCTCCCCCGGCCTCGCGCACAACCGCCTCACCCCCTCCAACTGTCACAACCTGCTGTTCGACGACGTCATGTGGGTCGACAATGCCCGCCGGGACCACAACGAGTTCATCTCGCTCATGCGTTCGCGCGGCATCGAGGTGCTGGAGCTGCATCACCTCTTGGCGGAGACGCTCTCCATTCCCGCGGCCCGCCAGTGGCTGCTCGACCGCAAGCTCAGCACGGATGAGGTGGGGCTGGGGCTCGCCACGGAGGTGAGGGACTTCCTGGAATCGCTCGATTCCATGACGCTTGCGCGTTACGTGTTGGGAGGACTGTCCACGAGCGATCTGCCCCGCGACTTCTCGCCCCCCACGATCCAACTGGTGCGCGAGGAATCCGGAATGCGCGACTACCTGATGCCGCCGCTGCCGAATACGTTGTACACGCGGGACACCACCTCGTGGATCTATGGCGGCGTGACGCTCAACCCGCTGTTCTGGCCCGCACGACACGCCGAGACCCTCATCATGAAGGCCGTGTATTCGTTCCACCCGGCCTTCAATGCCGCCGATCCGAGCATCGAGTTCCTCCCAGGATTCGGGCCCACCATCTCCGATGTCTCGCTACCGGACGACGCGCCCGCCACGGATACCCAACCTGTCCAGTTCTGGTGGGGCGACCCCGAGCTGGACCATGGGCTCGCGACTCTCGAGGGTGGCGACGTCATGCCGATTGGCAACGGGGCGGTCGTGATGGGCATGTCGGAGCGCTCGTCGCGTCAGGCGATCACCCAGGTGGCCTTTGAACTCTTTGCGGCGGGAGCCGCCGAACGCGTCATCGTGGCCAAGATGCCCAAACTTCGCGCGGCCATGCACCTCGACACGGTCTTCACTCTCGCCGACCGGGACGTCGCCACGGTGTTCCCGGGCATCGTCGAGGAGATTGAGACGTACTCACTGCGCCCGGCCGACGGTCCGGCGATGCTCGACGTCACGCACGAGGAGCGTCCGTTCGTCGAGGTGATCGCCGATGCCTTGGGGGCGGGCGGGCTGCGCGTGATCGAGACGGGCGGCGACCGCTACGCCTCCGAGCGACAGCAATGGGACTCGGGCAACAACGTGCTCGCGCTTGAACCCGGCGTGGTGGTGGCCTACGACCGCAACACCCATGCCAACGCCAAGCTCCGCGCGGCTGGCATCGAGGTGCTCGAGATCGTGGGCGCTGAACTCGGCCGCGGTCGCGGCGGCGCCCACTGCATGACGCAGCCGCTGCGTCGCGATCCGGTGTAGGCAACCGTCGAACCGGGCCGTCACGGGAGCGCGAGGGAGAGTGCGAAAGGTGGAACCGGACCTGTGACCACCGAGACGCCGACTGGCAGCACGAGCACCCTACCCTCCTCACCTCCCGGCAAGCGTCGCCCGCCGCGCGTCTTCGAGCCGACCTTCTCCGGGCCCGGTGTGGCTGTCGGGGCCATCTTCGCGTCCTTCTCGCTCGAGCCGTCGTTGCTCCCGCGAATCGCGTTGGTGCAGGGCATCGCCACAGGCGTCTCCCTCTTGGTCGGGTACGGGCTGGGATCCGCTGGCCACGCGATCTGGAACTACCTGGGCGTGCCCAACCTGCGTGGCCGACCCCAACAGATCGTCACCGGGATCCTCCTCGCGACCATCAGTTTGGGGACCGCACGCGCGATCTGGCGCTGGGTCGGTTGGCAGAACGACATTCGCCAACTGATGGGGATGGACGCGCTGAGCCCGTCGGCCTGGCCGATTGTCATCGGGGCGACCGCGGTCGTCGCCGCCATCGTGCTCGTGACCTCAAGGTCGCTGAGACTGCTGTTCCGCACCATGGGAAATCGCCTGGACCGCTGGCTGCCGCGGCGACTCGCGATCACGCTGTCATCCACGGGCCTGGTGGTGTTGCTGTGGTTGGTGTTCTCCGGATTGTTGGTTCAGGGGTTCTTCACGGCCTCCAATGCCCTATTCTCCACACGCGACACGGGCGACAAGCCGGGAGTGTCGCAACCCTCGTCGCCACTGCTATCCGGCAGTCCCCAGTCCGCCGCCGCGTGGGACTCGCTGGGACGCGAGGGACGCGCATTCATCTCCTACGTGCCGACCGTTGACGAGATCAACGCCTACAGCGGCGGCGGCGCGCTCGAGCCGATCCGGGTCTACGTGGGGCTCCAGTCCGCCGAGACCCTTCAGGATCGGGCGGACCTCCTGTTATCGGAGCTGATCCGCACGGGAGCGTTCGAGCGTGAGGCCCTCCTCCTCGCCACCACCACGGGCACCGGGTTCATCGACCCCATCGGCGTGGATCCCGTCGACTTCATCTTCAACGGCGATGTCGCCATCGCCGGAGCACAGTACTCCTATCTTCCCAGTTGGATATCGCTGCTGGCCGATCGGCAGGTCACGAGGGACACCTCGTTGGCGATGTTCCGCACCGTGCACGACTACTGGAGCACGCTTCCGCAGGGTCATCGCCCGCGGCTCTTCCTCTATGGCCTCTCGCTCGGCTCCTACGGCGTTGAGTCGGTCCTGACCTCGGCGAACATCATCAACGAGCCCATTGACGGAGCCGTCATGGTGGGACCCACCTTCGCCAACCCGCTCCGCACCGACCTGATCGCGAGTCGTCAATCCGGTTCCACTCCGTGGTTACCGATCGTGGAGGACGGCCGAACCGTGCGATTCACGGGGGAGCAAGGCTCGCTCGATCAACCCGCCGGTCGATGGGGGCCCACTCGCATCGCCTACCTGCAACACGGGTCCGATCCCATCGGGTTCTTCGACCCCAGCATCGCCTGGCGGGAGCCAGCGTGGCTGTCAGGGAACGATCGAGCACCCGATGTCTCCTCCGCAACCGACTGGTTCCCGTTCGTCACGATGTGGCAGACGCTGCTTGACATGCCAAGCGCCGGCTCCGTTCCACGCGGCTACGGACACCTGTACTCGGTGTCCGCAAATCTCGACACGTGGGTGGGCGTCATCAATCCGGAGGGATGGATGGGCTCAGACACGGCCCGCCTTGGCGACGTGCTCCAGTCGCGCGATGTTGCCCGCCGGGCCTGGCTCGAGAGCATCCACAACTCACCCGGTCCGCTCCCGCCGGTCACAGACCCAGGACGCCTCGCGTGATCGAGTCTCCGCCGTGGGTCGGGACGCCGTCACGCGGCTCGATCGAGATGTCCACGATGGGATACGCGCTGGGGTCGTACCCTTCCGGAATCACCAACTCATCGTGAGCGGACGCCAGGAAGCCGACGCGACGAGCCAGCCCGAGAAGCGCCGAATCGGCGTGACGGTAGCGAGCCCCTCCGCGGGTCGCTGGACCTGACGCTGCGGTGCGAACTCCGGTGTGGAACCGTACTGCCTGGCGTCATCCGTCGCGAGCTCAGCCACGACCGCATCCCACACGCGCGCGGGCGGCACGAGCAGCGGCGCGGGTCGACCCATGCTGCCAGCGCGCGCGGCGAGCTGCTCGAATTCACCGAGGCTCGCCGCGAAGCGCGCGCACTCGGCCAGGCGCCGAGCATGCTCCGCGTCCAGGCTTTCGCCCGTGGCCACTCCAGCGATGATCTCGTCGTCAAGATGCCACATCGGCGGCCTCCAATCGTGTTCGTAGTGTGACGAGCGACCGTCTGATGTGGCTCTTCACGGTGCCCAGCGGCATGTCGAGCGACTGAGCGATGTGTTCGTGAGTGTGCCCCTCGAAGGACGCGAGCGACATGATGGTGCGACGCGGGTCGCCGAGCGCCTCGATCTCATACGCGAGGAGGACGTCGTCAACGTGGTCGCGCTCAGCATCGGAAGGTGCGTCGCGTATCGCCTCCAGCCGACGCCTTTCACGCGTGCGCCCCTCCAGGGCGTCGGCGATGGCTCGTCGAGCGATACCCACGATCCATCCACGCAGGGCACCGCGGTCCGGATCGAACGTCCCGCGCGAGCGCCATGCCGCCACGCACGTCTGCTGCGTCACCTCCTCCGCCTCGGCGTGATCGCCGAGTGCGCGCACTGCGAGCGTAAAGACAAGCGGGGACACGTCGCGATGGATCTCCTAGAGCGCGCCCTCGGAACCGGCCGCGAACGCATGTGCCAGGCCCTCGCCCAGCACCTCGTCAGCCCGCTCCACTGCGTCTCACCTCGACATCACCGCGACGACGCCCGTCATGGCAGCAGTGAGGACGCCCACACGATGACATTGTCGTCGACGTGGCGACTCGTGGGATCAAATTCTCCGCGGCAGGCAACGAGGATGAGCATGCCTGGACTTTCGGCGGTCATCGCGTCGTAGCCGACAGTGGTCTTGGAGATCTCCTGGAGCCTGACAACGGTGAACGGTTGCTCAGTGCCATCCGACATCGTCACAGTCACGACGTCACCCTTCTTGGCGTCGCGAAGCTTGGAGAACGGTCCGACGCCGTCGACATCAGATGCGACGTGGGCCGCGATGAGAGCCGCGGCTCCGCGGTCACCGGGGGCGCCTCCGTGCTGGTACCAGGCTGCGGTGTCCGCGCGATCATTGAGAGCCATGGTGCCATCGGGCGCCAAGCCCAAGGCCGTGACTGTCATGTCCACGCCCAGGGTGGGGATCGCGAGCCGCTCGGGCGCCACCTCAACCCGCTCGGATACGGACTTCGGGTCGGTTTCCTGAATCTTGATGGGACCGAACGAGTTCGCCGCGGTCACGGGACCCACCGTGTCCGGGGCAGCCAGGGGGCTAGTTTCGAAGCCAAACTCCTGCACCGCCGCCGAAGGCCACCGAACGATGGCCGAAACTGTGGCGATCAGTGCGACGGCGGCAAGCCCCGCGGCGAGTGCAGTGGCGATGCGAGATTTCATGTCTGCCTTGAAGTGGAGTGGCGGAGGCGCTCCGGAGGGGGATCGGGAACGCCCCCGCCTGGGGTGGGAGTGAGTGACTAGCGGCGCGAGACGGCCACGCGGCCAGCGACGCCTGCCCCGACCAGAGCGAGACCCGCAATCGCGATCAGGCCGATGGGCAGCGAGTTGTCGCTGTTGAGAGGAGCGTTACCGGCCGTCACACCGGCGGGGGAACCCAGCATGGCGTCGACGGTCTGCACCGCGACCGTCAGGTTCTCGTCACCGGCGCTACCCCATGCGTAGCCAATGGTGTTGACGCCTTCGGCGAGGGTAACGTCGACCGGGCCCATGACCGTGGTGTCGGTGCCCTTGAGGTTCACCGCGGCCGAGTACGCGGCGACCGGCAGGTCGGCCTTGACCTCGTTCGGGTTCTCCAGGCTCGGGGACGCGACTGCGCCGTTGGCGAGAATGTCCACGGCGGGAGCCGCGGCAACGTGGCGAACCGTGAGACGGCCCTCGCCGGCTGCGGTCGCCGAGCTGTCGTTGGTGAACAGCGAGACCGTCGGGGTCGCGGCTGCATCGAGGTGAGCAACGGCGGTGTCACTCATGTCCGCCGCGAGGGTGATGTCAATGGGACCCAGAACAGGAGCGGAGTCGTCGACAGCGTCGCTCGCGGTGATTGCCACGGCGTAGACGCCCGCGTCGAGACTGAGGGGACCGGCGAGAGTTCCGGGGGCGAAGTCTCACTCCGTTGACGTAGACGTCGACCGTGAGTCCAGGAATGCCCTGCAGCACCGACAGGTCGGACTTGCCGCTTTCCACTGCTGCTGCGGGGAGGCTGGCTCCGGCGGCGTGCACAACGCCTACCGCAAGGCCGGTGATGGCTGACTTTCTCATGTGTTTCTCCGTACCTGCGCCTGCCCTGTGCGACCGCTTCACCCCCTACCTCCGCCATGAGGGGTCGTTGGGATGCAGCACGATGAGAATTTCGCTGTGAGCGAATACTTCGACGTGACCGAGGAGTGACGGAGGGGATCGTGACGGCGACGTTCAGGCACGTCCGCATGAGGCGCGCCAGCACGGCACCGCGCAGGCGCCATTTTGCGGACGGGGGAACCACCGCTGGAGAAGTGGTCCCTCCGTCCGTTCCTGGACGCATTCCTAGTGGTGCTTCTTGAGCGCAAGCCTCCACATGGTCCAGTTGATCCGCATGAAGCGGAAGAACTGACCAAAGACGTTCTTACGGTGTCTCAACTCACCCGCTGTAGGCAGGGGCGCCGTGGCGATGCGCTCATTCGTGTTGTCCATGACGCTCCTCCTTACTCCGGAATCCAGGTCCAGCCGGGCTTGGCCTTGGCCTTGTAGATGAACAGCGTGTGCAGCAAGCGCTTGACCCAGTGACCGGCCAGGCCGATCTCCCCGAACGTCTCCTTCAGGTTGCGGCCCGTCTCCGGGTACTTCTCCCAGTCCGGCACCACGGGGCTCATGGTCATGGCCGCGGCTGTACCGGACCTGAGACCCGTACCGGCCGACGCGACACACGCCGCGGCCATCTCCGACATCGACGCGCTGTGAGTGGGCTCCGTAGCACCGTGGAGAATCATGTCCGCGACCGAGAAGGCGACCACCTTGCCCATCGTGCCCGAGGGCATTCCGGTACGCGGAGGCGACGGCGTCACCGCCAGCCCGTCGGGGGTCGCGCGCGGCTTGGAGATCGGGTGCGGCGGAGCAAACGCAATGCCGACCGCGAAACAATTCTTGTACGTCGGGTTCTGGTAGGTGCGCGGCCAGTCCTTGGCAGTCCACTCCTCGTACTTCTTGGGGGTGTAGTCCGCATCCACCTTCATGAACCCCGACGGTGCGAAGACGGTCGCGGTGATGTCTTCGCCCGCCTTGTCGAACGCCTTCCAGTCGGCTCCCTTGAAGGGCGGAAGCAGCATCGCGAAGTCGAACTCAAGGTCGTTGTGCGAGCCGTCGAGCTGGTCGTAGTGAATCACGCCGTCGTCGACGCTCGTCACCGCGGCACCCGAGATGGCCTTGACACCGCGCTCGCGGTACAGGGACTCCGTCCACAGTTGGCTGGTGGTGCGGAACCCGTTCTGCTCGAACTCCATGCCTCCGACGCCCAAGTCGCCCAGCTCGTTCTCGTTGGTGAGGTAGGTCAACTCAACCTTGTCCCGCACGCCGGCCGCGCGCAGCTCGTGGTCCACGTTAAAGGTGTACTCGAACGCCGCACCCTCGCACGTGCACGTCCCGTGGCCGACGCCGACGACGACTCGTTGGGTCTTGCCAGACCTGCAGGCGTCAATGACCTCGCTGAGCTTGGCGTTCGCCTCCGTGGCGTGCGCCGGGGTGCACACGGACACCGTGTGTCCGGCGTCCGGCCCCAGTCCGGGGGTCGCACCAAAGTTGAGCTTGGGGCCCGTCGCATTGATGACGTAGTCGTAGCGGATCTTCTCCGTCTGCCCAGCCTTCTCCGGTGACGTGTGTTCGACCTCTACGGCGGCTCTGTCGTCGTCGGCATCACCCTCGGGCCACAAGGCGACCGCCTTGGCCTGAACGAAGCCGATTCCCTTCTTCGCGTAGACGGGAGCGAGCGGGAAGACCACATCGTCCGTCGTCATCTTGCCCACGCCTACCCAGATGTTGGACGGAATCCAGTTGTACTGGGAGTTGGGGGAAACGACGAGGACGTCGTGCGCCTTGCCCAGTCGCTTCTTGAGATAGACGGCTGCTGTGTGTCCGGAGACTCCGGCCCCGAGAACGACCACACGGGCCATGGCAGATCACCTTCTTCGCTGATCGAGAGTGCAGGGGTGCACCTCTCAAGCCTATACCCAGGGGGGCATCTAGGACCCCCGGCCAAAGGTCCCCGAGTAGGTCCTGGCGGTGGTCCCGGTGGGTGGTCCTACTCCGACCCGCGCGTCACTCTGTTCCAGGCGTTGACCACGGCCACCACCTCGACGATCGAACCCAACTGCCGGGGTGTGAAGTACTTGGCGGCCTCATCCCGCGCCTCCAACTCGATGCCACGCGGATAGTCCGTCAGGATCTCCGCAAAGCGCAGCGCGGCGGCCTCAGCCTCCGTCACCAGATCAGCGCGCATCAACTTGACCGGGCGCGCCAGGGCGCTGATCAGATCGACCCTGACGCCCCCCGCCGCGAGACCGTCCGAATGCAGCCGGACGCTATAGGAGCAACCGTTGATGTGCGAGCACCGAAGCCTCACCATATCCCGCAACTTCTCGGGCAGGTCGCCACCCACCGTCCCGTCCAACTCCTCCAGCGACCTCAAGAAGTCCGCTCGCACTTTTGCCTCGCTCATGAATACGAACACTAACAAAGCGGTGCAAAGCGGCCTCGCGCTGGCTTCGTGAGAACGATGCTCCGTGGCCCGAGCGGCCGATCAATCCGCGGGCCGTAGCCGAAGATCCATGTCGTGTATTGCGCTCCACGGTCATCCTTCTCCACCGGGGCCCAGCCGTCGGCCAGGGTCAGCGCGATCCCCGCGCGGCCAGCGGCTGTTCGCGCATCGGACTTCTGCGGCGCCCGGCGGCACCGCTGCTCGGTCCCACTGGGGCAGCCGCCGTGTTTGGACCACAGAAGGGGGCAA
>NZ_JADQBE010000042.1:0-36231 GCF_016278765.1 Demequina sp. | reverse complement strand
CACTGATGGATGCGCTGACTCCGATGCACAATCCCCCGCACCCGGGCGAGTTCATTGCCGGTGTCTACCTCGAGCCCTTTGGTGTGACCGGACGAGCGCTCGCAAATCACCTCGGCGTCGCGCCGTCGACGCTGAGCCGCGTCCTCAACGGCAGCAACCGAGTGAGCCCAGAGATGGCGCTCCGCCTGTCGAAGGCGCTCGGCCGCAGCGCCGAAAGCTGGCTTGCCATGCAGGACGCGCACGATCTGTGGGTCGCGCGCCAGAGCCTCGACCTGGAACGCATCGAGCCGCTGGGCCTGGGGGCCGCGTAGCCTCTCCGGCTCGACACGGGTCGGCTTGCCCAGAATGGTTTGCTCAACTTCCCAACTGTGAGTTGTTGTCTTCCTGAATCGCATCGTAGAGAATGCATGCAACACCCTCTACCCAGTCGTAGTCCAGGCGCACCCCAAGCCAGTCGAGACCGACCGCATCAATGCGAAGGGTCCACAAATCTCCGACCTCAATGAGGCGTGGAGGGTCGCCTACAGTGTCCCTGCGTTTGTCAGTTTGAAGAGCGTATTCGTCAAAGTGCATCGTGACATTGCGAAGTTTAGCGAGGCCTTGTGTCGCCGAATCGAAACTGCCCAGTGCGGCGGCAACGTTTTCGGATGAGCCTTGAATCTGTAGCGACATTTGAGCGGCGATGCGCAGCCGCCAAAGCACCAAGATGAGCGCCGAGGCGTCAACGAGTTGTTTGCCAACGCCTTGATGACCGTCAATGTATGACTCCCTCAACCGAGAGACCTGCATCTGGACGCCGAGGTGGGACTGCCAGGCGAGGTAGGTCGATGCCTCGCGGGACTCGCCATTGGACGTCACGTCGATGCCTCCCGTTCATGCGGGTTCTTGATTCCAATTCAGCCGCAGTCTCGCACGATCTTCTGCGCCCTGCATCCGTCACCCTGGCCGGTCAGCTGCCACTGCCATTGTCGTCCCGCTCTGAACCCGGCACGGGGTGGATTGGCGGTAGGCATGGTTGCCCGCTTGGTTCGCGCCACTCAGTAGAGCCCGACTCCGCGGAGACGCGCACCTGGCAGCTCCTCGAGCATCCTCAACGCGAGCGGTCGATCGTTCTCGTTCGCCTGCGCGAGCGTGCGCTCGTCGTGATCGAGATCTGCAAGGAATCCGAAGTGCACGCGCAATGCCTCGCTCAGTTCAGTTGCGGTAGGGACCGGCACCGCGAGCGCACCGATGTCCTCGGCGTCAAACTCATCGCCGCCACGGTCTCGTAACCAGCGCGCGGAATCGAAGTCAGGACCCTCATGGCCCGGCTTCCAGAAGGTGTTGCCCGCATGGACACCGTTCGCGTCGACCCAGATCTTCAGCACCGCCAACCTCCGCACCAAGTCCAGGTCGAGGCCGCCGGTGATATGCGAGTTGGTCATGATCCACCGGAGGTCGTACATGTCGCGGGCGGGCGTCGCCCGGTTGAGTCGCGCGATTTTCTCGGCGAGATTCTCCTCCAAACTGACGATCTGGATCTCAGGTAGAGGTGGATCCCCGTACTGGGCATGCACCGGCAGCGGCTGCCAGCCTCGACGCACGGGCGGCAACCATGGAGGTGGGTTGAGGTCTAACTTGCTGAAGAGGGCGTCAGTGGCGTCTCCGTAGTCGTGAGCGAAGGTGAGCGCCCACTTGCCCCGCCGCTCGGCAACGCCGTACCGGAACGGACCGATCGAGACCCCATCAATCGCGGCGATGAGGTCGACCAATACATCCTCGGGATCGGCGCCAATCGCGAGGCTGGAGAAGTCAAGATCAAGCGAGAACCGCCCGGCATTGCCCGCGTAGAGCTTGCGGAGTGCAGTCCCACCCTTGAATGCCAGCGAATCGAGTGCACCCCGATTGTGCAGGTGCCGCAGGAGAAGATCCTGCGCGATGTCGACGATCGCCGCGTCCCGCCCCTGACCTCCCGCTCCTCGGGGCGTGTGCCGGGCGATGTGCCCGGGCGTGAGGCTGATCGCGGTCACGTACTTGCCTCCAAGGTGCGGGGATCGAAGGGCAGCAGAGTGTCGGCGATCTGCCAGTACGCGTCATGCCTCTTCAGCGAAGCCCGGCGGCCGAACCACACCTTCCCCTTTGATGTCGCACGCGCATGGAGGGAAGTCGCGATGTCCGGACGAAGTCCTTGCAGAAGGTAACCCGTCCGAGTGGTGATGCTCGCGGAGCGGCCCTCAAGTTCCCGACTCAGTGCATCCGACCGCATCATGCCCGCGAGCTCAGGTAGCCACTCGAGCACGCTTGCCCACGAGCGCACATCAGCCGGCCGCGTGGCCATGTGGACCACGACGCTTTCCGGGGCGAGGACGGGCGCGCCACGAACGACCACATAGTCGAGGCGAGGGTCAAAGGCCGACGGCGCGAGCGTCGATGGCAGCTGACGGGCCAGATCCGCAGTGGCGGCTGCCACCTCTAGCCGCGACGGCACCCTGTCGGCAACTCCATGCGCCCAGGCCGCAGCCTGGAACGTGAGCGCGCATCGCGCACCAGGCCTGCTGGCCAGGAAGGCGCGGAGCGGCATCACTGGATCGCTGAGCGAGAAGGCCCCCGCAACGGCCGCCGGTGCGAACTCCCACACCCCGCGGCGGCCGGTTGAGAGAAGCCATCCGCGGTCACGGAGCCGGGCGGCGACAACCTTGGGTGGAGTCAGCACACCGTGGCGATGGACGAGTTCCGCAAGATGATCGCTGGTCACGAGCGTGGGTTGTTCCAGCTCGAGATCCCCCATGATCCCCGCCAGTGAGGGAGGAATGGTGCGTGTCATCGCCTGCCCCTAGGTATCAGTAACGGTAACTTATGCCGCCATTCTGACACCACCCTGCGTTAGTGTCAACAAGACGGTACAGGTAACGCCAATAGTTACCGATGGCCGCTCTCTGACACTACGTCTCAGCCGCTGTCTGCGCCCGCCAGCACGCAAGAGGGAGCGCCAGAGGTCACGAAGTGAAGGAGCACTCGCACAACACGTTGAACTCCACGACCTGATCGCCGAGGTCAGGACGCGCCCACGCCTCCGCCTCTGTGCGCGAGGCAAACTGGCGGCCCGCGAGGCGGCCGTTGGCCATAAGCACGCCTACTTCGATCGCCTCGCGCGGGTCGTCGTCGATCCCGACCGCCGCGGGGGCTGAATCCTGCTCAACTCGGTTACTCACCATGACTGTGGAACACCTTCGCGCCGCGAGATCATCCGCCCGCGAACGGCGGCATGACGTCCACCGTCGCGCCCTCGGCGAGCACGTGGGCATCGTCTCTACGCACCCCGCCCTCCAGCACGGCGCACTGACGAATCACGGGGCCAGCGGTGTCACTCGCGGCCCCGAGCACCTCGCGAAGTCCGGCGACGTCGCTCGCCTCGACCGTCACCTCGTTGGCCCCCACGGCCTCGGCCGCGGCGGCAAACATCCTGGCAGTGACGCTCATGCATCCGCCTGCGGCCAGTTGAGCGCCAGCGCCGACGCCTTGGCGTTGGCCTCCTCGACGCCAGGCATGCCGGTGCCTGCAGCGCCTGCCGCGTAGCCCACGAGGAAGGTGGCCAAGGGTGCCGCGGGGCGCATGACGGAGTGCGCGGCGTCTCGCGCCACATCCAGCAGGGCCTGCGTGTCGAGGCCCGTCACGTCGATGTCGAGCTGCTCGCTCAGTGCCGTCACCCATGCCTCGAGTTGATCCTGCTTCATGACAGTTTCCCTTCCCAGTAGGCCACGTCCTCCCAAGTATCCACGTCGCGGGAGGCGTCGTGAACGTCGGGCACGGCGATCATGGCGAGGCCCTCCGTGACTCGCCGCAGCGAGGCACCCGGCGCCGCGTGCGAGACGCAACGGTTGGTGATCGCGTCCCGCCGGTACACGGCCACGAGCGGCTGCGCCGTGCCCGACCCGTCGACCAGCCACGCGCCATCAGGATTGTCGGCGCCACCGGCGCCCGCCACGTCAGCCACGCCCCCAGCGTCGTCGAGCATCCTCGCGAGCAGTATCGCCGCCGCAGCGCTCGCGCGTGGAGTGTCGGTGCCGAGCACCAGCACGAGCGGCGACGGGTCGCCCTCGGCGTCCAGCGCGTTCAGCCCGGCCGCGAGACCGGCAGCGGGCCCGGACCCCGGCGGGTCCTCGCACGCCCACAGTGCGTCGTCCCTCCTGAGGTGCTCTCCCCCCACAATCACGACGCTGGACGCGCCCTCGCACGCGTCCAGGGTGCGCTCCAACAGCGTCCGGCCGGCGATCACCAACTCCGGCTTTGACACTCCAGACAGCCGCGTCCCCGCGCCGCCCGCAACAACAATCGCGGCGAACGAGACGTCGGGGCTCACTGCTTCAGGGCTCACGACCCGGCGCTATCTTCCCTGCGCCATGGCCCGGACTTGCCGCCGTCCTTGGCGACCAGGCGAACGTCGCGCAGGCTGGTGGCCTTGTCGAGTCCCTTCACCATGTCGATGACGTTGAGCGCGGCAATGCTCACCGCAGTGAGCGCCTCCATCTCCACGCCGGTGCGGTCGGCCGTGCTGACGGTGGCGCGTATCGCCACACCAAGGTCCGTGACCTCCAGGTCCACCGTCACGCCGTGGACGCCGATCACGTGCGCGAGCGGAAGCAGTTCAGGCGTGCGCTTCGCCCCCGCGATCCCGGCGATGCGGGCCACGGCGAGCACGTCGCCCTTGGGCACCGAGCCGTCCCTCAGAGCCTCCACCACTTGCGGGGCGCACTCGACGAAACCCTCCGCGACGGCGCGGCGCACCGTCGGCTGCTTCTGCGTCACGTCGACCATGCGGGCATGGCCGGCATCGTCAAGATGCGCGAACTCGCTCATCCGGAAAACCTCCTGAACTCGAGGCTATCGCCAACGCGCACGTCCGTGACGTCGGCGGGAACCCTCGCCAGCCCGTCGGCCAGCGCGAGTCGCGCCATCAAGTGAGAGCCAGCCCCAAGACCGGTCGCTGGCGCCACCGAGCCTGCCTCCCAGCGCACCGGCATGAACTGCTCCCGACCCGCGGGGCTCGACCACGCAGCCCCCGCAGTCGTCACCGACCATGCGAGCGGCTGCGGCAGCCCGCGCATCGCGCGCATCACCGGCAGCACGAACAGCTCGAAGGACACGGCCACCGAGACGGGGTTTCCTGGCAGGCACAGCAGCGGCATGCCGTCGACGCTGCCGAGGCCCTGTGGCTTGCCCGGCTGCATCGCGACCGTCATGAACTCCGCCCCGCGGCCCGCGAGCGCCGCTTTGATGACGTCGTAGGCGCCGACGCTCACGCCGCCGGTGGTGACGATGAGGTCCACGTCGTCGCGCCTGATCGCGGCCACCACGTCGTCGACCCTGTCGCCCACGGGTCCCAGTAGCACAGGAATGCCGCCGGCGCGCCGCACCGCGCCGTCGAGCAGCACCGAGTTGGACTCATAGATCTGGCCGGGCGCGGGCGTGGCGCCCAGCGGCGCGAGCTCGTCGCCGGTGGACAGGATGCCCACGCGCGGGCTGCGAAACACCGCCACTCGCGCGGCCCCCACCGCGGCCGCCGCCGCGAGGTGACGGGCGGACAGCTCGACGCCGCTGCCGATGACCTCGTCCCCGATGCGCGCATCCTCCGCGCGCCTGCGCACGTGCGCGCCCTCGCTGCGCACCTCCCGAATGGTCACGGCCCGCTCATCAGCAGACGTCACTTCAAGGGGAACCACGGTGTCGGCGCCAGCCGGCATCGGCGCCCCCGTCATGATGCGGATGGCGCGGCCGGGCACGAGCGTCTCGGCGAACGGCACGCCCGCGCGGGACTCCCCCATGAGCGCGAGCGCGACGGGCGCGTCGGCGGTGGCGGAGCGAACGTCGGCCCAGCGCACCGCAAACCCGTCCATCGCGGAGTTGTCAAAGGGAGGCGAGTCGGCGTGGGCCCGGATCGCGGCAGCGGTGACGTGGCCCAGTGCATGCCGCAGGTCCAACTCGACGGGAACGGGATCGGGGGCGAGCGAGAGCGCGGCCAGCGCGTGTTCGTCGGTTGTGCGCATCTCTACTCCCCTGTCGCGTCGGCACGACGCACGTCAAGGTCCCGCCAACGGCCCTCGCGGGCGTCGATCACGGACAACACGCCCACAAGTGGCACGCCGACGCCGGTGACGAGTTTGACGGCCTCCGTGGCCATCGCGGTGCCCACCTGGCCGCACAGCGTCCCCAGCACTCCCCCAGCGTCGCAGACCCCAAAGTCCGGCGGGGGCTCGACAGGAAAGATGTCGCGCAACCCCACGGAGCCGTCGAAGACGGTGACCTGACCGAACCAGCCCTGCACGGCGCCCCACGCGACGGGCACGCCCAAAGCGGCGGCGGCGTCGGCGACGGTGAGGCGCGAGGCGAAGGTGTCGGTGGAGTCGACGATGACGTTGTGGCCGACCAGCGCCTCCACCGCGTTCTCAGGGGTGAGCCGCGACTGCACGGCGGCAACGCTCACGCCGGGAGCGAGCCTCCCGAGCGCCGCGGCGGCTGCGTCAACCTTGGCGCGACCCACGTCGGCGGGGGCGAACAGGATCTGGCGGTGCAAATTGGAGTCCGCCACGGTGTCAGAGTCGATGAGGGTCAGGTGCCCCACACCGGCGGCCGCCAGGTACAGCGCGACGGGGCAGCCGAGCCCCCCCTGGCCCACGATCGCGACCCGCGCGTCCGTCAGTGAGCGCTGTCCCTGGTCGCCGAACCCGGGAAGGACGCGCTGTCTGAGGTAGGGGTCAGTGTTGTCCATGGGTGAGGGCACCGTAACGCTCAGCGACGATGCTCACCAAGTCGGGATGCGGAGCGAGGGGCGCAGTCACGTAGTCGGCGCCAGCCTCGCCCAGCCGCTTCTGGAACACCCCAGGCGCCAAGAGGAAGGACGCCACTGCCACGACGCCATCCTCGCCGTACTCATGCGCCTGCGCCACGGCATCGGCGACGGAAGGCTCATGGCCGGCGGCAAAGCCCACGCGCACCGGCCCGCCCCACGCGCCACGCAGCAACTCCGCGGCGGCCTCCGTGTCGGCCTGAGCACGCGGGTCGGAGGATCCCGCGGCCGCGAGTACCAGGGTCGCGTCGGCTGGGACATGCGCCTCACGCAGGCGATCAAGGACGATGTCGACCAGGCGAGTATCTGGCCCCAGTGCGTCGGCACTCACCACGTCAGGACGTGACGCCACGGCCTTCGCAATGTCGTGGTAGGCGTGATAGCCGTCGGCCAGTGGCAGCGGCACGACAACGGCGGCAAGCCCTTCCCCGCTCGCGGGAATCTCCGCGATGACGTCGTCAAGGAACGGCCCCTGCACATCGAAGTACGCCTCCCTGACGTCGACACCCGGCATGGCAACGCGGACGTCCGCGAGAATCTGACGCACCACTGCCTGGCCTTCGGCGGATGCGGTCCCATGGGCGCAGCCGATGAGAATCGGGGACGTCGTCATGCCACACTCACCGCCGATGCGCAGCCGCGCTTCACCACGGTGCGCTTAAGCGCCAGGACGCTGCCGTTCAAGACCGCCGTGGTGCTACCCAAGACGAGCGGCCCGTCTGGCGGCGGCACTCCGACCACCGAATCGCTGAAGTGCTTCACAAGTTCCCGCACTACCGCATCGGCGCCTGCTGCGGTGACGGCCTCCTCAAGCCCGTCAGAGCCGTCGCCGTGGTGCTGCACGGCGACGCGCAGACCCTCGACCCCAAGATGGGCCACCGTCGACCGTGCGGGCGCGTGCCAGACGGTGGCACCACGCCTTGCGAGCGTGGCACCGAGCTCGCGCTTGCGACGGTCAGCGGTGATCACGATCACGCAGCCAGCGAGCGGTTCTCCGATGGATCTCATGGCACCCCCTCTTCTTAGCGTGCGGCGGCAGGTTCCGAGGCCAACAAGCCGGGATGGGCGACTTGTCCTATGACGATAATCGCCGGAGATTTCACCACTGTTTCCTCGGCGATACGAACAATCGTGGGCACCGTGCCACGCGTGATGCGCTCGTGGGAGGTGGTGCCCTTTTCGATGATGGCCACAGGGATGTCGGCCGGGACAGCCCCGTCCACGGCGGGTGCTGACGCCACCCGCCCCCGCGACCACCACACGGCGTCCGTCGCCAGCCAACCCCAGGCCAGCCACCTTCAGACTGGCAGGCGATTCAATTTGCGGGCGGACGTTGGGTCGCGGGTGTCGCGCGGGACCTGGCGATCAGCGGCGAGGTCACCCGCATCGGCCACACCCGACGGGCCGACGGGCCAGCGACGGCAACCGGTCCGCCAACACAGGGCCTGCGCATGCCAAAGCCGCTGACGACCGGTGTCCTCACGTTTTCCGGTTACCCGGGAAGCGGGCCCACAGCGCCTTCGGACGTCGGAGGTGCACAGGTCGCGGACCGGAGGAGGTCGCCCAGCTCGGCGCGTACGCGGGCAGTTGCGTCCGACCGAGTTGTGTCCTCGGGAACGTCCAGCCATCGGGTGGCGATCGTCACGACGGGCCGGTTCCACGGCAGCCGCAGCGCGGGCAGGCGGCGGTCGGGTGGCCATGCGGTGTCGGTTCCGGTGAGCGCGACGAGCAGGATGTGCGGACGGAACCGTGACGCGAGCACACCGACGCCGGGCTTGAACCGGCCGAGGCCGTCCGGACGTTGCGCGTCGGTGACGATGCGTCCTTCCGGAGCGATCGCGACCGCACCCCCGCCACGAAGGACCTCACCTGCCGCATCGAAGGTCGCAGCCGGGCTGTGGCGGACGCCCGCGGGGATCGCGCCCAGCAGGCGCAGGCCGGGCCCGGCGAGGGGGCGTTCGAAGAAGTCGGCGCGGCTCAGCACGGCGGGTGAGAGCCGCCAGTGGCGGCAGGCGACCGCTGCGACCGGGAAGTCGATGGGACTGCGATGGTTGAGGACGACGAGAGTGCCACGTCCGCCACCGCGCCCGCCGCCTGGGCCAGTGACGCTGACTTTGGCAACAAAGAGGAGGGTCGTTCGCACGGCGGTCGTGAACGCGAGGTTGGCTGCGCGCTGGGTGAGAGCGCGGGTCGTTGTCCCTCGTCTGCGTCCCGAACTCATCGGGGCCGCCAGCACGATCGGTGCGCTGGGTGGGGCAGGCGCCGGTCGAGCATTCCGACCGTTTGGGCGCGGGTGTGGGTCGAGGTCGGGGTCGTGTCCGGCTGGGGCCGACCTGTGGGGTTCACGTCGTCGATCGTCGGACCGACGTCGGCGATCAGGTCTTTGCTCCTGCCGGTGATGAACGGGTTTCCCCGCGAGCCCAGCCGGGCCAGGTCCCCGGTGTGCAGCGAGCCGTCGCGAAGGGCTTCGATAGTTCTTCCCGGGTCGTTGCGGCAGCCGCGGAAGCCGGTGAGCGCGACGTAGGGCCGGTTGACGGTGATGCGCGCGGGGGTCGCGGTCGAGCCGCAGCCTTCGAGGACGTCCAGTCCAGCCCCCGGAAGAGGTGGCCGACGGGTTGGCGCAGAGCCGACCCGCCGACGATGACCTGGCGCAGTGCACCGCCGAACGGGCGCCGCACGTGTCGATACACGAGGGCGTCGGCACAGCCGTGGAGCAGCGCGTCCCAGCGGCTGGGGCCCTCGTGGGTCTAGATCGCCCGCAAGGGGGCGATGCCCATATCGGTGGCCCCAAAGGAAGACGGTGTGACGCCAGCAGCTACCGGAGGCATCCTCGGCGACGGCGAGGATCCACTCCAGGATCCGGGGCACCACCACCAGGGATGTCGGACCGAAGGTGCCCCGGCCGCGAGTGAGGGTGGCGGGTGAGCCTTGCCCGATGGTGGTGTGCGAGGCGACATCGGTCCCGGCATCGGGCACCGAATGGATCCAGCTGGTCATCGTTGCCCAACTGCGGCGGCACGGTCGTCGGTCTGCCAGACAGCCAGCGCCGCCTGGGCGGTCTGGTAACCGCGCTCGATCATGCCCGGGACGTCGGCCGTGGTCCACGAGGAGCACGCCTCGTCGTCGATCACGATCAGCAGATCCGCCTGCTGCCCGTGTGCCGGATGGTCCTTACGAGACTCCAGCCAGCGTCGCCACAGGGGGTCGTCGCCGAGACGCACGGCGATCACGTCGTCCGCGCCCAGGTGATGCGCCCCCCAGATCGGCAGCCCCGACAGGACCCCGCCGTCGATGCAGGAGACGCCGTCGACTTTGACCGGCGGGAAGAGACCGGGGACGGCGCTGCTGGCTCTGACGGCGTCCACCAAGGAGCCAGTGGTGACCAGACGCGGCGTCGGTGAGACGAGTTCGGTGACGACCGCCCCGAACCGGATGGGTAAGTCCTCGATGCGCACGTCCCCGAGCCAGTCCTCCAAGTTGCGGGCCAGGGGCGTGGTGTCCATTAGACCTAGACGTGGAGTCAGGCTCGGGACGCCGAAATCGCGGAACTGCGCTTCACGGACGCGGTCGATGATCTCCTCCGCCGAGACCCCCGCCGCCCACGCGCCGCCGATGAGGGCCCCCGCGCTGGATCCGGTGAGCACGGACACCTCAATGCCGGCCTCTTCGATGGCGCGCAGCACTCCGGCGTGCGCGGCACCACGCGCGGCCCCGCTGGACAGTGCCAGGCCGACAGACCCGTGCCCGACGCGCGACCGCCGCTGAGGTTCCGATATCGACAGCACTCCCCCCAAGACTTCGGCGTGGGGAGCACGTGGTTGGCGTGCCCAAGGCGCCCCGACAGCCGAAGAGCAGGAGGGTGTCATAACTGAGAGCGTACTATCATTTCGTTCGTTGCTGTCACCTACGAGACATGGCCCCGGCCCACGGGCCCGTGCCTGGCGACACGAAACCGCGGGAAGATTGGTCAATGACGTCAAGACGCTTTCCGCGAACCCCGGCCCGAAGAGCCGACGCCACCTCCAACGCCGCCCGGATCGTCGCCGCCGCGCGCCGCGTATTCGCCCGCGGGGACGGCCTGGGCTCGCTCGAGGAGATCGCCCGGGAGGCCGGCGTCGGGATCGCCACTCTCTACCGGCACTTCGCCCACCGAGAAGCCCTCGCATCGGCCGTGTACACCCAGCTCTTCGAAGACGAGTTCGCCCCCGCCCTGGAGCTGGCACGAAACAACCCCAGCCCCGTCCACGGTCTGCGGGCCGCGGCCGAGCGGTTGTCCGTCGTGATGTCGCACGAGCTCGGGCTCATCGCCTCGAGCGGGAACTTTGCAGCGATGACCGACGAGATGCTCCGGCGGTTCACCATGCCGCTCCAGGAGATCCTGCTCAAGGCGCAGGACGCTGGCGAGGTGCGCCGCGACCTCACCGCGGAGGACGTCCCGCGACTCCTGGTGATGGTGGTCGCCGGGCTGGCCATCCCGGGCATCTCGCCGGAAGACTTCCGCCGGTACATCGGCGTCGTCTTCGACGGGCTCCGCCCACCGCAGACCTCGCCCTAGGAGACCGCTGAGCAAAGTGGCCGTCGCGGATGCCGACGGTAGTGGTTGTAGTTGCCGTGGCATCAGTCCGGCACGACGGTCTGGGTCTGGCGGGTGGTGGGGTACTCGTGCCGTGACGACACCTCCCACTTTCGGCAGGAGCGGAACGCTTCGGGAGCGGCGTTGACGAAGCACGACCCGTCAGCGCCGTCATCCATCCCGCAGGCAATTCACAGCGGAGATGATCGTCGGGGTGGCCACCAACATCGCGGCCAACGACTAGTATGATTTTGGCGAGGCGACGAGGTCTAGCAAGGGCTCGCGCCTTGACCCGGTCATAGCAATGGAGCTAAGGAGAAGTTATGGGAAACCGAATCGCTAGCAAGGTCGCCATCGTCACAGGTGGCGGCAGTGGAATGGGCCGCGCGCACGTCCTGCGCATGGCCGCTGAGGGAGCCTCGGTGGTCGCCACGGACGTGAATCTCGCCGCCGTCCAAGACACGGTCGCCGAAGCGGTCGCCGCAGGTGGCACCGCGATCGCGCTCGAACAGGACGTGACCGACAGCGCCCGCTGGAACGAGGTTGTGGCGGAAGCCGAAAAGGCGTTCGGCAAGATAGACATCCTGGTCAACAACGCTGGCATCCTCATCCTCAAGCCGGTGGACGAGACGACCGAGGAGGACTGGGACCTGATCTTCCGGATCAACGTCCGATCTGTCTTCCTCGGGACGAAGGCCGTGGTGCCGGCCCTCGAGCGTGCCGGGGGCGGCTCGATTGTGAACATCTCCTCCATCTACGGCCTGGTCGGCGCCCCGAGCGCTGCGGCGTACCAGGCGTCGAAGGGCGCCGTCCGCCTCCTCACCAAGGCCAGCGCTGTTGATCTCGCGAAGTACAAGATTCGGGTCAACTCGGTCCACCCCGGCGTGATCGCCACCGCGATGACGAAGGATCTCCTGACCGACCCCGAGGCGACGAAAGCGCTCCTGGGGACCACCATCCTCGAGCGGCCCGCGCAGCCGGAGGAGGTCAGCAACGTGGTGCTGTTCCTCGCCTCCGACGAGGCGTCGTTCGTCACCGGCGCCGAGTACGTGGTCGACGGCGGCTACACCGCGCAGTGACCGTCGAGCCGGGACCGGCCCATTTGACCGGCCGGTCCCGGCTCTGCGTCACGGGAACGTGCCCCACCAGGCTGATCCAGACGAATATCTGAACTCCCGAGGGGCAGTTGTGGTGTCCTGTGGCAGCGGCGAGGGGCAACAGTTGCTCGACCGGTTCGGAAGCGACATTGACACCGCCGCCAAGATCCTCACCGTCGGCGGCGACAACCCCGAACGCCTCCGCCCCGAAGCCGTATTCGCGAAACTCACCGGCATCAGTCCCGTCCCGACCGGCTCAGGGAAAGCCAGTGGACGCCACCGGACCAACCGCGGAGGCCACCGCCAACTCAACGCCGCAATCTACCGCACCGTGATTCCCCGTATGCACTTCCACGCACCCACCCGCGCCTACCTAGAACGCCGCACCGCCGAAGACCTCACCAAACGCGAGACCTGGGCGGCCTAGGGGATGTTTCGCACGCAGGCGGCGCGAGTGAATCGTGTGCGCTGCTTTTGGCTTACGGAGGCGATCCACGCACGTGAGAGGGTTGACGGGACCTTCGTCCTGAGAGTAAGAAACCCTCTCTACCAGGCTCTTTGCCGCGCTAGGGGCGCCACGATCCCACGGCGTCGACCACTCGGCGTGTGACGCGCTCCTCATGCGCGACCGAGACGAACCATGGCTCAAACGCACTCGGGGGCAGTGCGACCCCTGCGGCGCGCATGTGGTGGAACAGTGAAGAGTAGGCGGAGGTGTCCTGCGCGACCACCTGTTCAAACGTCGTCGGCGGCGCTTCTAGCCCGAGGAAGAACGAGAACAGCGTGCCTGCCCGCCCTACCGCGCACGTCACTCCGGAGGCCGCGAGCGCCTCGCTCACGCCCTCGCGCACCGCGTCCGCCGCGCGCGCGAGTCGCGCGTAGGCGTCGGCGTCCATCACCTCGAACGTTGCGAGCCCTGCCGCGACCGCAACGGGGTTCCCCGATAGCGTTCCCGCTTGGTACACGGGTCCCGCTGGCGCGAGCATGTCCATGAGATCCGCGCGTCCTGCCACGGCGGCCACCGGGAGCCCGCCGCCGATGACCTTGCCGTACGTGATGAGATCAGGTTCCCATGGGCGCTCGCCGCTCAAGAGGGCCGCGTCGCGTTCGATTCCCCACCATCCGTGCGGGCCTGCACGGAAGCCCGTCAGCACCTCGTCGAGGATGAACACGGCGCCCTCGCCGCGCGCAAGCGACGCGATCAGCGCGTTGAAACCATCAGGCGGGCGTACCACTCCCATGTTGGCCGGCGCCGCCTCCGTGATAACGGCGGCGATCGTCTGGCCGTGCTCGGCAAAGGCCGCCGTCAGGGCGTCGGCGTCGCCATACGGAACGACGATCGTGTCCGCCGCCGTCGTCGCCGTCACGCCCGCGCTATCGGGCACGCCGGCCGTGGCCAGGCCGGAGCCGGCGGCCACGAGGAAGGGGTCTGCATGACCGTGGTAGCAGCCAGCGAACTTGATCACCTTGTCGCGACCCGTCGCCGCGCGCGCGATGCGCAGTGCCGTCATGGTGGCCTCTGTGCCGGTGGAGACAAGGCGCACCCTGGCGGCGGGGGCGATGCGGCTCCTGATGGCCTCCGCGAGCTCCACCTCCGCCTCGGTGGTGGCGCCAAAGCTCAGCCCCCGCCTGGCGGCCTTCGTGACGGCCGCGACTACATGCGGGTGCGCGTGGCCCGCGATCGCGGCGCCCCACGAGCCCACGAGGTCGACGCGCGTGCGGCCGGCCGCGTCCGTGATGGTGGCGCCCCTGGCCGACGTGATGGGGAGCGGATTGCCTCCCACCCCATTCCAGGCGCGCACGGGACTGTTGACGCCACCGGGAAGCACATCCCCCGCGCGCGCATGCCAGTCCCGCGCCCCCTTGTCCGTGCGTAGCGTCGCCGCTTTCATAGCGCGCGCAAGACCATGGCGATCGGGCCTCATGATTCCTCCCCTAGCCACCGCGCCAAATCCAGCGCAGCATAGGTGAGCACGATGTCGGCGCCTGCTCTCACCATCGAGGTCAGCGCCTCGAGGTGGGCCGCCTTGCGGTCTATCCACCCGTTCGCGGCGGCCGCCTCGATCTGGGCGTACTCCCCTGAGACGTGATATGCGGCGACGGGCACCTGCGAGACGGCAGCGACGGCCGCCATCACGTCGAGATACGGCAGCGCAGGCTTGATCATCACGATGTCGGCGCCTTGCGCGAGGTCCAGCGTCGCCTCCCGCACCCCCTCGCGGGCGTTGCCTGGGTCCATTTGGTAGGTTCGGCGGTCGCCTTCGAGGGCCGACTCCACCGCATCCCTGAAGGGCCCGTAGAACGCCGACGCGTACTTGGCTGAGTACGCCAGCACCACCACATCGTGACGTCCCGCGCGCTCGAGCGCGCCCCGTACCGCTGCCACTTGGCCGTCCATCATGCCGCTCAGTCCCAGCACGTCGGCACCCGCGTCCGCCTGTGCGACGGCCATCCGCTCGTACACGGCCAGCGTGGCGTCGTTGTCGACCCGGCCGCGTGAGTCGAGCACGCCGCAGTGTCCGTGCGACGTGAACTCGTCGAGGCACAGGTCCGCCATGATGACGATGCGTCCTTGGGCGGCGTCGACCGCCTCGCGAATCGCCGCGTTGAGGATTCCGTCCGCTGCGCACGCGGCCGTCCCCTGCTCGTCGCGCACCTCGGGAACGGCGAAGAGCATGATGCCGCTGATGCCGGCGTTGACGGCCTGCTCGACCACCGTGGGCACGTCGCCAAGTGGCAGCTGGGAGACTCCCGGCAAGGACGCAATGGGCTTCGCGGCGGCGAGTCCCTCTCTCACAAAGACGGGGAGCACCAATTGGGAGGCGCGCGGCTGGGTCTCCCGCACCAGCCGACGCATGGCCGCCGTAGACCGCAACCGCCGAGGTCGTTCCATGTGGCCCGTCATGCGATGTCGCCCATCATGAGATGTCTCCCTCCATGGCGCGACGCAAGGCCGCGACCACTCCTTCATCGTCGGGGGTGCGTGCCACTGTCGTCACGTCGAGGCCCGCAGCCCGAGCGGCCGACGCGGTGGTCGCGCCGATCACGACCACGCTAACGCTGCGAGCCACCTGGGGGCATTGGGCGGCAAAGCGCCTGGCAACGGAACCCGACGTGAGGATGACGGCGTCCACGGCGCCGCTCCCGACGGCCTCGATGCCGCTCGCATCCAGCCCGGGGCCGTCGACCGTCCGGTACGCCTCGACGGTGTCCACGGCCCAACCCTTGCGGGCCAGTCCCCGCTTCAGCACGTCCCCCGCCAGGTTTCCCACGGGAACCAGGACTCGACCCTTTCCTTCGGGAAATTCCGCGACGAGTCCCGCGGCTGCTTGCTGTCGCGATGGACGGAGCGTCACCTTGAGACCAATCTGCATTGCGATCCTCGCCGTCGCGTTACCCACCACGGCAAGGCGCGACGGCGGCATCGGCACGGAAAGTGCGCGGCCCGTTCGTGACGCGACCGCATCCAATGCGCTCAGCGAGTTGCGGCTGGTGACGGCCATCCAGTCATAGTTGCCATCGCACCATCGCGACACGGCGGCCTCGAGAGCGGCCAACTCCACGGTGGCCGCAATCTCGATGAAGGCAACCTCTACCACCTGTGCGCCGAGCTCACGAAGCGTGTCCGCAAGGTCGCCTCGGCCCTCCGTCACGGGCACCACCACTCGGGCACCCGCGAGGAAGTTCGTCATGGGGCCGCCACGAGCCGAGCGGCCCCTCGCCCCAACAGCGCATGGGCGGCTGAGCGTCCCAGCGCAGCCGCATGAACCACCGGTCCGCGCGCCCACTCGTTGAGTTGGAGCTTTCCTTCCGCGTCGATGGCTCGCAGCCGCAGCGTCAGAACGCCGTCCTCGATCGAGGCATGCGCACCCACGGGCGCCGCGCAACCGGCATCGAGCACGCCGAGAGCCGCCCGCTCCGCGGTCACGGCCGCGCGCGTGTCCGCGTGGTCCAGGGCGGCAATCACGTCTGCCACACGGGGATCCAGGCTCCCGACGGTCTCGACGGCGAGCGCGCCCTGTCCCGGCGCTGGCAGCATGTCCTCGAACGAGAAGATGTGGCTGATCGCGTCGGCGCGCCCCACGCGCTTGAGCCCCGCAACCGCCAGCACCACCGCGTCGTACCGGTCGCCCACAGCGGCGAGCCGGGTGTCGACATTGCCCCGCAACGGTCCCACCTCAAGGTCGGGCCTCAGCGCCAGCAGTTGAGCGCTCCGCCGTGGCGAACCCGTGCCGACTCTCGCTGCGTTCGGCAGGTCGTCGAGGGCGACGCCCCCGGAACACAGCGCATCGCGAGAGTCCTCCCTCGGCGGCAGTGCCGCGAGAGTGATGCCGTCCTGAGGTGCGACGGGGATGTCCTTCAGCGAATGAACGATCAGGTCGCACTCCCCGTCGACCAGCGCCTGGCGCACCGCCGCCACGAACACGCCCGTCTGCGACAGACCGACGAGCGGCTCCGTGGAACGGTCCCCGCTCGTGGTGACGATGTGTAACTCGATGTTGAGGTCGATCCCGCGGTCTTGTGCGACGCGAGTGAGAGCATCGGCCAGGGTGCGTGCCTGAGCCGTGGCCAGCGCGCTGCCGCGGGTTCCAAGCCTCAGATCCATGCACACATGTTCCCACGCGCAGTGGGGCCCATTTTCGCGCCTCAGCGGCGTCGCTTGGTTAAGGTTGCGACCGCGGTGGTGGCAAGGATGGCGACGGCGACTGCAATCCATACGGCCCAGTTGACGCCGCGGTCGCTCCCGGCGTCGTCCGCAGGTGGCGGTGTGGCCGGGGCTGGCGACATCGACGCGGTCGCAGAGACCTGATCAGGCGAAGCCGACGCCGATGCCATGGAGGCGTCGGGGGGCGACGTCTCCGATGCCTCGGCGACGTAGTTCAGTGTGCCCTCGATGGGGTGCCCGTCACCCGCGACAACGCGCCAGGACACCGTGACGGGTCCCGCCGCCAGCGCGGGCAACGTCGCCTCAACCGATGCCGGGCCGGGGCGCCGCACCTGCAACGGAACCGAGTCGCCGATCGCATCCGTCACGGTCATCTCCGTGCCGAGGCCAAGCAGGTCATCCGAGAAGGTGAGGGTCACGGACGTGCCCTTCCCCACCGTGTCGCCCTCCACCGGCTGCACGTCAATCAGTGACGTGTGAGCGGAGGCGGGAGCGGCCACGAGCAGCATCATCGCGGCACTTGCGGCAACTGTCAGGGAGATGGCCTGGGAGGACTTCATACCGCCATTGTCACCTGTCCGTCACCCATCTTTCACCCTAGCCGCGGCGCCCGCTTCGCGGACTGCACCTCGCGTGCGTCACAATGATGGCGTGAAAGTCGCGCTGGTTGCCGAGTCGTTCCTGCCGCACTCCAACGGAGTCACGAACTCCTTGTTGCGCGTCATCGACCACCTCACGGCCCGGGGCGACGAGGCCATGGTCATCGCTCCAGAGTCGAAGGGCAGCCAAGGCCCGGTGCGCTACGGCATCGCGTCGATCACCCGCTTGCCGGCGATGGGCTGGCCGGGTTATCGGGATGTGAGGGTCGCGCTCAGCGGCGTCGGCAAGATTTCCAGGGTGCTCGAAGAGTACGAGCCCGACATCGTCCACTTGGCGTCGCCATTCACTCTTGGCTGGACCGCGGTGCGCGCGGCGAATGAGTTGGATCTGCCGAGCGTGGCCGTCTACCAGACGGAGATCCCCAGTTATGCGGACCGCTATCGGATGGCCTGGGGAGAAGGCATCCTGTGGAATCGCGTGCTCAACATTCATGAACGCGCCGACCTCACCCTCGCGCCGTCAACCTATGCGATGAGGCAATTGGAGCAGCTCGGCGTGCCCCGGCTGCGGCTGTGGCCTCGCGGCGTCGACGCGGCACGTTTCGACCCCACCAAGCGTTCGGCGGACCTGCGCAAGACGTGGGCGCCCAACGCCGAGGTGGTTGTCGGCTACGTGGGCCGTCTCGCGGCGGAAAAACGGGTCGAGGACCTGGCCCAGCTCGCGAGCGTGGACGGCATCAGCGTGGTCATCGTGGGCGAGGGACCCTCCCACCAGAAACTGCAGGCGATGCTGCCCGATGCCCACTTCACTGGCTTCCTCACGGGTGACGACCTCGCCGAGACCGTCGCGAGCTTCGATGTCTTTGTGCACTGCGGCGAGGTCGAGACGTTCTGCCAGACCATCCAAGAGGCCCTCGCGTCGGGCGTCCCTGTGGTGGCTCCGCGACGCGGCGGACCGATCGACCTCGTCGACCACGGCCAGACGGGATTCCTGTACACGCCCGGACAGTTGGATGAATTCGTCGGCTACGTCTCCACGTTGGTGAATGACACGGAACTGCGCGAGCGCTTCTCCGCTCACTGCCGCATGTCGGTCGAGGGTCGGACTTGGGAGAAGGTCTGCGACGGGCTCATGGACTACTACGCAGAGGCGACGCGGATCCGCGGCGACCGGCCCGCGCTCGTGGCCGATGACGACAAGCTGTTGCGCGGCCTGGTGTGGCGTCCCGGCGAGGTGGCCTCGGCCAAGGCACGCGGGCGTCGGGCGAAGGGCGACGCCTGATGCGGATCGCGCACATCGCCAACTTCTATGGACCGACGTCGGGGGGCCTGCGGACGGCCATGCACGCGCTCGGGTCCGGCTATCTGGAACGCGGCCACGATGTGTTGCTGGTGGTTCCCGGGGCGGCCGATGCGGACGAGCAGACGCCGTACGGTCGCCGCATCACCGTGCGAGCCCCCGTGGTTCCGACATCCGGCGGCTACCGGGTCATCACCCGCACTCGCGAGGTGCGTGGGATCCTGACCGGCTTTGCGCCCGACGTGCTTGAGGTGTCCGACCGCACCACGTTGCGGTCGCTTGGCGGGTGGGCATCGTCGCGAGGCATTCCGTCCGCGTTCTTTGCGCACGAGCGGGCAGACGGCATCCTTCACGCAAACCTGCCTTCGTGGCTGGACAGCAACCTTCCCGTGGAAGGCATGGCCGACTGGCACAACAGGGGCACCCACCGGCTGTTCACCACGGTGGTGTGCACCACCGAGTACGCGCGCGCGGAGTTCACTCGCGCGGGCCTCGATTCGGTCAAGGTGCCGCTGGGAGTTGATCTTGATCGCTACCACCCCCGCAACGCGAGTGCTGACGTGCATGCGCGGTACGCCTCCGGGGCCGAGTCCCTCGTGCTGATGGCGTCACGGCTGTCCACGGAGAAGCGGCCAGAACTCGCGATCGAGGCGGTGCGGCTACTGACTGACAGGGGGCGCTCTGTCCGCCTGGTGAGCGCAGGCACAGGCAACATTGCGGCCAAGATGCGGGAGCTCGCAGAGGGCCTGCCCATCACGTTCCTTGGCTTCGTCACGGATCGGGAGCTCTTCGCTCAACTTCTCGCAAGCGCCGACGTGGTGGTGGCGCCCGGCCCCATCGAGACCTTCGGCTTAGCAGCGCTCGAGTCACTCGCGTCTGGCACCCCCGCCGTGGTCAACGCCGCATCGGCCCTTCCCGAGGTGGTGGGTGACGCCGGCGAGGCCGTCGCCGGTACTCCAGAGGCTTTTGCCGATGCGATCGAGGCGGTGCTTGCAAGAGACGCGGGCGAACGTCGCGAGACGTCACGCGCCCGTGCGGAGACGATGCCGTGGTCGGCCACGGTCGAGCGGATGCTCGCGCTCCACGAAGCAGCTCTCGACGCGACCCAGAAGGAACGGGACCCCGGGAGGAACTGATGAGTACCCACGCTGCTGAACGGCCCACACGGGGCCCTCGGGTAGTGGCACTCGGAGATTCCATCACCTTGGGTGTTGGCGACTCGACGCAAGCGGGCGTCGGCGCTGGCTGGGCGGCCCACCTCGCACACGCCGTCGGCGCCTCCGAGTTTGTGAACTTCGCCGCCAACGGCGCTCGCGCGCGCGACCTGGCAGCCACCCAGATCCCATCGGCGCTCATGGCGCGCCCCGACATCGTCCTCATGACGGTGGGCGGCAACGACGTGTTGCGAGGCGATTTCTGTCCGGCGGAGATCACCGCGCACCTGAAGGACGCCCTCGAGCGGCTCGAACGGCCAGGGCGAGAGATCGTGATGATCGGCCTCGACAGCATTGCGGCGTTCTCTGTGCTGGGCCGCCGCATCTCTACCGTCATGGGACGACGCATCGGGCTGGCGAACGCGGCGATCGTCGCCGCGGTGGCTGGCACTCGTGTGCATCTGATCGACGGCGCGGAGGTGTTTGGTCGCTTGGGTGACATCGCGTGGCATATCGACCGCATTCACCCCTCACCCGAGGGCCACCGCGCACTCACGGTCGAGGCCCTGAACCGCTTGTCGCACCAGTTGGTCCAAGCAGCCCCCATTAGCGATGCGGGGCCCGCACCTTCGCTGATCTCGCGCGCCTGGTGGATGACCCACAACGGCGTGCCATGGGTCGCCAAGCGGTCACGGGATCTGCTGCCTCAGATGGCGCGAGTAGTGACCCACGAGCTTCTCGAGGAACGGCGCTCAAAGGCGCGGCCAACCGTTCCCGCCTGAGCCCAGGCATGACGAAGGGCCGGGCGCTGGTCGCGCACCGGCCCCTCACCTGTGAACAGTTAGACGAGCCAGCCGTTCTTCTTGACGATGTCAAGTTTGCGCCACCAGCCACCGATACCAATGGCCTGGTACTTGAGTTCGACGTACACGATGCCGATTCCGGCGAGTGCGTACACGATGTGGTCGTCGAGAATCGGGTTGGTGCCGGGCCACATCTGTGTGAGGTACATGAACAGCAGCATGGCGGCAGCGGACCAGGCGCCGACCTTGGTGCCGATGCCGAGCATGAGTGCCAAGCCGATGCCGAGCAGTCCAAGCATGAAGGGCCAGTCGGTCCAGCGGTCGGCGCCCAGGTTCACGAAGAAATCGTGGAAGGGGCTGTCGGGGTTGCCGCCATACACGAGGTAGCCCTCGGTGACGTGTCCGCCGTTGATCCAGGCCGCGGGACCGAAGTAGTCGACCGCTCCGGTCTCGCCGTCCTTGCCGGTGGAGAGGCCGAGTGCCAACAGCTTGTCGAAGAATGCCCAGAGGAACACGAAGCCCAAAGAAATGCGGGCAAGGCTCAGGAAGATCCAGCCGAACCTAGATTCCTTGGCTGTCGAGACGCCGCTGTCGCTTGTATTCGTTGCCATGTTTTTCTCCTATTCGAGGTCGTGGGGGACCCAAGCGCTTGTCAGCGCTCACTACAGACTTTAGGACGGTCCCGGTCCCGGGACCCAGGACCTGTGTCCCTTTGCACAGCATACTGGAGCAAGTCCCCTGCTAGAGTAGCAAATACCGTCGGTTTCCCATGACGGATGTCCTTGCGTGGAGGTACGCGTGTGTGCCCCGGCGCGTTTATGGGGCCTTCAGAGGTTCGGTGAGCAGGCTGTTCACGTAGCCTGCGAGCGCACCTGCCATGTCGGTGTCTGCGTCCAACAGCCACTGAATCTGCAATCCGTCCATGAGCGCGATGAGGTGCGCGGCCGCAACGGTTGGCACCACGCCTTGGCGGAGCTCTTGAGCAGCCGCGAGTTCTTCGAGACCCCTCACCAGCGTGGCGCGAAGCGAGGAGTAGCGTGCCACAAAGTAGGCGTGGGCGGGATGATCAGGGGCGGTGGCCTCCACCGACAGGCTCGCGAAGAGCTCGACGAGGCCGCGCTTGGCCGCGTTCTTCGCCGCCCCCGCCACGAGGTGCTCCAGTAGCGCGCGCCCGTCAAGGTCCGCGAACTCGACCACGCCGTCGTCCTCCTCGACGCCGTCCACCTCATCGCGCCGCTCGAGCGCCGCCATGAGCAGCGCCTCTTTGGTCGGGAAGTGATAGAGAAGGCCGGGATGGGTGATGCCGGAGCGCGCCGCGATGTCGCGCAGGGAGGTGGCGCGATACCCCTGCCTTGCGAACATCACCAGAGCGGTGTCGAGCACCTGTTGCCTGGTGGCGTCGCCCCTGATCGAGCGTCCGTCGACGGTCATGGCCACCTCCTTGCTAACTTTTCTACCACCTGGTAGAAAATGTCACGTGACTACCTCGCCCTACCTCGACCCCTCTCTTCCCATCTCCGCACGCGTCGCGGACCTCGTGTCATGCATGACCCTGCCGGAAAAGGTGGGCCAGATGATGCAGTTGCCCGGCAAGAACGGGGTCGAGTCCCCCATACGCGACTTTCACGTGGGATCGCTGCTCCACGTGTCTCCCGATGGCCTGGAAAGGGCGAGCGCGCTCACCGAGGAGACCAGGCTACGCATCCCCGTGCTCGTGGGAGAGGACTGCATTCATGGACACTCATTCTTCGAGGGCGCCACGATCTTCCCCACCCAATTGGGACTCGCCGCAAGCTTCGACCCCGAACTCCTGGAGCGCGTCGGGCGCGTGACGGCCGTCGAGGTGGCAACCACGGGCATCCACTGGACCTTCTCCCCCGTGCTGTGCATCACCCGCGACCTGCGCTGGGGCCGCGTGAGCGAGACGTTCGGGGAGGACCCCCACCTCATCGGCGAGCTTGCGGCAGCCATGATCCGCGGCTACCAAGGTGATGGACTGAAAGACCCCACGGCGATCCTGGCCACGGCCAAGCATTTTGCTGGCTACTCGGAGACCCAGGGTGGCCGCGACGCCTCTGAGGCCGACCTCTCCCGCCGCAAGCTGCAGTCGTGGTTCTTGCCGCCTTTCGAGAAGGCCGCTCGCGAGGGCTGCGCCACGTTCATGCTGGGCTACCAGGCAATCGACGGCACACCGATCACGATCAACACATGGCTGTTGGGCGACGTGCTTCGCAAGAAGTGGGGTTACCAGGGCATGCTCATCACGGACTGGGACAACGTGGGCAACCTGGTGCGCGAACAGCGACTGTTCCCGGACTACGCTCACGCCGCAGCTGCGGCGGTCAACGCTGGTAACGACATGATCATGACGACGCCCGCGTTCTTTGACGGAGCCCAGCAGGCCGTCGCCCAGGGTCTGCTCGACGAACGCCGCGTCGACGAGGCGGTGGGACGCATCCTCTCGCTCAAGTTCGAACTCGGGCTGTTCGAGAACCCGCGCTTGCCGGACGTGGAGCGCCAGCGTGCCACGATCGCTCAGCCCGCTCACACGGAGCTCAACCTCGAGACGGCACGCCGCTCGCTCGTGTTGCTGCGCAACGACGGCCTCCTCCCGCTGGGCACTTCCACCCGTCAGGGCGGCACCACCGCGCGCAAGATCGCCGTGGTCGGCCCGAACGCCGACAACCCTGACACTCAACTGGGCGACTGGGCAGGCAACTCCGGACAGGCTCACTGGCTACCGAACGGCCACCCGCGCGCGCGCATCACCACGGTGCTCGACGGTCTGCGCTCACTCGCACCGGCGGGCTGCGAGGTGGCGTACGCCAAGGGCGCGGAGATCATCACGACAGGGCCGGATCCGATCGGCGAGTTCTTCCCAGACGGGCAGCCGCGGCCAGACATCGCCATGCCGGTCGAGCCGGATCAAGCCATGATCGACCAGGCTGTCGAGGCCGCACGCGACGCCGACGCTGTGGTGGCCGTATTGGGTGACCGCATCGAGCTGGTGGGCGAGGGCAGATCCACCGCGACCCTCGAGTTGCTGGGGGGCCAGGTGGCGCTCCTCGACGCGCTCGTTGACACGGGCACGCCAGTGGTTCTTGTGGTGCTCGCCTCGAAGCCTCACGTGTTGCCGCCGTCGGCTGACCGCGTTCCCGCCGTTGTGTGGGCCGCAAACCCAGGGATGATGGGCGGCCAGGCCATCGCGGAACTCCTGTTCGGTCAGATCGAGCCGAGTGGCCGCTTACCGATCTCGTGGCCCCGTCACGTCGGCCAGCAGCCCATCTACTACAACCAGATCGACGCGCAGCACGGGCACCGCTATGCGGACCTCACGCAGGAGCCGGCGTGGGTGTTCGGCGACGGCCTGGGGTATTCCACCGTCGAGTATCGGGATCTCGAGGTGCTCACGCCCTCGCTCACCGCGAGCGAAACCGTCCGTGCTCGGGTGACTGTGTCCAACACGGGACGCCGCGCGGCGGTGGAGACGGTCCAGGTCTATGTCCGAGACGTGAATACCTCCGCGACCTGGGCGGATCGCGAACTCAAGTCCTTTGCCCACGTGAGCGTCGCGCCCGGCGAGTCGGCCACTGTCGAGCTTGCAGTGCCGACCGCCGCATGTTCGATCGTGACGTCCGAGGGCGAACGCGTCGTGGAGCCCGGCGCCTTCGAGTTGCTCGTGGGCCCGTCCTCAAGGCGCGAGGACCTCCTGGTCGGCGCGTTCGAGGTGACCGTCTCATGACTGCGGCAGAGCACGTCATCGAGACACCGCGCCTGCGCAAGGCCCGCATCGGAGTCAGCCTGCTGTTCCTCGCCAACGGTGCCATGCTCGCCAACCTGGTGCCCCGTCTGCCAGAGATCAAGGAGCACCTCGAACTCAGCTACACGGGCTTCGGCGTCGCCTGGGCCTTCGGCTCGCTCGGCGGAATCACGCTGGGGCTCCTGTCAGGGACGATGCTGCGGCGGTTCGGTTCCGCACGGCTGGCTACGCTGACGCTTGCCATTCAGGCGTTCGTGATCTGGAGTGCCGGTGTGTCCCCAGTGGTCGGCGTGTTTGCCGTGCTCCTGTTTCTCAACGGTGCACTGGACGCCAACACCGACGTGGCCCAGAATGCCCAGGGCATGGGGGTCCAGCGACGCATGGGCCGCTCGATCATCAACGGCCTGCATGCCATGTGGTCGCTCGGGGCGGCCCTCGGCGGCCTGCTGGGCGGCGCGGCGATCGCCTTGAACCTGAGCATCGGCGTGCACCTCGGACTGTCATCGGTCCTGTTCCTTGGGATGGCGGCGGTGGCTCGCGTTTTCATGTTGGGGCCCGACACGGGAGTGGACCGCGAACAAGCCGAGCCAGCGCACGATGCGCCGCGACGCGGATTCCGCATTCCGCGCTCCGCTGCCATCGCGCTCGTCATGCTCGGGCTCATCGCGATCGCGGGCGCTGTCGCAGAGGATGCGGCTATCACGTGGTCTTCGATCTACATGGCTGACGATCTGGGCGTCGACGAAAGGCTGGCGGGCTACGCGCTTGTGAGCCTCATGGCTCTGCACTTTGTGGGTCGTCTCATCGGCGACAGGCTCGTCGACCGGTGGGGAAACCGCGCGGTGGCCCGGGCCGGAGGGGCGCTCGCTGCGGTGGGCATGGGTATCGCACTTGCGTGGCCCACTGTCGCTGGCACGCTGGTGGGCTTCGCTGCGGCCGGACTTGGCGTGGCGACCACGATTCCCGCCGCCTTCGCGGCTTCCGACGAGATCCCGGGGCTAAAACCTGGTACCGGCATCACCTTGGTCAGTTGGGCGCTGCGGCTTTCGTTCCTTGTAGGGCCTCCTCTCGTGGGCGTGATCGCGGACGCCACGAGTCTGCGCGTCGGCTTGTTGCTGGTGCCCGTGGCTGGGGTGGCCGTCGTGCTCCTGGCGGGTTCGCTCACAGGGCGGGGGCATCGCGACGTCTCCCCTCCCGCCGTCATCACTCCGGCGCACTGAACGGCACACCAACCACTACCCACGGTCTGCTTGCCACCTGGCTTTGGCTGCCGCAGGTCCACCGGGGATCGTCCCGAGAGGAAGCTGGCAAACGAGCGCCGACACATACCACGGCGTTGCGGGTGGAGTCTTCCCGCGTGGCGAATCAAGCGGCGTTGCGGACAGAGTTCTCCCCGGCTGTCTTGGGCAGAGCTGTAGCGCTCGCGACGGAGTTCTCGCGTGTGCCCGTGGTCGGGACAGAGCCCTCCCGGGTGTCGGTCTCGAGCGGGTCTGTTCCGTCAGTCCCACCCAGGGTGGCGGCGGCGAGTCCTCCGGAGCGTGGTCGTTGGAGGGGGTCGATGTGAGGTGGAGGGATGAACTCGACGGCTCCGTTTCGGATGCGGATGCCCCACCCTTGTCGGTGGATGTCGTGGTGACAGCGCGTGCAGAGCATGACCCCGTTGTTGAGATCTGAGCGTCCTCCGTGTTCCCACCACGCGATGTGGTGCGCTTCGCAGTGTTCTGGTGGAGCGTGACACTTCGCGCACCCCCCATCACGTTCCAACAAGGCCAGGCGTTGAGCTCTGGTGAACATCCGGACGTTGCGGCCTTGGTCAAGTATCTCGCTCGGTCCGCCAAGGACCTGGGGAATCACACCTGCGTCGCCCGCGAGTCTGCGCAGCTCACTCACGGACACGGGCTGGTCGGTGCCATCAATGGTGCCCAAACCCTCTCCGCAGTTGAGGTCGGACAAGTTCATCCGCACCACGATGGTGGTGCGGATCCCCGAGCAGGTGGTTTCCTTGCATCCCAAGGCGTGACGAGCGAGGTCGCTCAGGGCATCAGCCTTCATTTGGCCGGGGGTGCGTTGATCCTTGTCCGTCGGGTCTTTGTCACGACGCTGACGAAACTGTTGAGTCACCATCTGCTCAAGCACGGTCCGGATCGGGGCAGCGGTGACCGCATCCAGACGACCACTCAATGTCACCATCCCCGTGTGGTCCTCACTCCAGGTCAGATAGCGCTCAGAGTGTTGACGCCTCTCCCGGGCTTCATGACCTGCCAAATCGGCTCGTGCGACCGCGTGAGCAACAAGCCTGCGCACCTCACGCGCGCCAAGAGGCACTGCCTTGTCCACCAGGCGCCTCTCGAGGTCGTGCAATTTCTCGCGCGGGACACAGTCCGCGAGTGTCTGCAGTCCGGAAGTGATCATGGCGGCCGCTTCCTTGGAAAGATCACCGGCTAGTGATGCTTGGGCGATGGCAGGGAAGCGGGGTGCCGTGGGTGTGGGAGGCGGCCCCTAGTCAGGCTCGCCGGTCGCGACATCGTCCGAGCGCAGCACCGGCTCGGGCAGCAACGCCTGCCCGACCTCAATAGACCGCCGCGCACTCGCCTGCGTGCCACCCGTCACCGACGCGACCATCGAGGTCGCGTTGCCAAAGCCTTGCCGACGCGCGAGTCCACCACCAACCTGGTCCGGAGTGGAGCGTCGTGCGATCTCGCCTGCATAGCGGGCTTCCAAAGCATCGGCCACGCGCCCCAACTTGGCGACAGCGTCGTACTCGGCCATAAGAACCTCATGCGACAGACCAGAAATGTCACGACGCGCGAGAGAGCTCACCAATTCGCTCGCTCGCACGATCTGAGCGGTCTCCATCACCGCCGCCTGTTCTGTCATAAAAACAGTCAAACACAAGGGTCCGACACATGCTTAGCAGGCACGATGACCTGTGGACAACCCCGCGAGACCCAGCCTGGGCACGACACTGAGCAGGTGGCACAAGGGCCTGCGAGAGGGGTGACGAGAGGGCTGACGAGAGGGCTGACGAGAGGGCTGGCGAGAGGGCGTGCGAGAGGGGTGACGAGAGGGCTGACGAGAGGGCCTGCGAGAGGGCTGGCGACCGGCGCCCAGGGTAGCAACGGGCCGCGCGATCCGAGCGGCGACCACACCCGCAAGAGCTCGCGGCCGGTACAAACCAAGCCAGCAGGGGGCCAGACAAGGCGAAATCCGGTACGGATTAAGCCATTGCGGTGGGCGGAAGGCTCAGCCGCACCACAGCACCCCACGCCCCCCTGGCTGGCACCATGGGTGCGATGGACACGATCGTCAAACAACGCGCCGACGCCCCTCCCGGATTCTTCGAGGCAGAGGCCGCGGGCATCCGCTGGCTGGCCGAAGCGGGCGGCGCCGCAGTGGCCGCAGTCGTGGACGTGTCTCCTGGGCGCATCGAGCTTGAACGCATCGAGCACGCCCCGCCAACGGCAACGGCAGCCCACCGGTTCGGCCGCGACCTCGCCGCCACGCACAGGGCGGGCGCGCCAGCGTTCGGGGCCGCCCCCGAAGGCTGGAACGGCCCGCTCTTCATCGGCCGACGCGAGATGCCGCGCATCGAGTCCTCAACCTGGGGCAGGTTCTACGCGGCAGGGCGCGTGCTTCCCTTCGCGGAGGCCGCCGTCGCGGCAGGGAACCTCACCGACACCGAGTGGCAGGCAGTACAAGAGGCGTGCGAGGCCGTGGCAGAGGGCCACTTCAACGACGACGCCCCTCCGTCCCGCATCCACGGGGACCTGTGGGGCGGCAACGTGCTGTTTGGACCAGACGGCGTGGTGATGATCGACCCTGCCGCTCACGGCGGTCATGCCGAGACGGACCTGGCGATGTTGGCCCTGTTCGGCGTTCCCCACCTCGCGCGCATCATCGAAGGTTACGAGTCAGTTGCCCCGCTACGAACCGGATGGCAGGAACGGACTCCCCTCCACCAGCTCCACCCCCTCGCGGTGCACGCTGCTGGCCACGGTCGCGCCTACGGCGTCGAACTCGCGCGGGCAGCCCGCGCGACGCTGGCGCATGCCACGTAGCGACTGAGGAATACCTCGACGCCCCCTGCGTTATTAGATGCATACGCATATATCTGACGTCCCAATCACCAGGAGACACTCCATGCAGTTCGGCATCATGTCCGTGGGAGACATCACCCGCGACCCCACCACGGGCTACACGCCCTCGGAGGCGGAACGCATCACCAACGTGGTGCGGATCGCCAAGCACGCGGAAGAGGTAGGCCTCGACGTCTACGCGACGGGCGAGCACCACAACCCGCCCTTCTTCTCTTCGTCCCCCACCACACTGCTTGCCGCCATCGGAGCGCAGACAGAGTCGATCATCCTCACCACGTCGACCACCCTCATCACCACGAATGACCCTGTGCGCCTCGCGGAGGAGTACGCGACGCTTCAGCACCTGGTGAAGGGGCGCATGGACCTCATGCTCGGCCGCGGCAACACGGGCCCCGTGTACCCGTGGTTCGGCCAGGACATTCGCCAGGGACTTCCGCTCGCGCTCGACAACTACAACCTGCTTCACCGCCTGTGGCGAGAGGACGTCGTCGATTGGGAAGGCAGTTTCCGCACTCCGCTCCAGGGCTTCACCTCGACGCCGCGCCCGCTCGACGACGTGCCCCCGTTCGTGTGGCACGGCTCGATTCGCACTCCCGAGATCGCGGAACAGGCCGCGTACTACGGCAATGGCTTCTTCGCCAACCACATCTTCTGGCCCAAGGAGCACACCCAGCGGATGGTGCAGTTCTATCGCCAGCGCTTCGAGCACTACGGTCACGGCACCGCCAAGCAGGCGATCGTCGGCCTCGGCGGCCACATCTTCGTCGGCAAGTCCACCCAAGAGGCCAAGGAAACCTTCAGGCCTTACTTCAACGAGGCCCCCGTGTACGGCCACGGGCCGACGCTTGAGGAGTTCTCCGAGATGACGCCGATGGCGGTGGGAAGCGTCCAGGAGGTCATCGACAAGGTGATGGGGTTCCGCGAGTATGTGGGCGACTACCAGCGCCAGCTTTTCCTTGGCGACCATTCGGGACTTCCCGTTGACATGGTCCTGAAGCAGCTCGACATCATCGGCGGCGAGGTTGTCCCGGTGCTGCGCAAGGAGTTCGCATCGCTCCGTGACCCAGAGGCCCCCGACGCCCCCACGCACCCGAGCCTCGTCAAGGCCAAGTACGGCGACGCGGAGCCCCGCCAGCCACGCCCCAACGCCAACCGCGGCGACAACGTCACGGGCTCGTCTCCCTACCAGGACACGCCCGCCGACGTGGTCGCCACCATGCCGGCACTGTGATGACCACCGTCGACGGAGCCGCAGTGAGTGTCGCCACCCCCATGCGGCAGGCCAACGAGGCGTGGGAGGCCCTGCTGGGCGCCCACACCACGCTGATGCGACGCTTCGCGGCCGAGGACATGTGGTGCGACATCTCGCTTCATGAGTACGACGTGCTTTACACGCTGTCCAAGTGCCCCAAGCCCCAGCGCCTCGGCGAACTGGGCCGCCACCTCATGCTCAGCCAACCGGGGCTGTCGCGCCTGGTCGAGCGCCTGGTCGAGCGGGGCCTGCTCGCCAGGCAGCCGGATCCGGCCGATGCCAGGGCCACCTTGCTCTCGCTCACGGAGGAGGGCCGCGCGGTCCAGCGACGCGTAGGCCGGGCGCACGCCAGTTCCGTCGCCGACGCCATGTCGGCGCGCCTCACCCCCATTCAGATGTCCACCCTCGCGGCGCTCGCCACGCTGCTGAACCGCACGGAAGAGGAACTGTCATGACCTCACCCCTGAACCTCGTCGTCGTCAACGCCGGGGTGTCCGACCCGTCGTCCACCAAGTTGCTGGCCGATCGCGCCGCCTCGCGTGTGAGGGCGGTGGGCCAGGCCCGCGGTCGCGAGGTCACCACCACGGTGATCGACCTGCGCGAACTGCTCCCAGAGCTCCCGGCCGCGCTTGCGTCTCAGCACTTTGGCGAGCGCTTCAAGCGGGCCATCGCCGCACTCGTAGACGCCGACGGCCTCATCGCCGCCACACCCGTGTACAAGGCGGGAGCGTCGGGGCTATTCACCTCGTTCTTCCAGGTGCTCGACAACGACTTGCTCATTGGCAAGCCGGTCATCCTCGCCGCGACCGCCGGCACGGCGCGTCACGCGCTCGTGGTCGACGAGGGAATGCGCTCGCTGTTCGCCTACCTGCGCACGCTGACCGTGCCCACCAGCCTGTTTGCCGCGACGGAGGACTGGCAAGACAAGGCCCTCACGGGACGCATCGACAGGGCCGCGCTCGAACTGGCGCTGCTCATGGAGTCCGGCTTTGCCAAGGCGGTGCGCGACGAGTCCTGGCAGAACTACCAGCACGCGTTCGGATCGGCTGGTGGAACAGAGACGGGAATCGACCTCGAGTCAGACCTGATGCGCCTCGCCGCCGGCGGCACCTCGCCCAAGAAGACGTCCTAGCACGTGAAGGGAGCCCGATGAACGAGATCAGAAACATCTCCATCACTCGCAATGACGCCTCCGGGCGCTACCACATCACAGTGGATGGCCAGGAGGCCGGATTCGTGGCATTCGAGCAGTCAGATACCCACATCGCCTTCACCCATACCGAGTTGCTCGACGCTTTCCAAGGCCAGGGAGTCGGCTCTCGCCTCGCGGCAGAGGCGCTCGCCGACGCCGCTTCGCAAGGCCTCACCATCATTCCGCTGTGCCCCTACATGGCCCGCTACCTGGAGCGTCACCCCATCGACGGCGCCAGGATCGACTGGCCGACCAGTCCGCCGCGGTCATGATGACCGGGCCGCGCGCAGACGTCATGCCGTCGCGCGAGGTGCCGCTGGGTGGCCTGCGTTCCATGAACGTCCAACGCGCCTTGCCGCAACGCGCGCTTCCCACGGTGGGCGCCTGGTGCTTTCTAGACCGCTTTGGGCCGCAGCGCACCACCATGAGGGTGGAACCGCATCCCCACATGGGCCTGCAGACCGTCACATGGCCGCTCGCGGGCGAGATGCGCCATCGCGACTCGCTCGGCTCCGACGTGGTGTTGCGCGCTGGCCAACTCAACCTGATGACGAGCGGCGCCGGCATCGCGCACTCGGAGTACTCGCTTGGCGACGGGGATGACGAAATCGACGCTGTGCAGCTGTGGGTCGCCCTACCGGAGGCTACCCGTCACGGCGAGCGCGGTTTCGAGCGTCACGAGAGCCTTCCCACGCTTTCCCTCGCGGCGGATCACGGCGCCGACGCCGACGCCACCGTCGTCATGGGCACCCTTGCGGGTGTCGCATCCCCCGCAACCATCCACACTCCCCTGGTAGGAGCCCAGATATGCATCGCCCCTGGCTCGAGCGTCGGCATTCCCCTTGAGGCTGCGTGGGAGCATGCCGTGGTGGTGCTCGACGGCGAACTCGACGTCCACGCGTCGTCCGCGCCAGGAGACGCCCCCACGCGCCCTGGCCGCAACGACCTCCTCTACCTCGGCACCGGTCGCGACCGCGTGAACGTGGCGTCAGAGAAGGGCGCGCTCGTGTTCCTGTTGGGCGGTGAGCCCTTCGCCGAAAACCTGGTCATGTGGTGGAACTTCGTGGGCCGTAGCCACGAGGAGATCGTGGAGGCTTGGGACGCGTGGCAGGGCCGCTCGGCGCGCTTTGGCGAGGTGGACGGCCATGGGGACGTGCGCATTCCCGCCCCGCCGATGCCCGCCGTGCGGCTCACCCCGCGCCGCCGGCGGTAGGTCGCGCACACCGATCCCACCGCGCCGCTAACGTGAGGGCATGAGCCCTCTCTCCGGTACCCAGGTCCACCTGGCCCGCGGCGCCCAGACCGCCACTATCGCCACCGTCGGCGCTGCGCTACGCACCTACAGCGTCGGCGGCAGTGACGTCGTGGTGCGCTTTCGCGAGGACGAGGTCGCACCCGCCTTCCATGGCAAGGTGCTGACGCCGTGGCCCAACCGTCTCGCGGACGGTGCCTACTCCTTCGGCGGCCGCGACCTGCAGCTGGCGATCAGCGAGCCCTCCCGCCACACTGCCTTGCACGGGCTGTCGTGCTGGGACGACTGGGCGGTGGCAGAGGCATCGGCCGATGCGGCGACGCTCGTACTCGACCTCCCGGCTAGTCCCGGCTACCCGTTCTCGCTGCGCGTGAGCGTCGCCTACGCGCTCACCGACGACGGGCTCACCATCACCACGACCGCCCTCAACACGGGCGCGACCGCCCTGCCGTACGGCGTCGGCTACCACCCGTGGATCTCGCCGGGCACCGGGTCTCTCGACGATTGCACGCTCGAGGTGGGCGCGGACAGCCTGGTCACGGTGGACGACCGGCTACTGCCCACCGGCACCACTCGCGTGGCAGGAGACATGGACTATCGCGAGGCGCGCACGCTCGCGGGCTCCGACCTTGACGACGCCTTTGCGGATCCGATCCGCGACGCCGACGGCCGCTCGTGGGCGCGCCTCACGCGCGGCGACGGGTCCACGGTGGCGATCTGGATGGACGGCGCCGCGAAGGCGTGGCAGGTGTGCACGGGCAACCACATCAGCCCCGCGTCTGCGCAACGCTCGGGCGTGGCCATCGAGCCGATGTCCTGCATCGCCGACGCCTTCCGCACGGGCGACATGCTGGTCACCCTGGAGCCCGGTGAGGCTCACACGCTGGTGTGGGGCATGGCGCTTCTGTAGAGCCGGCCACGCTCTGCACAGCTACCAGCGGGACAGCCACCAGTTGCGCATATAGTCTGTTGGTTGTGCATACAGCGCCGGGGTTGATCACCCACCACTTCGGTTCCAAGGTGGCCCTGCGCTCGGAGTGCGACGCCGAGGTGCTTCGCCGCTACCAGGCCCTCAAGGACGACGCGCGCGTCGCCATGAAAGCCAGCGTCAACGCGGGCGTCGTGCGCCCCTCTCTGGACGAAGAGGCACGGCTGCGTTATCTCCTCTCCCGGCCCATCGGCACCCTTCTTGTCGAACTCCTGACGGAAGGCCTGTTCACCACGCGCCAGATGCTGGACGACTACCTGGACTACGTGGGAGACCCTCCCGGGGAGGATGCCCGAGCCGACGATGCCGCCGCGTGACGTCGAGGCGCCATCCACCCGTTCCTCACCTCAAGAAGGCACACCATGTCCAGCAATGTTTCAGATGGCACCATGGCCATCGAAGTCGAGGGCCTCACCAAGAACTTCGGCGCCGTCCAAGCGCTATGCGGACTCGATCTCTCGGTTCCCACTGGCCAGGTGACAGGCTTTCTTGGTCCCAACGGCTCGGGCAAGACGACCACCATCCGCGTGTTGCTGGGCCTGCTCAGGGCCGACGGCGGTCGCGCGTCACTCCTGGGCGGCGATCCCTGGGTCGACGCGGTCGCCCTCCATCGGCGCATCGCCTACGTTCCCGGCGACGTCACACTGTGGCCTAATCTCACGGGTGGCGAAGCCATCGACATCCTTGTCAGGCTCTCCGGTCCACTCGATCCCCAGCGCAAGGCGCTGATGCTGGACCGTTTCGAGCTCGACCCGACCAAGAAGTCCCGGACATACTCGAAGGGCAACAGGCAGAAGGTGGCGCTTGTCGCCGCGCTCGCGTCGGACGCCGAACTGCTGCTTCTCGACGAGCCAACCAGTGGCCTGGACCCGCTCATGGAGGCGGCGTTCACGGAGTCAATCCGTGAGGTGAAGGCCGCTGGCAAGTCCGTGTTGCTGTCCAGCCACATCTTCGCGGAGGTGGAGCGGCTCGCGGACCGGGTGACCATCATCCGCGATGGCGCGACCGTCGAATCGGGCACCATCGCTGAACTGCGGCATCTGACCCGAACCCAGGTCACCGCGGTGATCGACAGCGGGGCGTCAGGCCTCGCATCGCTCCCGGGCGTCCACGACTTTGTGGTGGTCGACGGGAGGGCAACCTTCGCCGTTGACGAGGCCGCCATGCCAGCGGTGCTGGGCGCCATGGCCACGCTCAGTCCCAGATCACTCGTCGCCAACCCGCCGTCGCTCGAGGCCCTGTTCCTGCGCCACTACGGCAATGAACTGGCCGCGCTGGCTGAAGGTGATCAGACGTGACGGCCACGGTTCCCGTCACGGAGGTCGATGCACCCGCAGGGACCGGTCGGCAGTCCGACGCCTTGGCTGGCCTCGGCACCATGGTGCGGCTCATCGTGCGCCGCAGCCGCGTGCGGCTGGCGGTCTGGTTCGTCGTGCTCGTCGGGATGTTCGCCTACATCGCCTCGTACTACCACACACTCTTTCCCACCCAGAAGTCCCTGGATGACTTCGCTGCGGTCTCCGACACCCCTGGCATCAGGGCCCTGACGGGACTGTCTCCCGCCGCAGACACCCTCGGCGGCGCCGTCTGGACCAAGGGATGGATGACAATCGCCTTGAGCCTGGCGATCGGCGCCGCATTTCTCGTCACTCGTGCCGGCAGGGCCGACGAGGAGGAAGGGCGCACCGAACTGCTGCGCTCGAGGATGCTCGGACTGCATGCGTACGCCACGGCGTCATGGCTCGTCAACGGGCTGCTGTGCCTCGTCGTCGGCGCTGGCATCGCTCTGGCCTCCATCGCCAACACCCTGGATCCCCAGGGCGCCGGAATCGCGGGGTCTCTTGTCTTGGGAGCATCGGTTGCGGGAGTCGGCCTCGTGGGTCTCGGCGTGGGCGCGGTCGCCGGGCAGGTCGCCTCCACGTCGCGCGGGGCCAACGCTCTCGCTTCCGCCGTCATCATCGGCTTCTATGTGCTGCGGATGATCGGCGACCTGGGCAATGGGGTCCTGTCGTGGGCCTCGCCGATCGGGTGGGGCCAGCGCATGCAGCCGTACGCGGGGAACCTGTGGTGGCCGCTCGCGCCGCTGCTCGTGCTCGCGGCCGTGCTGTTGGCGCTAGCTGCCCTGATCGAGGGCCGACGAGACCATGGCTCGGGACTGCTCGCCGATCGCCCCGGCCCGGCAGGCGCGCCGCTCCGCTTTGCCTCGCCGCTCGGACTCGGCCTGCGCCTCCAGCGCGGACCGATCATCGGATGGACAATTGCCGTCGTCTTGACCGCCCTGCTGTTCGGCTCGATTGCCGACACCATGAACACCTTCATCGCCGACGCAGGGGACGCCATGGCGGAATTCACGCGCGGCGCTGGCGTGGATGCGCTGCTTGCCCTGCTCGCGGGGATGATCGGGCTCATCGCCGCGGTCTTCGCCACCCAGTCGGCGGTTTCGCTACGCACGGACGAGGCGAGCGGAATTGTCGAAACCCAACTCGCTGGAGGGTTGTCGCGGACCAGGTGGGCGCTCGGGAGGTTACTGATTCCCGCCGTCGGTTCCGCCGTGCTCCTGCTCGTCGGGGGCGGAGGACTCGGCCTTGTCTACGGCTCAACGATCGGCGACGCCTCGCAGGCCGCCACGATGACGGGCGCCGCGCTCGCGTATTGGCCCGCCGTCATGATCCTCG
>NZ_JADQBE010000029.1:0-36289 GCF_016278765.1 Demequina sp. | reverse complement strand
CGCAGGCACGGAACCCGAGGTCGCGGACCCCCCGCCGTTCGCCGACCACCTCGACGACGCCTCCGCTCCGGTCGCAGCCCCTGAATCCATGTCAAGAACTCACTACCAGGACGACGCTGCAGGTGCGTCCCAGGCGGGAGCCCAGCCGGCCGGTGTCGCGTCAGTAGTGAGTTCTTCACAGGAGCCCGCTGCGACGCCCGCTGCGGAGGGCTCCGGCGCCGTGCTCGTGGGCTACGGGGTCAAGGCCGACGCCATTCACCGCCGCCACCGCAACGTCGAGGTCGTGGAGCAGATCGGCGGCGTCGGCGACACCGAGTACCCCGTGCTCGCCAAGCCGCCCGTGCGCAAGCTCGCCAAGGAACTGGGCGTCGACCTCAGCACCATCAACCCGTCTGGCCCGGGAGGGCTGGTGACGCGCGGCGACGTCGAGCAGAAGGTCAAGGAGACCTCCGCGCAGACGCTCGCGACGTACGCGAACGACGATCAGCCGTGGCTCGAGACCGGCTACTCGAGCGATAACGGCCGCTCGACGCGCGTGCCCGTGAAGTCGGTGCGCAAGCGCACGGCCGAGGCGATGGTGCAGTCGGCGTTCACCGCCCCGCACGTCACCGAATTCCTCACCGTCGACGTGACCGAGACCATGAACCTCGTGGCCAAACTCAAGGCGGACAAGGACTTTGCCGACGTGCGTGTCACGCCGCTGCTGTTGGTGGCCAAGGCGCTGCTGCTCGCGGTGCGTCGCCACCCCGAGGTCAACGCGTCGTGGGACGAAACCAATCAAGAGATCGTCTACAAGCACTACGTGAATCTGGGCATCGCCGCGTCGACGCCGCGGGGCCTCGTGGTGCCCAACATCAAGGACGCTCACCGCTTGCCGCTTCACGCGCTCGCGACCGAACTGCAACACCTCACGGCCGAGGCTCGTAGTGGGCGCGTCCCGCCAGCGCGCATGGCGGACGGCACCATCACCATCACCAACGTGGGCGCGCTTGGCATCGACACGGGCACCCCGATCCTCAATCCCGGCGAGGCCGCCATCCTGGCGTTCGGCGCGATCCGTCAGATGCCGTGGGTGCACGACGGTGAGATCCAGATTCGCTGGGTGACGCAACTCGCGCTGAGCTTCGACCACCGCCTGGTGGACGGCGAACTGGGCGCGCGCTTGCTGTTTGACGTGGGTCGCGTGATGAACGACCCCGCGCACGGGCTGGTCTGGGCCTAGGCCCGTGTCAGGCGCGGGCCCCGGGCGCGGCATCCTGGGCGCACCCGGGAAGGCCTAGCCCTCCATCACCACGCCGTCGAGCAGCGTGCCGTTGGCGATCGCGTTGCGCTGGCCATCGTCGTCCTGAAGCACCACGGTGCCGCGCACCACCACGTTCTTGCCGAACGTCCAGTCGCCCTTGATGGTCAGCGACGACGCCTCGCGCAGCGACGGCGCCCCGTGCGGGAAACGGGCGTCAAATTCCGCCATCGTCTTGTAGAAGGCCGGGTCGAGGTCCACAACAGGGGCCTTGCGCACCGCGAGGCGCAGCGCGCCGTCATCCTGCAACTCGTACGCGTCGGAGCGCAGCACCAGCAGGTCGTTCGTGGTCTTGACGGGCAGGAAGCGGTCCCGGCCGACGACGATCGCGGTGGCACCCTCGAAGACCTCGATCGCGGCGCCCATCGCGGTCTCGATCTGGAACACCTCGGGCGATTCCTTGTCCGTGGGGTCCACGTGCTTGGTGTTGCGGATCAGGGGCAGGCCCAGCACGGCGCCACGTTCGGTGAGCGCCGCCCTGAGCTTCTCGAGGTCCCACCAGAGGTTGTTGGTGTGGAAGAACGGGTGGTGGTGCTCGTCCGTGAAGTAGTGCATCTCGTTGGGCGCGGTCTGGGCGGTGTCGCGCAGGATGAGCTGGCCGTCCGCCTTGCGCACGGCCAGGTGGCCGCCCTTGCGGTCCGCGGCGGTGCGCTCGCAGAGCTCCGCGGCGTACGGCGCGCCCGATGCGGCGAACCAGCCCGCGATGCGCGCGTTGGGCACGGCGCCCAGGTTGTCCGAGTTGGAGACGCTCGCATACCGGAACCCGGCCTCCAACAACGCGTCCAGGATGCCCGATGCGAGGATCGCCGTGTAGATGTCGCCGTGGCCGGGCGGGCACCACTCGAGGTCCGGGTCCTGAGGCCACTCGACAGGCGTGAGGCCGTCCACCAGCAGCTTGGGCTCCTTGTTCTGCACAAAGTCGAGCGGCAGGCCCTCGACGGCTAAGCCGCGGTGCGCGGCGAGCGCCTCGAGCGAGTCGTCGCGCGTGCGGAAAGAGTTCATCAGCAGCAAGGGCAAGTGGGCCCCCGTTGCCTTGCGGGCCCGCTGCACCTGCCCCACGATCACGTCCAGGAAGCTCTGTTCGCCGCGTACCGGCAGCAACGACTTGGCGCGGTCCATCCCCATGGAGGTGCCCAGCCCGCCGTTGAGCTTGATGATGACGGTCTTGGCGAGCGCGGCCCTCGCGGCCTCGTCGTCCACCTCCACGCCATCCAGGCGGGTGGGGTCGGTCAGCGGCTCGATCGTCTCCTCGAGAATCAGGCCGGTGGCCCCCGCCTCGAGCTCGCCGTAGTAGTGGCTGAAGACGTCGATCGCGGCCTGATTGACACCGGCCTCGCGCATCTTGGTCTGGGCAGCTGTCAGTCCGAGTGCATTGCTCATACCCATGAGCCTAGAGAACGTGCGTCGGTCTGCGCGACGTCCCGCAGGTAATGCGCTTGGGTGACGTGCGGGTATGGCAGGATCGGGCACCGGTTGCGTACGCTGGGCCGATGGATTCACCTGCGTGGCGCGCGGACAACAGGGCCGACCTCGACCAGGTCGCGCGCTCCGTGACGACGTGGATCGAATCGGCTCTTGATTCACCCCTGTACGCGTTTCTCGCGTCCCGCATCTCGCAGGATCCCCAGATGCTCGCCCTCGTGGGTGCTATCGACAACGCTCCGCCGCTCAACCTGCTGTTCGCTGGCGTCCAGTTGCGACTGAACACGGCCGATCCGCTCGCGGCTTGGTACCCGCATCTCGCAGGCGCCGATGCGCGCCCGCCTGACGCTGACGCTTACGCCGCCTTTAGCGCGTACGCGCTCGATCACGCGGCCGAGCTCATCGAGATGGGCTCCACTCGGCGCACGCAGACAAACGAGGTGGGTCGTTCCGCAGCGATCCTTCCGTGGCTCGTCGAGGCCGCCGATGCGTGGGGGGCTCCCGTGCACCTCGTCGACATTGGCGCGTCGGCGGGACTCAATCTCTGCCTCGACCGGTTCGACTACGACTACGGCGACAAGACTGTCTCTGCTATCAATCCGAGTGCGACGCGACTCACTCTGCAGTGCGAAAACAGGGGCGGTTTTGCTCTGCCCGATAGCGCCCCAGCCATTGCCACGCGCACGGGCCTCGACCTGGCACCCATCGACGCGATGGACGCCGACGCGACGGCGTGGCTTGAGGCTCTCGTGTGGCCGGAGCACACCGACAGACTCGAGCGACTGCGCGCCGCGTTGGCCATCCGCCGCGATACCGACGTGCGCATGGTGGCGGGCGATGCTGCGGTGAGCCTCCTGGAAACGGAGGCGAACCTTCCGCCCGGCCCGATGCTCGTCTTCCATACGGTGATGGCGTACCAACTCGCTGCGACACAACGGGACGCGATCGACGCGTCCCTTGCGGAGGTCGCCACGCGAAGGCCTGTGGCGAGGGTCGCGATGGAGCCCGTGCGCGGAGCGGGATACCTCTACCTGTACACGGGGCTTTCGTACGCCACGGCTCAGGTGCGGGCCGGTGCGCACGCCCATGGGCGCTGGATCGACAACGTGGCGTAGGGGCGGCTCTCACGGCGCGTCATGGGCCACAGCACAACCGGGCCGACTTCGGGCCACCCCGTGTGTGCTCGAGGGGAGAACTACTTGTCGGCCGCGTTGACCGGCTTCACGTCGTTGTCACCCGCTGCCGCCGCTGCGTCGTCGTCACCCGCTGCGTCGCTCACCGCCGCCTTCGCCTCGTCCTCGTCCCGCATCGTCTCCAGGCCCGACTTTTCGCGCAACGGCACGTGCGGGATGAACAGGGAGAAGAGCACGCCGCCGAGTCCGATGAACCCGGAGATCAACAGCACGCGCGTGATGGCGTCCGCAAAGCCCTCGCGGAACGGCGACGCCAGCACGGGGTTGGCCTCCTTGAGGAACGAGGTGTCGTCGAGCGACAGGCCCGCGTCCTGGGCGCCGTCAATCGAGCCGGCCTGCAGCGTCTGAATGATGGCCGCATCCACGGGATTGGTGAGGGTCGCGGGGTCGGACACCACCTGCTGGAAGGCCGGGGTCTGCGAGGCCGCCGAGATCTCGTTGCCGATGTCGCCCCCGACCGTACCGAACAGGATCGACAGGAACACCGCGGTGCCGAGCGAACCGCCAATCTGCCGGAAGAACATGACCGACGCGGAGCCCGTACCCATGTCTCGGGGCTCCACGGCGTTCTGCACGGCCAGCATGTTCGGCTGCATCACGCCGCCAAGGCCGAGGCCGAACAGCCCTGCACCAACGAACAGGTGCCACAGCGGGCTGTCGGCCGAGAGGGTGGACAGGTCGATGCTGGCGATGACAATGAGCGACGTGCCGATGATCGGGAAAACGCGGTACCGGCCCGTCTGGTGGATGACGCGCGCCGAGAGCCCCGCCATCGTGATGATGCCGAAGGTCATGGGCAGCATCGCCAGTCCGGATGCGGTGGGCGACAGTCCCTTGGCGATCTGCATGTACAGCGGCAGTCCCGCCATGGCGCCGAACATCGCGAAGCCCATGATGAAGTTCAGGCCCGTCGAGACGCCCACGGTGCGGTTGCGGAAGATGCGTGGCGGCAGCAGGGCGTCGTCCCCGGCGGCGAGTTCGGCGCGCACAAAGCCCAGGATGCCGACGAGCGCGACGGCAGACAGGACGAGCACGCTCGGGGAGGTCCAGCCCCAGTCCCGGCCCTGCTCCACCACGATGAGCAACGGCACGATGGCGACTACCAGGGTGCCCACGCCCCACCAGTCGATCGCCACGCGCTTGTGCGTGGCGGGCAGGTGCAGGACGCGCAGGATGATGAACAGGGCGATCGCACCCAGCGGCACGTTCATGAGGAAGATCCAGCGCCAGCCGGCGAAGCCGAGCAGTTGGTCGGCGTCGGCAAAGAACCCACCAAGAACGGGGCCCAGCACGGACGCCACGCCCCATACGCCAAAGAACAGCGCCTGGTACTTGGTGCGCTCGCGCGGCGACAGCATGTCGCCCAGGATGATGAGTGCGAGCGCCATCAGCCCGCCGGCGCCCAGACCCTGAATGGCGCGGTACGCCGCGAGCTCGAACATCGAGGTGGCCGTGCCGCACAGCAGCGAGCCGACAACAAACGAGCTGATGGACAACACATACAGCGGCTTCCGCCCGAAGATGTCCGACAGCTTGCCGTACAGCGGCGTCGAAATGGTCGCTGCGATGAGGTAGGCCGTGGTGACCCAGGCCTGCAGCGTGAGGCCGTTGAGGTCGTCGCCGATGGTGCGGATCGCGGTCGCCACAATCATCTGATCGAGTGCGGCCAGGAACATGCCCACCATCAGGCCGCCGACGATGAGGTTGATCTGTCGGCGACTCAGGAGCGGTGCGGAGACGGCTGTGGTCACGAATATTCCTTTCACACGACGCCGGACGATGCGGCGGGGACTGCCGCGTCCGTGCGGTCGAAGTGGCGCGGGGCGGGGAGGGCTCGCGGCGCGCAACCACCATATTCCACGCATCGGCCGGGTCCCTTATTCCTGGGTCGGGGATTCCCGGTGCAGGTGCTCGCGCCGTGGATCATTCGGCGCGGCTGCCGCGCGCCCTTACGCTGAACACATGATCCTGGTGACGGCCGCGGCCGTGGTGCGCGACCTGGGCGTGGCCGCGGTGGTAGGCGGGCTGCTGTTGGTGGTCGCGGTGGTGCGGGGTGCGGCCGCCGAGCGCGCCGCGCTGGTGGCCAGAGTCGGTGCGCTGGTGTGGATTGCGGGCGCGGGTGTCTTTCTCATCAGCTCCTACGTGGACATCGCCCAGGTGGGGCCCTCCGCCCCCGACTTTGGCGCGCAGCTCTGGAGTTTCGTCGGCGACATCGACCTCGGCCGCGCGTACGGGATGAATCTGCTCGCGGCCGTCGTCACGTCGATTGCGGTCACGCTGGTGCGCACGCCGTCGGAGGCGGCGTGGGCGCTCGTCCCGGTGGCCTATGGGCTGGGCGTGCAGGCGATGACGGGCCATGCGGCCGGCGCCGAAGACCACCACCTCGCGGTGACGTCGCTGTACGTGCACGTGGCCGCGTCGGCGGTCTGGCTGGGTCTGCTCATTGCCTTGGCCGCGGCGCGCAAGCCGCTCGGCAACGATGCCAAGGCCGCAGTGCAGCGTGTGTCCCGCATGGCGCTGTGGGCTGCGGCCGCCATCGTCGCGTCGGGCGCCTCCAACGCGTGGCTACGCGTCGGCTCGGCCGGCGACCTGGTCACCACCACGTACGGCCGCATCCTCGCGCTCAAGCTCATCCTGATGTCGGGGGTCATCGCCCTAGCGGCGTGGCATCGGCGCGTCACGTTGCCCCGGCTCACGTCGGCCGATGTGCGGCGCCGCTTCTACCGCGTGCTCGCCTGGGATGTGGCCCTGCTCGCTGCTGTGGCCGGCATCGGAGGGGTGTTGGCCCGCTCGAACCCCACAATCCCTGTGGTGGTGGTGCCCAACCCGAGCCCCGCGTTCCTGCTGACCGGGTACCCGCTGCCGCCGCGTCCCGACGCGATCGAGTGGGTCCTTCAATGGCGGCTCGAGATCCTGTCGGCTCTGGTGGTGGTCGCCCTGTGCGTGGTGTACCTGAGGTGGGTGTCCCGATTGCGTGGGCGTGGGGACGACTGGCCGTGGCAGCGCAGCGTCGCGTTCCTCACGGGCATGGCGGGCATCGCGTGGATCACCCAGGGCGCACCCGCCGTGTACGGGATGGTGACCTTCTCCGGTCACATGGTGGAGCACATGCTGCTGGTGATGGCCGTGCCGCTACCCATCGTCTACGCGGCGCCCGTGACCCTGGCGCTGCGTGCGCTGCCCAGCCGCACGGATGGCACCCGCGGGCCGCGCGAGTGGATCCGCACCATCGTGGAATCGCGGTGGATGACGTTCCTGGCGAACCCGGTGGTGGCCGCCGTGAACTTCGCCGGCTCCTTGGTGGCGTTCTACTACAGCCCCCTGTTTGAGTTCGCGCTGCGCAATCACGCGGGGCACCTGTGGATGATCGTGCACTTCACCCTCGCGGGCTACCTGTTCGCCAACGCGCTCGTGGGGATCGACCCTGGCCCCACGCGACCCGCATACCCCTTGCGGGTGTTGCTGCTGTTCGCCACCATGGCGTTCCACGCGTTCTTTGGCGTCTCGCTCACCGCGTCGGAGGTGCTGCTCGCTCCTCGCTGGTACGGACTCATGGGTCGGGACTGGGGCGCCGACGCCATCACCGACCAGCAGTATGGAGGCGCCATCGCGTGGGGCCTGGGTGAGCTTCCGGTGCTGGTGTTGGCGATCGGCGTGCTCGTGGCCTGGCGGCGGGCCGACGCCCGCACCGCCACGCGCCAGGATCGGGAGGCGGTGCGCACCGGGGACGCGGACCTGGCCGAGTACAACGCCATGTTGGGCGGGCTGGCACAATCCGACGACGCCGCGCCGGGTCGGTAGGGACCGCGCCGGGTCGGTGGGGACCGCGAGCGACCTGTGTCGGCCGGCGGCGCGTCCACAGATTTTGTCCACAGCCGTGTGCACGAATCTGGAACTCCCTGGCAAACCCGGTGGAGAAAAATGTGGAAAAGCGGTGTGAAAAAGTCGACCCACGTGCGGCTTGCGCTGGCGCGCGCGGGTCCGCTACTACTGGGGCATCGGGAAAATCATCACTCGCTCGGCAGGGACTTTCACTGCGGTGAGCCGTACTTGATGTGGACGCTGGGAGACCGGCGTCTCGCCAAGAGTCGGGTGTGTGGTGATGGACTCGGGCGCTTCGGACAACGCTGGTCCAGGGTATGCGGTGAGACCTAGGTCGCACTTGACACACTGTGGGTGACGGCACAGGGACTGACGGCCCCAAGCGTCGACCGATAGGTTGTCTTCCTCGGAAGACGAGGCCGTAACGTCAATCACGGCATTTGGTGTCGCCTCACGGGGCGGTGCCGAGAACTTGAGGTCATGGCAGGGCCCCTCGAACGCTTACTTCGAGGGGCCCTTCGCCTGTCCCCAGCAAGCGGTTCGGTGACCGATTCCCGCCGAGCAGTTCGGTGACCGATTCCCGCCGAGCAGTTCGGTGACCGATTCCCGCGTCGCCTCCGCACCCTCGCCCTGGGTTTTCGCGCGGGCCACTCCTCCACAGATTTTGTCCACAGGCCGGTGGATTTCTCGCGGCCAGACGCAGGAATCGGTGGAAAACCCTGTGCAACAAAAGTGGAAAACGAAAATGTCATTTTCCGCTTGCGCGCCCCATTTTCGAGGAGTAGACATTACTCATTCGGATCGCACGAAGACGAACAAAGTGGTCGGGGCAACCTGGCCGCAGAGGGACTCGAGTCGATGCGAAGTGGTTCACAGGATGTTGCGCTAGCCCTTCAGGATCTTCTCGGAGAGAACGAAGGGGCCGCTGGTAACGAGGTGGCAGTGACGGGCCGTGAATCGCAGAGTGAGGAGGGCCCCGCTTGCGGGGTTCGCCGGTTGGGTTCGTTACCTGGCGGCTACGGTCGGCGCTTGCGTCGGTCGTGATCCTCGTCTCAACAGCAAGGCCCCCCGGACGCTTACTCCGGGGGGCCTTTGCTGTGAAACGAGTCGGACGTGATTGCTCGCTCAAGAACGACAGTACGGGGGACCGACATGTTTCACCGGGAACGACACGCAAAGTTCACGCTGGCGTTCTGAAGCGTTTCGACGGCTGTCCGGAGGTCAGTAAGGCTCACATGCGGGTTCCGGTGGCCGATGGAACCCCTGAGTTGCAAGCCAAGGAGGCGGGTCGTGGGTGACACCGAGCGCGACGGCGACCTGCCCGTAGCCGATGCCGTAGCGGCGCGGCTGAAGCGGCTCGAAACCATCCTTGAGCTCGCCCCGGTGGGAATCGGCCTCGTGGACCCGCAAGGACGCACGTCCATGACGAACGGTGCGCTCCATCGCATGCTCGGCTACACCGATGAAGAGTTTGCGACGATGCCGTGGAGCGAGTTCACGCACCCCGACGACATTGAGCCCAATGCGGTGCTGTCCCGCAAGTTGGCGGCCGGCGAGATCGATCACTTCGACATGGAGAAGAGGTTTCTGCGCAGGGGCGGCGGGTACCTGTGGACGGCGTTGACCGTGTCGCTCGTCAGGGACGCCAACGGCGAACCCGATTTTGAGATCGGCATGACGCTCGACATCACCGAGCGCAAGCGGCTCGAGAGCGACCTACGCGCCGCGGAGGAGCGGTATCGGCTTCTCGTCGAGCGGGTCCCCGCGGTGGTGTACGTTGCGGAGCCTGGCCCCGACGGACGCTGGCACTATGTGAGCCCTCAAATTGAGCGGATGCTCGGCTTCACGGCCCAGGAGTGGATGGCGGATCCGGGCCTGTGGCTGCGCCAGCTCGACCCTGCCGACCGGGACTCGGCTGTGGCGGACAAGCAGTACATGATTCTGGCCGGGACCGAGGTGGAGACGCGTTCGGACACGTATCGGATCCACCGCAAGGACGGAACGGCGGTGTGGGTGCGCGACGATGCCATGGTGCTCTACGACCAGGATGGAAACCCCACCTTTCAAGGCGTGCTTGTTGACGTCAGCCAGGAGAAGGAGCTTGAGGAACGCCTCGGCTATCAGGCCTTCCACGATCCGCTGACCGGACTGCCCAACCGCAGGCTGTTTCTCGATCGGGTCGATCACGCGCTCGCGGGTCGAGCCTGGCCGGGGCGCAGCAGCGTCGTGCTCTTCATCGATCTCGATGATTTCAAGGTGGTCAACGACAGCTTCGGTCACGCCTCCGGAGACGACGTCATCATCGCGGCCGCGCGTCGGATCAAGACGTGTGCGCGTGCCGGGGACACCGCGGTGCGCCTGGGCGGCGACGAGTTTGCACTGCTGCTCGAGAACGCGACCGTCGAGCAGGCCACGACGCTCGCCTCCCGGATCCTTGTTGCGCTGCACAACGCTCCGGTCGAGTTCAGCGGACACGGCGTGGTGATCGGAGCCAGCATCGGCATCGCCGCCGCCGGTCCGGGGGAGACAACCGAGACCCTGCTGCGTAACGCCGATCTGGCGATGTACCAGGCAAAACTGCGCGGGCGCGGGCGGTACGTCGTCTACGAACCGGATATGCACAAGGGCGCGGTCGCCCAGTTTCGGCTCGCGGCTGCACTGCGGACTGCCGTCGCCGCGGAGGCGATTACGGTCGCCTACCAGCCCATTGCCCACCTGCACACGGGGCTCGTTGTGGGGCTCGAGGCCCTGGCGCGGTGGTCGGACCCGGAGCTCGGGGATGTTGCGCCGTCGGCGTTCATCCCAGCGGCGGAGCAGGCTGGCCTCATCCAGGAGCTAGGCAGGCAGGTGATGGTGCGGGCGTGCGGCGACGTGGCACGTTGGCGGGTCGAGACCGGCAGTGATGCGTACGTGGGCGTGAACGTGTCCCCGCTTCAGCTGGAAGACGACGAGTTTCCGGGCTTTGTGGTCAAGACCTTGCGCGACCACGACCTCGAACCCAGGACACTCGTGCTCGAAGTCAACGAAGGGCTGCTCCTGGACGAGAGTAGCCGCGAGGCATTGTGGCAACTGCGCGCGCAAGGGGTGCGGGTCGCCATCGATGACTTCGGCACCGGGTACTCCTCGCTCAGCCGCCTGAGAAAACTGCCCGTGGACATGGTCAAGATCGATCAGGCGTTTGTCAGTTCGGTCGAGTCTGGGGAAGCCGACCTCGCGTTTCTGCAGGCGATCATCGGGCTCGCCGAGACCCTGAACCTGGTGACGATCGCGGAGGGCATCGAGACCCTGGCCCAAGTCGGTGAGCTGCAGGCAACGTCGTGCGCGTTTGGCCAGGGCTACCTCCTCGCGCGCCCGGGCCCGATCACGCTCATCCCCGCGACCCTCGCGGCTATCGGCGCCGACCACGAGCACGACCGCTGAGCTCACCGGGCTCGGACGCACCTGCGCGGCTTCCCTGACCTGTCGGCGTGACCCGACACGCTCGGACGAACGTGGCCGCCGGAACATACGTAACGCTAGTTGCGTAACGTCGTCTCATGTGTGACGTTTCTGGGGTAACGCAAAAGGACTGAGCCCGACATGGACATCCCCCACACCGCCTCGCCGCGGCGACCCGGCGGACACGGCAGCGGACGCGGCCGCCCGCGCCAGCCCGAGATGGACGACGCGATCCTCGCTGCCGCGCTCGAAGAACTCGGACGCCACGGCTACGCAGGGATGACCGTCGCGGACGTCGCGCGGCGGGCGGGCGTCAGCAAGCCAACCGTCTACCGGCGCTGGGCCGACAAAGCGTAGCTGGCGATCGAAGCCATCGTCGACCGAATGCCCGCCGCCGCGCCCATCGACACGGGCAGCGTGACCACCGATCTCATGGCCTACGCCGACCTCCTGGTGACGACGTTCACCCGCACCCCGGCGGCGCAGGTCCTGCCCGGTCTGGTCGCCGCCATGGCGGCGACCGGAAACTCGCGGCCGCCTACCGCGACTTGCTCATCCACCCGTTGCGCCAACGGATGCGCGAAGCGGTCGAGCTTGTGCTCGCTCGGTTCGGAACGGGGCAACCCCACCACACCCCCGCCGGCGGCGCCTGATCGCCGGTACCTACCGACAGGGCACCACCATGCAGTCTCCAACCCTGACCGCCTACCAAGCCGCAGAGCGTGACATCTCCGTACGAGAGGCCCGCACCGGAATCCGGGTCCACGCCACCAGGCCCACGTCGCGATGGCGGCTGAAGGCGCGTGAGCGAACCGCATCGGCGTGGACAGGACCCCAGGCCGATGCCCATGCCGCCTCGTTCGCGCTCCAGGTCATGACGGACCGCTCGGTGCCGGGATCCGTGAGCCACCGCATCCTCGAACGCAGTGACGAGTCGCCGTGGCCGTTTTCCCTTCACCACGCCGACGTCTCGACGTGAATGGGCCTCATCCATCATCCAGTGCAGGCACGGCGCGGCCGTGGATGGCGTCTCTGCCAAGAGCGCACCACCGCCTTCTCGACCTCCACGACGGCGAAGATGGCCAGTCCGATGATGATGGGGATCACCCAGTGGCGCAGGCTCAGGGCCGCGGTCTCGAAGAGGGACTGCATGAAGGGTAGGTAGACGAACCCCACCTGCAGCACCAGCAACACCCCTACGGCGATCCACGCCACGGGGTTGCCGAACAATCGCGACGGGAAGTAGCTGGCGGCCGTGAGGAACCGGGCATTGAACAGGTAGAAGATCTCCGCGAACACCAGGGTGTTCACAGCCACCGTCCGCTCAATGTCGAGGTCTGCCGTGTTGCCCTTGACGACGTGGAACACCGCGATGGTCGCACCCGCCGTGAGCACGGACACGAAGGCGATCCGCCACAGAAAGTAGCCGCCCAGAATGGATGCACCGGAGTCGCGAGGCGGTCGGTCCATGATGCCCGGCTCGGCCCTTTCAAACCCGAGCGCCAGAGCGAGGGTGACGGCGGTGACCATGTTCACCCACAGGATCTGAGTGGGGGTCAGCGGCAAGTCGAAGCCGACGACCACCGCGACCATAATGACGAGCGCCTCCGCAACGCTGGTGGGAAGGATGAACAGGATCGCCTTGCGCAGGTTGTCGTAGATGGTGCGGCCCTCGTGGACCGCCTGTTCGATCGACGCGAAATTGTCGTCCGCCAAGACGATCTCGGCAGCCTCCTTGGTCGCCTCGGTGCCCTTGATCCCCATCGCCACCCCCACGTCGGCCCGCTTGAGCGTCGGGGCGTCGTTGACGCCGTCGCCCGTCATGGCCGCCACCTCCCCGGTGGCCTGCAGCGCCTTGACCAGGCGAAGCTTGTGTTCGGGGCTGGTGCGCGCAAACACCGAATACTGCTGCGCGATGACCTGCAGTTCGTCGTCGGTCGCGGCCTCCAGCTCGACTCCGCTGATGACCGCGTCGTCACCGCGCTCACTGCTGACAATGTTCATCTCCAGTGCTATCGCCAGGGCAGTGGCGGGATGGTCGCCAGTGATCATCTTGACCGCGATTCCCGCTCGCCTGCAGGCGACGATCGACTCGATCGCCTCTGGTCGGGGCGGATCGAGGATCCCCACGACACCCAGGAACACCAGCCCTCCGTCAAGGTCGTCCAGGCTCAGCGACCGCTGGTCTTGGTCGGGCTGGAGGCGCGCGGCCGCCAGCACCCGCAACCCATGCACCGTCATCTCCGCAATCCGCTCCTCCCACCACGCGTGGTCCAGGGCGGACGCGCCGGACCGCGAGGAGTACTGCGTGCGGCATCGCGCCAGCAGGCGGTCCGGCGCACCCTTGACGAGCACCAGCGACCTGCCGTCGGGCGACTGTTCAAGGGTCGCCATGAGCTTGTGTTCGGACTCGAACGGGACCTCGTCCACACGGTCGTACTCCGTGCGGTCGAAACCGCACTTCACGGCCAACGTCTGGAGCGCACCCTCGGTGGGTTCGCCGATCATGACCCACCGGCCGTCTTCGTTCTCGTCCACCTCGGCATCGTTCGCTACCGCCATCGCCTCCACGAGTGCGAGCAGGTCGGGGCGTTCTAGCGCCACGGGGGAGTCATCCAGCAGCACCTGACCGTTGGGCTGGTAGCCGGTGCCGCTGACCGTGTACGTGCCGTCGGCCGTGGCGATCGCCCGGACCGTCATCTCGTTCTTGGTCAGCGTTCCCGTCTTGTCAGAGCAGATCACGGTGACCGAACCGAGCGTCTCCACGGAGGTGAGTCGGCGGGTGATCGCATTGCGCTTGGCCATCCGCTGGACGCCGATCGCCAGCGTGATGGTCATGATCGCCGGCAGACCCTCGGGGATTGCGGCCACCGCGAAACTGATCGCGGCGATCATCATGTCGCCCGGCGGGTTGCCGTGCACGATCAGGCCGATGGCGAACATTGCGACCGCGAACATGCCGATGGTGATCGACAGCTGAGCGCCGAAACGGTTCATCGCCTTGGTGAGCGGCGTGGCCAGCGTCTGGACCTCGCTGATCATCGTGTTGATGCGGCCGATCTCGGTGTTCACCCCGGTGCCGGTGACCACCCCCACGCCGCGGCCGGACGTCACGAGCGAACTGGAGAACGCCATCGACGTGCGGTCGCCCACTCCAGCCTCCTCGTCCACCGGGTCGGGCGATTTCTCCGCCGGGAGGGACTCGCCGGTCAGGGCCGATTCCTCGATCTGCAGGTTGGTCGTGGCGATCAGCCGCAGGTCGGCAGGGACGCGGTCCCCCGAACGCAATCGCACCACGTCCCCGGGGACCAGCTCCTTGGCGTCGATGGTGACCCAGTGGCCGTCGCGCCGGACCTGGGCGTCCAGGGACAACATCTTCCGGATACCCTCCAAGGCGGCCTCGGCCTTGCCCTCTTGGATGAAACCGATCACGGCGTTGATCACCACCACGCCCAGGATCACGCCGGAGTCGATCCAGTGCTGCAGCAGCGCGGTGACCACGACGCCCGCCAGCAGGACGTAAATCAGGATGTCGTTGAATTGCTTGGCGATGCGCTTGATCAGGCTGTCGGGTTTGGCGTCGGGCAGGCGATTCGGGCCCTCGGTCTCCAGGCGACGTCTGGCCTCTGCGGCGGTAAGGCCTCCCTTGTCCACGTGGAGTTGTTCAAGCACCTCGTCGATCGTCCGGGAGTGTGCGCCCATCGCTGTTCGTCCGCCCTTCGTCGCCCCCGTGACGGCGGCACACGTGCCGCGTCCTCAAGGTGCGCCGACGCGGTACCGCGCCCGGAATTTCAGGATATCTGGGTGGCTTTGGTCCATCGCGGGACGAAAGGTCCACGGCGCCCGAAGGGCCGGGCAGGTGATCCGCCAGGGGCGCGAAGGGCCGCCGGCGCGCGCAAAAAAATGGAGCGGGTGACGGGAATCGAACCCGCGCTATCAGCTTGGGAAGTAGAAATCGCTTGATGTTGGCGCGGGACAAGTAGGCAACATACCAGGCGCAATGAACGCCTGGCGTTTTGGCACGGCGCGGACTGGGACCTTTTCGGGACCCCATCCCGTTCGGTGCGCAGTGGTCAGTAGGGCGGCATCTGGTCGACGACCTTGACCGCCATCTCGACGATCGACCGACACAGTGGCAGGTCGGCCGCGATGTCGTCGGCGGTCGCCGGGAGCTCGTCGAGGTAGTCGCCCGCATTCCGGGCTCGCCTGATCCGCGTGTAGGGCGCGAGCGTCGGCCCGAGCGGCGGATGGAGCTGGGCGCGCACTGCCTCGAAGGCGCCCGTGTGGCCAGCGTCGCGCGTGGGTCGCAGCCCCTGGGCAAGGAGGACCGCCGTCAGGGCTTTGCGGTTGGCGGCGTGGAGTGCATCGTAGGCGAGCTCGACATCCGACGCGGCCAAGGTCGCTGCGGAGAGCAGGTGCGTGCTCGCCTTGGCGAGAAGCGCGTTGGAGGCCTCTCGGTTGGGGGGAACGCGGTCCAACTGTCCGGACACCAGCATCTGGTCAACGGTGGCTCGGCCCTGGCCCCAAGGACTCATGGCTTCAGCATTGCAGGACCGTCCGACATCTCAAGGCGCACAAGGGGGCGTGAGCGCACGGTCCCGATAAAGGGGTCATCGGTGTCGCGCCATCGCTCCTGCGTGACATACGTGACGTTAACCTCTCGGCCGAGTTCGGTCTCGAGTCCGGAGAGCGCGGCGTCGACCGCGCGGCGATCAGGCTGGCCAACCACGACGACGTCGACGTCCCCGGGCGGGCCACCGGGTTCACCGTGAAAGCGGGCCGCCCACGAGCCGTGGATGTATGCCTCGTCGATGCCAGCGAGCCCCATGAGCGCCCGCGTGATCAGGAGACTGGGCCCGTAGGTCACTACAAGCAACTGTCGTAGCGGAGCGGTGGCGGGATTGTCTTCGGCTGCACGTAGAACGAGGGTGCGCCCGACTCGCTCGCCCCGGAGGAGGCCAAACTGCAGTAGGCGGCGCGTTTCACGAAAGACCGTCGGTTCGGGCTCGCCGAGATTGCGGGCTAGTTCTGCGGCGCTGATCCCCTTGTCGCTGGTGAGCACCCGCAAGAGGAGACGCGGCTGAAGTTCCGACCGGAAGATCGGCAGAAGGGCCGGAGCCTGAGTTCTCATATGACGCATGATAACAGTTGCGAAATGAGAATATAAGTATGTCGGCGTGCCTATCTGACGTGGGGACGTAAGGATCGCTCACCTCCTGGACAATTCCCGGTATGGATGGAGACATCGAGGCGCCCGATGGACGCGCAGGTTCCCGGGAGCCCGCAGCTTCGGACGACGCCGTCCGGTTCGATGAGCTCTGGGAGTCACACGCGCATCGGATCAGCGCCTACGCCACGCGCCACGTCGGCCCCGCAGACGCGCATGAGGGCGCCCCCGCGACGGGAGATGACAAGGTCGCCCCCATCACGAGGACGAGTCGACGTCGTCGCCTCTCCATGCGAATCGGTGCGGCCGCAGCGGTCGCCGCTGCGGGCATCGTCGGCGCGACGCTGTGGCCCGACTCCAACGGGAGCTGGATCCCCGCGGCGTACGCGAGTTGGCGAGCCGTGCCGGATCCCGTGACCCCTGGCGACGCTGAGGCCCAAGCCAAGGCGTGCCTCGCCCGCATGCGACTTGGCGACCCAGACGGTGAGGTGGCCGATGCGCTGCGCTTCGATGATCTGGTCCCCGTCGTGGCCGAGCGCCGCGGCGACTGGACCTACACCCTGCTGACGGCGGAAACCGGTGGCGAGCACGCCGACATAGAGTGTTTGCTGCCCCTCGACCCGAACTCACACGAGACGGGCGACGCTGGTGGTAGCGGTGGCGGCATCGCCCCCACGCCCGCGTCGAACCAGATTCAGTGGTTCGGCGGAGGCTGGAGCGACAACTCGGCTGACACCTGGGGGTATGCGGGAGAAGACGTCGCCCGTGTCACCGTGACGCTCGCGAATGGAGTCGTGGTGGACGCCACGGTCTCGAATGGGTACTTCGCCGCATGGTGGCCGAGCTTGCCGTTGATCCATGACCACGATCAGGCGCCGTACACACTGACGTGGTACCTGGACGACGGCACCGTGGGCGGAACTTACGACTGGACTGCGAGCTCGAAGGTGCCTCAGGCTGGCTAGGGGCCCGGCCTCAACGTGGGGAGCCGTGGTGGAGTGGCGCCGTGGTGGAGTGGCGCAGTGGAGCGGGTGACGGGAATCGAACCCGCGCTATCAGCTTGGGAAGCTGAAGTTCTGCCATTGAACTACACCCGCGTGCGCCGTCGGCGCGACCACCAGTCTAGGCCACATGCGCCACCCCTCGGCTAAACGTGCGGCTGCGCCACCAGGGTAAACGCGGTCGACCTGGTCTCTCCCGGCTGGACCAGGAATATGCCAGTGCCGTCCTCGTGTGCAGCCTCCCGGTTGAAGCCGTCGTTGACGTGAGTCACCGGCTCCAGCGCGAAGTACGGCACCTCCACCGGCTGGTACACGACCGCATGTTCGAGGAGCGCACCCGCTTCAATGTCGACCGTGAGGGCGCCGGGGTACTCGATCGTGGCGAGGGTCGACGAGGTGCGGCTCGTGTAGCAGGCGTCCATGAACTCTTCGCCCAAGGGCTTCATGTCCCTGAAGTCGATGCGACCGGACACCTCCGTAGCGGGGCCCGTGGGGAGGCATCCCACCACCGGATAGGACGTGACGCAGTTGACCTGAAGTCGCGTCGGCTCGCCCGGCGTCGATCCGGGGGCGTTGAGCTCTCGCACAAAGTAGGGGTGGTGCCCCAGGCCAGCCGGGAACGTCTCGTGCGTGTCGTTGGTGATGTCCATGTACCAGGTGAAGCGTTCCGCGTCGAGCTCGTACGTGAAGCGCGCGGTGAACGGCCAGGGGAAGTTGACCCCGTAGACGGCGCGCGATGCGAACTCAAGAGTGACCGAGGTGGCTGACTGTGCCACCACCGACCACGGGAACTCGAGGCCCGTGCCGTGGATTGCGGTGCCGTCCTCAAAGTTCACGCGCAGCCGGTAGTCCTTGCCCGCCCACGAGAACACGGCGTCGCGAATCCGGTTGGACCACGGCACCAACGGGAACGACGCCGTGGACCAGACGTCGGCGAGGGACTCGTCGGGGGTGGGACGCAGCACGTCCACCCACGCGCCGCCCACCGACACGCGGCCGAACGCGACGGATCCGCCCGTGGCGGGAACGAGCCCCACCTGCCAAAAATCGTTTTCGAGCGTGACGATGTCGGTCATGGTGACATTGTGGCTGATGGGACCGTCCTCAGCCCTGACCTAGTGCCCGACCATGTCGTGGCGGGCGCACATTAGCGGTCTTGCAGCGCATCGAGGCCCACCGCGACGGCCTGCAGCAGGCGGGTGTCGTACTCCCCGGCAGCGACGGTGCACTGGTACGTGTCGCGCAGACCCCACTTGCGGACGATCTCCATGACGGGGCGGCCCTGTGCGGTAAACACGAAGTCATAGGGGATGAAGCCGAGGTCGGTGAAGCGGCGAATGACCGCATACAGCGGCGACTTCTCCTGGCCCCGGGCCTGTGGCTGACCGGGCTGGTCGATCATCCAGGTGGAGTTGATGAGCGACGCGGCAAAGTCCTTGTGGAACTCGCCGATGGCCTGGCCCGCACCGTCGAACACGTCGACCACCGACCTCAGGTCCAGCACGTTGCGAGCCTTGAAGGTGAACAGCACGGTGGTCTTGGAGTCGTCGGTGTAGAAGACGACCTCCTCACGTAGCTTCATGCGCTTCTGCTGGGCGAAGCCGAGCATCGTCGTCGGTCGCCATGCGGCGTCGACGCTCCAGATCTCGTAGCGGTTGACCATCGCGGTAAAACGTTGCTTGATGAGGAAGTTCTGCTCAGTCATACCCGCGACGTTAGCGCGGGTGTCGCACGCCGCGAGCCAGGCGCCACGGAGCGACTCCCGCCTAGACGTCGGGGTATTGCACCTCGGGGATGGTGGTGACCTTGAGGAACGGACGGCGCGGCGAGAGGGCGACGTCGAGCCGTCCCCGGCTCACCGCTCTCATCACCACGGCCGCGACAACGGCGAACGCCGTGACGGAGCCCACCGCTATGGCGAGGCGCGGGCCCAGGTGTTCGCCCACCCAGCCCACAAGCGGTGAGCCCAGGGGGTTCGCGCCCATCAGCACCATCATGTAGAGCGCCATCACGCGGCCCCTCATGTGGGGAGCCGTGGTGGTCTGGACGGTGGCGTTCGCGGACGTCAGCATCGTCAACGCCATGAATCCGACCGGGATCCCGGATAACGCGTAGGTCCAGTAGGTGGGCATCAGGGCCATGACACCGCTTGCCACCCCGAATCCGGCGGCGGACAGGACGACCAGGCGGGCCGACGGCTCCTTGCGCCGCGCGGCCATGATGGCGCCGGCGAGCGATCCGATCGCGAGAATCGAGCCGAGGATTCCGTAATCCTGCGGGCCCCGGCCGAACTCGACGCGCGCCATCATGGCGCTCGTGAGTTGGAAGTTCAGGCCGAACGTGGACACCACGCTGACCACCACGAAGATGATCATCAGGTCATGTCTGGCGCGCACGTAGCGCAACCCGTCGAGGACTTGCCCGGGCGAGCGCGGGGCGCGCTCCTGGGCGTGAAACTCCGACCCGCGCATCAGCGCCAGCGCGACGAGGGTCGCGGCGAACGTGGCGCCGTTGATGATGAACACCCACCCGGTGCCCACCGCCGCAATGAGCAGGCCGGCCGCGCCCGGGCCGATGAGCCTGGCGGCGTTGAATGACGCCGAGTTGAGGCCCACGGCGTTGGACAACTGGGTGCGTGGCACCAGGTCGCCCACAAAGGTCTGCCGGGCCGGGGCATCGAAGGCGGTGACCACGCCGAGCGCGAGGGCGAAACCGTACACGTGCATCAACTCGGCGTTGCCCGACAGAACGAGCGCGCCCAGGCCCAGTCCGAGCGCCCCGGCGGCGGTCTGCGTCACCATCAGCATCTTGCGGTGGTCGACCCTGTCCGCCACTACACCCGTGAATGGCCCCAGCAGCAGAAACGGCACAAACTGGAGGCCCGTAGTGATGCCCACGGCAACGCCGGAATCGCGGGTAAGAACCGTCAACACCAACCAGTCCTGGGCGATGCGTTGCATCCAGGTACCGAGGTTCGACACGAGGGCGCTGGCAAACCAGAGCCGGTAGTTGAAGATGGCGAGCGAGCTGAAGGTGTTTTTCATTTCCGTGATGGAACGGTACGCCTGTTCCCAGGCACTGCCCGTCCTGCCCACCCCAGAGACCCTACGAACCGCTGAAGAGCCCGACGCGCCGGTCTCGTCTGTGGGCGGAGACGATGCTGTCGGCGTGTCGGGCTCCGCCTGGGTTCGCAGCGTTGGGGTGGGCGGCGGTTCGCGCCTCTCCCCCTAGGCCGACGGTCGGATGCCCTTGGACAGCAGGTAGCCCACCATCCAGAGTTCGCCGATGGCGGGGAAGGCGAGTCCCGTGGCGAGGGCGTCGGGCGCATTGGCGATGCCGTACGCCACCAGTCTGCTCAGTACATAGGCGACGCCACCGACCACGAGCGTCCAGCCAAGCAACCGTGGGAACCGGGCGGACGTGACGGCCACCCACCCCATCGGGATGAGCCACAAGCCGAAGAACAGGTTGCCCATGCCCCACGCGTTCACGGACAGCTCGTACATGAGGCCGACGGCGCCGGCTGCGTCGCCGCTGGGGGCCAGGCTCGCATCCGCCGCAATCGAGTTGGCGGTGGCCATGAAGGCGCCCGATGCCATGATCGCCACCGCGTTCACCATGCCGAACGTCGCGGTGGCGTACGCGGCGGTGGGGTTGAGGGGGCGGAACAGCGTGTAGAAGTACACGCCGGCAAGGGCTAGCCCTAAGTACCAGGCGCCGGTGGCCCTGGCGGTCTTGATGGTCTCGTTCATGAGAGTTCTCCCATGAGGTGTGCGTGACGTGATTTTGGGTGAGCGAGGAGGAGGTCTTGAGCCTCACGGCTCGTGGACAGGAGGAAGGGGTTCAGCGGAAAGGGAGCGGGGCTCTTGGCCTAGCGCCTATGCGGAGAGTTGATCGTCGGTACCTCCCGCTGAGTACTGGAACACATCGTCGAGAGGCCGCTTGAAGACCCTCGCGATCTCGAAGGCCATCTCGAGCGAGGGGGAGTACTTTCCCTGTTCGATCGCGATGACGGTCTGGCGGGTGACCTTGAGGCGCGCCGCCAGATCGGCTTGGGTCATCTCGTCGGACTCGAACCGGAGGGCACGAATCCGGTTGGTGACCTTGGTGGGCTTGGGGGGCATCTCAGAAACCCCGGCGGTAGGCGCGGATCTTGGTGATGGTTTCGAGCAGCGCTCCGACCGTTCCAGCCAGGAACACGGTGTTACCGATCCAGAACAGGTCGGCGCCGATCATGGCGAGCACGAGCACCACGAACATCGCGCTGCTGGCCGCCAGTGCCGCGCGCTGGTCTCCCATCCTCCTGATGTCCTTGTCGCGCTGGTCTCCCTCAAGCTGGCCCTCCGGGTTGATGCCGCGGATGGCCAGGCCGACCGCGCCGCTCACGGAGCCGACAACCGAGCCGACGATCGTGCCCGCAATCGAGAAGCCCAGGACCCACAGCATCGGCGTGATCCAGGAGACGTCCTCGATGGGCTGGCTGACGGCGCGCGGGATGACCACGGCGAAGTATGCGGTGGAGGTGATCACGACGACGGCGAGATACACCCATACGGAGCGCTCCTCGGCGGTCATGACAACCGGATCGTCGTCACCGGGCTGCCGCAGTTCGTGTGTCATGGTTCAACCTTCGTGTTAAGAATCTTTGACAACACCAAGGTACGACATGTTTGACATCGTGTCAATAATTATTTACACGACGATGTGTCATATGGTCAGCCCGGGGCTGTGGTTCAGCGTCACCACGCGCGCCCCCAGGAACGCGGCCTCCGTGGAGTCGTGGGTGATCACAAGAGCGGTGCACCCAGCCAGGCGCTCGCGCACGTAGTCCATGACGGCCGGCTTTGTCCCGGCGTCGAGTCCCGTGAACGGCTCATCAAGCACCACGAGCTCAGCCTTGACCGCCAGCGCACGGGCGATGGCGACCCGCCGCCGCTGACCGCCGGACAGCTCGCTCACCGGCTTGAACAGGTCGCCGCTCTTCAGGCCCACCAGGGCAAGTTCCTGCTCTGCCGAATCCCACTGCTCGCGATCAAGCACGAGCCTCACGTTGGTCACGGCGTCCAGGTGCGCGCACAGCCGGTCCTCCTGGAACACGGCGGCCCGGCGCAGTCCCTCCACGCCCGCGACGATGCCCGAGTCGGGTTTCTCGAGCCCGAGCAGCAGTCGCGCCAGGGTGGTCTTGCCGACGCCGTTGGGCCCGGTCAGCGCCGTCACCGTGTCGGCCTCAAGGGTCAGACCCACGCCCGCGAGCACCCGGTGGTCGCCGTACCCCTTGGTGACGCCCTGGAAGATGATGGGACCATGGGTCATGGCCGGGCCCCGTCCACGCGTCCCGGGACGGACCTCAGGAGCCGCAGCACCACCTTCTCGCACGCGACGCTGAGCGCCACAATCACCACGGTCCATGCGAACAGATCGACCGAACTGAGGAACACCTTCGCCTCATACAGTTGCTCGCCGATGCTGCCGCTGGCCACGCCGATTACCTCGGCGGCCACGCCGCTCTTCCACGCCAGGCCCACGCCGATGCGGCAGGCGGCCGCGAAGAACGGCAGCACGGCCGGGACGTCGATCGCGAGCACGCGGCGCGCCAGCGGAACACGGAACACCTCGGCGGCTTCGAGCAGTGAGCGGTCGCGATGTCTGATGCCGGTGACCACGTTGGTGTACATCACCGGAAGCACCATGATGAAGCTCGTGTACATCGGCAGGCTGCTGCTGTCCGTCCACAGCAGCAGCAGGATGATGAAGCTCACCACCGGCGCGCTGCGGATGGTGGCGATGAGGGGTGACAGCAGGGCATCGACGGCCCGGAACCTTACGGCTGCGGTCGCGGCCAGCGCGCCCACCAGGGCCGCCGCGACAAAGCCCGCGGCGATGCGGCCGAGAGACCATCCCACGGTGGTCCAGAAGTCGCCGGTGGTGATCAGGTGGCCAAGGCGTGCCACCACGGACACGGGCGAGGCGAGAAGGAAGTCCTTGTTCACGCTCCACGCGGCAAACTGCCACACGGCGAGCCAGAAGAGGACGGCCACGACCGGGCGGACTGCGCGTCGCGCGCGCGACTCCGCCCGCCCGTCAACCGCTGAAGTAGAAGTCATCCCCGGGCATGCTACCGCCGACCGACTTGGGGTCGGCGTCGAACAGAACCTGCAGGTATCCGGTGAGCGACGACTTCATCTCGGCACCGGCCACGAACGTGATGTAGCACAACGGGATGGCCTTCTCGGCCAGCGTCGCGTCCGGCACGATCCCCGCGTCGACGATGAGCGGCGCTGCGGCGGCCGGGCTCGCGTTGACCCACTGCGTGGACGCGTCGTAGTCCGCCATGAACTGTGCCACCGCGTCGGGGTGCTCCGTCGCAAAGGCGTTGCGCACCACGACCACGCCGGTGATCAGCTGCGAATCGGGGGAAACTGCCGCCCACCGCTCGGTCAGGTCAAGCGCGGTGCGAAGGTCGGGGCTCTTGGCCTCGGCGATCGTGACGAACGGCTGCGGAAGCACCCCGATCGACCCGGGCGTGGTGGTGAGCTGCGCCACCACCTCGGTGTGCTCGGACAGGTACTGAACGTCTACGTCAACCCCAGGCGTGAGCCCGGCCTGCGTGAGCAGGTAGTTGAGCACATACTCGGGCGAGGCGCCCTTGCCGGTGCTGTAGATGGTGCGGCCCTCGAGGTCGGCAATCGAGCGGACGGTGTCACCCGACTCAACAATGTTGAGCACGCCGAGCGTGTTGATCGCCAGGACGGAGATCTGCGCGTCGGAGCCCTTGGTCTTGGCGTACAGGACCGCCGCAAGGTTGGACGGAATGAGGGCCATGTCGACGCCGCCCTGCGCGACGAGCGGCACCACCTCGTCGGGCGAGCCGTACATGGTGACTTGGTAGTCCTCGGCAGCCTTGCCCCGCGCGGCATCGTCCATGAGGCCCACGAGGCCCATCGTGGTGGGGCCCTTCAGGGACGCGATGGTAACGGTGACGGGCACGGGAGCCGGGGCCGCCGATTCCGTCGCCGGTTTGACCGCCTGATTCGTCGGAGGCGTGACCTCCGCGCCACCCGACGAGCATGCCGCCAGGATGAGCGCGGCGAGCACGGCGCTCGAGGCGATGAGTGTCTTCTTCATGATGTCCTTAGCAACGAGATGTGGGGATCTGGGTTGAGCGGGCTTACTTCTGAGGCGCCACCGGCGTTCTGAACGGCGCGTAGGTGGTGTGCAGCAGATCGTGCGCGAGGTGCGAGTTGGGCTCCCCGAAGAAGTCCTCGTACAGGCGGAGGATGTCGGGGTTCTTCTGGGAGTCCTTGAGTGCCAGGTCGTCGTCGATGTTCGACAACACCATCGTCTTGAGTCCGGTCTCACTTTGGCTCTTGGGCTTGGGGTGGCCGGCGCCGTTGATGCAGCCGCCGGGGCACGCCATGATCTCGACCAGGTCGAAGCCCATGCTGTCGCCGTCATTGAGCAGGCGCTTGATCACCGCGTCCGCGTTGCCAAGTCCGGAGATCGCCGCGATGCGCAGCGGCCGTCCGGGTGCTTCGACGGTGGCAACCTTGACGCCCTCGTAGCCCTCCACCTGCTCGAAGTCGAGGCGGGTGCGCAGCGGTTTGCCGGTGAGCTTCTCGACGGCCATGCGCGTTGCCGCCTCGGCCACGCCGCCCGACGAACCGAAGAGCACCCCGGCGCCCGATACCTGCTTGTACGGTGCGTCGAACTCCGCGGGCTCGATGTCTTCCCTTTCGAGTCGGAGCATCTGCGCCATCTCGAGGAATTCGGTGGTGGTGAGCACCGCGTCGACGTCGCGAAGACCATTGGGGGCGAACTCGGGACGAGCGGCCTCACCCTTCTTGGCCATGCACGGCACGATCGACACGACGTACAGGTCGTCCAGGTCGATTCCCTCGCGCTTGGCGAAGTGGGTCTTCACCGTGGAGCCCATCATCTGCTGGGGCGACTTGCAGCTGGACAGGTGGGGAATGATGTCCGGGTAGCGTCGCTCGGCGTAGTTGACCCAGCCGGGGCAGCACGAGGTGTAGAGGGGCATCTTGCCGCCGCCGGCGATGCGACCGAAGAACTCCGTGGTCTCCTCCATGATCGTGAGGTCCGCGGCGAACACGAAGTCGAAGCTCTTGTCGAAGCCGATCCTCTTCATCATGCCGGCGATGAACGGCGCCGCCTCCATGTGCGTGAGGCCGTACTCCTTCGCGACGTGCGCACGCACCGCGGGGGCGACGAAGCCCACCACCACCTTCGAGGGGTCGTTGAGGGCCGTGAAGACACCGCCGCGCTCGCGCTCGTAGTCGAGGGCGCCCGTGGGGCAGGCGCGCACACACTGCCCACATGAGACGCAGTCGGTCATGTCGAGCGGCTCGCCGGTGGACGTGCACACCCGCATCTGTCCCTCGCGGAACTGGAACGCAAGCACTCCGGGGCCCATGATCTCGGCGCATGCCGCGACGCACAGTCCACAGGAGATGCACTTGTTCTGGTCACGGATGATGAACTGGTGCTCGCGCACGATCGGGGAGCGCGGCCGCACGTGCAGGGTCGGCTGGAAACGCACCTGGTGGTCGCTTGCCTCCTTGCGCAACGTGCAGCTGTTCTGCGCGGAGCAGCCGCACGTCAGGCATCGGGCCGCCTCCGCCCGTGCCTGCGCTTGCGTGAGCCCCAGCTCGACCTCGGGGAAACCGTCCAGCCGGTGCTCCACCTCGAGTTCGGGCATGACGGCCCGCGCGAGCGACGGGAAATCCTCGAACTCGGCCTGGGGCAGGTCCTCGAGCGAGCCGCGCGAGCACGAGTAGTCCTCGTGGCTGGGCTTGACGTAGCCGCTGGTGACGAACTCGTCGATGGCGTCCGCTGCGCGTCGTCCGGCGCCGATGGCCGCGACCACGGTCGACGGCCCGGTGACGCAGTCGCCGCCGGAGAAGATCTTCGACTCGGAGGTCTGCATGGAGAAGCCGTCGATCTCGATGTCGCCCCACTTGTTCAGGCGCACCGGGAGGTCGTTGTAGAGGAAGCCGGTGTCGGTGTTCTGGCCGATAGCACCGATGATCTTGTCAGCCTCGATCACAAAGTTGGAACCCTCGATCGGCACCGGACGGCGACGGCCGGAGCGGTCGGGCTCGCCGAGTTCCATGCGCATGCAGTGCAGCGCCTTGACGCCGTTGGGGGCGTGAGTGATGCGTTGCGGCGCGGCGAGGAACACCATCTGGACACCCTCGCGTAGCGCCTCGTGGACCTCGATGGCCTGGGCGGGCATCTCCTCTTGGGTGCGGCGGTACACGAGCTTGACATCCTTGGCGCCCTTGCGCAGCGCGGCACGCGCGCAGTCGATCGCGGTGTTGCCGCCGCCGATGACGATGACCGTGTCGCCCACCGGGGCGTCGTTTCCCTTGGTGACGTGGCGCAAGTAGTCGATGCCCAGTTCGACGCCCTCGGCGTTGTCGCCGTCGATGCCGAGCGGGGTCGCGCGCCACGAGCCGATCGCTAGGTACACGGCGTCGAAGTCGCGCTTGAGGTCCTCCAGGTTGAGGTGCTTGCCGAGGCCCCGGTTGCAGACGATGTTGACGCCCAGAGATTCGATGAGGGCGATCTCCTTGTCGAGCGTGGCCTTGGGCAGGCGGTACTCGGGGATGCCATAGCGCATCATGCCGCCCGGCTCCGGCTGGTTCTCGAACACCGTGACGCCGTGACCGGCGATCGCCAGGTAGTGGGCCGCGCTCAGGCCGGAGGGTCCTGCACCGACCACGGCGATCCGCTTGCCGGTGGGTTCGGCGACGCGCGGGCGCCAGGGATCCTTGCGGGCCATGTCCCAGTCGGCCGCGAAGCGCTTGACCGCGTTGATGGCCACCGGATCCTCCACCAGGTTGCGGCGACAGGCCTCTTCACAGGGGTGAGGGCACACGCGGCCGCAGGCCGACGGGAAGGGGTTGCGGTCCTTGATGACGCGGATGGCGGCCTCGAAGTTGCCATCCGCCACGTGCTGCAGATACGTCTGGATGTCGATGTTCGCGGGGCACGTCTGAACGCATGGCGCCACGCAGTCGGCGTTGTGGTCGCACAGCAGTTGCTCGAGTCGCACCTTGCGGTAGGCGACGAGCCGCTCGGTGTGGGTCTTGATCACCATGCCCTCGGTGACGGGGGTCAGGCACGCCTTGGCGTCGCGCGGCGCATCGTCGCCCACCTCGACCACACACATCCCGCAGCTGCCGTTGGCGCGCTTGAGGCGCACGTCGTTGCACAGGGAGGGAATCTCCACTCCCTCGTGTCCAAGCGCTTGCAGGATGTTGAGACCTGCCTGCACCTCGATCTGACGGTCATTGACCGTGACGGTCACTCGCTCTGGTTGCACCATGTCGCCCACGGAATCCTCCAACTACCTGGTCAGTGAGATGGCACGGCGACGCGTCGTGGGACGTGCTGCCTTCGACCATGGGGCGGCCAAGTTCTCTCGTTGCACCTGCCCCCACGCTAGAAGCCGGTGGGGCCGAATTCCAGGGACATCAGTCCCCAGGACCTCGGGACCAGGGGGCCCAGGACGGGGTTCCGCTGCGCGGCTCCTGCACTGTTCCACCCCGCCGCCGACGCCGCGAACCGCTTGCTCGTCCGACACGCCGCTAGCAGGGCTCGTCAAGAGGGACACGGCTCGCGCGTCGGGCGGCTTACGGTTCGTAGCGACGGGGTAGCGTCTCGCAGGATAGTTGACTAAGGTCAACTATATGCCCGATCGCCGGATCCAGACCTTCCGCCAGTTCCAGCGCGTCGTGACGCGCGAGGTGGGCGCGTTGCACGATGACTTCCTGGGCCGCGGACGTCCCTTGGGGGCCTCCCGGCTGCTGTGGGAAATGGGTGACGGACCCGTGGCGGTCGCGACGCTGCGGGAGCGACTCGGGCTGGGCGCCGCCTACGTCTCGCGGTTGCTGCGCTCGCTCGAGTCGGAGGGGCTGGTGGTCACCGGCCCCAGCCCCGCCGACGCCAGGGCCAAGGTGGCGGCGCGGACCCCCGCCGGCGTCGACGAAGCCAGTGTGCTCGACAGGCTGAGCGAGGACGCTGCGAGTTCGCTGCTCGGCGAGGTGGACCCGAGCGATCGCGCGGCCGTTGACCAGGCGGCGAGAACGCTGACGCGGGCCCTCACGCGACGGCATCTCGCGATCGAGATCGTCGACCCTGAGTCCCGGGACGCGCAGTGGTGCGTCGCGCAATTCTTTGCGGAGATCGACGCCATGTTCGACGCGGGCTATGACCCCGCCAAGGCCGTCGTCGTCGGCAGCGAGGACCTCACCCCTCCGATGGGGGCGTTCCTGGTGGCGTACCTTCACGGCCAACCCGTCGGCTGCGGGGGTGTGAAGCTTCCCGAGGGCGAGCCCGCATTCCTCAAGCGGATGTGGGTGGCGCCGTCGGCGCGCGGCCTGGGGGTGGCGGCGGCCCTGTTGGAGCGGCTCGAGGGACTGGCGGTCGAGGCAAAGGCGTCCGCCGTGACGCTCGACACCAACTCTTTGCTCACCGCGGCGGGCCGGCTCTACACGTCACGCGGTTACCGGCAAGTGCCCGACTTCAACGGCGAGCCGCACGCCGACCGCTGGTATCGCAAGGAGCTCTAGGCGGGCGCCACCCTGTACGCGTCAGGCCTCGTGCAACTTGGGTCGCTGAAAGCCGCGGTGCACCAGCGCGCGCAGGACGGCCTCGTCCACCGCGTCGAGGTTCTTGACGTACACGCAGCCCGCCCCCGTGGTGTGAGGGCCGAGGTCGGCCAGCATCGCCTCGGCACGCTCGTCGTCCTTGAGCCCGTAGAGGGACAGGGCGGACTTGCGCGGCGAGAACCCCACGCGAAAGAACTCCCCCTTGCGACCGCTCGGATACTGGTACGCATACGTCCCGAAGCCGATCATGCTGGGACCCCACATGAGCGCGGCGGCGCCGGTCACCTCGGACATGAGCGCCAACAGGCGCTCACCGTCGCGCTTGCGCTTGGCGGGTTTCACGAGGGCAAGAAACTCGGCCGGGCTCTGAGCGGTCGGCACGGTGACGTTCGCCATGCGGAAATGCTACGACGGGTTGGCGGAATGCGCCGTCGATCGTGCGAACGTGATGTTCTCGCCGTCCTCGCCGATGCGCGCGAAGCCCACCTTGGGGTAGAACTCTTGCGCACGGGTGTTGGCGCGGGGGACCACCAGGTGCACTCCCTCGACGCCCTGCTCGGCGAGCTGCGCCATGAGCGTGTCGATCAGACGCCTGCCCCAACCGGCGCCCTGGAGTTCCGGAAGCAAGTCGATGTGGAGATGCGCCGGGTAGTCCGCGACCGCGTCCGACAGGCACCGCGTGGGGTCGGCGGCCGCCGGCAGCAACCAGGCATCGTCCTCGGTCTTGACGGCGTGCGCCGGTCCACGCGCGGGCCACCATTCGTTGCTGAACCACTGCTGAAACGCGTGGGTATCCGCGGCCGCGACCACGTAGCCGCGGGCCTGGCCGCTGATGTCCACCACCCATGCGAAGCACGACGGACCGTGAAGGTAGGGCAGGGCGAAGACATCGGCGAGCGCGGTGTCGTCGCTGAAGCGGCCGGCGGCGTCACCGCCGTCGGCCCCCGTGAGAAGGCAAATGCGGGCGATCTGCTGCTCGTCGGCAGGTGTTGCAGGGCGAATACGCGGAGTGGCCATGCCCCCAGGCTACGGTGTGGGCGCGTGAGTGTCAGGATCCTTCGCCGCATCGTAACCTTCTACCGCGGTGGGTTTTCCTTTAACCCCCGCGAGAGTGTCGAGCGCGGCTGCGGTCTCCTCCTCACGATGGGGCACCCGCTGTCGAGGCGCGAACACCAGCGCGTCCCACCCAGACTTGAGTGTCACCGCGTGGGTTCTGGAATGCAGTCGCAACGCCCCCGCGGACGTGATGGCCCCCAACAGCAACCAGTCCTCACCCTCCGTGCCAAGGCGCGCGGCAAGATCATCGGCGGTGTGCTCGTCCGTGATCGACGTGGTCCACACCTGCCAGCCGTCCTTGATGTGCCTGTGCAGCACGTAGTAGTCGCTCACCCGATCGAATGCGAAGTGCCCGCGGCGCTGCAGCGGCAGCCGGTTCGCGTCCTCCCCCGACGGCCGCTGCATCGGCAACTGGAACACGTGGGTCGAGCCGAAGTCGTCGTTCTGCGAGCGGCACACCAAGGCGTTGTAGAAGCCGTTGTCCGTGGCCGCCAGCACGTAGTTGAGGTGCGAGGCGTCCAGCTCGTCCTCGGCGTGCTCGGAGAGGATCTCGCCGGTCCACGTCGGGACGTCCGCCTTGCGCAGGCGGCTGAGGCGCCGGTACGACCCGTCCGTGACCAGCACGTCGATGTTGGCCGCTACCAGCGCCTCGCCTAGCGCCTGCGCGAAGGGGGATGCGCCCACGATCAACAGCCCGTTGCGCGCCGACGCGGCCAGGCCCAGCCTGCGCGCCAGCGGGCCGATCGTCAGCCCGTGCACCAGCACCGTCGCCACAATCACGGCGAACACGAACGGCAGCAGCGCCGTCGCGTCGCCGTAGCCCTCCGCCACGAGTGCGGGACCGAACACCCCCGCCGTCGCCGCAGCCACGATGCCGCGCGGCGCAACCCAACTCAAGAGGGTCTTCTCTTGCCACGACAGCGGCAGGCCTATCGTCGCGATCCAAATGGTGAGTGGACGCACCAGGAACAGGGTGACCGCCACGAACGCGACGGCGCGCAGGTCCAGGGAGTCGAGGTCGGCCCGCGTCAGCTGCCCGGGGATGACGATGAACAGGACGGCCAGCAGCACCACCGTCAGCGAGCTCTTGAAGTTGAGGATCCGCTCGCGCTCCACCAGCCTGGCGTTGCCGATCACCAAGCCCATGAGCGTGACCGCGAGCAGGCCCGCCTCGTTTTGCACCAAATTGGTCACCCAAAACACGCCGGGCACCAGCACCACCAGCAGGGGACCCTTGAGGTGCGGCGGGACCCAGCCGCGCCGGTACAGCTTGGCCACCAGCCAGCCGCCGCCCCCGCCCGCGACGGCGGCCGCGGCGAGCGCCGCGAGCATCCTGACGGCGGTAGAGGCGACACCCTCGCCGGACAGCGTGAGGAACTGGAACGTCAGGACCGCCAACAGCACGCCCACCGGGTCGTTGACGATCCCCTCCCACTTGAGCAGCGAGCCGACGTCCTTGCGCAGTCGTGCCTGACGTAACAGGGGCAGGATCACGGTGGGACCGGTCACCACCAGAATCGCGCCGAGCACCCACGACACGGGCCAGCTGAGCCTGCCCGCGTAGTGCGCCGCCGTCGCGCCCAGGGCCCACGCCAGTGGCGGTCCCACGATGGTGAGCCGGCGCACTCCCGCGCCCACCTTGCGGAATTCCCCGAGCCGCAGGTCCATGGCGCCCTCGAACAGCACGATGGCGACGCCCAGGCCGACCAGTTCGGTCAGTTCGGCCTGCTCAACGTCCAGGCGCACCACGCCCGTCAAGGGGCCCAGCACGAGCCCGGCCGCGATCATCACCAGGATTCCGGGCAACCGCAACTTGGCCGCGATCCACTGGCTTCCCAGTCCTGCGGCCAGAATGATGACCAGCACAGTGGAGGCATGCATGGTGTCGACCCTAACTGCAGGCGCCAACCCGGGACTGACGCGTGCTGGCCCGGTCGGTGGGACTGACGCGTGCTGGCCCGCCGGGCATGACCGCGGCGCATGGCCAGGAGTCCCAGTCCTGAGGCGGATGCGCCGCGTACCCTGTGTCACGTGAAGCTTGTAGGCACCGACATCGACGGCACCATCCTCCCGCCCTCTGGAGAGTTCTCCGCCCGCACTCGTGCGGCGCTCGCGGCGCTGGCCCCGGCCGGCATTCCGCTCGTGCTGGTGACGGCCCGCCCGCCGCGATGGGTGGACTCGATCGCATCGGCGCTTGGCGTCGACGGGTTGGCCGTGTGCGGAAACGGGGCCGTGGTCTACGACATGGGTGAGCGGACCATCGTCGATGCGGTGGGCGTCCCGACCGAGACCTTGCTGCTGTTCGCCGAGCGCTTGCGCGAGGCGCTGCCGGGCGTGGTGTTCGCGGTCGAGTCGCCGCACGGATTCTCGCGGGAGCTGGGCTTCCCGCTCAACGAACGGAACCTCGCGTCGCACGCCGTCGCCCCGTTCGAGGAGTTGCCAGCGGTGCTCGACGGCAGCGTCTTCAAGGTGTTGGCGCTCCTGGAGGACGGAATCGCCGACGACATGCTCGCCGTCGCGCTGCCCCTGTGTGACGGGCTGCTCGAGGCCTCGCACAGTTCGAGCGTGGCGCCGCTCATCGAGATCGCCCCCCTGGGCGTCACCAAGGCTTTCGGCCTCGCCCGGCAGGCCGAACGGTTCGGCGTTGAGGCGGCGGACGTGGTCGCCTTCGGCGACGCCCCCAACGACATCCCGATGCTTGCATGGGCCGGAATGTCCTACGCGGTGGCGAACGCTCACGCCGACGTGCTCGCGGCGGCGACCTATCGCACGGCTTCGGTGAGCGAGGATGGCGTGGCGCAGGTGCTGGAGGCGCTGCTCGCAGGGGCGCCCCTCAACACCTAGCCCCTCAACACCTAGCCCTCGACTCCTCGTGGCTCGGCAGTTACATCGCCGCCAACTCGGTCTGCTGGTGCACCATCAGCCTCCACACCCCCGTGGCGCGTGAATACACGGACGTGACCATAGCGCGGTAGGGCTTGCCGTCCCTGTCGGCGTCGGCGCGATAGGAGATCGTGGCGGCGTTGTCGTCCAGAACGTGCACTTGGATGTCGTTGAAGTCGAAACTGCTCCACGGCCCCGCCGAGGCGACGCCGGCCTTGGTCCCCTCCTTGTCGAGGTGCCCGAACGAGAACACGCACAGGCCGTTGTCCGACATGTGAGTCTCGTAGTAACCCGTGGTGCCCGAGGAGGCCCAGAAGCCACGCTCAAGTTCCAGAAGCTCGTCGATCAACGCCATGTGCGCCACCTCCCTTCCCAAGCCTAGGCCTGCGGGGCGGATTTCCGCGAGGGCCTCGGCCGTCTGCGCCTCGGTGGCGCCGTTGCGAAGACCCAGAGACCACGCGACTCCCGGAGCGTCCTGGGCCTGCATCGCCAAGAAGTGTTCGACGGTGCTGAGCGCGGTGCGGTCAGGGACCGCTGGACGGTCGATCAGGAGCGAGGCGAGGCGCGCGCGATCCACTTCGGCCCGTGTCAGCGTTGACATGCCGCCAGATTACGCCGCGGGCGCGGCGGGAGTGCCGAGGGAGGGAGTGCCGAAGGCGGGCCGTACCGGCGGCGCTACACCCGCACCCCCCCACACAGCTGAGCCACCGCGTCGTCCCACGACGTGGCGGCCCATCCAAAGGTGCGCTCACACTCGGCGGAGGACACGACGAACGGCTCGTCGAATTCGTAAAGCATCTCGACGCTCTCACGCAGCATCGGCATGAAGATCCCCAATCCACGCACCGCGGCGCCGCGCACGGCGCTGACCTTGGGCGTGCCGCGCCGGCCGAGCGCTTCCCACAGCCGTGCGATCAGGTCGGCCTGAGTGAGGGGAGCCATGACGGGGGTGATCCACGCGCGACCCCACCCGTGTTCGGAGGTGCCGATGGCGGCCATGGCGATGCGCACCCGGCCCTTGCGCGTGGTCGCCTCGCGGGGGCTGTCGTCGGTGATGGTGGCGCCCCGCGGTGAGCCGTAGCCGTACAGGTTGTCCGCGAGCACCACGCTGGCGTCGGCGCGCTCGGCGGCCGCCAGGATGGTGCGCTGCAACGCGGGAAACTCCGCCCCCCAGCGCGTGTACGCGGGCTGGGTGACTTGGTAGACGACGTCGGCTCCCGCGAGCGCCGATGCCGCGTCGCCGGGGTCGTTCAGGTCGGCTTGGCGGAGGGGGATCGCGGGGTGGAGGGCGCCCCGGTTGCCCGACCGATTGACGGCGCGGACGGTGTGGCCCTGCTCAGCGAGGTGGTTGGCGAGGGCGGCTCCGACGGCGCCGGTGCCGAGGACGAGGTGGGTGGTCATGATGATTCCCTGTCAAAGTTAACGGTGTTAAGTGGGTGGCAAAAAAGAGAGTGCTGGCCCCGGGTGCCGCTACAGGAGTGACGCGATCACCGCCTCGACCAGGGCGCTTGCGCGCGCACGCACGGGCTCGGGCTCAAGGCCGCGGATCTCGCCGGGCATCGCGATAGCGAGGGAGACGACTCCGTGCAGCGCCGCCCACAGCTGATGAGCGGCCTCGCGGGCGTCGCCCGGCCGTAGGTGGCCGGCCGCCTGGCAGGCCTCGACGAGCGTGACGAGACTGGCGAAGGACTCGGGGTCCTGCTCCGGATTCGGGCCGAGCGCCCATTGATGGGGTCGGATCATCATCACGTCGTAGTGCATGGGGTGGTCGAGCGCGAAGTCCACGTAGACGCCGCCGATGTCCCGCAGCGCATCGAGGGGAGTGGCCGCGGCGCGCGTTGTCTCCTCGATTTGCGCCCCGAACTGAGCGAAACCCTCCTTGCAGGCGGCCGCCAGCAGCGCATTCTTGGAGTCGTAGTGGCGGTAGAGCGCGGTGGCGGAGACCCCGATCTCCCGGGCGATGTGGCGCATCGATACGCCATCGATGCCCTTCTCGGCGAACACGGCCGACGCGGCCTCCAGGATGGAGCCGCGGGCGTCACCGTCGATGAACGGGGTCATGACGGTGACGATACTTAACAGTGTTAACTTCGTCAACCGCCGGGACCCTCAAGATGCCTAGCGAGTGCCGACCACCACCACCGCTCCCAGCGCCTCGTCCTCCTCGACCGCGGCCGCGAGTCCCGCGTGCGTGGCCGCGGCGACGGTCGCATCGACCACGTGCTCGCTGGTCTCGACCACGCACGCGCCGCCCGGCGCGAGCAGCCTGACGGCGGCGTCGAACACCCGGGCCTGCACGCGTGCGCCATCCCGTCCGCCGTCCAAAGCCCTGCGCGGCTCGTGGTCCCGCGCCTCATGCGGCATCATCGCGATCTGACGGGTGGGGACGTAGGGCGGGCATGACGTCACCACGTCAACGGCGCCCGCGAGCCCCGGCGGCAGGTCCGCATCCATATTCGACACCACAGCGGTGCCCCCCAGCGGCGCGAGTCCACGTGCGGCGAGCTCCACCGCCACCGGGTCGATGTCCGACGCGAACACGGTGAGGTCCTCACGCCAGGTCGCGAGCGCAATCCCGATCGCGCCCGCGCCGCAACACAGGTCGACCACCGTGCCCAAGTCGGGTGCGAGGCGCTGTGCCACGCGCGCCACCAGTTCGGTGCGTCGGCGCGGGACGAACACCCCGGGCGCGACCGGGATGCGCAGGCCCGCGAAGCCGGCCCAGCCCACCACATGCTCAAGCGGTTCGCCGTCGATGCGGCGAGCGGCCAACAGGTCGAGTTCTGTGGTGTCGGACGCGGCGGCGAACAGGATGGCGGCCTCTTCTTCGGCGAACACGCACCCCGCCTCGCGCAGCTGCGTGACCAGATCGCTCATGTCGCGACGCTACCTTCTGGGCGCCGCGAGCGCTGGTGGAGTGGAGAACTCACTCCAGCGCGACCTCTGCGGTTCCTCCTCACGGGTCCTGGCAGCGGTCAGTCAGTTTGGCGGCGACTTCTTGACACTCGGGCCCCCGAGTCGTAACGTACAACCAAATGGTTGTAGAAACTGATGTATCCGACGACGAGGTGGACCGCATCTTCCGGGCCCTCGCCGATTCCACGCGCCGGGACATCGTGCGCCGCACCCTCGCGGGCGAGGCGACCGTGTCGGAGCTCGCCAGCGCGTACGCCATGTCCTTCGCGGCCGTGCAGAAGCACGTCGCGGTTCTCGAGGGAGCCGGTCTGGTGACCAAGCACCCCCACGGCCGCGAGCGCATCGTGCGCGGCAACCCCCAAGCGATCGAGCGCGCTCAAGAGCTGCTCGACCGCTATGCCCAGATCTGGCGCGCACGCATCGACCGATTGGATGCCCTGCTCGCCCCCGACACCCCT
>NZ_JADQBE010000047.1:0-36381 GCF_016278765.1 Demequina sp. | reverse complement strand
TCGTCCTCGCCGCGATCATACTCTGGCTCGCATGACTTCAGAGACACGCCCTAGTTGAGGTTGTAGCCGAACTTCCTAGTCTGAAGCGTCTCCTTGAAGTGGGACTCGGCTCGGTCGACTTCATCCGGTGTCGTGTTCGACCCAAAGACTCGTAGCAGGCTCCACGTGAAGTGCTGTGCGCGCTCAGGATCGATACCTAGTGCTTCGCGGAGCGCCACATTCCCCCCATGGGCCGTTTCCGCATACTGCTTCCACCGACCAAGAATCCGCTGAGCTCCGTCGGCTTTGCCGACATAGAGCTTGCCCGTACTGCGATCCACGATGAGGTAGATCCCCTGCACAGCACCAAGCGCCGTCTGCCACGAGGCGTACCGCGAGTCGCTCATGACCTCCTGCAACTGCGCGTACGACAACGCAATGCGGTCAAAGCCTGGAAAGGGCACCGCGTCAGGGTCCGAAGTCTCCACGACGGGAAAACTCGCTGCCACCGCTCCACGCTTCGCCCAGTTGATCGAGTCCGAGGACCACTCCGCCACCAGTCGACCATCGAGAGAGTGAAGCAAGTCCGACTCCACCAGGTCGTAGAAGCGGTGAACGTCATCACGCTCTTCCTCGACATCACCGAAGTTCTCATACGCCCCGTACAGCCGGGATCGTCGTCCACCGTCCGCCAGGAACACGAGCCACCAACGTGGCGGCTGTTTCGGAAACTTTCCCCCGGGCGCACCCTGGCGACGTGTGTACGTCATGACGCCCTCAGCGGTCGCATCACTGGGCGACGCCAGCCCTTCCTCTTTGAAGGTGTGCCTAATCGCGAGCACATCGGAAAGCTGAACGCCCGCGCTAATGAGCACATCCCCCAAGGTCAGGTTGCCCTGCCAACGCCCACTCTCGCCGCCACGTGCCCCAGTCATACCCTCACCCTATGGGCCCGCTTTCCGGGCGACGGAACGAGTCGAGCGCGGTGCGCGTCTGGGTGGAAGCAATCAGGGCAACCAACCGGGTTACTGAGCGCGACGCATTTTGCGACCGCGACGTGACACTTTCCACGCGGCTCCCATTAACTGAAGACGGTTGCACTTGGACGACAGCAGGTTCAGTACCCGTCCGGTGACCAGTGTGCGGTTGCGAAACGGACTGAGCCCCGCCTCCCACAGCGGGAACGCGGGGCTCAGCCGGTCTAGAACTAGTGCTGGCGTAGGCTAGATGCCCTTACTGGACAGCCACGAATGTGTCGTCCGAGAAGAGGCCGGGGGAAACGGCAAGGACGCCGTTCTGCCAACCGTCAGCGGGCACCTCAAGCATCTGGTCGCCCGTGACCGAGCCGCCTTCGTAGAGGGTCGTCAACGTGTCGAACTCGTCTTCCGCAATGAAGATCGTTGACCCATCGAGGGAGCTGATTGTGGTTCCCTCCGCGGTGACGAACTTGACGCTCGCCCAAGCCGAATCTCCTTGCTCGTCAGTCCCGATGTACGTGGCGGTCATGTTGATCACGAGCAGCGTCGAGCCAGCCTCAGGCGTCTGACCCAAGGAGTCCTCGTTGGCGGTTGTCACCGAGTTGATTGTCACTGTCCAGTCGCCGTCGGTGATCGCGGAGCCAAGCGGCGCGGGATTGCTGCGGGTGGTGCCGAGGGTGTCGTCGGCCGCAGCGGCGTCGGTCGTGGCGTCGTCCGCTGCGGCGTCGTCCGTTGTGTCCGCCGGGACCTCGACAGTGACGTCATCGACTGAGTCGCTGACGGCGCTCGCGAAGGCAACGTTCACGACAATGCCGATGATCAGCGCGAGCACGCCAAGAATGACGCCAGCCAAGGCGAGCCCCTTGCCGACGCCCACCTTCTTGGCCTTCATCAAACCGATGGCGGCGAGGATCGCACCAACGACACCGAGCAAGATACCCACGATATTGATCAGTGGGATGAAGGACCCCAAGAATCCCAGTAGACCGAGCACAAAGCCCGCAGTCGCGAGTCCATTGCTAGCCTTAGCGGGGGCAGGTGGGGGCGTAGGTGCGGGCTGTGCCGCTTGGATGTCGGACATGGGTCCTCCCTCAGTCTTGGTGGTACGCCACCTTCGGCGGCCATTTGACGCTAGCAGATCCGACTGACATACATGCCGACCTTCGGACCTATTCCTGTCCTGCCGAAAGGTGCACTGCGAGTTCGAGCACCGCAGACGTATTTCGTTCCGACTGCTACCGTCGTGCAACTGTGTGGGTGTTGCCCGCCGTGCATTGAACTGCTGGCGTCAAGAACACCGTTTCGAATCTTCCCGTCTGATGCATTTTGACCCAAGCGCAAGCAATGTTCTACAAGAACGCACCAATCTGCGGCGACGGCATCTGTGACGCGTTGAGGGTGAACTCATCACGTGGGTAGCAGAACCCAGAATGGGGCACCTACTCAGAGGTAATGGCCAAGCAACTGCGCGGCGAGGGCCCCGGTTGAACCGGCGACTGCCAGGTGGCGATCATCCCAGCCACTCGCACGTCTCAGGAATAGCCGAGCGGCTCGATCACTCGAAACGCCGCGGCTTCACGCAAACGCTCACGAGCCGCGTCGTCGTCGCGAAGGCGCAGCACCTCAGTAGAACCGTCGCGGTAGCGCACCTCGACGTCCTCCACGGCGGACCAGTCGACCGCCAGATACATCAGGAGCCCGTCAGCGATCTGCTGCGCCTCCTCGCGCTCGTCCTCGTCGGCCGTCTCGGTCGCCACCAGCGTGAGGTGTTGGTACGCACGCTGCACACCCGCCATGTACTCGCGGCTGAGCATCGGGTACGCGTGCGCATCCTCGAGCGCCGCGACCGCCTGGTCAAACAGCGCCGACCTCATTTTCGCGCCGCCCAGTTCGCCGTGCGGGGGCAGGCCCAACGCGTCCACCGCGTTCGCGTACTTGGTGCGCAGCTTCGCGGCCAACGCCGCATCGAGCCGCGAAAGCCGCTCCTCATCGAGGTTGTCCATGATGTCCGCGTGCTTCACCATAAGCGCGTGGCCCCCCGCGCTCCGGATCGCCGCGTAGTAGTCCTCCGAGGGCACACCGTCGATGCGCGTCAGCAAGATCACCGCATCGACCACCGCATCGGAAAACCCCATCTTCCGAAGCGCGTCTTCAGTCCACTCGGTGTCCTCCAGCACGTCGTGCAACCACGCGACGGCGACGGCCTCGTCGGGCGCGTCAGGGTAGAGGATGCGGACGTTGCCCGCCACACGCATCGGGTGTCGCCAGTAGGGAGCGTCGGCCTTGTCGGTCTGCCCCGAGTGTGCGGGGATGGCGAGGCGACGGGCGCGGGCGGCCTCCCAGGGCTCGTGGGCGGGCGCGGGTGATTCCCCGAAGTCGATCGCGGCCTCCGCGTCTCCCGCCGAGGAAACGGCACGCTTGCGCAGGTACGCGACCACCTTGTCCCAGGTCTCGAATTCCTCAGCGCCGAACGGCACCACGTGACCCTCGAACCTGTCCGCTCCGTTGTGCATCGGCCGATCGTCGACCAAGAAGTCGCCGCGATTGAGGTTCTTGTGATGGGACAGGATCAGGCGCTTGTGTGCGGCGGTGTCCTTGCTCATCCCCAGCTGCTTGTGCACCCACTCGACCTTGTGTTGCCACGCCGAGGGGTTCTTCCACGGCGCGGTGGACAGGATGTACACGTCGAACAACTTGTCCAGTTCCGCGAAGGCCTCGACGGCGCCGGGCATCGGCGGCATCAGCGCGAAGATGCCGGGGATCTCGTCCTCACGATCTTTGTACTCGGCGAGAACGTCCGGGTGGATTCCTTCGAGCGCGGCTCTGAAGTCCACGAGCGTGTTGTCCATGTCGATGTACAGCACCTTCTTGTGTGTCATTGCTGGTCTTCCTTTCGGTGAGTCACAGTTATGCCGCCCGGCGCGTTCACGGGAGGGTTCCGCTCAGGTGGGAGCGGACAAACAACCGAGCCGGCTTCCCCACCGTGCCCCGCTCAAACTCTCCAGTCGCCACCAACTGCGGCTCCATCGCGCGCCGGAAGGTGTCGCGCAGCGGGGTGCCGTCGGGGTCGACGGCGCGGTGCAGTCGCTCGAGTTCCAGCAGCGTGAACGGCCGGTCGCCCAACAGTGTCCACGGGTCGGGGTGCTCCCTATATGCAGCGCGCACGTGGGCGACGGCCAGGGCGAGAATCTCCTCGTGGTCGTACGCCAGCGGCCCGACGTCGTCGGTGGCCACGACGGCCGTCTCCCCCAGCGCTTCGGCTGGCACGGCGATCACGTGGGCGACGGACAGCACCCATCCGCGGTCGTCACGGCCGGGGGCGTCGAACACGTGAAGTTGCACGGGCTCGAGCCCGCCCAGGCCGGCCTTGTCCGCGAGGGAGCGGCGCACAGCGTCGGCCAGCACCTCGCCCTCGTGCAGGAAGGTGCCCGGCAGGCGCAAGTTTCCAGGCAGGGGGCGAGTGCCGTCGCGGCCGTCGGGAACCACAACCACGGCAAGCGCGCCGTCGGCCACAGTGAGCACCGCCGTGTCCACGGCGACGGAGGGTCGCGGGTAGTCCGTGAGGGTCCGTCCGGAAGAGTCGTGGTAGCTGGCCATACCGCAATTGTCGCAGGGTTGCGCTAATGTGTCAATTAGCGCAGAATAGCGCCAACAACGAAGGGGGTCGCCATGACCGAGAGCGACAACACACTGGATCTGAACGAGATACGCGCCGCCAGCGGAGACTTCGACGCGGACTTCACGGCCGAGGAGAGGGCGCGCCGGACCCCCGGGGTTGCCCGCAGGGCGGCCGGATCGATCGTCGGCATGGCCGTGGGCGATGCGCTGGGCGCGCCGTACGAGTTTGGCCCGTCACCGGGCATTGTGCTCGCGGGCACGGCCGACGACATGGTGGGCGGCGGCACCTTCGCCTGGGCGCCCGGGGAGTGGACGGACGACACCTCGATGGCGGTTCCCCTGCTGCGCGCCTTCGCGCAGACGGACCCGGCCGACGGCCGCGCGATCCCCACCGCGGTGGTGCAGGAGTGGCGCGCCTGGGCACAGAAGGCGCCCGACGTCGGCAACCAGACGCGCGCCGTGCTCGGCCGGCTGAGCGCAAGCTCCACGGCGGACGATGCCCGGGCCTCGGCGCGGCGCGTCCACGAGTCCACGGGCCGCAGCGGAGGCAACGGCTCGCTGATGCGCACCGCGCCGGTGGGCCTGCTGGTGCGGTTCTCGAACTCGGGATTCTTCAGCACCGCGCGCACGGTGGACGCCATCGTGACCAGCGCGCGTGAACTGAGCGGGCTTACTCACTATGATCCCGACGCGGGCGATGCGTGCGTGCTGTGGTCGGTGATGATCCACATGGCCGTGACCTACGGCGTGGTGGACGTCGAGGACGCGCTCCGGTGCCTGCCCGAGTCCCGGCGCGACCGGTGGCGCGCGCTGCTCGCGGAGGCGGCCGATGCCGAGCCCGGGGACTTCCCCAAGAACGGTTGGGTGGTGCACGCGCTGCAGGCGGCGTGGGCGGCGATCCATCGCGCGGGCTTCGACCTCGTCGACGACCTCACGGCCACGCCCGACGCCTTCCGGCTCGCACTCCAGCACGCGATCAACGCGGGCGGGGACACCGACACCGTCGCGGCGATCACGGGCGCGCTGGCGGGGGCGCTCGCCGGGGTGGACGCGATCCCGCTCGGCTGGCAGCGCCGCCTCCACGGCTGGGGCGGGGAAGGCGTGGTGCTGACCGGACACGAGCTCGCGACGCTCGCGGTGGAGGTGCAACGCAACGTCGGCAGCGACTACCCGACCTCGTATCAACCCACGGAACGCGTCGACTACTCGGCATACGGGGACATCGGCGTGCTCGCGAAGCACCCGCACGACGAGGGCGTGTGGATCGGCGCCGTGGGCATGCTGGACGACCTCCCGGCGGGTGTGGACGCGGTGGTCTCCCTGTGCCGGATCGGCACGCGGCAGGTGCCCGACGCGATCGCGGCCGGGGACCGGGTGACGGTGCGGCTGATCGACAAGGAGGCTCCCGGCGAGAACCCGCACCTGGAGTTCGTGCTCACGGAAGCGGCCGATGCTGTGGCGGCTTTGCGGGCCGAGGGCAAGACGGTGCTGCTGCACTGCGTGCAGGCCCAGTCGCGGACACCCACGGTGGCGGCGCTGTACTCGATGCGGCACCTGGGCGTGGACGGTGAGCGCGCGGTGCGCGAGGTGTGTGCCGCACTCCCCCAGGCGCACCCGAACCAGGCGTTCGCATCCGTGCTTCGCGCGCAAACCTTCACGCAATGACCTCTGGCGGTAGCCGGCGAACCCTGAACCACACACCCGACCAGGGGTACCCCTATCCAAATCTCGTGGAACGCAAGTGCGGCCCAGAATCAGGAATCAAACTCAGTTGAATCGAGGATCGCCGCCACCAGACTCCTCATCGTTGGCCGTCCCGAATCAGAGGGTTCTGAAAGACTCCACGCCCCACTTCGCGAGAAGGCAGTAGCATTCAGCGTATCGATGAGGACCGTCGGAACAAGATCGCACTCGAGCAGCCAGAAGGGCTCATAAGCAACCCGTTGCCCCATGAGTTGAACGTCGAGGGCAATGTTTTCGAGGATCGCTTCAGCGTTAGCAGTTGCGCCTGGGAACATTGCGGCGACTTCCCAACTGTGGGGATCATCGGAGCCCGGCAAGACCCTGAGTGGCGACACTGTCCAATCTCGTTCTGAATGGATCTCCGAGTCCAGGATCTGGCTGATGCAGGCGTAGCTCTCGGAACGTCGCGTGCTACCGGCGTTGGGAGAGGGAGGGCCAAAGACAATTCGCTCGGACGTCTCGATCAGGAACGACGGTCGCAAGGTTTCGAGAACCTCGGGCCACGTGAGCGGCTCAGCTGTAGCTTCAGGTCCGGAGAACCACAAGTTTGCCGTGAGATCAAACTGCAGCCGAAGGGTTCCCGTCTCGTCATGGACGATGTAGAGCACGTCACCGTCACTGCGAACGTGAGAAGCGACAAGGTCCGGATGGCGACTAGAAAGTCCCGCGATCACAGCCCACGCCTGGGCGAGGAGCAAGCTCGGGCTCAAGAACACTATTTCGTCGTCTTCGTCGGGGTCCATGCCACATTCTTGCGTGACCGCCACGCGCGAGCAACAGGGCCGCACCAACGCCGCAGCGCCGAGTTCGTAGCGACCATCGCTTGGGGCTGGTGCAGGAACTGGTGACCGCAATAGGGGCGCTGGCCCGACCAGTCACAGGTCGAAGTCGTCGTGCGTCGCGACCTGGGCGAGTTCGAATTGCCCATTCGGAAGCCGCCAATAGTGGATCCGACGTGCGGAAGGCGTGTTGATCTGGAGGCTGGCACGCCAGGCCACCGCCCCGTCGTCACGGGTGCGGATCGGGTCGTCGCCTCCGGTGCCCGTACGGAGCCGATGCACCTCGCGGCTTGCCACCTGGGGCGCAAGCCCCGTCAGGATCTCGAAGACCACATCTGCGACCTTCTCGTCGGCGATTCCTTCCAGCTCGGCCAAAGAGTCGAGGAATCGTGGACCGATGACGTACCCGGGCAGAGGCCTATCGCGCTGCTCAGCGGACATCGTGCGCGTCGCCCACTGGGTAAGGACCAGGTAGCGGAACCTCTGTTCAGGGTCAGCAAACTGGGGCCCGGGACCGCTCGAGGACGCTTTGGAGTTCCCTGCTTTTCGCAGCCGGGCCTTGGCGACCTTCAGGTCGTGTTCCATCTTGTTCGCGCGATGCTCCGCCTGATCCAGCAGGTAGCGAAGTTGCGCACGCTCGTCGGTGGCGGCTCGTAGTTGGGCCGCGAGCCCCTGGCCCTCACGCATGAGGCGGGTGACGTCAGCTACGAGCCCGTCGATCTTGAGCAGCAGCCCTCTGGTTGATTCCTTTTGCTGGGGGGCGGCGGCCACGGGCGCGCTGGGAGCGGGGTTTGGCCGCGAGGTGCCGTGATCTAGCATCGCGGGACTCGGCCGGGGATGAGGCTGCGCGGGGGCCTCTGGGAGGAGAGCCTCCGCAACCTGCGGCTCGGGCGCTGGAGTCGACACGTCACGGTCGGGCGCCGCAGTGGGCATCGGGAGCGCAGGCGCCTCGGTCAACTGATCTTCGTCGGCTTCTGGCTCGTCAAGCTCCTCGATCAGCCAGGCTGGACCTCCGGGCAGTAGCGACGGAGCGGTCAGGATCGGTTCATCGTCATCGACGTCACTGAGGACGAGCGACCACCTTGGTCCTGCGGCGGTCACCCGCGCGGGAATGACCTCGCCGACCGTCATGAGTTCCCGCAGATCATCGTAGGGGTTGGCGGTGACGTCGGAGCGCCACACGTCTACCGTCACGGATGGTGCGGTCGTCTTGGGGTACAGCATCAACTCGGCCCGATCGCTCTTCACCGTCGCGACTTTGGCGAGCACCACATCGCCCACCGAGTACACGGCAAGGGCCTCGTTGGGAGTGCGGAGGCTCTTGGCGACATCGATGCGCCTTGACTCCGCGTCAAACCACCCGCTCACCCGTTGGCCTACCGCCATGAGGCGCTCGATTGCCACATCGTCCACGACGAGTTCTTCTGCGACCGTGGCCAGCGAAGCGTTCCCGGTGTCGACCAAGGCTCGGCCCGCCACCACCATCTTGACGACCCCGTCAACCTTCCGCAGCATCTGCGAAGGAAGTGACTGGAGGAGTCCGGCTGCGGAGGCCATGCGGAACATATCCGAGATGAGTAGTTGCGTGGCGCGATTGCCGTCTTCAGGGTTGAAGGCGAAGCGAAGCGGGGACTTGCTGAGATCGGCCTGCCATTCGGTGCCAACCGGATAGACACGACCAGCGCCACCGAATACCTGTGTGCCCTCGGCCATGCGCTCCGAGAAATCCCACGAGACATCGCTGGTCGGCATGAGGAATACGTCAGCCAGGTTGCCCGCTTCTTGAGCAATCTCGACGACGTCGATCCATGGCTCGTTCTGGCTCGCGGGGATAGTCACGACGACGATGAGCCGCTCACGCTCAGTACCGTTGAGGAGGTCGGCCAAAGCGATGGCAGAGTTCGTGTCATCGACGCGCGTGATAGCCCCCATTGCTCAGCTCCTCGATGACTCCGGGACGTCTTCTTCAACACCCTTGGTCAGCCAGGCCAGATCGCTGTAAGCACCCTCTGTCGAGTGGTCATGGCCGCAAACAAACTGGTTCTCGCGGATGTCCTTCGCTACAACGCCGATCTTCGACTTGATCGCCTCAAGTAACGGTTGGTCGACTGCCTCGTTGAGGCTTTCGCCTTTCTCGTCGAGATTGAGGACCTGGATACGGTCCGCCGACTCGCCGGTCAAGTCACGATAGCCAAGGGCGTAGACGCTCAGCTGATCACGAGTGACGACCGTCGCCTGTGCCTCCTCGGTGGACTTGAAGTCGACGATGGACGTCTCGCCCGTGGCGAGCGACTTCACGAGGTCGATTCGGCCGATCACCGTTACGCCGGGTGCTACTTGGACTTCGATCTGCTTCTCGGAGTGAATCGTGTGCGTCAGGTCCTCTCCGTGGTGGTCGAAATACCGCTCGATCGCCTTGACCGCCGACTTGTTCAACTGCTCGCGCAGCGCAGGGTACGCGTAAGGGGTATGAAGGTGACGTTCGACAAGCTCTGGGGCTTCAGTTCGGTCTGGAACATCGCCGCCTAGAGCCCGCTTGTGCATCTCCGCGAGCGCGTCGTGGAGGCCCTTTCCGTAGCCGAGTGCCTCGTGAATCGGGGGATTAAAGCCGTACATGAACCGCAACTTGAACTGATATGGGCAGTCAAACAGATACTTGAGTTCCGAGAACGAGATCGAGATAGCGGGCGTTTCTGACTTCGGAACAGGCGGGAGGCTGCCACCCGAAGCGTGCACATCATCGGTTGTCGACACCCAATCAGACTGGGTCACCTCAAGGAAGAACTCTGAGGGATTCTTGTTGCGCGCGGCAGTGCCTGGCGCCCAGGTCATGTAGAGGTACTTCTGGGCGCGGGTGACAGCCACGTAGAAGAGCCTGCGCTCCTCCGAAGGCGTTCCCCTGTACCGCGCTCCGTTCTGAACAGCTCCCATGGGAATGATGTGAAAGATGTTGGTCCCGCCCTGCGCTGGGCTGGGGAAACGGTTGCGACGCAGGCAGGGAACAAACACCGCGGGCCATTGCATGCCTTTGGCGCGATGCACGGTAGATATGGTCACCGCATCGGGGGTTGCGTAGCCGGAGTCTTCGTCTGCCTCTTGGTAGTACCCAGGCGCTTGATGGGTCAGGAATCCCACGAATGACTCGTACTTGCGCTCGGGACTCGATGCGAAGTAGATGGTTTCGAAGTCCGAGATGACTTGGGAGAACTTGCCGAGCTGATACATGACGAGTTCGGCTCGGGACTGTCCGCCAGGGATCGTCGCCTCGCGCACGTCAAGTGCTTCGAGGACCTCGAGGTAGAGACGCTGAATGTTGTACGTCCCCCAGCGGTCACCCCGCCGGAAGTTCGCACCTTCATCCAGGATGCGGAGAGCTGGCGCCACCGGCTTTCCCGCTGGCAGAAGCTCTGCGGCCTCCCACAGTTCAGTGACTTCCTGTTCCGAGGCCTCGCCGGTCATGTACCGGAACATTGATACCAATGCCTGGATCTCCGGAGCATCGAACAGGCGTGCAAGACCCTTAATGATGTAGGGCACCTTGCGGGCCCGCAGTGCGGCGACCAACGCGTCTGCATCCTTGACAGTGCGGAAGAGTACTGCCATGTCTGACCACGACATTCCCCGAGCGTCCGCCCCGTCACGATCGGCAAAGGGCGTGCCGAGCAACTGCACGATTCGATCCGCAATCCACTCTGCTTCGCCGTCCAGATCGTCGAAATGCAGCGCAAGAATGTCGCCACGTTCCCACTGTTGATGCGACGCGTACTGCATCTCTTTCGAGAGCCGCTCGTCGGTAGGAAGTCGTTCCGCCACCGAGCGACCAAGCGCGACGACCCCCTGTGAGCTTCGAAAATTCTCGGCAAGCGTGATCTGGACGACTTCATCGTGCGACGCACTGAACTTCAGAATGTTGCTGACTTCACTACCGCGCCATTGGTAGATGGTCTGATCGTCGTCACCGACGACGCAGAGGTTTGCACCGTGACGGACGATTCCCCCGATCAGTCTTTCTTGAAGCGGGTTCACGTCTTGGTACTCGTCAACAACGACGTAGCGGATGTCGTTACGTACGTGGTGGAGCAGAGCCGCTGAACCAGCGTCGGTCTCGTCATCCGATTCGAGCATCTCAACGGCGGTCGCAACCATGGTGGTGTAGTCGAAGAGGTTTCGTTCAGCGATCATCGTCAGATAGGACTTGAGGCTCGCATCGACGGCGTCGGGCACCATCGACATGTCGACCGAGTCCTCCTGGAGGATCGAAAGCACCTGCGCGTACAGGCGTGAATCCGTGAAACGCCGCAGTGTCTGAGTCTCGCCGCCCACGATCTTGGTGCACGTCGTCAGGCCGGACTGCGTGCTGTTGCGATCTATCAGAAGTCGCTGCGTGACCTCCGTGAGAACGCCGTACTTGAATGCCTCGGGCACGTAGGTCTGGAGCAGGTTCAGGCAATATCCGTGCATGGTGCCCACGTACATTTCGGCGAGTCCAGGAATCTCGCCGTGATCTTGCCGCACGATCTCGTAGATTCGTTCCTTGAGTTCAGCCGCGGCTTTCTCCGTGAAGGTGAACGCCACGATGTTCCCTGGCGCCGCGCCGGGTAGACCCAAAATGGTGGAGATTCGCTGCGAGATCACCTGAGTCTTGCCCGACCCTGCGCACGCGATCAACTGGAGCGGGCTCGAGACTTCCGCAATGGCTTCCTTTTGAGACTCTGTATACGGCAGCGTCATGCGTTCCTCGTCTGAGTGTTGGTCCGGTGCCTCCCGATATAGCCGACGTAGACCTTTCCGGTCCTGTCCGTGTCATCCAGGTAGTGCATGCGTGTGGCGAAGGTGCTGCTCGTGTCGCACTTGAAGTGGGCTTCCATGGTCGTTTTTCCCGACGGGTCGACCTCAGGCGGAACCGGGAAGAGTCGCTCATCACCCCACTGCTCCATGGTCTGCGTTGTCTCGCCGCGAGCGTGCCAGGACGCGGGCACCTTTGTGCCGTTGTGCTTGTCACTCTCGAGGTAGGTCGCGACGTTTCCGGAGAAGTCCCCGCTCGCCTTAAGGCGGGCGTAGTCGTGGAGGACGCGGATCGCCTTCCAGGCCCGCTGAACCGCGAGGCCATTACCGTCCCGTTGTTGTGCTTCCATGACCTGGTCAAGGTCTCCTGTGAACACGACGTGAGCGGTGGCCGGATGCTCGCCTTCATCGGGCAAGAGGGTGAGAGCAAGTTCGCTGAGGTCGCTCGGAGTGTCCCAGGTGGCGTCGCGCACATATGCGTAGGCCTGCTCGCCGAGGCCCTGTTCAAGCATTTCCATCCGCAGGAAGTGGAGCTCGTCGGAGACCCGACCTATTTCCTCTTGTGCCTCCACCAGCTCTAGTCCCTGGTATTCGAAGTCTTCCTTCAGGGACTCGCGTGCCTCTTGCTCTTGTTCAAAGCGGGCGCGGTCCCGGGCGACGGATGCGCGGGAGGCCTCGAGTGCGGTTTCCAGCCGGTCGTGTTGGGCTTCTGCCGCGTCGAAGTCATCGACCGTCGGCTCATCGACCTCCTTGCCGAGCACTCGCGCTAGCAGGCGACGTGCTCGCCCGCGCAACTGTGCATAGGGCGACTCTTGCGCGACAACCGGAGCAGTCGAGGCCTCTTGATTGGCCGATTGCTGCCGAATTTCGGCCCTCTCCTGCTCGATCGTGGTCTCTTCGACGCTCCTGAGCACTTCCTCGAGCGCAGTGTCAATGAGTCTGCGTTGCCGGCGAATGTCTGCTGGGAGAGGGCTCGAAAGTTGACGGGCGCGAGTCTGCACCGCGAACGCAGATTGCAGATACGGCCGCACCCGAGGCCCATCAATCGCTCGAGCTAGCGTGCCGGGGCCCAAGAATCTGTGGTTGTGGCCATCGGCGGCGTTGCCGAGGTCGACGCGTGGCATGAACGTGCGCACATGTCCCTCGTTGACAGCGTGAGTGCGCGGAAGTCGTTGATTGAGTTCCGTGGTCGCGTCTTGCGTCAACACAAAGACACTTGCGGCTCCTGTGAGCTTGGAGGTCAAGCTCTCAACCCGGCTACGGAGTTTTTCGTCATAGCTTGGGCCCAATGATCCGGCCAGAATGACGGAGACGTTGCGCGCCTGGTCAGTGATGGCACTGAAGACGACGTCCACGTCCTCTATGCCGATCAGCCGGGGCTTTGCCGTCACGGGAGTGACCCCATCTACAACATCTTGCTCGGCGAGAAGTTGCCTCACGAGGCCCGGTGGATCTACCTCACCCTCGCCATCGGGGTCGTCAATTCGAAGCGCCTCGACGATCAGACTCCGGCGAGGCTGCCCCGAATCCGCGTACTCCATGGCAAGGGCATCAACTTGCCACTTACCGGATGCGTTTGTTTCTGTGAAGCGTAGGACTCGACGGCGACTGCCGTCCTCAGCCCGGTCCGCCTCCGCGACGACGAGCGACCTGCCGCTTCCAAGGTCGTGTACGCCCGGCTCGAAGAATGTGCCGTTGATAAACCCGGTCCGCTTCGAGCGGTCAACCTTCTTGCGCTTCTCGATCCAATCCTGGACCTCTTGTTCAGCGAGCCGGATGACATCGACGTCATCCGGGAGGCGCAGTGAAGTGCGGTACGGAAGTGGCATGCGCTAGTTGACCTCCAGGACCTTCATGACTTCGTCGCCGTAGTCGTTGATGACCTTGATCGCGATCTTGCCGGTTGACGGCTTGTCGAAGGGCAGCGACTCCTCGCGATACAGAGCCGCCCACGCATCCGCGTCGATGTCTGCCTTGAGCGCGGTCTTGAGCGCTTTGTAGGGATCGTTCTCGCCAAGGAAGTAACAGTGGCGGACGAAAAAGGACTCCTCGTTGTAGTCCGTGTCGATCATCCACAGCGCGATGTCCTTGCGGCTCGAACTGCGGACCTCGCCGGTCGATGGGTCGTAGACGTCGACGCCGTTAAGTGTCACGGCGAACTGGCCGGATTCGGTCTTGTCGATTGAGATGTCGGGCTCCCCAAAGACCGTGAAGAGGTTGCCGCTCCCCGTCTTCTTGAGGTCCTCACCCATCAGCAGGTCGGCGTTCATGCGGACGAGCAGGACCTGAATGCGGCCGAGTTTGCGCTCCCCCTCGACGCTCGCGAACTCTTGCACGACCGTGACTCCATCGTCCTCGGTGACGCCCGTCGCTTGAGGGTCAAAGGCGAAGCCGAGCACACACAGGAGGTCAACAGACTCGTCGGCGATCGCCTCTTTGGCTGCGGCCTTGATGAAACCCGGGCTTACGGTGCCGTACTGAGGTCCAAGCGCGACCGCGATGCGCGACGGGGTCACGTCATCGTCACCGTTCTTGCGGTCGCCGCGTGCTTGGACGTACGCGCCGCTGTAGGGCTCGAGTGTCTCGAACTCAAGGCGTTCGGAACGGCGCCCGTTCTGAATCCCGGCTCGCCGCAGGTTGGCCAAGATGGACTGCTCGAAACCCGACTCGGAGTCTGACGTGTCGGCGTCGCTCCCGAGCTTTTCTGCCTGTTCAAAACTGAGGGAACGGTGCGGCGACAGTGACTCAACCGTGAACGGCCCTGAAACTCGAACCTTTGACTTATCCTGCTTGGGCTTGTCGTACAGCACCTCGAAGTCGGCAAAACGCCTTATGGCCTCATCAATTTGCTCACGGTTCATTCCGGCGTTGATGTCAGGGTTGTTCGCGATCGATTTTAGCGTGACGTGCTGGACTTTGTCGTATACAAATCCTCCGCGGATGTCACCTGAAGTATCTGCTGGAGGCAGCGCCTCCAACTTGCGACCCTCGGCGGTATCGGCCTTGACGAAGTAGGGAAAACGGGCGCCCATGATGCGCTGTCGAGAGAGCGCCAAAGCGACGCGTGATGTGTCGATCGTGATCCAACGACGCCCCCATTGTTCAGCGACGAGAGCCGTCGTGCCCGAGCCGCAAGTTGGGTCGATTACGAGGTCTCCTGGATCGGTAGTCATCAGCATGCACCGCTGAATCACCTTGGTATTGGTCTGCACCACGTAGAGCTTCTCATCCGTGAAAGCGCCGGTCTGCGTGTCGTCCCAACGGTTCCCATACTCGGATACGGGGAAGTCATCAAAGAACCGCACGTACGCGAGTGACCGTCGGGTCGGCGCGCCCAGTCGGTTCGCATACTGGAGCCGCTTGAGACCCTCTTCTGTAGTCTTCCAATGGCTTCCGACACCAGGGTGAAACACCGTGCCCTCGTACTCAAACTCACCACTACCCGTCGCCGTTGCACCCTGCGAAGTCAGGTTGTCATGTCGATAAATGCGTGCGCCAGCAGGTGGAGCGTGGAGTTCGTGGGCGCCTACCGGCCGACGTTGGCCGTCCAGTAGTTCAAGCCGCCGATACCGTCCGCCGATGTCGTCGTCCAGGGTGCGCGGCCGATAGAGCCGTCGGTACTTGACACTGGCGGTTTCCTTCGCGTACCAGAGTACGTAGTCTCCGCTTCGGCCAAGCGCTGTTGCCTGCGCGAACCCGCTCGTAGTAGCGAAAACAATCTGAGAAACGAAGTTCTCGGCACCGAACACCTCGTCGAGTAGACCCCGAACGAGATGGACGTTCTCATCGCCGATCTGGACAAACACGCTCCCACAGGTCGCGAGTAGGTCGCGTGCCACTACGAGTCGATCACGCAAGTACGACAAGTAAGAGTGAATTCCCAGTTCCCAAGTGTCGCGGAAGGCCTTGATCTGCTCAGCCTCCCGGGCCGCATCTTGAGGACTTCCATCCTTGACGTCACGCTTGCCGGCACGCACCTGCCAGTTGGACCCGAACTTGATGCCGTATGGCGGGTCGATGTAGATCATCTGGACTTTGCCCCGGAGCGCTTCGCGCTCGGCCAGAGAGCCCATAACCTGAAGCGAGTCCCCGAGGATCATGCGGTTCTTCCATGACTCTTCGTGCTCGTAGAACTCGACCTGGCTCAGTTCGTCAAGTTCGTCGAAGTCCTCGAAGTCGAACAGGGAGATCTCATCGGCGTCCGCCTTACTTTGTGCTCGGACGTTCGCGATGATCGCGCGCGGATCCACCTTCTCCTGGATGTAGATAGGCGGAGCGTCGACAATCAGATCCTCGCCGTCCTGCTGGTCCTTGCCCTTCCACACGAGCTGCGGGTCGAGGCTAGGGTCGCGGGGATAGCGAAGAGGAGGCAGTGTTGAGCCGGACTCGTCGAAGAAGTCGCCCGCTGCGTCGGCCGTGGGAATGTTGGTCCGCTTGTCTGAGTGCTGGATCGCCTCGACGGGCTTCGGGCCCTTGGGAGCCTTGCTGCGTGCCACTAGTCCTCCGTTGAAAGATTCATGCCGACGAGCAGTCGGCTCGAGAGAAGATCGGGGTCGCCGATGATTGGCTCGTCGGCGCGCAACTGAGCGAGTGCCTCACCTAATACGTGCTCGGCGTCATCCACGCCGTCTTTGCCAATCTCGATGTAACCCCACCGGCCGAAGCCGCCGTGGTTATTCACTGACGCACTCCAGGAGTCACGGGCGGTCCGCGCCTTTTCCTTGGTGGGGCCAGGCGACTTTTGCGAACCCGACACCTCCACGACGAGAGTCCTGCTGAAGTCTTCGCCCTCGATCGGTGCGAGACGCAGGAGGAAGTCCGGCCAGTATTCGTGAGTGCGGCCCTTGTGCACGTAGGGAATGGTGAGACCCAGGTGGTCGTTCTTGGCGTAAGTGGTGAGCAGGCCCTTGTCGACAAGTGTTTCGCATACTTGCGCGACACGGCGCTCCCACTCGTTGCCGTCCTTACCGTCGAGTGTCACGTGGCTGACGTGCGAGTAAGTCGTCTCAAAGGTCTTCTTGCGGGTATCAAACCAGACGCCGTCTGTCGACCCGCTTGGCGGATTGCGGAGGATGGGGCGAACGAGAGTCTGGCGTGCCGCATCATCCTCGAGCCGGGTGATTGCGTTGTAGATCGCCTCGGCGGCAAGCTGCTGCGGCTCCGCAAGCGAGAGGTAGCCAACGCTGAAGCCGGTCTCGACGTGCAACTTCGCGTCGAGCCACTGCTTGGTGAAGTCGACGAGTTGCGGGAAGAGCCACGGACGTGCGTCACCTTGAGACGTGAACCAGGTCTTGAGCACGCGGCTGGCGACCAGGAAGGCGACCTCCTGCGGACGCATTCCCGCGATGCCCTCGATGCGTTCCGTCTCACCCACGATGCCCGCGTTCTCGACCCAGCTCGGCACGGTGGCGCTGCCGATCGTGAGAGAGTCCGAGGCGTCGCGATCGAAGATCAGAGGAGCATCGGGCATCTCGATGCGGTAGCCGCCGACCAGGGGAAAATCGATACGGAGGTGCTCACGATCGTCGAGGGCACGGACGCGAGTGGGCGGGTCAAGGGGCTTCGGATCTACGGTGGGGGCGTCGGCCGGGATGAACGAGAACGGGATTCCGTACACATTGGAGTACTCGGCACCAAAGCACCCCGTCGCCTCGTCGATGGAGTAATCGCGGCGACGCAGGCCACGCCCCACCACCTGCTCGCACAGAAGCTGCGACCGGAACGGCCGAACGCCCAGGATGTGGGTCACCGTATTGGCGTCCCAGCCCTCCGTGAGCATCGAGACGCTCACCACGCAGCGCACCTGCTCACCTAGGCGCTCCTTCTTACCAACCGTATTCATGACTTCGCGGAGCAAGTCCGCGTCAGTCACGTCCTCGGCGCCGCCCCGCTGAATCCGGTACTGCTGTTTGAACGCTTCGATCTCCGAGGCTGCGGCCTTCTTGAAGTCGTCTTTCATGGGCTCGCCCGACTCGAGCTGCTTCGAGTCGATGATGACGGTGCGCGGGCGCGCTACCGGCGCTTCGCCCTCCACGTTGGATAAGAGCCCCAGTTGGCCGGCCACGTGCTTGGACTGGTCACCGTCTATGAGTTCGTAGCCAGCTATCCAGTCGTAGACAAGCTTCGAGGCGACCGTGTTGGCAGTCACGACGATCATCACGGGTGGCGGCTCGCCTTGGTCCTTGAGCGTGCGCTCCCAGGCTGCGTAGGCGCGCTCGTAGCTCTTGTAGAGGCTGCGAATCGCGCCCTCGAGCACCGCGGGCATTACCCACTCCGCCGGCGTGGTAGGAGCCCCCCTCACCGTCTTGGGCCAGTTGGGGTCGTCCTTGATCTGGTCATAGAGGTGGAGGTAACTCACCTGGTCGGTCGCCGCATCGTCGTCGACGGGAAGGCGGGGGACCTTGACGATGCCGGATTCGATCGCGTCCATGAGGGAGAAGTCGCTCACCACCCACGGGAAGATGAGACCCTCGCTCCAGCCGGACCCGCCGAGATAGAACGGAGTCGCCGAGAGGTCATAGATGGCCTTGATTCCCGCGTACTTGCGGAGGTCCGCAAGGCCCTTGAACCACACCTTGGCGCCCTCGTTGGCCTCCTTGGCCTCCGCGTCCACCTTCTCTTCGATCTCGCGAGGCTGGTAGCAGTGGTGAGCCTCGTCGTTCAGCACCATCACGTCGCCCTTGCCCGGCAGTGACTTGAGAATCCGGCTCGCTACCGCCTGGGGAGTCTCCTTGAAGGGATCCACTGTCTTGCCGTGGAGCAACAATTTGCGGGTGCCCGCCGCAATACCCTTGATCTCCTTGGAATCACGAGCCATGAACTGGTGGTAATTCACAATAGAGATGGCCGCAGAGTTGAGTTGCTGGCGCAGATCCGGCGGCACCAAACCACGCATGTCGTAGTAGTTCTCCGGGTCGCCGGGCTGAAGCACCTTGAGCCGGTCGCGAATGGTGATGCCGGGGGTGACCACTAGGAAGCGCTGAGTGAAGCGTGAGTCGTGCGGTGCGTGCGTCTTATTGAGCGACTGCCATGCGATGAGCATGCATATCACCACGGTCTTGCCGCTGCCGGTCGCCATCTTGAGCGCTACGCGCGGCAGGCCTGCGTTGTGTTCGGCATTGCGGTCAGTCAGGATCTGGCGCCAGTCGACGCCGCTCGTGCTGCGGTCGTATTTGTGTCGCCCCGACACCTCTGCCAAGAAGATCGCGGTCTCCGCCGCTTCGCGTTGCGCAAAGAGAATGCGGTTCTCGCGGTTCGGGTCAGTCCAGTGTTCGAGCAGTTTGCGGGTGATCGGCGTCGTGCCTTGGTAGCCGGTCTGACGCCACATCCGGACTGCAGCACGGAGCTGGTCGATCTCGTCGTTGCGCTCGACCTTCTCCCCTGTGGGGTTGAGGTCAAGCTCCATCTGGTCGCTTGATTGCGACCCGGACTTGCCCTTCTTGGGGCGAGCGACTGGGACGAAGAACTCGCTTGGCCTTCTCCCGGCAGCGATCTCGCCCGTGGGCCCGTTGGCCGCCAACACGAAGTGTTGAGTTGGCTCGTCGTACGGCGTATTGAGCACAGGGTTGCTCAGTGCGTCGACCGTCATTGGTTGTTCCACCTCCACCCCTCAGCGATTCGGCCCTGACTCGCGGCCGACATCACTTGCCAGGGTAGCCGAGCATCCTGACATGCGCCGCTAGCCACCGAAGTATGGCCGCATCTGTTCCCTCAGCGCCGGGTCGACGACGTAGACGTACGTGCCCTTCATGCCCCGGGTGAGAAGCACGCGGTAGATGTTGCGAACTAGTGCAACGACGTCATCGTCCGTAGTTGTGACGCCTAGGACGGTGTTGTTGGACTTGCCTTTGGTGTCGGCGTATTGCTTGCGGTCTAGCCTGATCGCCCGTGCCGCACGATCCCAATAGAGCTCTGGGCCGATGATCACGCCTGCATAGTTAAGGTCGTAGCCCTGGACTGTATGGATGGATCCCACCTCCTCGAGCGACGTACGGGAGTTGATCCAATCGGTGTCCGCGCGGTTCCAGAACAACTCCAGGCCATCGAGGACGATGTCCGGCACGTCGGGCTCTGTCTTGCTGCGCCACTTCCAGCCGTAGCCAGCGAGCAATCGCGCGAGGCCTGCTTCACTTTCACGTTCGAAGATCTCCCGGCGCATGGCCCCGAGATCGTCGAAAAACCTCAGATCGTACGAAGAGAATGCGCGTGCTTGCGCTGGTGGATGATCGCTGAGCACCTCCTTCACGTAAGTGATGTAGTCACCCCCCGCAGCCACGCGCATCTGCGAGCGGAGCGTGTAACTACGGGACTCCCGGGCTGCCCTGCTGCACACCTCGTTCACCACCGCGGGCGGTAAGTCCATGGGTCGGATGCTCTGCTCGCGGTCTATGAACAGGAGCTGCTGGCGGCTCTTGCGCCTCACCCAATCCAGTTGGGTCAGGCGCATCCAGTCTTCGCCAGGAAGCGCGAGGCCTTCATTGATCTCTCTGAATCGCTTGGTCACGGCGGGTGCCGGTTGGGCACCGTACTGTGCAAGACGGTGCGCCTCGTCCACTACGAGGAGATCGAACTTGCGCTCGGCCTTCACTACGTCAAACGGACTCATGACCATCGCGGGCGAAAGGCCCGGAACGCGCTTGAACACGTTCTTGATCGACTTCCGCAGAGACTGCTGGGGCACGACTAGCCCCACCCTGAATCCCTCGAGCAGTTCGCGGTGACCCTCGACAAAGAAGTCCGCAAAGACCGAATCCGTGGACGCATCGTCCGATGGCTCGGTGTTGGCAATATCTTGCAGCAGCTTCATCATGTAGATCGCGACGATGGTCTTGCCCGTGCCCGGTCCGCCCTGAATCACGACCCTGTTGGGTGCGTCGTTTTCGAGGTCCTCAAACAGGCCCTCCAGGATGTCCACGATCGCCGACTCTTGATCGTGATTGAGCGCCTTGAACGGAGAGAGCTTGAAGAGATCGCTGTTCTCAATCTGCTCGATGCTTTGGGCGAAGAGCTCGTCCGCCCGCAACTGCTCGAAGATCTCGGCGAAGAGTTCTCGGTAGCGGGATCGGTCGTAATAGTCAGAGTCCGTGATGCCGTCGTTGCGGTTGAGGACCTTGTACTGGCCGTCGCCTGCGAACAGGCGAATCAAATAGGACTCGAGATCCAGGCAGACCGACTTGTTGAACGTGTCATCCAGCACGACCCGGAGCGAGCGGAGTTGTCGTTTCTCTGGGTTGTCCAGGTGTTGCCTCATACGCCCGGCGGCGTTGAGGGTCTCGCCTACGTACACCGCGCGCGCATCGTTGAGCGCGTAGACGACGGGCCAATTGTGGTGGCGCCCGCCTGGCTCGGTCCAAGCCTGTACGGACTCCGCGGTGAACGGTAGCCGCTCAATCCTCATAGGCGTCGTACTTCGTGCTACTTCCCTTGACCTTGTCCGCGGGGTACTTCTTGCGGGTGTCGGCGAGCTTCTCGAGAACGATGGCTTCGGGGTCGAGGCCCAACTTGTCCGCGAGGAGCAGGCAGTAGGTGAGGACGTCCGCGAGTTCGTCCCGGACTCTAGCGGGGTCTGCGTCGGCGCTCCATTGGAAGCACTCCAGAAGCTCCGCGGCCTCAATCGAGATGCTCTTAGCGAGGTTCTCCGGCGTGTGGAACTGCGCCCAATCGCGTTCAGCGACGAAGGCTCGGAGTTCGTCGAATACCCCCGGGTCGGTCATGTGGGGACATTAGCATCCGCAGCTGACGCCAGACCGTCGATGGCCAGTCAACCGGGTACAGCCGTGCGGACTGGTGCACTGCCAGTCACGTCTCGTCAATACACCCGGCGATCGGGTCGCCCGTGGGGTGGCCGGCTTGGGTCGCCGGGCTTTGGTGGGGCGGTCCATCCGATCCTTCAGCGTCGCGCTCTCGTGCCGCCCGTCAACCCGCGAGTTTCGTTGGTCTTGGGGAAGGTGCTCACCGCACCTGCACGGAGCCGGGTGACACTGTGGGTGCGCGTTGACTGGCAGCCCTGCCGTGCGTTGGCCTCCGGGTTCGAATAGATGGCCCAGTGCGATGCTCGGGTAGGTCAGCGGAACCGGTGAGGCGGGTGGACGTGCGCCGTCCGGCGCGGCTGCCGCCGCTGGCGGGCGGCACACTGCCCCACCCATCCACGAGCGATACCCACAACGACCACGACGAGGCACCCGGAACAGCCCAAGAACCCCTACAAGTCATGGCGCAGATTCGAGTCAAGGGCGCGTGGCAGGATTGCACCGTGGCCGACGAGACAAACCAACACTTGATCATCGGAACACTGATGTCCGAGAGCATAAGTACGAAGCTCAAAACCATCGGGGATCGCCATGTCGGCAAGAGCCTCGCCTCGGGTCCCGAGAATTGGCTGACAATGGCAAGGATCGCCGACGATCCGCGCACCGTGACCTGTCTCGTGAAGCTCACCGCCAAGGACTACGAGAGATTGTGCACCAAGCCCTACCGCGACGCCGCTGAGCACCTTCTCGAATCCCTGTCGAAGAAGCCTTGTCTAATCCTCGTCCACGAAGCGGTGCTTGGCATCGAGCGCGAGTCGATTCCCGAGCCATCTATGTTTCTGGACGACGACGGTGCGGACGCTTTTGATCCAATTGACGAGCGCTATTTCCGAACGGTGAGTCCGGAAGTCCGTTCGAAAGTCACCGAACTGCTGTCGCGGCATCATCTTGAAGTGACCCCCTATCACCGCAACTTTGAAGCGACGCAAGTAGCGGTGAACTTCATCGAGTCTGAGGGGCGTGGCCTGCTTTTTCGCCTCTACGTGCCCGAAGGTCGAATCTACTACGCCGAACTCACGCGGCTCATCGACATGTTCGCCGACTGGCTTCGAAGAGCAAGGGGCGAGTCAATTCGCCGAGACGGATACGAGACATCGAGCGGGCGGGTGATCGAGTTCTATGGAGATGGATCGGTGAGCAGGAGCACCGTGCACGACGAACTCGCCGAATTCAGCGACTTCATACGAGTCCTCCACGACAATTCAGAGGCAGCTACAGCGATCCTGACAGGGTTTGGTCTCGACGAGGGAGCCGCGCGAGAGCTTGTCGCGCGCTATTCGCGCGATGTACGACGGGTCGAACTGGACGCAAAGCACACGCGTGAGTCGAGGCTGCTCACGATCCGGCAGAGCCTGGAAGGGGAACTCTCAGACGAATTCGAGAGTGTGCCACCTGACGTTCTCGGTCGACTAGCCGAGCAAGTGGTACCAAGCTTCTCTGCGAGTTCCATTGGAGCGCCAGTTCCGGTTGCGATCGATCCGGCCGCGCAAATTGTCTTCAACCAGCAGGTAATCCATAGTGCGACTGGGATCATCTCGCAATCCATGACAGGCAATATCCAGTTGAACCCGACAGCGCGAGAGCTACTCGAATTCATCAACGCAAATGCCGAAGGCCGCGGGAACGATCTCGATTCGGCTGTCCATGAACTCGCGGACAGCGAGGCACCGAAGGAAAGTCGTATCGCCGCAGCAGCCGCACTCAAGGGCTTCCTGCAACGCAACGGTGCTCGACTCGAAGAGGCGGCATTCCGCATGTTCTGGAAATGGATCGAGGCGCAAGTCGGGTCGTAGCCGCGTCGGCGCTCCGTGAACATTTCGACAGGTCTGCCATCCACCGGCGGCGGCTAGCTAGCTACCGGACTTGTCAACGTGCCGCTCGTGACGCCACCATGTGTCCATGGATCGCGAGGATATCGACACTTGGGTAGATAGCGTTGTCCATGCAATCGGTGCGCCCACGATTGCCGATTGGATCGCCGCCGCAGCGGGCGCCATCACCGCGGTGATTGCAATTGGCGCTGCCGTGTTCGCTTGGAGGCAAGTTCAGGAGGTGCGCAGCGCCCGCAAGCAAGCGCGCGAACTCGACACCAAGCGCTCACAGCCGTACGTCGTCGTGTCCGCAGAGCCAAGCGCGGTGACACCGCTCATCATCGACCTGGTCGTGAAGAACTACGGATTGACCGCTGCATATGGCGTCACGTTTCAGATCGACCCTTGGCCCTCACGTACTGGGAACGCTGGCGCAGCCGCGGAAGACGTCCAACTTCCACACGAGATTGCAGTCTTGGCACCCGGCCAGGAGTGGCGAACCTTCTGGGACCACAGCCCCGACCGCAAGGACGCCGGTCTGCCTGATCGCCATGTGGGCACCGTCAACTACTTGGGCATCAATGATGAGCCCATATCGCAACCGGTCGTGCTCGACTGGTCCGTTTTCAAGAGTCGGATTTGGACTGAGAGGCGGGGCATGCACGATGCCGCGACAGCGTTGCGCGAGATGAACACGACGATGAAGAAGTGGAGCGAGTCGGCTGAAGGTGCGCTGGCGGTATACACGCGCGACGGCGTAGCCAGAGATGAACGCGTGGCCACGCAGCACGCGGAACTATTGGCACGTCTCAAGAAACGCGCAGAAAGCCACGAAGAATAGCTCGCAGGCGCACAACCAGATCGGCCGCTTGCCGACCATCTTCCCTGGCACTCACGCGGGTACATTGACGAGTTGCTCATTTGGAGGTGGAACTGTGCACCGCGATCCGGGGAGGGACTTCCGCATCTAGCCAAGCACCCCTTCCCCCACCACCGGGATCCCGTACTCCCGAGCCTTCCGCGCCTTGCCCGACCCGCTCCCTGGGACCTGAGCGATCACCGCCGCCACACCCTTCTTCACGCCGGGCCACACCACCAGCCCCCGTGCTTCGGCCACCGCCGTCAACTTCCGCTTGCGAGCCTCCGACATCCCCGTCAACACCACCAGATCCCCCGGCTTCAACTCCACCTCAGAAACCACCCGCGACACCAACCCCGCAGCCCGAGCCAGCAACGCCTCGACCTCCAGGTCAGCCAGATCAAGCAGCCCCGCCAACTGGATCACGAGCGCCCGCTCCTCGTGCGTGAGCTGGTCGTCCGCACACACCGCGTCCACCACGCCCAGCATGTAGTGCCGGTTCAGGCGGGCCACGTCGTCGGCACCCAAACCCAAAGCACCGGCCATCCCGTCCAGTGCCCTGCGTTCCGGCCCCGAGATCTTCCGGTCCAGCAGTACCCGGTCCAGCAGGTCCAGGTACTCGTCGGCGCCGTCAAGGCCCTCGACCCGCTCGAACGACCCTGCCACCCGATCCATCAGGTCGCTCCCCGGAGCGGTCAGTTGACGGGCAAACCCGCGCCACACCGGCGGAGTCGCGAGCCGCGGCGGGGCCGGCCACCGCATCGTCTCGCCAAACGCCAACCACTCGTCCCACATCCGCCGCTCGCCCGACGCCCGCATGTACGCGGTCAGCAGCGCGGCGGTGGCCTCGGCATCGGCAAGGGCGGCGTGGGCATCGGCCAGCGGAACGCCGGTGTCTGTCAATCGGCACTGTGCGCGCAACACGCCCCCAGCTTCGCGGGCGCCCCAAACTGCCCTGCCAGACGCATCGTGCACAACGTCATGTCATGGCGCAAGTCCAGCGGCCACCCGGCTCGCGCATATTCGGCCACCAAGAACGATGCGTCGAACGCGCTGTTGTGCGCCACGACTACACGTCCCGCCAGCAGGTCCGTCAGGTCGCCCACCACGTCGGCAAAGACGGGCGCGATGCGCGCGCGGTGTCAAAGCAAGCGAGCGCGTCGATGCGGTGCACGTGCTGCGCGCCCAAGTCTCTCTGGGGATTGACCAGGGTGGACCAGCAGTCCTCGCGGCGACCGTCGGGGGCCACGAGCACCACGCGGATCTCGCACACCCGTTCCGTGTTGTTGTACGCGAACCCGGTGGTCTCCAGGTCGATGACTGCGAAGCCGGTCATGTGGGTCCCCTCCCTCAACTACGGACGACGCTCCCGCTTGGGCTCCCAGGGCGTCAGGCAACGTCGATCGCCCTCGCCGCCACGGGACGGTGTCACCGCGAACGCAGGCCCGGGAAGTCATCCCAGGGGATCGAAAAGGACTCCGTAGATCACTACCGAAGACGCCTCCAGGCGCCAAACTATCGTCACGTGCCCGTCCTTGCCAGACAGTCCGGCGGTGCTCATATGAGCCACACCTTGGCCAGGTACCGAATAATCTCGTGACCGAACTCGTCGCGGGTCGTCACCGAGTCGCTCTCGTAGCCACTCCAAGGCGTCCTCGATCGCCTCGTCCTGATCGCACAGCACGTTATACGCCTGCGCCACCGCCGCAGACCTAAACTCAACCTTAGCCATACCTCCCATCGTACACTTTGCCCCTATGCCGCATTGGGGTAACGGGGCAAGAGTGTGGTAATCTGTGGAAATCGGGCCTGTACCCGAACATCCTGGCGAGGAGCGAATATGTCTATCGTTGTTCAACTCGACGGCCGAAAGCGCGTCAGCCTGGGGCGCTACGCCACGTCGGACACCTACATCCTTGAGGTCGGCCCCGGGGGACGCCTCATCCTTGAGCCAGCGGAAGTGATGACGGCCGCAGAGCGTCGCGCTTTGGACAGTGCCGCGCTACGCAACCAAGTCGCCACGTCGTTCGCCTCGAACGAGGAGCGGGTGCCGGCCCAGCCGCGTGTACGAGCCACCCGGTAGACCTGGCCAACATGTGTCAGTTGGACCCCTAAGGAAGGCGGACGTCGGCCGCACACCGCGCTTCCCCAGGAAGTCTGCCTGCCGAAGGCGAGGGTCCCGAGCGCGGCGCGCGACTGTCAAGCATGTGGTTGAAGCGAATCGAAGGAGGTTGTTGGATGGCTACCGAGCTCAAGTTCCCAGGTGATGTAGATCTCAGCACCAGCCAGCGTTCCCTTCTGCTCGTATGGCAGAGTCCCGCGACCCGCAGATTTGTGAAGGTTGGACGCCTCGATCTGCTTGCTGGGGGTCGTTTTGCATTTCACTACGTGTCGGAAGACGCCGAGGACGCCGAGTTCTTCCAACTCGATGACTACCCCGACCGCGAGCGCGTCTACGTATCGAACGAACTCCCTGCGTTCTTCGCAAACCGCGTGATGTCAGCCGAGCGGCCGTCCTACCCGCAGTACCTCGCGTGGTTGGGCATCGACCAGAGCCTTGAGACCGTGTCATTGCCGGTGGAGGTCTTGGCTCGCACCGGAGGGAGCCGGGTTACCGACACCTTCCACATCCTTGACGTTCCGACGCAACTGGACGACCACTTCACTAGTCGATTCTTCGTCTCGGGAATCAGTCACACCGACGAAGCCGAGGGCGTATTGCGCACCGTCTCGAGCGGAAGTGGCCTCGCACTCCGCCGCGATGGCGACAACCCCGGCAACCCTCGTGCAGTCCTCATCAACACCGCGGACGGACGCAAAATTGGCTATGTGCCCGACTGGCTTTGTGCTGACGTTGACCAACTCCTGGTGGACGGCTGGGACCTCTCCGCCGTCGCCGAGCGCGTGAACCTCGACGCACCCGACCACGTCAAGGTCCTGTGCCGCGTGGACGCCGTCCGAAACTAGGTTCTCCCGCCATGCCGCTGTCCGAAGATGAGACCCGTTCAAAACTCAAGGATGCGCGCGCTGCATACGTAGGCATGATTTCGCCGCATTACGACGAGGTCTTCAACGACGTCGCCGAAAGAGTGCGCGAGAACGGGTACGCGACGAAGCTTGATCTTGGTGGTCTTGTTCTGTGGAAGCGACTCCAGGCCAACACGCGCTGGGCTTCTAGCCTGGGTGCTACCGCGGACGCAAAGGTGCGAGATGTCACCGGAAGAGCCCTGTCCGTCTATAGGGATGAACCGTTGTCCGATGTCCCAGCCAGAGCCCAGGCAGCGCGAAGTATCTTGGCAGAGCTCCCGGGTTTCGCGCACGGAGATGCGTTCGTCAGTGCGCTACTCACGGCCTTCGACCGAGACAACTTGGCCGTCTTTGACCGGCGTGCGAACTATGCGCTCGAGACCGTCCTAGAACGGCCCGTGCGCGGCGGTCGCGGCCACTACAGGCGGTACATCGAAGAAGTGCACGCCCTGCGTGCGCTGGTTTCGGAGCCGAACGACACTTGGACGGCGCGCGACGTCGACACCGCGCTATACATGCTCGGCGGGTAGGTCGCAGGCCATGCACACACACGAAGAGTAGGCGTACCCCGCCACGAAATCGTGCGTCTATTTGTCGATTCTTCAATCCCCTGGGGTGGGTCACGAAATAACCAACCCGGCAAACCTTCCCAACTCCACCAACCGCTCCGGAGATTGCGGCATCGCATCGAGCAGTCCCGGTGAGTGCACCAGGAACGTCACCCACTGGCCGCGGGAGATCGCGACATTGAGCCGGTTGCGGTTGAGCAGAAACTCCGTGCCACGTGCCACGTCTCGCGCCGACGAGGCCGCCATCGTCACAATGCACACCGCCGCCTCCTGCCCCTGGAACTTGTCTACCGTGCCCACGCGCACGCCGGCCAGTCCCGCATCGGCGAGCGCCGTGCGGACCGTATTCACCTGGGCGTTGTAGGGCGTGATGACGATGATGTCGTCCTCACCAAGCGGGTCCTCCACGCGCTTGGGGTCGGCCGAGGGATCGGTCCACGGCGCACCCAGCACGGAACGCGCGATCCGCACCACCTCCGCCGCCTCCTCCGGAGACTCCAGCGTGTTCCCCGCGTGGGTCACCGGAGCCGGCCGCAGGCCGGGCTCCACGCCCTCCAAGTGACGCCCCAACACCGTCGGATGCGCCGCCAGTTGGTCTTCATAAGACAGCCGCGACACCGCGTGGGTGAGGTCCGGGTGCATGCGGCGCGTGGTGGCCAGAAAGTAGCCAAACTCCGGCGGCAGCACGTCGTGGCCCTCGCCCAGCCACCCCAGCGCAGAGCTGTCCACGTTCGAGTCGTGGTGCGCCTGCGTCACCTGAGGCAGTTGCTGAGGGTCGCCCAACAGCAACAGGTTGCGCGCCGCCGCGGCCGACGCGATGGTCATGGGCAGCGAGAACTGCCCTGCCTCGTCAATCACCAGAAGGTCGAGTGACCCCGACGACACGCGATTGCCGTTCGCGAATGTCCACGCCGTTCCTCCAAGGACGAACCCGCTCGGATGCTCGGCGATGAACCCCGCCTGGCCACTCTTTGGCAACGCCGTGAACGACACCTGGCCGCCGGAATCACCCGCCTGCAGTTCCTTGCCCACCAGGCTCTTGTCGAGCCCGGCCTTGTCCACAATGGCGTTCAGCATGTTCTCCACGGCGCGGTGCGACTGCGACACCACCCCGATCTTCCAGCCATGGTCCTCGACCAGCCTCTTGATCACGTGCGAACCCACATACGTCTTGCCCGTTCCTGGGGGACCCTGAACGGCCAGGTACGAGTGGTCGAGGCGCAGCACCGAGTCGACCACGTGCGCGGTGTAGTCGTCGCCCGTCACGGTCGCCAGCGTGCCGGACGTCAGCGCCGGCGGTTGGCGCAAGAGAATGTCCACGCACGCGTTGCGAACCTGCGCGAGCGGAGGCGGGCAGACAGTCAGGGACCAGGCCGCGATCGCGTCCGCCAAGATGGTCGCGTTTGGCGGTTGGCCGGGAACAATTGCCGAGGGCAGCTCCGTGCACTCGTCGGCGCCCTTGGGGAGCATCTCTTCGAGCTCGAGCCAGTCATCGCCGACGTCCACGACCGTCACTCGGTCGTTCCACGACCTAGCGCCGGGTTCGGCATTGACGTTGGTGAAGGGCGCGGGGTGCTCGAAGAGCGCGATCGGCTTGGACGATTCACTCCATCGAGACCCAGGCGCGGCATGCCCCTCCACGCGGATGCGGCGGCGCAGGACCTTGGTGCGCGCGGTCGGTAGGTGCCAATCGGTGAGGATCACACCGCGCTCGACGATGAACACGTCGCGCTCGTCCTCCCAGTCCAGCATCGGCAGCACCAGGCGCGAAAAGTGTGATTGCCAGAAGATCCGACCCTCGTTCGCGTGGAAAGCCGTCGCCGCCGATGCCATCGCGACCAGGAGTTCACGATCCGGGTCGCCCGCCACGTCAATCTTTGCCAGCATCTCCTGCGCGGCGTTAAGCCGCGCCCGCGCGTCCGACGGTTCGGCCTCCTGGCGCGGCACGAGCGGAACCGGCTTGATGCCGTATTCCTCCTGGAAACCCTTGAGGTAGTCCCTGAGCTGCAACGTCGAGACAACATCGTCCTCGTTGTAGTCAGCTATCATCTCGATGAGCCGGTCCCACTCCGCCGCGTTGCCCTCGTCTCGCGCCGCACACGCATCGGCGTAGGCCTGCACCGAGTCCCCCGCCGTGTCCACGCCCTCGCGCTTGCGTGTGAGATACAGCGGCTCCAACTTTTTGATGGAGTACGACGCGGAGCCGACGCGCAGCGACTTGCGCACCAAGGGATAGAGGTCCACCAACACGTGCTCGCGCAGCAGCGCATCCACCTCCGGCGCGCCCACGCCGTGACGGTCCGCAACCGACAGCAGGTGAGTCTTCTCGTACGGGGCGTAGTGATACACGTGCATGTCCGGCCACTGGGCCCGCCGCTCGGCAACGGTCGCGAGGAACGTCAACAGCGCCTGGCGCTCCTCACCGAACGAGTGCGCCCAGATTGGGGTGAAGCGCTCGTCGGTGTCGCACCAACCCCAGAGGTAATCCACTCCCCAAACGCCGTCCTCCTCGTAGAGGGGGTCGCCCTCGAAGTCGAAGAACATGTCCCCCGGACTGGGCGGCGGGAGCGCCACCAGCACGGTCGGGTCAACCACCTGCACGGGCGGCTTGCCGTCGACCTTCGGCTGCGCCTGCAGCGCAGCTTGGCTACGTAGCGTCTCGAGGGTCGACGACCCGATGCCGGGGATGTCGCCGGCGCTCGCCGCGAGGTCCGAGACGGTCTCGATGCCGTGGGCGCGCAACTTGGTGCGCTGGGAAAGGCGCAGGTTGGCAACGCCGAGCACGTCGTTGGTGCGCTCGACCTCAAGCCCACACCAGTCGCAGGACCCACAGATCGCGTAGCGCTCGTCACCCCAGGCCAGGACGTCTCCTTCGGCCTGGCGCTCGGCGATGATCTGGAGCAGCCGCTTGCGGCGGAGCTGGAACACGGGGGCGATGTCGGCCAGGCGGTGATCCGAGCGTCGGCCGTCGCCCAGAATCAGCGTGACGGTGCCGTCCACTGGAACTCCGCGTCGCTCCAACTGGTCCGCGTAGGCGGCGAGCTGGAGCAGCGCCGTGACCTTCGCGCGCCGCGCAAGTTTGGTGTCCTCGACGCGGTAGCTACCGTCTGGTTGGCGGGTGATGAAGTCCGCGAAGCCGATGAACGTGGCCTCCCCGTCGTGGTCCAAAAAGGCCGCCTGAAAGACCACGTCCGCACCGCCGGCGAACGCCGCGAAGGTGGCGTCCACGGCCTCGGACTCCTTGCCGCGCCCGGGGCGGGGGATCACCACCACGCCGTCGCCGAATGTCTCGCGATACTGGGCGAGCACACGCTGCTCGTGCACGTCGCCCAGCTCGCCGGCCCGCACGCGCATGGCGTCGGGCGTGAACCCCGGATCCTCGAGCCGCCCGGCCTTCACGTCGAGATCGCGCAGAAAGCCAAACTCGCACGTGGTGGCCGAGGCCAGGTCCGAGGCGCTCCACCTGATGCGTCCGTTGTCAGTGATGTGCATGCTTCCCCCGCGTCCGTGTTGGGTGAAAGCCTATGGCGCAGGGGCGACCCGCGTACATGTCAGACCGTGGAGCAACCACGAGTCTGGAGTCGAAGTGGGTTGCCGGCACGCGGGGCGCTAGGTTCAAGGCCATGGTCGATCAAGTCCGCATTCATGGTTGAGCAGAGTGTGATCGACGGCTTCGCGGCAAGCCATCACGCCCTGACCAACCTTGTGGGCGGTCACGACTCTGGCACGCTCGGCCTGGCGTCGCTTCCCGCAGTGATCGCCCGCTACGTCGCGGGCAGGGGCGTATCTCAGAACATGTCTGCACGCACTCGGTCTACTGTCTTGGCGTCGCCTACGGCGTCGTGCGCGGCGCGTTCCCCAACCAGGTCATGTACCGACAGTTCCTCGCCGGGTACCCCGGGTCTTCCGGCGTAGCGGGCGAGACGTCAACAGAAGAGGTACGGGATGAGGCCGGGTCGGATTTCTCTTGACGTGCCCCCGCGCCCGTGCGAGACTCGTAAACGCGAGGAACAGTAGTTCCGAGAAGTGAACCCGGCAGCCATCCGGACGGTTGGTGAGCCGGGTTTCGCGCTGTCTAGAGCACAACGCGCCTTGTGACGAGGGGCTCGATCTTGCTCCGATAGTGCCCACCCTTGGTCCAAGCCCACGCCGCGAGATCCGCCACCCACAGGATCGGTTCGTCCGGGCCCGCCATGTGCAGATATTCGAAGTCTGACGAAACGGTCGACTTACTGAAATTGCTCAATGCTCGATTGTCGGCCTTCCGAGCAGACTCATCAAGCTCAATGATCCAGCGCGAGACCCCATTCTCCGCAGCCCATTGCGCCAGCCCCACCAAGACCAACTCTCGCAGTTCGGCCTCCCTCATGCGGGCACGACGTTCCACGATGACGATCGAAAGGTCATCACCCATGAGGCTCAACTTGCTGAGTGCCTCCTTGCGGCGTGCGTCACTTTCTTTGCGCGCGTGGAAGCGTCGAGAACCCGGCGCGGCCCACGACCCGCAGTCGCGGCGAACCTGCGCGACAACGGCCGAGCGCACCACGACCGCGGCCATGCGGTAGCCCCGCTCCTTCGATTCGTCGCTAAACATCTGACTCGACACCTGAACCCCCCGTGTGGACCCTCTGAGGAGAGGGTATCCACGGCGTGCGACGCGACGACCTTCGCGGTGCAATGACCCAGCCAGCACCCCGTCCCCCACCACCGGGATCCCGTACTCCCGAGCCTTGCGCGCCTCCGGGAACCCCCTGAACACCACCAGGTACCTCGGCTTCAGTTCCACGCCCAGCATGTAGTGACGGTTCAGCCGGGCGACGTCGGCGCGGGCCACCGCAGCGACTCACCCAACGCGAGCCACCCATCCCACTCGCGGCGCGAACCCGACGCCGCGATGTAGGCGGCGAGCAAACCGGCCGCGGCCTCAGCGTCGGCGAGGGCCGCGAAGGACTGATTTGTCGTGCCCCACTGGCGCGGGAACAGCCAACCTCGTATGGTGCGTTGAATTACCGCTAGTGCAGAACGCGTGCATAACCTCTGGATAGAGTGTGCATAGACTGTGGAAATACACGGCAATGCTCTTGCGTGAGGCAGATCAGTCAGAGAGACTGAGGGCAAGGAGAAAGGGACCATCTCATGACGCGCAGCAACAGCGGAACCATCACGACTGCGAATGAGGCCGTAGACGGGCAGTTTGCGAACAAGGTCACAGAGCTTGTTGACAACCTAGGTAAGGCCCTCGTGGCGTTCACCCTCGGTGCAGACGTCTCCACAGTAGGTCGTTGGGCACGCGGAGTGAACCCGCCCAGGAGCCTTGATGTCGAACGCCGCATCGAGAATTTTCACCGCGTGTACCGCTTCCTCATGACCGAAGACGGAGATGCTCCCGGGCGCTCCGCCCACGAGGTTCGCGCCTGGCTAATGGGCGTCAACCCACATCTGGACGATGTGTCGCCAGCTGAAGCAATCCGAGACGGTGACTACCGGGCCGTGATGGCGGCCTCAAGGGCCTATGCCGCAGGAGGGTGAGGCGGGCGCGGACGGTCCACATGTCCGGACGGTCGCCCTCCCCTCGACGGTGTACCGGGTCGCCCGCAAACACGCGGCGACGCGGTACTCGCGGATCCGACCGGAAGACGATGCCGACCCAAAGGCGGGGCACCGCTGGGATGTAGTGGGAGGGGGCGTCCTCTACGCAGGATCCACCTCACGAATTGCCTTCGTTGAGACCTTGGGCGTGCTCCGACCTGCACCAGGGGTTGTCTTGCCCGACGCAGACGACGACGCCCAGTTCATGCTGCCGGGCTCGGTGCCTGCTGACTGGCGCGACTCCCGAGCCATCTTCGAACTCAGCGCAGGCCACCGCAACGGGCTCCCGATGTTTGTCGATCTCGCGGATCTCCAGACCCGAACTGCATTAGGGGCGGTACTCCAGGAGTTCCTGAAGCCCATGGGTATCGGACACATCGACGTCCCGGAGGTCACGTCAGCGAACCGGGTAGCGACCCGCATGCTTGCACGCGCGATCTACTCCGCCCAGGACGAAGAGGGCGTGAACGTCTACGGGGGAATCCGGTACGTCTCCCGCTACGACCCTCACGAAATCTGCTGGGCGATCTTCGACCACTATCCAGTCGAGGTAGTCAGGCAGAGTCCCATCGAGGCCTCAGACGCCGTACTCAAGTCCGCTGCGAAGGATCTTGGTCTGACAGTCCACTAGAACCGCGCGGAACGGCCACGCGTAGCACCCCATCCCCCACCACCGGAATCCCGTACTCCCGAGGCTTGCGCGCCTTGCCCGATCCGCTCCCTGGGTCCTGAGCAATCACCGCCGCCACACCCTTCTTCACAGCAGGCCACACCACCAGCCCCCGAGCCTCCGCCACCACACGCAGTTGCGCCTTGCGCGCCTCCGGGAACCCCGTGAACACCACCAGGCCCCCCGGCTTCAGCTCCACGCCCTCGGCCACCGTCGTCACCCGCGCCTGAGCCGCCGCCAGCAGACCCTCCACCTCGAGGTCCCCCAAGTCCAGCAGCCCCGCCAGCTGGATCACGAGCGCCCGCTCCTCGCGCGTGAACTGGTCGTCCGCACACACCGCGTCCACCACCGCCGCTATCTACAGAGGCAGCATGTGGTGACGGTTCAACCGGGCGACGTCGGCGGCGCCCAGCCCCAGCGTCGTCGCCATGCCTTCAAGCGCACGACGTTCCGGTACCGAGATCTTCCTGTCCAGCAGCACGCGGTCCAGGAGGTCCAGGTATTCGTCGGCGCCGGCGACGTCCTCCGCCGGGGCGAAGTGCCCCACCGCCCGCGCCAGTACGGCACTGCCGGGACGCGTCGTGCCCCTGAGCACCGGCGCCACCCCACGCGGAGGCGGCGCAGGCCACCGGAGCGACTCGCCCAACGCGAGCCACCCGTCCCACTCGCGCCGCGACCCAGACGCCGCGATGTAGGCGGCGAGCAAACCGGCCGCGGCCTCAGCGTCGGCGAGGGCCGCGTGAGCATCTGTGAGGGGCACCCCGGTGTCTGTCAAACAACGTAGTGCGCGCAACACTCGCCCAACTTGGCGGGCGCACCGTAGGCGCGGGCCAGGCGCGCGGCGTTCATTACCGAGCGCACAACGTCTCCTCGCGGGTGAGTGCGAGCGGCCACCCGGCGCGCGCATACTTGGCGATCAGGAAGGCGGTGTCGAACGCGCTGTTGTGCGCGGCGAGCACCCGCCCGGCCAGCAGTTCGGTGAGGTCACCCACGATGTCCTCAAACCGGGGCGCGACGCGGGCATCGGTCGCGTCGATGTGGTGGACGTGCTGCGCGCCCAGGTCCCGTTGGGGATTGATGAGGGTGGTCCAGGAGTGCTCGCGGTTTCCTTCTCTGTCGAGGAGCACGACGCCGACCTCGCAGATGCGGTCAGCGCCGTTGTAGGCGAAGCCCGTGGTCTCAAGGTCGATGACGGCGAAGCCTGTCATGGGGGTCCCCTCCCTCAGTTGTCTTGAGAGTAGCGCGGGGTGGGGGCTGTCCACAGATCGGGCCCCGGCACGTGACGCGATGTCAGTGGGCGGCGAGAGGGTAGCCACACGAGCCGATAGGCCCGCAGAGGGGGAGCGCCGTGACGAACACCGAGGTCGAGGACCGCCAGCGCTCTTTCGTGTTGATACCGGTAGTAGTACTATCGCTATGAGCAAGATTGAGAAGAGAGTGGAGCAGATGCGGCGAGCGCCCGCATCCGTGTCGTTCGACGATCTCGCATCTGTGTGTCGGCACTTCTTCGGCGATCCGGTCGGAGGCTCCGGCTCACACGAGGTGTACCGCACCCCCTGGGCGGGCGACCCAAGGGTGAACATCCAGAACAGGAACGGGCAGGCCAAGCCCTATCAGGTCCGTCAGGTGTTGGCCGCGCTTGAGCGACTTGACCGAGAGAGAGGAGACCCTCAGTGAGCACGAACCATTACACCTACCAGGTCTCCTGGTCTCCCGAGGATGGCGAGTACGTCGGGACCGTTGCAGAGTTTCCCTCGCTGTCGTGGCTCGACGCCGACGAGCAAGCAGCCTTCGCGGGCATCCGACGCCTCGTGGACGACGTGGTAGCGCAGATGGTCGCCGAAGGCTCTCAGCCGCCCGCCTCGCTTGCGGACCGCGACTACTCCGGGAAGTTCGTGGTGCGCCTCACGCCCGCCCGGCATCGCGAACTCGCGATCAAGGCCGCACAGTCAGGCGTCTCCATGAACCGGCTCGTGAGCGACACCCTCGCTGCGCGATAGAGCGAGCAGCGACATCGGATCCCCCGATCGGCGGGCGCGCAACACTCGCCCAACTTGGCGGGCGCACCGTAGGCGCGAGGCCGGGGCGTGTCCACAGATCAGGCGCAGGCACCGTAGTGCCTCATGTCAAGATGCTCGCGAAAGTTGGGTGCGTGCCTCACCTGGT
>NZ_JADQBE010000021.1:0-4126 GCF_016278765.1 Demequina sp. | reverse complement strand
GGGCGCTGGGAAAACGACGCTCGCCGTCAAGGCGGCCGCACAGGCCGTCCGGGCAGGGTTGCCCGGTGACAAGTTGCTCGTGATAGCTCCCACCCGCGCGGCCGCCGCACTGCTGCGCGACCGGGTGTCTCTCGCCATCGGCGTGCCCACGTCCACGCCCGTCGCCCGCACGGTTGCGTCGACCGCATTCGCGATCTTGTCCGCCGAGGCGCAGATGCTGGACGAACCGCCACCCGGTCTGGTGTCCGGCGCCGAGCAGGACGTCGTGTTGCGCGAACTACTTGAAGGGCACGTGAATGGCAGGGCCGCGCGGCTGAACTGGGGTGACGCCCTCCCTGACGAGGCCACACTGCTTCCGGGCTTCCGCGAGGAGTTGCGCAATCTCTTGATGCGCGCTGCGGAGGCCGACCTCTCGGCGGACGACTTGCGGGCGCTCGGACGAGACCACGATCGCATCGAATGGGTTGCGGCGGCTGACCTGTATGCGGAATACGAAGGCGTCATGGCCCTGCGCAGCGCGCCCGTCGACCAGGGCGGTCGCTATGACCCCGCGACGATTGTCGCCCGAGCGGCCGACGCCCTGGCGGCGTGGCCCGAGGGAAGCGCCGCCCCCTCGTGGGGGCACGTCATCGTGGACGACTACCAGGATGTGACGGCGGCCGGCGCAGCGTTGCTGCGGCAGATGGCCTCACGCGGCGCGCGCCTGCTTCTCGTAGGCAATGCCGACGAATCAGTCCAGGGCTATCGAGGTGCCCGCCCGCAAGGGCTGGATGAGGCGGTGTCGGAATGGGGTGCAACACATCTTGAACTTGGCGAAGGTTTGCGTCAATCAGGTGGACTCGCCGCTGTCAGCGCAGCGGTGACCGGACGCATCGGAGTCAAAGGCGTGGGAAGCGCGAGGCAAGCCGCCAGGGCGGCGGTCGCCCAGGCGTCGGCCGCGGTGGCGTCTGGTGACGAATCTGGCCGCGAAGCGGTGGTGGTGCTCACCGCCCCTCACCACTATGGGCAGTCACGGGCGATAGCGGCCGAGTTGCGCAGGGCCCGGCACGGCCTGGACGGCGATCCAGTCCCGTGGGGGCGCATGGCCGTAGTGGCGCGATCGACGGCCCTGCTGCGGCAGATCCGCTCGGATCTGCTTGCGTCCGACATCCCGTGCGCATCGCTCGGCGACGGCACCGCGTTGCACCAGGAGAGCGCGGTTGCCCCACTGCTCAGGATTCTGCGCGCCGCGTTGGGTGAGCCGTGGACGGAAGACGACGCTGTGGAGGTCCTCACGTCGCGGCTGGTCGGTCTCGATCCTGTGGGCATTCGGCGCCTGCGACGCGAACTGGTGCGGGAGGAACGCGCGGGTGGCCGTGAGCGCCCCTCGGGAGAGCTGCTTCTGGACGCCATGGTCGATCCGTCGCGGTGGGCGTCGCTCGCGGGACCGGAGGCGGCCGCCGCCGCCACGGCGGCTCATGCCGCGGCGGCGGCGAAGAAGCGAGCCGCGGAACCGGGTGCCACTCCCGGCGCCGTGATCTGGGCGGCCTGGCAGTCGCTGGGCGTGGCGGCCGCGTGGCGCGATGCGGCCCTCGGTGGATCCGCTCGCGACGACGCCGACCTTGACGCCGTGATCGCGCTGCTGCGCGCCGCACAGACCTTCACGGAGCGCCTGCCCGAGGCGCATACCGCCGCGTTCGTGGACTATCTCGAGGGTCAAGACTTCGCGGCGGACACCCTGGGCGCGAGGGCGCTGTCGCGCGACGTGGTGGCGTTCGCGACCCCCGCGTCGGCGGCCGGCGCACAGTGGGATGTCGTGGCCGTCGCCGGGGTCGAAGAAGGCGCGTGGCCCAACCTCAAGTTGCGAGATTCGGTGCTGGGTTCCCAGCATCTGGCGGACCTCACCGCGGGCGTCGTGTCCGCCGCGCCGGGCAAGGCGGCGGCGCGGGCGGCGCGTGCGGCGGTACTCGATGACGAGACCCGCGGATTCCTGGTTGCCGTGTCGCGGGCGCGCACGCGGCTGGTCGTGACCGCCGTGGACGACGGTGAGTCCCGTCCCTCCCGGTTTGTTTCGCTCGTCGAGGAGGCGGCCGGGGTGGTGCGTGCCGACGCCGCGCTCACCCGGCCCATCTCCGACCTGCGGGCCGCCGTGGCGGCCGTGCGCTCCCAGGCCCTCACCTCGGTCGACCCCACCCCGCACGCCCGCATGCTCGCCCTGCTGGCGCGGGCAGGGGTCCAGGGCGCCGATCCTGCGCAGTGGCACGGCGTCGCCGAGCCATCCACGCAGGAGGGCTTGTGGGACGACGACGAACCGGTGCGAGTGTCGCCGTCGAAGGTCGAGTGGGTCGAGAAGTGCGCCCTCAGGTGGGCGCTCGAATCCACGGGAGGCACGCGCGAGGCGACGGACGCTCAAGAGGTGGGCACGTTGATTCACGCCCTCGCCGAGGCCCACCCGCACGGCGGCCACAGCGAGATCCTGGCCGACTTTGAACAGCGTTGGACGACGGCGTTCGGGATGAAGACGTGGCCCGAGCGTGACGCGTATCGACGGGCACGGGACAAGGTGGTGCGGCTGGCCGCCTATCTGGACTCCAGGTCCGACCGTGAGGTGCTCACCGAGCATGCATTCAACATCGAGGTGGGGCGCGCGATCCTCGCGGGATCCGCCGACCGCGTCGAGCTGCACGAGGGTGCGGCGTACGTGGTCGACATCAAGACGGGTCAGTCCGTGCCGAGCGTCGCCGACGCCGCGGACAACGGCCAGCTGGCGATGTACCAATTGGCCGTCGTCGAGGGCGCGGTGCCGGGCGTGACCGCGTCGGCGGGAGCGGAGCTTGCGTACGTCTCCACGGGCAAGGCGGGCGCCGTGAGGAGCCAAGCCCCGATCGACCGCGCGGCCGCTCGGGAGCGTTTGGACGCCGTGGTGCACACGATGGCCGGGCGCAGGTTCGTCGCGACCGTCAACGAGGGCTGCGGTTCCTGCCCGGCGCGGCGCGCGTGCCCCGCCCACGCCGAAGGGGCCCAGGTGAGCGAGTCGTGACCGCAGACCGCACGGTACTCCACGACGGCCGCGTCGAGGGCCTGAGCAGGGGCGTCGCCGAACTGGCCGGCGCGGTCGACCCCGACCGCACGATGACGGCCGAGCAGGCGGCGATCGTGGGCGCGGATCTTGGTCCCGCGCTGGTCGTTGCCGGGGCAGGGTCGGGCAAGACGGAGACCCTGTCGCTACGCATCCTGTATCTCCTGGACAACGCGCGGCGCCTGTTCGGCCGCGACATCAGCCCGGACGAGATTCTGTGCCTCACCTTCACCCGCAAGGCGGCGGCAGAGATTGCGGAGCGCGCCACCCGGCGCATCGCCACCGTGTTCGGCCCGGACCCGGCGAGGCCAGCCGTGTCGGTGTCCACGTACAACGGCTACGCGGCCGCTCTTGCGCAGGAACATGGCTTGAGAGTGGCGGTCGATCCCGCCTCGACCGTGCTCACCGGCGCCGCACTGTGGCAGCTTGCCCAGTCCGTCGTCGACTCGTGGGATCGCGCCGTGCAGACCGATGCCGCCGTCAGCACTGTCACCGCCGCGATCCCTCGCCTCGCCGCCCAGGCACGCGATCACCGCCTCAGCCCCGAGCAGTTGCGCGAATGGGCGGAGCGGGGTCTCGCGCTGATGGAGGCGCTACCCAAGAAGGCCGGAGACCAGGTCCCGGGGACCTTCACTCAAGACCTCGCCCGGCAGGTCGGCAAACTGCGTTCCCTGGCCGCCATGGCCGACCTGGTGGCCGAATACGACAGGCGCAAGCGGGAGGGCTCCTACCTGGACTTCTCGGACCAGGTAGATGTGGCCGTCAAGCTGGCTCGCTTGGCCCCTGTGCAGGAACTGGAGCGGTCTCGCTACGCGGCCGTGCTCCTCGACGAATTCCAAGACACGTCGCCACCGCAACTCGACCTGTTCGCCCACATGTTCGGAACGACCCACCCGGTCATGGCGGTGGGTGACCCCAACCAGGCGATCTACGGCTTCCGCGGGGCCTCGGCCGATGCCTTGCGGCAGTTCGTGGAGCGATTCGGGGGCGCCGCCGTGGCGCGGCACACGCTGTCGGTGAGTTGGCGCAACGAGGCCAGCATCCTCGCCGCCGCGAACTCGGCCGTCG
>NZ_JADQBE010000004.1:0-38376 GCF_016278765.1 Demequina sp. | reverse complement strand
CCTGCGCAGTCGTGAAACCCTCAAACTCCAACTGGTCGATGAGACCAGCACGAGAGAACGCCATGAAATCGAGGTACGACTGCGCAAGAGTCAACGCATTCTGATTTCCGACCGAGCCAACAGCATCGCAACTGTCGTTGCGCGCTGCCGCGCCGGATACGACTGCTGTGCCACCAAGGACCACGGTCTTTGACGGGGCAAGTGCGTTAACTGAAACCCAAATGGGCGTAGGGGCACAACTCGGTGTCGTGATGTAGAGCGGTGCACCAAGTCGTCCAGCCAGAGCGGCCCCTGCAAGGGCGTCTGGGAAGTTCGTCCCCGTGGCCAAGAACATGGTGTCCGTGGACCCGTTGGGGAAGAAGTGACTGTTCATCAACGCCGCAGTCTCATACCGATCCGCGCCGCCGTAGCGGGTCACGGTGTAGCCGTTGTTGCGCAAGTGTGTCGCTATCCCAGTCGACACCACTCCGGTGCCCCCGGCAAGGATGACGTTCGTGACGCCCAAACCGTTCAACGTGGACAGTGTTGCGGTGGTCAGTCTGGACTGGACCCCGTCGATAAGGATGACCGGGGCGTTCAACATGCCCGCCACCCCTGTCGCTGCCAATGCATCGGGGAAAGACCGCCCGGTGGCGAGGATCGCAGTCGCGGAGGACGTAAAGGTGCCGTTCACAATCTGAAGACCCGTGGCGTACCGATCTGCACCGCCGTAGCGGGTCACCGGCGCAATGCTCCTCAACTCAGTGGCAACCGAAGCAGACACCGCACCCGTGCCACCGATCACATAGATCCTTGCCGGGTCCAGGCGCTGAATCTCCGTCTTGACCGCAGCCGGAAGACTCTTCGGGTCCGTCAACAACAATGGCCCACCCACGTACGCTGCTGCAGCGGCAGCAGACAGAGCATCGGGAAAGTTGGTGCCCGTGGCCACATACACGGCGGGAACGCCAGGGCCGTACTGCTGGGACACCTGGATCGCGGTCTCATAGCGGGATGCTCCGTACAGACGCGTTGTTCCATCAGCAAACCCGCTCGGGGCTGACACCACCGACGCAACCGTCAGTGGCACGGCAGTCGCGGGCACCACGCCCACCAGAGCCGAAGAAAGAACAACAGCGCTGGCCACCAGCGCCAACCGCAAACGAGTCTTCATCATGCAAGCCACCTCCAGAATCAATCCTCACGACCGCGAACCACGACTGGCTTGCCGTGACAACTTTGGCACTACGTTCGAGGCTACACGCCATCTACAGAACGTTTGGGTACTGAGTCCTGCGCCTGCAAGGGTGGGCGCCACACACTGCCGTGCCAGAAGACCTACTGATACTGACAGCGCAATTGTGACCGTCGACAGCCCCGGGCATTGAGAATATTGGGGCGCACGTTCGCTAACCTCGGGCTTTCGTGGGCGGCGGGTTCTGATCGTCTCGTGAAGTAGGAAAAGGGCTCCTGACCTGGGAGAATAGGACTTACTAAGGGTCAGATTCGTCGTGAGGCGGGAGCACTTTCAAGGTGAAGAATACCGGGCTCTATCCGAAGTCGCGAGTGGACGTCACCCCGGTGTCCGCGGTCGGTCAGGCGGGCGGTGTGCTGCTGACCGAGACCGTTCGAGTGACTGGGCTGGACCGGGCCCTGTCGGACACGCTGGCTGGCTGGCCGAAGCCGTTCGCGGGCCACGACCCGGGCAAGGCCCTCACCGATCTGGCCATCGCGTTGGCGCTCGGCGGCGATGCTGTCGCCGATGTCGGCGTGCTGCGGGGCGAGCCGAGCGTCTATGGGCATGTCGCCTCAGATCCGACGGTCTCCCGCCTGATCGCCGCCCTGGCGGGTGATGCGGATCGGGCGGTGGCCGCGATCAGTTCCGCGCGAGCGGCGGGCAGGGCCCGGGCTTGGACGCTGGCCGGCGAGCACGCTCCGTCACGCGGCTGCGACAGTGAAGGATCCGTTGGTCATCGATCTGGATGCGACGCTGATCACCGCGCATTCGGAGAAGGAGCAGGCCGCCGCGAGTTCAAACGCGGCTCGGCCCGTCCGGGGAAGAAGGTCCTGATCCGCGCCGACGGCGCAGGCGGAACCCGGCAGTTCATCACCTGGCTGACCGGCCGCAGACTGGCCTACTCGCCTACTCGGTCGGGTTCACGTTGCCGTTCGAGACGCCGGCACTCTACCGGCTGATCCCCGAAACGGTCTGGACTCCGGCCTACGACGCCGACGGGCAGCCCCGTGACGGGGCGGATGTCGCGGAGTTCACCGGCCTGCTCGACCTCACCAAACGGCCCAAGGGGATGCGGGTGATCGTCCGCCGGGAGCGGCCCCACCCCGGCGCCCAGTTGCGGTTCGAGGACGTCGACGGCTACCGGCTCACCGCCTTCGCCACCAACACCGCACGCGGGCAGCTGGCCGACCTGGAGCTTCGGCACCGCCATCGGGCCCGCTGCGAAGACCGCATCCGGCTCGCCAAGGACACCGGACTGCGCAACCTCCCGCTGCACGGCTTCGCCCAGAACCGGATCTTGTGCCAACTCGTCGCCCCCGCCTCAGAACTCACCACATGGATGGGCATGCTCGGCCACCCCACCGCCGAAGCCCGGCGTTGGGAACCCAAACGGCTCCGCCTGCGCCTCTACTCGATCCCGGCAGCGCTCGCACGCACCGGCAGGCGGGTCATCCTGCACCTCTCGGACCGGGCCCGCTGGATCGATGTCGCGATCGCCGGCATCAGCAGACTCCGAGCCCTCCCTGCCGCGCCCGGATAGACCCCGCGAGCCCTGACCCGCCCGCCACCCTCTGCACGACCCGGCCTGGAACCCCACACCGCGAACCACACGCGTCCCACTGTCACACCCACACCACAGAATCAGACCAAAGCCAGCGCACCGACGCCCCCACGGCCCCGATCAGGCACCCCACGAAAGATCGAGGCTAACAGCATTCGCGACCCTGCCCTGACAACCCCGAGCACGACCCCCGGAATGGAACCAGCGCCCAGCCCGCACGACAGCGGGCCACCGCGTCACACCCACCGGCAAGAATCAGCAACCAACACGACCACCGAGCCGCGTCAGCCCCTCACACCCGAAGCCAGTGAAAGATCGAGGCTAGCGACTCATGATGAAATCGCGGAAAAGACGGTCGACATTAGTGCGGCGAGAATGAAGGCCGAGAGGAGTCGCCTCCGCACAGAGATCATGTCGGTCACACTATTTCGCCCAAACCGCAATAGATAGGACGGTGTGACAAGATGCACGGCGGTTGCACTTCGCTGGCGCCAACTCGGCCGACATGCCTCGCTGTCCTAGGATGAGCCAACATCGTCCGTCGCCGCTCAAACACCACACAGGAGTCTTCATGAGAATCCTCAGCGTCGTCGGCGCGCGACCCCAGTTCGTAAAACTTGCTCCCATCGCCCGTGCGATGGCGGGCCGAGCTGAGCACACCATCGTGCACACCGGTCAGCACTATGACGACCTGATGAGCGACGTGTTCTTTCGCGACTTGGGAATCGCTGCGGCCGACGTCAACCTCTCCGTTGGATCGGGCAAGCACGGCGAGCAGACGGGAGCGATGATCGCGGGATTGGAGCCCGTGTTTGAACGGTTTGAACCCGACTGGGTCTTGGTCTATGGCGACACAAACTCCACCCTCGCCGCGGCGATTGCCGCCACCAAACTCCATTTCCCGGTAGCCCACCTCGAAGCTGGTCTGCGTTCGTTCAATCGCCGCATGCCAGAGGAGCATAACCGCGTGCTCACCGATCACGCGGCCGACCTGCTTCTCGCGCCCACGGCCGTCGCGATGGCGCACCTCGCGCGTGAGGGCCTCGCCAAGCGCTCCGTGCTTGTGGGTGACGTCATGACCGATGTGCTCTTCACCGTGCGGGACCGCGTCTTCGCCGACGGCATTGAGGGCGTGGGGGACGTCGAGCGCGGAACATATCTTGTCGCCACAATCCATCGCCCCGCAAACACCGATGACCCTGACCGACTGCGCGGCATCATCGGTGCGCTCGCGACAGTGGGAAAACCCGTGGTGCTGCTGACACATCCTCGACTTCGTGCCCTGGCCGCCAGACATGGCATCAACCTTCACCAAGGTGGTCTCACATCCATCGACCCACTGCCATACCCGCAGCTCGTGGCCGCAATCATCCACAGCGCTGGCGTGGTGACCGATTCTGGCGGCCTCCAGAAGGAAGCTTTCCTGCTTCGGGTGCCAACCACCACCATTCGACCAGAGACTGAGTGGGTCGAAACGGTAGATCTGGGCTGGAACGTCCTCGCGAACGATGTTGAAGCGATCGCTGGAGCTATCTCGCGCCCGGCACCATTGCCGACCGATGCCTCTCCATACGGTGAGGGGCACGCGGCTGAGACTGTTATCTCGGAACTCCTCAAGCACGTTGAGTAATGAAGCCCGCGAAAGGGGGTTCCCAAGCAGCGGCGGACAGCGCAATACGTCTTGAGCAAGATGACACGACCGGTTGACGCCAACGAACCCCTAGAATGGCCGCAATGAGCGAAGCAATCGGTTCTACCGTCAGTCAGGATTCTCCGCATGTGCTCTATGTAGCGTGGGGTTACCCACCGTCACGGGGAGCCGGTATGTATCGAGCTCTGGCTACGGCGAACGCATTCGCGAAGACCGGTTGGCGCGTCACCGTCCTCACCGCAACGCACGACACATTCGAGCGCCTCACTGGTAGTGATCCGGACTCAGAGAAGTACATCGACCCACACATTCGCGTAGTACGTATCCCCTACGCTCCTGGGCTTGGGGAGAGGGATCTGCGCAAGTGGTCTCGCGCCCACGTGTACTCGCCTGTGTTGTGGAACTTCGCCCGTTGGCTTCTGTCACGATTGCCGTTCCCGGAGGGCGGATACGGAAGTTGGAAGGTGCCGCTCACCACCGCCGCTACGGAGATACATCGCGAGAGCCCTGTTGACCTTGTCGTGGGGTCAGCGAACCCGAATGTTGACTTCGCGCCGGGTATGTACCTTCATCGCAAACATGGGATCCCGTATGTGATGGACTATCGAGACGCGTGGCATCTTGACGTCTACTCAGGCAAGCGACTTGGAACCCGGTACAGCCGTTCACGGCGCGTCGAGCGTCGGCTTATTGACGGTGCTTCTGAAGCGTGGTTCGTCAACCGTGCGATTCGCGATTGGCACGCGGCAGAATATCCCTCTCGCGCCGAACATTTCCATGTTGTCGCCAACGGGTTTGACCCAAGCTTCTTTGACACTTTGCCCGACAGGCAACGTGACCCGGATCGCGAACTCACCTTCGGCTATCTCGGGACCATCTACGGCCCGATACCCCTACGCGAAACCCTTGACGGGTGGCGCATCGCACGCACCGAATCACCGACTGTCGCACGTTCCAAACTCGTGTTCCGAGGCAGACTCGGACACTTCGCCGAACCGGACCCAATTGCCGCTGCCCTGCTTCGCGAGTATGAGTCCGACGACGTGGCATACCTTGGTCCCGCAAGCAAGAGCCAAGTGTCGGAGGTGTATCGAGGTTTCGATGCTCTCTTGCTCGTCATCGGTCGCAGCAAGTACATCACGAGTGGAAAAGTGTTCGAGTATGCGGCAACGGGACTGCCTATTGCTGCCCTACACCACCCGGAGACGGCCGCAACCGAGGTTCTCAGTGGGTACCCCCTGCACTTTGCGGTTCCCGAGCCGACTCCAAGACACATCGCCGATGCTCTCATCGCAACAGCCGAGGCAGCCGCTGGGCAAACAACGGCCGAGGTGGAACAGATGAAGAAGTGGGCGGCGCACCTGTCCCGGGATGCTCAACTTCTGCCTCGGGTTACTGCGCTCAGAGCCCAGTTTGCTCCCACAGCGGGAGCACGCCCGTGACGAGAACTGCGAAGCCGTTTCGGATCGTGCTTCTATTCGGTTCCGGAGTCGAAACACAGAATTCCGTAGCGCTCGCCGCCGAATCCTCGAAACTCAGGCAGTTTCTTGAACACTCTGCGCGACCGGTTGATGTGAGCGTCATCTCGCTGGGGTTGCGCCGCAACATCCCGGGATCCGCTGATCACGTTCGGCTCGACGACTCGACCAGGAGCGCGACCGACCGCTTGCTGGCCATCCTGGGGGCCTTCGCGCTTCGGCGGTGGTTCGCCACCTTCCCACTTGGACGATTGCTCAACTCCCTGGGGCCGGTCGACCAAGGGCGAGTGTTCCTCCGTACCGCCAAACGGCACGCGCATGCGATGCGGCTTCTCCGTTCGACCAACGTCGTCATCGCCACTGACGTGGAGTCGACGAAATTGGGGTGGACTGCAGTGCACCGCGGTTGGGTGGACGACGCGTTCTACGACTATCGCTCCGCACCGGTGGGAGTCACGTGGCAACTACCCTCGGAGGACGACACGCCGCGAGACTAGGGGCGTAGATCAAGCCCAAGAGGCTCCGGTTACGAAGCCCTACCAAGGAACGGTGCGAGTGCCGCCGCCGAACGACGCCCATCGTGGACGGCATCGACAAATGCGGGACCAGCGGCTCGGAACTCCTCAAGAGCACTCGGGTCTGCGGCGGCCTTTCGCAACTCCGACTCGAGAGACTCCACCGTCGCCTCAAGAATCGGCAACTCGAGACCCGTGCGTTCCCGCACCTGAGACCGCGTGAACTCGTCCACGTGGCTCATGACCAACCGGCCAGAGGCCATCGCCTCGCACGCCGCAACGCCATAGATGCCCAGCACGAATTGGTCGAGCATGATGTCGGCATCCGCATAGAAGGCTGGCATCGCGGCGTGGGGAATGCCGACAATCTGCCGGTATTCAATGACTCCTTCCTCCGCTAAACGGCGAAGCATCGGCTCGATCCGGTCCGTTCCCTTGAGCCATGGGCGCGACGGGGCGTGCGCTACCACTGGAACGCCGTTGGAAGACCGCGTCTCTGCAGCGGTTGATGCCGCCTCCTGCCACCGTGCGGAGTCGACGACCACGGGGCACCACGTGGCTTCCGGGAGCCACTGCAGAAGATCTGGAGTAGACACAAAACTTGACACCCCGGCCTCGGAGGCCAAGGCCGCGCTTCTGGTCGCCCTTTCCTCAAGGACCCGCACTTCGGCGGTCGACGCGTGGAACGGTGACCACTTGCTTTGGGCAGCATGCCGCGCGGGGGGCCGGATGTCGCTGCCGTGGAAGAGCAGAGCTACCTGAACACCCCGCGCCTCCAACTGCGAAATCTCCCGCACGATATCCCCACCGTAGCGGCGGCCCAGCAGCGGTCGGCCCGCCTCCCAGATCACGTGTGTCTGCCTCGCCAAATACTGCTCGAAATCAGAGTGCCAAGAACTGGAACGTAGGTAGACGGCGATTGGCACGCTCAGGTCCACGTCGGGTCGGAACACGCCCGGATCAAGCCCGAGCATCGAAACCGCCGCGACTTCCGGGAACGAACGCTCCGCTGCCCGCGCCCACTGGTAACCCTGTCCCGCGAAATTCGCCGGACCTATGAGGAGGCGCACCGGGGAATCCGACACGGGCGGGAGAGCGGGAGCCTTGTCCTCCGAAAGGCGGAAACGGATCGTATCTGCCACGCGCCCTAGCACGCCTTGCCCTGAGGCGGTCCGTTGCGCGAGGCGCCGCAACCATGCGGGCGCATGCGCCAACAGTCTGGTGATGTTGAGCATGGATCCTCCGTTAGGCGACATCGGCGGTGCGCGCAACACCAGTCTGGTCCGCGTTCGCGCCGATGCTAACATCGGCGTGATGAAAACCCTGTGGAGCGCGCTCCGGGATCTCCTGCCGTTGCTCCCTGGCCGAGCACGACGCTTCCTCACGATCTACATCGTCGCTACCGCGGTTTTGGCGCTTTTTGATGTAGGGGCAATGGCCCTGCTCGTGGTCATCATCTCGTCGGTCCCCTCAGGCGGGGCCGTGGTGCTCCCCGTCTTCGGGGAACTCCCCGAAGATGCGGCACCGTGGCTGCTGCTACTCGCGTGCACGCTCATCATCGTCAAGAGCGCCCTCGCGGTCGCCATGCATTGGGTTGCGACCAGGCAGTTCGCCATCTACGAGTTCGAAATCGGCGCGCGCATGTTCCGCGCCTACCTCGCCTCAACGTGGGAGGAGCGCTCCAAGCGGAGCACCGTGGAGTTCACGCGCATCGCCGACACCGGCATCTCGGTGGCCATCTCAGGCCTCGTCCTCTCATTGCTCACCATCCCCGGCAGCGTGCTCACCATCGTGTTGACCCTTGTCGTCCTGATCGTCGCCGAGCCTGCAACGGCGCTGGTCTCACTGACCTACCTGGGAGGCGTCGCTTTCCTCATCAACCAGATGGTGTCAAAGCGGACGCTGCGTGCCGCCAGGAGCAATCGGGACTACAGCCACCGGGTCGCCCGCCTTCTGGTCGAGATGGTCGACGCCATGAAGGAACTGACGTTGCGCGGCCGTCTCGACCAAATCCAAGAGGTGGTCGGCCGCCATCGCCGCGGCGCGGTCAAGGCAAGAGCGTCGCTCGCGTTCCTGGCGATCATTCCGCGCTACAGCTATGAGGCCGCCCTGATCGGCGGAATCCTCGTTGTAGGCGGCACCGGTTATGTCCTGGGAGGCCTCGACGCCGCCTTTGTGGCGGTGGCGCTCTTTGGTGCGATAGGCCTCCGCCTCGTGCCGGCGTTGACCGGGATTCAGTCCTCCATGATCAGCGCGACCTCGAGCCTGCCGTGGGTCCACGATGTGGTCAACGACCTGCGCGGTGCGGAAGCCAACGCCACCGATGCCTTGGGTGGCACGGATGCCAAAGAGCTGCCGGAGACACCGAAGACCCTGGAACTGAGCGACATTCAATTCCGCTACCCCACAGGAACCGAATCCGTCCTACGCGGACTCAACCTGACGGTTCCGCTCGGGTCCTCGCTCGGAATCGTCGGCCCCACCGGATCCGGAAAGTCCACGCTCGTTGACCTCCTCCTTGGGCTACGCCTCCCCACGTCGGGCCTCATCGTGATCGACGGCACACCGTTGCCGGATGTGGTGCGCGCTTGGCGTTCAAGGATCGGCTATGTCCCTCAGCGGGTGACTCTCTTTGACGGATCCATCGGGCAGAACGTTGCCCTCACGTGGGACGAGGACTACGACCGCGACAAGGTGATCGAGGTGCTCGAGAAGGCACAGTTGAGTTCACTGATCAGTTCCCGCAAGCACGGCATTGATGAGCGCATCGGCGAACGTGGCGTCTCACTCTCCGGAGGGCAGCAGCAACGGCTCGGCATTGCCCGCGCACTGTATTCCGATCCGCTCGTCTTGGTGCTCGACGAGGCGACCAGCGCGCTCGACACCAAGACAGAGGACGATGTGGTCCGGGCCATCAAGGCGTTGCAGGGCGAAGTGACGCTCATCGCCGTCGCGCACCGGATCTCCACCATCAAGGACTACGACCAAATCTGTTACCTCGATCAAGGCGTGGTCCTTGGCAAGGGCTCCTTCCGCGAACTTGCGGCATCCGTGCCTCAGTTTGGTTTGCAGGTCCAACTGGCAGGGCTGAGCGGGCGCGAACCGGAAATCGGGACAGTGACGTGAGCCCCGCCGCGAGTGCGCCCGGCGACCGCCCGCAGATTCTCTGCGTCTCCTTCTCCCCCATCCACGCGGACTCCAGGGTGCTCAGACAGCTTGAGGTCTTGCGACAGCACGGCGACGTGACGACCGTGGGCTACGGGCCTCCCCCAGAAGGTGCCACGAAACACATCGAAGTCCCCAAGAACGCCTCTTCCCTGCCCCAGACCCTGCTGGGCGTGGCGAGACTGGCGCTCCACCTTCACGAGTCCGTAGAACTCAGTGCCCCTGGCGAAAAGGCGGTGCTAAGGCAGGCACTCGACTCCGGCCCATATGACCTGGTCGTGGCCAACGATGCCCGTGCTCTCCCCCTCGCATTCGCGGCGTCGCGCGATACTCCGGTGCTGGCAGACATGCACGAGTGGGCCGCCCAAGAGACGGCCACCATTTGGGTCTGGCGTTGGCTCGTTGGACCGTACATGGAGCATCTGTGCAGAAAGTACCTCCCGCGCGCGGCGGCTGTGACCACGGTCAGTGCTGGACTTGCCACTCTCTACCGCGAGCACTATGGCCCCGAGACAGGGGTGGTGCGGAGTACGCCCATCTTCCAGGACCTCACCCCGCAGCCGATCGACCCGGCCACCATCCGCCTGGTACACAGCGGCATCGCCGATGATCGGCGCAACCTTCCCGCGCTGATCGAAGCGGTCAATCGACTCGACGGCCGATTTACGTTGGACTTGTACTTGGTTGAGGTCCCTGGGGGCCATCTGGCGGCTCTGCGCGCGCAGGCCGATGCGAACCCGCTCGTGACCGTACACGCCCCAGTGTTGCCCGCGAGCCTGCCGAGAGTGCTGAATCAGTACGACCTCGGGGTGTTCCTGTTCCCGATCAAGACGCTCAGTCAGCTTCATCACTTACCCAACAAGTTCTTTGACTTTGTTCAGGCGCGTATCGGTCTTGTCTTTGCTCCAGCGCCCGAGACGGACGCCTACATCCGGGAGCACGGCCTGGGAATCATCACGCCGGGTACTAGTGCGGACGCGCTCGTCAGCGCGCTCCAAGACCTTACTGCGGAGGACGTCAGTGGCTTTAAGGCCGCTGCAGACCGGGCAGCGCGATCGCTCTCGAGCGAAACAGATGTGGCGTACCAACATGAACTGATCGGCGCTCTGCTTGGTGACGACCAATGAGAGTGGTGATTGTCAGCCGGATCTACTCTCCAGAAGTATCCGCCGCTTCTGGGTTTCTCCAAGCCTGGGCTGAGGAGTTCAGGGATCGCGGTTGCGATGTCACCGTGATCACCACCAAGCCTCCGCGCGGCGCGGTCCTCAATGACGTCGCTGGTGTGAAGGTGCGCCGAGCCCCTGTGATCCGGGATAAGCAGCAGTACGTGCGCGGCTACATCCCATATCTCAGTTTCGATGTGCCATTGGTACTTCGGCTCCTCTTCTCTCGCCGCCCGGACCTCTACGTCGTCGAACCGCCGCCGACGACCACCGCAGTCGTTATCGCACTCGGCACGTTGCGCAGAACTCCGGTAGTTGTCGACGCCGCAGATCTCTGGTCGGATGCGGCGGCCATGGTGTCGAGTAACCGGCTCGTTCTCACGGCGCTACGACGCCTCGAGCGTTGGGGCCTCAAGCGCGCGCGTCATCTCTTTGTGGCACACGCGCCGCTCGCCACCCGGTTCCGCGAACTCGGCATCGAGACCCCTTCAACACCGGTCGGCAACGGCGCCGACACTGATGTCTTTCGCTATGCCGGAGAACCAGCACCCACACCACCCCTGTTTGTCTATGCGGGCACCCATTCCGAGTGGCACGGTGCCGGAGTGTTCGTCGAGGCCTTCGTCCAAGTCCTCGATCAACACCCGGACGCGCGCCTGCTCTTCATCGGCAACGGCGCCGACCGTCAATCGCTGCGCGAGCGTGCCGACGCCCTGGGCATCGGGGATTCCGTCGAGATGCGGACACCGATTTCCCGCTCCGAACTCGCGCCTATCCTTGCTGGAGCGACCGTCTCACTCGCGAGCTTGAAGCCCGGACAGGGTTACGACTACGCGTTCACCACCAAGGTGTACTCATCGCTCGCGGCTGGTTGCCCGGTGATCTTCACCGGCACCGGACCGACGGTGGACTTCCTGAACAACGCGGAAAACCCCGATGCGGGCGTCGCCCTCGAATACAACGTGGACGCGACGGCAGCGGCAATGAGTGCCGCAGCCGCGTCCCCTCTCGCTCCAGCTGCCCGTGCTGAACTGGCGCAGTGGGCGGCGAGCCGTTACTCACTGCGGGCAATCGCCATCCGGGTGGTCGACGAAAGCCTCGCAATCATCGGCAAGTAGTCCCACCTGGGCGCTGGAACGACTCTCAGCGTCATGGCGCTCAAGTAGGCTTGCCGCATGAAAATCGCCGTCATTGCCCTCGGAAAAATCGGACTGCCGCTCGCGGTGCAGTTCGCGAACAAGGGCCACGAGGTGGTGGGCGTGGACGTCAACTCCTCGGTGGTCGACCTGGTCAATGCTGGCCGGGAGCCGTTCCCGGGTGAAGCCCGTCTTCAGGAGCATCTGGCCACACTGGTGCCAGCTGGGCAATTGCGTGCGACGAGCGACTACGCGGATGCCGTCCCCGGCGCCGATGCAGTGGTACTGGTGGTACCACTGTTCGTCGACAACGATGCCAAACCTGACTTCGGCTGGATGGATGCCGCCACGCGTTCACTCGCCGAACACCTCACACCCGGCACCTTGATTTCCTACGAGACCACTCTTCCCGTCGGCACCACGCGAGATCGGTGGAAGCCGATGCTCGAGGAGATCTCCGGACTTGTCGAGAGTGAGGACTTTCACCTCGTGTTCTCGCCGGAGCGCGTGCTGACAGGTCGCGTGTTCGCGGACTTGCGCAAGTACCCGAAGCTCGTAGGCGGGCTCACGCCTGCTGGTGCCCTTCGCGCGACCGAGTTCTACGAGTCGGTCCTCGACTTCGACGATCGTCCGGACCTCGTCCGCCCCAATGGCGTGTGGGACCTCGGCTCGGCCGAGGCTGCCGAGCTTGCGAAACTCGCGGAGACCACCTACCGCGATGTGAACATCGGCCTAGCCAACCAGTTCGCCCGCTTCGCCGCGAGTCACGGTATCGATGTCTACCAGGTGATCGAGGCATCGAACTCACAGCCATATAGCCACATCCATCAGCCAGGCATCGCCGTAGGCGGCCACTGCATCCCTGTCTACCCGCGCCTGTACCTTTGGAACGACCCTGATGCCACGGTCGTGGCAGCGGCCCGCGCAGCCAACGCGGCCATGCCGGACTACGCAATCGGCCTTCTCGAAGGTGCCTACGGGGATCTCAAGGGGGCACGCGTCGTGGTACTCGGCGCGTCCTACCGTGGTGGCGTCAAGGAGACCGCATTCTCTGGGGTCTTCGCCACGGTGGAGGCGCTCACGGCACGCGGTGCCACGGCGTTGGTCCACGATCCGATGTACACCGACGAGGAGCTCGTGGGGGTCGGCTTTTCTCCATTCCACTTGGGCGAAAGCGCCGACGCAGCGGTAGTCCAGGCCGACCACGCCGAATATCGCGACCTCGGCCCAGCTGATCTTCCGGGAATCACCACCTTTATCGACGGCCGACGCGTTTCCCACGCCGACCGCTGGCCGGGCGTTCACTACCGTGCCATCGGGAAGGCGCTCGCTCCCAACTCCTAAGCGACTCCCGGCGCGGCTCAGGGAGCGACGGATTTGCGCCTCAGTTCCGGCCACAGCACCGCCAGCAGCCCTGCAAACGCCAGCGACCCGACGAGCCACACGGCAGTGGGACCGACCGGCGCGCCATCCCACCACCACTCGGCTCCGGCACTGAGGTGGAATCCTTGCTCATCGGCGCCGGTGACGTACCGGCGAATGTTCACCTGCAGCGCGACCAGATTCGCGACTGCGAGCGCACTCAGGATGATCACGGTCTGCGTTTGCGTGAAGCGCACCGTCCGCCGTCCGGGAGTCGCGATCACCAGCACCAGGCCGAGCAACACCACGAGCGGCAACAGATAGCGGGGCTGAAATTGGCTACCCACGGCGTCGCCACCAGCAGTCAGTAGGTACACCGGGAATAGCAACAGCACGGCAAGCACACCGACCACCGCCACTGCTTTGCGCCGATTGAGCAAACCCAAACCGGCAAATCCCACCACGACAAAGGCCGCCGCAGAGGCCCAAGGGACAACTGCGGGGAGCACGGTGTCAAACCAGCCGAGCGCCCAGGTTCCCCACACCCCGGTCCACAAATACGGCACCATCAGAATGTTGTAGGCAGCGAGGGCGATGCCTCCCGTCGGCTCGACCGCCCCGCCGACGCTTCCGGGAGCTGCGCCGGAATTCCCGCCGGAGATACCGCCCACTCCCACGTCCGCCTGATGCGTGGTCAAGAACAGTAGCAGAACGATCACGAGGCCAGCGAGCGGCAGCATCGATCGCAAGCGCCAATCCCGCGTTCGAGACCACGTCAATAGTGACGCCACGAGGGTGGCCCCGCCAGCGTAAATCGCGCCGTCGCTTCGGGACCCGGCCGCCATGACGATGCCGACGACGTACAAAGCCCCCAGCACCCAACGTCTGCGTCCACCGCTTTCGAACCACCCCATGAGTGCCATGAAGGCCATGCCCACCCCAGTTGTCGCCCACCCACTCGGGTTGTTGGAGGGAATGAGGAACATGCCCAGCGGCACCATCGTCACCAGCCAACCCCACAACAGAGTCTGCCGCCTTGAGACACTGAGCATGGCCGCAACAAGCGTCGCAAGCCCCACAAAAAGCAAGACATTCACGAGGCGCATCACCAGCACGCTGCGCTCAAGATCCTGGCCAGCAAAGAGCCGCATGACGCCATAGAAGACGTCCGGGTACTTGTCCTGGAAGTTCCCGCGAATAGTTTCTTCCGTTGGCCCATCGAGGGCAAGGCCATGCCGGTACTGGCACGCGGCGGAACGTTCCGCAATCATCGCGTAGCAGGCGGACGCGCCGAACGCGGTGGACACGCGCCGCATGTTCGGATCGTCAACTCGGGTGCAGGCGTCGCTACCTCCCAGCGCGCACCACGTGCTCACCAGGTGATAATCATCGTCTGGGCTCGCTCCCACGGGCGAGGCAACGGCCCACGCCCCCAAAGCGATGACTGCGAGCAATGGCGCAGCGTGAATCCAGCGAAACTTCCCGATGAGCCGGCGCAGTCGCGACTCCACGTGGATCGCCGCCACGGGTACTCCTTGAGCTCTCAAGAGGGACATGTCAACCCACGAGTACCTTAGGCGGTCTATGGGGCCTACGAAGCAACGCTCAACCCCGCAGAATCGTCACGGTGCGATGACTCGTCGCCGCAGTGAGGGCCACAACACGAGGAGTAGCCCAATAAAGGAAGCCGAGCCAATAAACCATACAGCCATGGGCCCCAGTGGCATCTCGTGCCACCACCACTCTGCGTGGGCATCCAAGTTGAATCCCTGTTGATCGACCCCGGTGACATAGCGACGGATATTGACCTGAAGCGCTACCAGATTTGCGATGGCGAGCGCACTCAAGATCGCCACGGTCTGGACGCGCGTAAAGCGCACGGTGCGCGAGCCGGGCGGTGCCGTGGCCAGCAAAAGGCATAGGAGGACGATGAGCGGCAAGAGGTAGCGCGGTTGGAGTTGGCTTCCCACAGAATCGCCGCCTGCCGTGAGGACATAGACGGGAAGAACAACAAGCACCGCCAGGACTCCGGCAGTCGCTACAGACTTGCGCTTGTTGAGCAATCCCAACCCCGCAAAGCCGACGACCACGAAGGCGGCCACCGCAGCCCACGGCACGACAGCTGGCATCGGTGTGTCGAACCATCCCAGGGCCCACGTACCCCACACACCCGTCCAGAGGTAGGGCAGCATCAACAGGTTGTAGGCTGCCAGCGCCAGTCCGCCGGTCGCCTCGGCAGCTTGATCCCCAACACCAGCTCCCACGGGAGAATTCCCCCCCGCGAACCCGTGGGCGCCCACGCCGGCCTGTGTGGAGGTGAGGAATAGCATTCCGATCAGCACGAGACCACCGAACGGAAGCAACGCACGCGTCAGCCACTCCTTGCTTCGCGAGGCCGTCAGCACACACGCCACCACTGTGGCACCTGTGGCGTAGACGGCCGCGTCGCCGCGAGCGCCGGCCGCCATCAGGACACCGAGCACGTACAAGGTGCCAAGCGCCCAACGCCGTTTCCCGTGACTCTCGAACCAGCCCAACAACGCCATGAAAGCTGTGCCCACTCCGGTGATCGCCCACCCGCTCGGGTTGTTCGAGGGAATCAGGAAGACTCCCAGCGGCACCATCGACACGAGCCAGCCCCACAGCAGGGTCTGCCGGCGGGAGGCGTTCAACAGCGCCGCGAGCGCCGTTGCCAGTCCCACAAAGAGAGTCAGGTTGACGAATCTCATCACGAGAGCACTACCTTCAAGATCGTCACCGGCAAACGCACGCATGGATGCGTAGTACAGGCCGGGGTACTCGCGTTGGAAGTTGCCGCGGCGCGTGTCGACCTTGGGTCCATCCAGCGCGAGTCCCGCCTCGTCCTGACATGCGGCGCTCTCCGTGGCCTCCTGGGCGTAGCACCGCGCGGACATGAACGCCTGCGACACCTCGCGGCTGTTGGCCTGCGCGCCCGGCGCGCACGCTTCGCTACCGCCCATTGCACACCAGGTACTCGCAAGGTGGTAATCGTCGTCAGGCCCGGCACCCACCGGCGAGGCAAAGGCCCACGCGGTCAGCGTGAGCACGGCCAACAGTGGCGCAACGTGAATCCACCGGAGTCGACCGATCAGCCGACGCAGACCGACTTCGCTTCCCCTCGTGGCCACAGTGCCTCCTTGGGCTCTCGACGTGGGCAGTTTCACCCGGTGCCACCTTATGTGGTCGCAGTGGGCTCGTGAGTCGAGACGTGGTCCGTGGGCTCGCGGCGCCTCCATAGGGCGGCGAGCACCGTGCCCTGAGCCAGCGCCGAGAGTGACTCCGTGATGCCCAAGGCCCAGGCGGCGCCGCTTGCCCCCCAGAGCGAAGCGCCCACGAGCAAACCCGTGACGCCCGCGATGGATGCGCCCACGACACAACTCATGAATGCTTTGCGCGCTCCGATGGTAATCAGACCGATCCGGCCGAAGGCAGTCCCAAGAGTGATCCCAAGGATCGCGACTCCGAAGCCAAGCGCTGTCGCCTCACCGATGGCAACGTCCTTGCCGAAAAGCGCCGTAGTCAGCCAGGGACCCCCCACTCCCATGGCGACCAAACCGGCCACGCCCACGGACGCGTGGAGCGCGATGACAACCCTGAGCCGTCGCCCCATCCTGGCCCGACCGGCCTCCACCACCCAGCCTTGAAGAGCGTTTCCGAGAGCCGACACGGAGTACTGACCGATGCGATACGCCTTGTCTCCTGAGACAAAACGCGCCGCCTGCGCCACGGGCGCAACCGAAGTGACGATTGCGACGGCCAACGCGTTGTAAGCGCCCCCGGCGATCTCGGCGATCAATGCGGGTGGGTGACGACGCAACACCGCGACGACGCCGTCGCGATCGACGGAGACGAGGTCAAAGGCCGCGATACGCCCATACACCACGGCCGGGCCCGCGATCATTGCGATCGCGAGCAGGATCGGGTACCAGATGGGTCCCGCCCCCAGGATGAGGAGCACGGTGGCGGCGAGCGTCGCGGCCGTCCTGGGCAGCACCTCGGACCACAGAATGGGCAACGCCCTGCCGACTCCGATCCAGAACCACGTGGGGGCAAGCCCCGCAAGGCTCATCGCGCCCGCCATGGCAGCCGCCTCCGCCCGGTTCGCTTCGGGGGCGAGCGCTGCCGCGACCACCCCTGCGATCACGACGGCAAAGCTCCAGACCGGCACTCGCACATGCAGGCTCGTCGCGAGCAGACGGCGACGTTCCTCGGTCGACGCGACCGCGACGATCGGCGGGGCAAGCGTCGAGTAGCCGAGCCCCGACACGAGCGCCGCGATACCGCCCACCGACTGGCCCAGTGCGATGGCGACCCAGACATCGGCCCCGGCGAGTCGCGCCAGGACCGGAAGGAAGATGAAGGGGGCGAGGAGTGAGAGGAAGGGAACACCGGCGAACGCGGTGATCCGGCGGGCGAGGGCGGCCGCGCTGGCCCTGGTCTGCCCGGGCGGGCCCGGCGGGGACCCCGTCACTCCTTGGACCTCCTCACCCTCGCCCGACGCACGACTTCACGCGCACCAGCGTGCCGGAGGTGGTGCCACGCCACGCGTAGGTCACGCACAAACCCAGGTCGGTCTGCTGGATCAAGGAGGTCGCGCGCCGACGCAGCAAGAGCGTCGCGCCCCCCTGCGGCCTCAACGTCGGGAGCGCGGCGAGGCTGACGCGCAATGCGCCGTAGTGGTTCGAGCGTCGTCTCCCACAAGTAGCGCTGTCGCACGACTTCCACGCGTTCACGCGCCGCGGCGGCGAAGGCATCGTCGTAAAGAACAGTCTCGAGCGCGTCTGCCAGCGCGTCGAAATCGCCGGCGGGCACGGCGATGCCGAGGCGTTCCTCGCGCACCAGATCCGCAAACGTGTCTCCCTCCGTCACCACCATGGGCAGGCCCGCCCAGAGGTAGTCGAGGATGCGGGTGCGGAAAGAGAACTCGGTCTCCACGTGTGCGTGATGGGTCGAAACACCGGCGTTCGCCTCGCTGAGGAAACTGCCGCGCTCGTCGTAAGGCACCCAGTCCTCGTTGAAGATCACGGAGTTGCCCAGGGCACCGAGCTCCTCGGCCAGGTCGATAGCGTCGTTGATGACACCCATCGGTCGCTGGCCCGGGTGGCGTGTGCCAAGGAATACCAGCGCCGTGCCAGGGCGCCGCTGTGCGAGCGCATGCACCGCACGAATCAAGAGGAGCGGGTCGAACCAGCTGTAGACGCCGCCGCCCCAGATCAGGATCTTCGTCTCGTCGTCGATCCCTGGGACGACGCCGCGCAAGGCAGGCCGCGTCACGACGGGGGGCTCTGCTTCCAGTCCGAACGGCGCGATCGCGATGAGGTGTTCGAGCGATGGGTCGTTCTCGTACGTGGTGGGTGAGATGCGGCCAAGCGCGGCGAGTTGACCCAGATAAAACGAGCGCTGGCGCGCGGAGGCGCACAGCACCATGTCAGCGCGCACCAGTTGATGGTTGAGCAGCGAGACGCGCGAGCGCACCATCAGGTCCCACGTGGCGCGCGGCTCCTCACGGCCCTGCTCCAGCATCTCCAGGTGCATCGGGTCGTACGCGTCGACCACCACCACGCGGTCCGTCGAGGCGAGGCGAGTGAACTGCTCCATGGCGTGACCCTGGAAGACAATGAGGTCCACGACGCGTTCGAGGGCATCAAAGGCGGCATCGTCTCGTGGTCGCAACGCGACGGAGCGGAAGCGGCCCTCGGAGGCGTCGTCGTCAAGCGTGGCGGTGGTCGCAAGCGTCACGTCGTGACCGTCCGCGGCGAGCACTCGGGCCATCGCACGCGCCCGGATGGCTGGGCCAGCGAGGCGCTCGCCCAGCGACGAGCCGGTGATGATGAGCACGCGCGTCATGCGTGGCGTCCCTGGGGGGAGACGACGCGTGGCGACGGGGAGACCTGCATGAGCACGCCTCCATCGTAGGGCTTGCCTCTACCCCCTTTTCGTAGCGCGTCCAAGGGGCGACTTTGGTCGCTCGTGGTGCCAAACCCCTGAGGTATCGTGGCCGCATGAGCATCCGGGTCGCGCAGACGGCTGACGTCGCGCCTGACGCCATCATCGGAGCAGACTCCTCTATCTGGCATCTCGCGCAAGTGCGGGAGGGGGCAGTGCTCGGCCGCGATTGCGTGGTCGGTCGTGGCGCCTACATCGGCAGCGGTGTGACCATGGGCAACGGCTGCAAGGTGCAGAACTACGCCTTGGTGTACGAGCCAGCGGTACTCGAGGATGGCGTCTTTGTGGGTCCGAGCGTGGTGTTCACCAATGACCACTTCCCGCGCGCCATCAACATAGACGGCTCGGTCAAGTCCGCACACGACTGGGAGCCAGTTGGCGTCACTGTCCGACATGGCGCCTCCATCGGTGCCCGGGCCGTCTGCGTCGCGCCAGTGACCATCGGGCGGTGGGCCACCGTCGCCGCTGGCGCGGTGGTGACCAAGGACGTCCCCGACTACGCGCTCGTCGTCGGCGTGCCCGCCCGACGCATCGGCTGGGTGGGCGAGGCGGGCTCACCGCTTGTCAAGGAGGGCGACACCACCTACCGGTGCCCCGTGACCAACTCGCTGTACGAAGAGACTGACGGCGCACTCGCGCCACGCTGACGCACGCGACCCCCCATCGAAGGAAGACCTGATGAACCAACCCACGATTCCCGCCGCGAGCCCCATCATCGGCGGCGAGGAGCGCGCCGCAGTCGATCGCGTCATGCGCTCTGGCATGATCGCCCAGGGCCCCGAGGTCGCCGCCTTCGAGCGCGAGTTCGCGGACGAACTGGTGGGCGGGCGCACCTGCGTGGCCGTCAACTCCGGCACATCTGGCCTGCACCTTGGGCTCCTTGCCGCAGGCATCGGCGCGGGCGACGAGGTCCTGGTGCCGTCGTTCACCTTTGCCGCCACGGGAAACTCGGTCGCCCTGACCGGCGCGACACCGGTATTCGTCGACATCGACCCGGACACCTTCTGTATGGACCCCGACGCTGCGGCCGCTGCGATCACCGACCGCACCGCCGCGATCATGCCGGTGCACCTTTACGGCCACCCTGCAGACATGACCCGCTTGGCCGAGGTGGCTTCCCAGCACAACGTCCAACTCGTTGAGGACGCCGCCCAGGCGCACGGCGCGCAGTGGCAGGGAGCCCCCGTTGGCTCCTTCGGCACCTTCGCGATGTTCAGCCTGTACCCCACCAAGAACATGACCTCCGGCGAAGGCGGCATGGTCTCTTGTGCGACGGACGAGGTCGCGCGTCTGGTCAAGTTGTTGCGCAACCAGGGAATGGAGCGCCGCTACGAGAACGAACTGGTGGGCTTCAACGCCCGCATGACGGACATCCACGCCGCGATCGGCCGCGTGCAGCTTACCAAGTTGCCTGCCTGGACCGCTCGCCGTCAAGAGATTGCCGCGCGCTTCGATGCCAACCTGCGCGGAGTCGTGGTGCCGCCGGTCGCCGAAGGCGCCGTTCACGTGTACCACCAGTACACGATTCGCGTCCCCCAAGACAGGGACGGGTTCGCCAAAGCGCTGCTCGAGGAGCACGGCGTCGGCACGGGCGTCTACTACCCCATCCCCAATCACGAACTGCCGTCGTTGCGCACGGAGGCCGACCTACCCGTCACGGCCAAGGCGGCTCAAGAGGTGTTGTCGCTTCCCGTCCACCCCGCGCTGAGCGACGAGGACGTTGAGCGCGTCATCGAAGCCGTGAACGCCGTCGCGGGAGCGGGTGCCTGATGGCCAACTTGCGAGCAGGACTCATCGGCATTGGCAGCATGGGGCGCCACCACGCCCGCGTGCTGCGTGCGCTTGAGGGCGTGGACCTTGTTGCCATCGCCGACGCGACCGGCGACCCCCACGGCGTTGCCGGCGACCTTGAGTTGGCGCCAGACATCGACACGCTACTGAAGGCTGGCCTCGACTACGTGGTGGTCGCCGTGCCCACCATCTACCACGAGCCTGTCGCCCTTGCCGTGGCAGCGGCCGGCGTTCACGCCTTGGTGGAGAAACCGCTCGGCCACGACACCGCCTCGGCCGAACGGATCACCGCCGCGTTCGAGAGCCGCGGCCTCGTGGGCGCGGTCGGTCACATCGAGCGCTACAACCCCGCTGTCCAGAGCCTGCGTGTGCGCCTCGAGAACGGCGATCTCGGCGACGTCTTCCAAATCGCGACACGACGCCAAGGCCCCTTTCCGGCCCGCATCGCCGACGTCGGCGTGGTCCGCGACCTCGGCCCCCACGACGTCGACCTTGCCGCGTGGGTGGCGCAATCGACGTATGCGTCGATCTCGGCCCAGGTCACTCACCGCAGCGGACGCGAGCACGAGGACTTGGTGTCCATCACGGGCCGCCTCGCGAATGGCACTGTCGCCAATCACCTCATCAACTGGCTATCACCGATGAAGGAACGCACCACGGTGGTCACTGGAGAGCGCGGAGCCTTCGTGGCAGACACGCTCACGGCGGACTTGACGTTCTACGAAAACGGCACCATCGCAACCACATGGGATCACATCGCTGGCTTCCGTGGCGTATCAGAGGGCAACGTCACTCGCTTCGCGATTGCCAAGGCGGAGCCGCTTGCCACCGAACACGCGGCATTCCGTGACGGAATCCTTGGCACGTCCTCGCAATACGTCACCATGCGTGAGGGATTGGAGACCGTCGCAGTGGTTGATGCTGTGCTCGAATCGGCGCGCACCGGCACCACCATCAACCGTTAGCGAGGGAGCGCCGGCGCCGGAATCGAGGTGGCCCCGATGCTATGCTCCGGACCATGGGAACTGCGCTCGGGCAGACGCTCATCGTGATGCCGGCGTACAACGAATCCCAGTCCGTTGGGCGTGTGGTCAGCGAGACGCGCGCCATCCTCCCCGACATCACTGTCTTGGTTGTTGACGACGGATCGACCGACGGAACCGCTGACGCCGCGCGCGCCGCCGGCGCACTGGTCGCGACTCTTCCCTTCAACCTCGGTGTGGGCGGCGCGATGCGCGTGGGCTTCCGATACGCGGCGCAGCATGGCTATCGGGCGGTGGTGCAGATCGACGCCGACGGCCAACACGATCCGGCGACGGTGACCGGTTTGCTCGACCGTCTCGAGGACTACGACATCGTGATTGGCGCCCGATTTGCTGGTGAAGGCGCGTATGTCATGAGCGGACCGCGGCGTTGGGCGAGCAAGGTGCTGGCGTGGACCATCAGCCGCACCGCAGGGACGAAACTCACGGACACAACCTCAGGATTCCGCGCATCCGGGCCCCGGGCCATCGAACTGTTCGAGCGGGAGTACCCGGCAGAGTATTTGGGCGACACGATCGAGTCGCTGGTTCTCGCTTGCCGTGCTGGCCTCACAGCCACGCAGGTCCCCACCGCAATGCGTGATCGCAGTGGCGGTGCGCCATCGCACAGCCCCTTGAGGGCGGCGGTCTACCTGGCAAGGGCCACTCTCGCCCTGCTGTTTGCATACGCTCGACCCAAGGCGGTTGCACCCCGAACGATTGAGGCCACTGCATGACCCTCAGAGCGTACATATTCGGGATTGTGGCAGCGCTCTTTGTCCTGATCGTTGTGGTAAGTCTGCTGCGCCACCGTCGCCTTCGCGAGCGCCATGCGGCATGGTGGCTGGCTGCGGGGGTACTGGCCCTGCTCGCAGGCATCTTCCCTGAGTCGCTTACCTGGGCAGCCCGTGTCACGGGTATCGAACTGCCGGTCAACCTGGTGTTCTTTGTTTCGATCACCATCCTGTTCCTGGTGAGCCTCCAGCACAGCGCCGAGCTCACCCGCCTTGAAGCGAAGACTCGCGACCTCGCCGAGACGGTGGCACTACTCGAACTTCGTCTGCGGGAACTTGGCGAAGCACCACGGCCCCCGAGTGAGGAAGAAGGTCCCGACCGCCATGGCGACGCACACGACGAAGGCTGACCCGGCGTGATGTGATGATAGATTTCCATGCGCGCCAGCCGCGCCTCTCGGTCGCCCTGTGCACCTACAACAGCGAGCGCTTCATCGAGCGGCAGCTACTCAGCATCCTCGACCAGGACCTCCCCGTCGACGAGGTCGTGATCGGCGACGATGGTTCCTCGGACGGCACCCTCGAGCGCATCGCCGCCGTCGTGGTCGGGCATCCAAGGGGCCACGTGGTGCGCGTCGAGTTCACCGAACGCTCCGGCGGCGTCGTACAGAACTTTTGCCGTACCCTCGCCGCCTGCACGGGTGACCTGATCGCTCTGTCGGACCACGACGATGTTTGGGATCCGGCGAAGACCGCGACGCTGGTGCCACGCTTATCCGCGGCCAGGCGTCCGGCCATGATCTTCACCGACGCCCGCGTCATTGACGACCACAACGTCTTCTCCGGCGAGCACCTGTTCGCGTCGTACGGCGTGACCGACAAGGAGCTGAGCGGGTTCGAGGACGGTCGCGAAGCCGACGTCCTCGTTCGTCGCAACATCGCGACGGGGGCCACCGCGATGCTCACGCGCGACCTGCTCGACGTGGCTTTGCCCATCCCCGAGCTCTTCATTCACGATGAGTGGCTGGCGTTCCTGGCGTCCGCCCTGGGCACGCTCATGGTGGACAGGACCCCGCTGATCGACTACCGAGTCCACAGCAGCAACCAGATCGGCATTCCTCCTCAGTCGCTGGCGGGCCTGGCACGGTTCGCGCTGTCGGGTCGCCGCCAGCGCTACATCACTCTGCACAGGAGGGCGGAGGCGCTGCACGCCCGGCTCGTGGAGCATGGTGCCCCCGAGGAGGTGCTGGCGCTTGTCGCGGACAAGGCCGCCTTCGAGGCGGAGCGCTCGACGATGCCGTGGTTCTGGCCCGCTCGCCTCCCAGGGATCTTGCGCCGCTACCGGCAAGGCTCCTACGGGCGCTTCACGCACCGTCCGTCGCTCGAACGCTGGCGCGATCTCGTACAGCGCATGTAGAGCAGGTTGCTCACCGCCACGAGGCGCAAGAAAGAGGTCGAGGCTCCGCATCACGTGGGCGACTTCCAGGTTGCGTGGAGATGACGGCCGGCCATGCGTCCGGATTTGACGGGTTCCCCGGCTCGCGGCAAAGGTCTCGGTCAAGTCCAGTGGAATGGGTCACATCACCCTATTTATCGGGTTTTGGGCCAATTAGTCTGGCTGGCATGATGACTGTTCGCGGGCGACTCTTCGTTGCCGTAGTCCTGGCAGCGCTGCTGTCTGGGATCCTTTCGGCCCCGGCAAGCTCGTCCGAGGACGAGACCAGCGCTGGCTTTGAGACGGTGCTTCGCGGCACGAACGATTACCGCCAACTCAACGGCGTTGACCGCCTGGTGCATGACCCGCGGATGTCGGCCGTCGCGCAGGCATGGGCCGAGCGGATGGCTGCGGACTACGCCAGCACGCGCGACTTTGACGTGGCGTTTCGCCACAACCCGCTGATGTCCCAGCAGGTGCCGGCCGGGTGGGAATCCGTTGGCGAGAATATCGCGCTGAACCGTGACACGTTGGACCCCTACGAGCACCTCCTGACGCAGTGGCGCGACAGCGCCGGGCACAATGCAAACATGCTGAACTCGCGGTGGACGCACATCGGGATCGGCACGTTCCAGGATGACCTGGGAATCACGTGGGGCGTGCAGGTATTCGGCGACTATGGGTCACCGGTCGCGATCCCGGATCCGGCCGATGCGGTCGTCGATCTCGACAGCATTCCGTCTTCGGGAACGGTCGCTTGCGTTGCTCTTGTAATGGGACCCTCAGGTTCAGAGTTCTTCCGTCAGTGTGGAACGCGAGCTGGAAACGTATACACCTTCTCCGACGTGCCGCCAGGTTCATACAGCATCAAGTTGCTGGACTCGGGCGGTGGCGTGCTCTATTCGGGCTGGCCCAGCGGCGGCGGAGCCTTCACCGTGTCCAGCGGCATCCAGGCAAGCCTGCCCGCAGGGACCACCCGGCTTTACGGCGCAAATCGTTATGACACTGCCGTCCAGGTGTCGCGCCAGTACGCGCCGGGCGTTCCGGCCGTGTTCGTCGCGGCCGGTACAGGCTTTCCCGATGCGCTGTCAGCGGCCGCTGCAGCAGCACACCTCGGTGGGCCACTTCTACTGACCTCAACAGGATCGATCCCGTCACATGTGGTTACGGAGATTCGGCGACTCGACCCAGCGCAGATATACATTGCTGGCGGCACCGGCGCCGTGTCTTTGAGCGTCTACCAAACTCTTGCGACGATAGCTCCAGTCACTCGTTACGGCGGAGCTGATCGGTACGCCACGGGGCTACAGATTTCACGGGGATCCTTTACGAGATCCACAACTGCGATCATCGCGACCGGTCGCGCTTTCCCCGACGCGCTCGCGGCCACCGGAGTGGCTGGCAAGTTGAATGCCCCTGTGATCCTTGTGGACGGACTCAAGTCCTCTGTTTCAAGCCAGACCCTCTCCGAACTCTCTCGCTTGGGTGTCACCAAGGTCATCATCGCCGGAGGCACGGGCGCAGTCTCGGCGGGCATCAAGAACCAACTGACCACAAGGGGATACAGCGTGACGCGCTACGGAGGCGGGGACCGCTATTCAACGGCGGCGCTCATCAACAATGCCTACTTCCCCGCCGGGTCTTCGGGCACCATAATCCTGGCAAATGGCGTGAACTTCCCCGACGGGCTCACTGGGGCGGCACTCGCGGGCCACCTTGGTGCGCCCCTCTACACCACGTCGCCGACCTGCGCTCCGAAGCCTATTCACGACTCCGTCGTTGCCCTCCGTTCGACAAGTGCGATCGTCCTCGGCGGGACCGCTGTCTTGTCCAACGCCGCTGCGGCCAACGTGTCGTGCGGGTAGGCCCTTCGCCCGGATGCGGGCTGGGCCCTACACCACCCTTACCGCAAACACCAGATGAAGGTAGCGGTGAGAAGGGTAGCGAAAGCGAGTTCACCACTCGTCCCCACAAGCGACTATCGTGGGCAGTACGACAGGGGAGCGCCTCCGCATCCACATGCGGGTCAAGGGCGCTGAGAGTGCGGTCACCCGCAGACCCTCGAACCTGATCCGGTTTGCACCGGCGTAGGGAGTCGAGTCTCATTACCCCTCCTGCATCACGGGAGGAATCGCATGAACATCATGCGCGCATTCACCATTTCCGCAGTGGTCGCCTTGGGCGCCGCCGCCTGCTCTACCGCAACTACCACCGACGAGACGACGTCCGCGTCGCCCACCACCACAGCGTCGCCGATGCCCACCAAGGTCACCGTGGTCACTCACGACAGCTTCGCGGTGCCGGACGACGTCCTGGCCGCGTTCGAAGCAGGGTCCGGCCTGGATGTCACGTTCGTGGCGCCGGGAGACGCCGGCACGCTCGTGAACCAGTTGGTGCTCACCAAGGATGCCCCGCTGGGGGACGTGGTCTACGGCGTCGACAACACCTTCGCCTCGCGCGCCATCGAGGCAGGGGTCTTCGCGGACTACACCTCGGACGCTCGGGCAGCCACGGACGCGGCCGCCTACGCGATCGAGGGCTCGCAGGCGCTCACCGCGATCGACTTCTCGGACGTGTGCCTCAACATCGACCTGGCCGCCTTTGGCGGCGACCTGCCAGCGCCGCGGACGTTCGACAACCTGCTTGACCCGGCGTACAGCGGCATGGTGTCGGTGACCAATCCCGCGACGTCATCTCCCGGTCTCGCGTTCCTGATGGCGACCATCGCGGCCAAGGGCGACGCGTGGCCGGAGTATTGGTCGGCTCTCAACGACAACGGCCTGCGCGTCACGGCGTCCTGGTCGGACACGTACTACACGGACTTCTCGGCGCCCAACTACGGCGGCGACTACCCGATCGTGCTCAGCTACGCGTCGTCTCCCCCGTTCGAGGCGGTCGACGGGCAGCCCACCACGGCCGCGCTGCTCGACACCTGCTTCCGGCAGGTGGAGTACGCGGGCGTGCTTGCCGGCGCCCAGAATCCCCAGGGCGCCCAGCAGGTGGTCGACTGGATGCTGTCCGACGACTTCCAGGCTTCGGTTCCGGAGAACATGTACGTGTACCCCGTTTCCACCGCCGTCACGGTTCCTGCCGAATGGGCCCAATACGCGCCGCTCGCCGCAGACCCGTGGACGATCGATCCGACCACGATCGACGCCAAGCGCGACGAGTGGATCCAGACCTGGACTGACACGGTCCTGAACTAGCAGGACCCGCCCACCAGGAAGGCTCAGCGCACATGACCGCACGCCGCGTCCGCCCCCACCTGACGTGGTGGGGGCTCGCGGCGTTGCCGCTGGCGTACCTCGCACTGTTCTTTGTGTGGCCGCTCGCCACGGTGTTGTGGAGGGGCCTCACCCAGGACGGCTCCGTACGTCTGGACCTTGTCGCGGAGGCGCTCACCAACACGCACACCCTCAAGGCCATGGGGACGACGCTGCTGCTGGCGGCGGCGGGCACGCTCGGCTCGATCGTCTTGGGCATTCCCGCCGCGTACGCGCTCTTCAGGCTTCGCTGGCGGGGAGTCGGGTTTGCCCGCGCGGCGGCGAGCGTGCCGTTCGTGCTCCCGACCGTGGTGGTGGCGGCGGCCTTCTCGGCGCTCGTGCGGCGCGGCGGGCCGCTGGGATGGACGGGGCTCGACCAATCACTATGGATCATCGTGGCCGCGCTCGTGTTCTACAACACCTCGGTGGTGATGCGCATCGTGGGCGGCGCCTGGGCGGGTCTCGATCCCGGCCGCGTCTCCGCGGCGCGCACGCTCGGAGCCAGCCGCCTTGCCGCCTTCCGCCACGTGACGCTGCCCGCCTTGGGACCGGCCTTGGCGTCGGCCGCGTCCTTGGCGTTCCTGTTCTGCGCCTCGTCCTTCGGCATCGTGCTCGTCTTGGGCGGCAGCCGGGTGTCGACCATCGAGACCGAGATCTACCTGCAGGTCAACCAGTTCCTCGACCTGCGCACGGCGGCGCTGCTGTCGCTGGTGCAGCTCATCATCGTCGCCATCACGTTGTGGGCCACCGACCGCGCGCGGCGGGCGCGGGAGCGGTCCGCACCCGTGCGGAGAATCGACGGCACGCGGCGGGCCACTCGTCGAGACGCTCCCGCGGTGGTGGCGGCGCTCGTCGCTCTTCTGGTCGTTAACGGTGCTCCGATCATCGCACTCGTGGAACGCTCGCTGCGTGGCGCGTCCGGCTACTCCTTCAAGCACTACCGTGCCCTCGGCGAGACGCCCGCACGCGGCCTGCTGCCCGAGCCGGTGCTGGTTGCAGCCTGGCACTCAGTCACGGTCGCCGCCGTCGCGACGGTGATCGCGAGCGTCCTTGGGCTGCTGATAGCGCACCTCGTGACCCACCGCAGCGGCCGCGCCACCCTTCTCGACGCGGCGATGGTCCTTCCCGTGGGCGTCAGCGCGGTGATGATCGGCCTGGGGCTCTTGCTCACTCTCAACCGCAACGTGCTGGGCTTCGACCTGCGCGCCTCGTGGTGGCTCGTGCCCATCGGCCAGTCGCTGGTCGCACTCCCCTTTGTCACCCGCACCTTGGTCCCGGCGGCGCGCGCCATCGACGACCGGCTGCGCTCTGCCGCGGCGGCCCTCGGGGCGTCCCCGGTCAAGGTATGGGCCCTCATCGACTGGCCGCTGCTCGCGCGGCCGTTCGGCGTGGCCGTGGGCTTCGCGGCCGCCATCGCGCTCGGTGAGTTCGGGGCGACGGCGTTTCTCGCGCGCCCCGACGCCCCCACCCTGCCCACCGCAATCGTGCGTCTGCTGGGGCGCCCGGGTGCGGACAACGTCGGCATGGCCTTCGCCGCGGCGGTGCTGCTCGCGGCCGTCACAGGGACGATCATGTTTGCGGCGGAACGCTTTCGGCGCATTGGAGAGGCGGAACTATGAGTACCCCAGCCGACGCAGCCGCGCGGGGCCTGCGCGTCACCGACCTGACCGTCGTGTATCCGGGAGCCCAGGAGCCCGCCGTCGACTCGGTCAGCCTTGCGGTACGGCGTGGCCAGACGATCGCGCTCCTGGGGCCGTCGGGATGCGGCAAGTCCACGTTGCTGGCCGGCATCGTGGGAATCACGGCGCCCGACTCCGGCACCGTGGCGTTCGACGGCGAAGACGTCACGCACGTCCCGATCCACCGGCGCGGCTTTGGCCTCGTCTTTCAGGACGGCCAACTGTTCCCCCATCGCACCGTCGCCGGGAACATCGCCTTTGGCCTCGAGATGGCGCGCGTACCCGCGGCCGAACGCGAGACGAGGGTGAGCGAATTGCTGGAGTTGGTCGGGCTGACCAAGTACCGAGATCAACCGGTCGCCAACCTGTCCGGCGGCGAGCGTCAACGCGTGGCCCTCGCCCGTTCGCTCGCGCCACGCCCTCGCTTGCTCCTGCTCGACGAGCCGCTGTCGTCGCTCGACGCGGAACTCAGGTCTCGTCTGGCCGGCGAGATGCGAGACATCCTCGCCCGCACGGGCACCACGGCCATCCTGGTGACGCACGACCCGACGGAGGCCGCCGCGATCGCGTCGGAGGTTCACCGCATGGAGGCGGGCCGGATCCTGACTCGCGACTAGCAGTCGCACGCAACCCGCGCGCCGCCGACCTTCAGAGTTGAGTCAGGGTGACTCAACTCACTTGACAACGCCGAGGTCAGTTATGGATACTTGAGCGCAGAAGGCTCAATACTGAGCACCTCACCATAGGCCCGCTCGGGCCCGCACCAAGGAGGACCTCCACATGTCCCGTGCAGTAGGCATTGACCTCGGCACCACGAACTCGTGCGTCGCCGTGCTTGAGGGCGGCGAACCGACCGTCATCGCAAACGCGGAAGGCGCCCGCACCACCCCGTCCGTGGTGGCGTTCTCGAAGACCGGCGAGGTGCTCGTCGGCGAGATCGCCAAGCGCCAAGCGGTCACCAACGTGGACCGTACCATCGCGTCGGTCAAGCGTCACATGGGCACCGACTGGGACGTGAAGATCGACGACAAGACCTACACGCCCCAGGAGATCTCGGCCCGCATCCTGGGCAAGCTCAAGCGCGACGCCGAGGAGTACCTGGGCGAGAAGGTGACCGACGCGGTCATCACCGTCCCCGCATACTTCAACGACGCGGAGCGCCAGGCCACCAAGGACGCCGGCGAGATCTCGGGACTCAACGTCCTGCGCATCGTCAACGAGCCCACCGCGGCCGCACTCGCCTACGGCCTGGACAAGGGCAAGGAAGACGAGCTCATCCTGGTGTTCGACCTCGGCGGCGGCACGTTCGACGTCTCCCTGCTCGAGGTGGGCAAGGACGAGGACGAGTTCTCCACCATTCAGGTCCGCGCCACGGCCGGCGACAACCGCCTGGGCGGCGACGACTGGGACCAGCGCATCGTCGACTTCCTGGTCAAGGAGGTCAAGAACGCGGAGGGCATCGACCTGTCCAAGGACCGGTCCGCCCTGCAGCGCCTGCGCGAGGCCTCCGAGCAGGCCAAGAAGGAGCTCAGCTCCGCCCAGCAGACCACCATCTCGCTTCAGTACCTCAGCATCGGCGAGAACGGCCCCGTCCACTTGGACACCAAGCTCACGAGGGCCCAGTTCCAGGAGATGACCAAGGATCTGCTCGAGCGCACCAAGGCGCCGTTCCACCAGGTCATCAAGGACGCCGGCATCAAGTTGGCCGACATCGACCACGTGGTCATGGTTGGCGGTTCCACCCGCATGCCCGCCGTCACGGACGTGGTCCGGGAACTCACCGGCGGCAAGGAGCCCAACAAGGGCGTCAACCCGGACGAGGTTGTCGCCGTGGGCGCGGCCCTGCAGGCCGGCGTCATCAAGGGCGAACGCAAGGACGTGCTGCTCATCGACGTCACCCCCCTCAGCCTCGGCATCGAGACCAAGGGCGGCGTGATGACCACGCTGATCGAGCGCAACACCGCCATCCCCACCAAGTCCTCCGAGGTGTTCTCCACCGCGGACGACAACCAGCCCTCGGTGATGATCCAGGTGTTCCAGGGCGAGCGTCAGTTCGCGCGGGATAACAAGCTGCTCGGCACGTTCGAGTTGGGCGGCATCGCGCCCGCCCCACGCGGCGTTCCTCAGATCGAGGTCACCTTCGACATCGACGCCAACGGCATCGTCCACGTCCACGCCAAGGACCGCGGAACCGGCAAGGAGTCGTCGATCACGGTGACGGGCGGTTCGGCGTTGTCGAAGGAAGACATCGACCGGATGGTCAAGGACGCCGAGGAGCACGAGGCGGAGGACAAGAAGCGGCGCGAGGAAGCGGAGACCCGCAACAACGCGGAGAACTTCGCCTACTCGACAGAGAAGATCCTGTCCGACAACGAGGACAAGGTCCCCTCCGAGGTTGCCGATGACGTCAAGGAGGCCATCGCCGAGGTGCGCAAGACCCTCGAGGGGGACGACGCGGAGGCCGTGAAGACGGCCCACGACGCGCTCGTGGCCAAGGCGCAGAAGATCGGCGAGGCCATCTACAAGGCCGAGCAGGAGGCGGGTGCCGAGTCAGGCGCCGACGCCCCCACCGGCGAGTCCGGCTCCGCAGATGACGACGTGGTGGACGCCGAAATCGTCGACGACGAGGACGACACCAAGTAACTGGGCACCACAGCGCGCGCCTGGCGGCGGGCGGGCAAGCCCGCTCGCCGCCACCGCTCACGGGAGGACCTCATGGAAGACAACACCGGATTCACTTCACCCGACGACGACGGCGCCGACGACGCCCTCGCGGCGGCCGAGCAGATCATCGACGACGCGAGCGGCGCCCAGGACGACTTCGACGCCGACGAAGAGGGCGCTGACGACGCGCTCACGCAGGCGGAGGTGAAGGCCGCCGAGCACCTCGCCGACCTTCAACGCCTGCAGGCCGAATACGTCAACTATCGCAAGAGGGTCGATCGCGACCGCGCCGCAATCGCGGACGTGGCAACGTCCAAGGTGCTCGAGGCTATGCTGCCGGTGCTGGATGACATCTCGGCGGCCCGCCAGCACGGCGACCTCGCCGAGGGCCCCTTCGCGTCGATCGCGGAGAAACTCGAGGAGGCCCTGGGCCGCTTCGGCTGGTCGACCTTTGGGGAGCAGGGCGACATCTTCGACCCGGCGCTGCACGAGGCGCTCATGTCGCAACCCAGCGCCGACGTCACCGAGCCCACCGTGCACCACGTCGCCCAGCCGGGGCACCGCCTCGGCGACCGCGTGGTGCGCGCGGCACGCGTCATCGTCGCCCAACCCGAGGAAGACCACTAGACCACCGCTCACTCGACCCCACGCCGATTCATCTCAAGGAAGGAGGCGGACGTGACTAGCCAAGACTGGTTCAACAAGGACTTCTACGCGACCCTTGGCGTGCCAAAGGACGCCTCCCAGGCCGACATCAAGAAGGCCTACCGCAAGCTCGCGAGAGAACTCCACCCCGACCGGCACCCGAACGACGCCGCGGCCGAGAGGCGCTTCAAGGAAGTGGGCGAGGCGTACGGCGTGGTGTCGGACGCCGAGCAGCGCAAACAATACGACGCGATTCGGGCCATGGGTGGCGGCGCCCGCTTCCAGGCCGGGGGAGGCGGTGCGGGCGGTGCCCAGGGCTTCGAGGACGTCTTTGGTGGGCTGTTCGGAGGCGGTGGCGCGACGCGCGGCCAAGGCTTCGAGGACATTCTGGGCGGACTGTTCGGAGGCGGCCGTGCGCGCGGCCCGCAGAAGGGCGCCGACCTGGCGGCGGCGACCGAGGTCTCGTTCCGCGAGGCGGCCCAAGGCGCCACCGTGACCCTGGGCATCGATGGGCAACGCGTCTCCACCCGGCTGCCGGTGGGCGTCACGGATGGTCAGAAGATCCGCCTTCGCGGCAAGGGCCGTGCGGGCGCCAACGGCGGCCCTGCCGGCGACATCATCCTGACCATCCACGTGGGCAAGCACCCCGTCTTCACGGTCGACGGTCGCAACCTCCGCATCAACCTGCCCGTGTCGTTCGACGAGGCCGTGCTGGGCGCGACCGTCGAGGTGCCCACCTTGGCGGGCGAACGCGTCAAGGTGAAGATCGCCCCCGGCACCTCGTCGGGCGCGACGCTGCGCGTCAAGGGCAAGGGCCTCGTGGCGAAGGAGGGCGCTGGCGACCTCCTCGTGCGCGTCGAGGTGGCCGTCCCCTCCAAGGTTTCCAAGGCGGCGAAGGAGGCACTTCAGGCGTTCGCGCTCGCCACCGCGGCCGACGACCCGCGCGCACGTCTCTACGACGACGCGGCCAGGTAGCCCCTTAGCCTTGGTCTTGAGGCCCACCGGAAAGGAGGAGCCATGGAGCAGCCGGATGTTGACGAGCCTGTCTTCCTGATCTCCGCCGCGGCCGAACTCGCGGGCATGCACGCCCAGACCTTGCGGCAATATGACCGACTCGGTCTGGTGGTGCCCCGGCGCCGTCCCGGAGGCGGACGCCGCTACTCCCTGCGAGATGTCGCCACCTTGCGCGAGGTGCAGCGCATGAGCCAAGAAGAGGGCATCAACTTGGCGGGGATCGCGCGCATCCTGTCGCTCAGCAAGCGCGTCGAACGCCTTGAGCAGGAGGTGGAGCGGCTGCGGCCGCGCGCCGATCTCGGCTCACGCGTGTTCACCTCCGGCCCGTCCGGAAAGGTCGTCATCGTGGAACGCGGCCAACGCGGCCGACGCGACGAGGGCCGCGGCCTGGTGGTGTGGCGGGGACGCTGACACCCCGATCGACCGGTTCTTCCACACCCCCGCGCTAGTCGTCGAGCTCCACGGTCTTGATGCGCGCCTTGTGGCCCGCGACAATCCGCACCTCCGACGTGCGCACCCCCCAATGCTTCGCGAGCGCCGCGACAACGCCGGCGTTGGCCGCGCCTTCCACCGCCCGCTCGCGCACAAACACCGTGAGCAGCCCGTCCGGGCCATCCTCGACGAGCGGGCCCTTGCGGCTGCCCGGCTTCACCTGAATGCGATGGCGGGACACGTTCACACCGTACCGACCGTCACGCGACGCCAGCCCCGCGGGGTTCACCCGCGGCGGATTTGGCCCTGTACCGCGAGCGCGAAGTCGGACATTCGTCGTACGTTTTGTCCATGTCCCGCGATATCGCAGTGGAGGCCGCAGGCCTCGTCAAATCCTTCAAGGAAACCAAGGCTCTCAAGGGCGTGTCGTTCCAGGTCCCGCGCGGCAAGGTGCTGGGAGTGCTCGGACCCAACGGAGCGGGCAAGACCACCGCCGTCCGCATCCTCGCCACGCTGCTGCGTCCCGATGCCGGACGGGCCATCGTCGCCGGCTACGACGTCGTCCGCCATCCGCGCGAAGTGCGCAAGCGGGTCGGACTGACGGGGCAATACGCATCGGTCGACGAGGAACTGACGGGCCGCGAAAACCTCGTGATGATCGGCGAGCTCCTCAACATGCGTGTGGGGACGGCTCGCGCCCGTGCCGCCGAATTGCTTGAGTGGTTCGATCTCACCGAAGCCGCCGACCGCATGGCGAAGACCTATTCGGGTGGCATGCGACGCCGCCTCGACCTTGCGGCGTCGCTGACCGGCCACCCCGAGATCGTCTTTCTGGATGAGCCCACCACGGGACTCGACCCGGCCAAGCGGGAGGACATGTGGGACGTGGTGCGAGCCATCGTCGCGAACGGCACCTCCGTCCTGCTCACCACCCAATACCTGGAGGAGGCGGACGCCCTGGCCGACGACATCGTCGTCATCAACCACGGCGAGGTCATCGCCCACGACACCGCGGAGACGCTCAAGCGCGTGGTGGGCTCGCAGACGCTGCGCGTCCGGCCCTCCGAGGCGGAGGCTGCCGATGCGGTGCGCGGGATCCTCGCGAGTGTGGCCACGGACGGGGCAACGGTCGATGAGCCGCGCAATGGAGAGTTCTCCGTACCCGTTCCCAACGACTCGGTCCTGGCCGACGTGGTGGGGCGCCTTCGGGCCGCCTCGGTCGAGGTGACCGAGCTGTCGCTCATGCTGCCGAGCCTCGACGAAGTGTTCTTCACGCTGACCGGGGAACGCAATCGCACCGCGCCCGGCGCCTCCGACTCCTCCGACTCCTCCGACTCCTCCGAGGAGGTCAACGCATGACCACGGCAGGCGCTACTCACGAGGTCGAGGTCATCCCGCACGGACCCACCGACATGCTGAGGCACTCCTGGGTGCTCGCCAAGCGCTCACTCGCCACGACGTGGCGCACGCCGGAGGGGCTGATCGACGTCACCCTGTCGCCCATCATGTTCACGCTGCTGTTTGCGTACATCTTTGGTGGAGCGATCGCCGGCTCCACGCAGGACTATCTGCCGCTGCTCGTGACGGGCATCATCGGCCAGAACATCGCGTTCGCCTCGGTCGGCATCGGCATCCAGCTCAACGCCGACATGGAGAAGGGCATCTTCGACCGCTTCCGGTCGCTGCCCATCTCGCGGATCGCACCCCTGTTTGGCGCCGCGCTCGGCGACGTGGTCCGCTACGTGCTCCTCATTGGCATCATGGTCGGCACCGGATACGTTCTTGGGTTCCGCGTGGGCACCGACATCTGGCACTTCCTTGCCGGCGTGTTGCTGGCGATCCTGTTTGCGCTGTGCCTCGCGTGGGGGCCGATGCTGATTGGCCTGATCGCACGGTCACAGAGGGCGGTCCAAGGCATCGTCTTCATGACGCTGTTCCCGCTGACCTTCGCGTCGAATGCGTTTGTGCCCACCGAGTCCATGCCCAACTGGCTCGCATCGTTTGCGAATGCAAACCCGCTGTCACACCTCGTGAAGGCCCTGCGTGCCCTGTGGAACGATCCCGCCCTCGGGCCGATCGGGTCCCACAGCGGCCAGTGGCAGAGCCCGGTGGCGTGGACGCTCGTGTGGTGCGCCATCTTTGTGGCGGTGTTCGCTCCACTCGCCATTCGCGCGTACAACCGCAAGGCGTAGCGCGTGTCCGTCTGGCCGTGGAGTTCACCCACAAAATGAAGCGGTGCGTGGCGCCCTCAGCGCGCCACGCACCGCAAACTTGTTGTCGCCCTACCGCACCATCGACTCGATGAGCTCGTGGGCATACGCATGGGTCTCGGGAAGCGACTCGATCCACACGCGCGGGGGCTGACGCATCAGATTTCCCACACGCATCGTGGTGGCCCGCTCGGAGATGTGGTCGCGAAGCAAGGCGATTCCCCTGCCCAGTCTCGTGCCACGTTCCACGAGCACCGCGTACAGACCGTCCCCAAGACGTGCCATGGGGTGACCGTCGCCGTAAGCTCCCGTGAGCGCCTGGCCCACGGCGGCGTTGCGCGCCATCCGCTGCCACGGATCCGAATCCAGCACGGACACGTCGATGATGACCAGGGCGTGCGTCTGAGTCACCGAACTTCCCTGCCGACCGGCGGTCCCGTAAACCTCAGCCAAACGCTGAGTGAGGTACTCCGCGGTACCAAGGCCTGACTCCGGATCGGTCATCTGCGGCGCGGACGGGGCAGCCACCGAGCCGTGAGTCCACCCCTCGCACAAGGCGCGGATGGAGCGGATCGGGGCGGATTCGAATCCCGCGGAGCGGAACAACACGGCCATGTCGTCGATTGCCTCGGTGATGCCGACGCCCGACTCCGACCTGGCTTGACCCAGGCGGAAGGCGGCGGGAGCGGTGTCCAGCCGGGCCTCCAGTGCCTCGACGAGCGCTTCGGTGGCTGGCGTATACCAGTCACCCGGGCGCAGCCACACGGATTCGATGCTCGCGGCCTGCCAGGTGTGCAGAAGCGCCGAGGATCCCACCGTGTCAGTGAGGTGATCGTTGCCCGTCATGCGCTATGAGACGGAGCAGAGCCCCCGCTATGACGCGGATTCCAAAAAAAACTTGCGAAGAGTCAACCCCGCTCCCCAAGTGTGACGAACGCCACTCGGCGTTTGCCTTGTGCGATGCCCCCAGAAAGGGGGAGTATGGAGCGCACGAGTGTCCCCACATCGGGCAGGGCGGACGACTATATGGGCAACGAGATGATCGCGTTGTGGACAGAGATGTCCAGCGATCCGGAGCTGATCGCTGGCGTGCGGGCCGGCGACTCGGCCGCCTTTGGCGTGCTCTACGAGCGCCACGCATCCGCAGCCCGCAAGGTGGCGGCGCAGTACACCAACGCCGCGTCGGACATTGACGATGTGGTGTCGGAGTCCTTCTCTCGCGTGCTGCGCGCGCTCCAACAAGGCGACGGCCCCGACCTCGCCTTCCGCGCCTACCTGTTCACCATCGTGCGCCGTACCGGCATGGACGTCATCAACAAGGGAATCCGCACCAGGCCGCGCGATGACATGTCCCCGTACGAGTCGTCCCTCGGCTACGAGGCATCGTCCGACGAACCTGCGATGGCCAACTTCGAGCACGGCCTTGTGGCGGACGCGTTCAAGTCGCTCCCCGAGCGCTGGCAAGCGGTGCTCTGGTACACCGAAGTCGAGAAGAAGAGCCCCAAAGAGATCGCCCCGCTCCTAGGCCTTTCCGCAAACGGTGTCGCCGCTTTGTCCTACCGTGCGCGGGAGGCGCTCCGCCAGGCCTACCTCCAGCAGCACCTATCGTCGGCCGACGACGTTGATTGCCGTGAGGTCAACGCCCAGTTGGGTGCGTTCGTGCGCGGCGGCCTCAACAAGCGTGAGTCCGTTCGCGTTGACGAGCACGTGAGCACGTGCGAGAAGTGTGCGGCGCTCGTAGCCGAACTCGAAGACGTCAATCGCGGCATGCGCAGCATCATCGCGCCGCTCATTCTGGGCGCGGCGGGCATGGCGGCGCTCGACGGCGGTTTGCCGATTGGCGGCGCGCTTGGCGGGGCTACCGCCGCGGGAGCCGGTTCCGGCACGGGCGCAGGCGCTGCTGGCGGTGCTGGAGGGGTTGGCGCCACCGGTGCGGTCACCGCAGGTGCCGCGGGAGCCGCGGCCCTGGTGGCCGCATTCACGACGGGCGCCAGCAGCAACGCGGCGACGTCAGGTGCAGCGGGCGTCGGCACACATGAAGCGGGCGTTGGCGCGACCGCAACCGCCGCGGGAACGGGGACCTCCTCCGCGGGCGCCGGAATCTCGGGCGTGTTCGCCGGCCTGGGAAGTTTCCTTATCCCGGCGGCCGCAGTGATCGGTGTTGTCACACTCGCCGTCGCTGGAGCAGGCTACTTTGGCGTGTTCGACTCGAACTCTCCGGCCACGTCCTTGGCCAACACCGTCCCCCAGACCGCCCCCGCGGCCCCCGCGGC
>NZ_JADQBE010000070.1:0-4233 GCF_016278765.1 Demequina sp. | reverse complement strand
GCCCTTGCCCGCGTCGGCGCCAGCGCCCGCGTCGGCGCCCTTGCCCGCGTCGGTGCCCGTGCCCGCATCTGGCGCGAGCAGCATGTCGCCGCCAGCGACGATGGCGACCTCCCCGGCCGCCGGATCGAACGTGGCCACCGTCTGCAGCGTGGCGTCCGGCCCCAACGCCGTGAGCACCGCGATCCCGGTGAGGAGCTTGGTGTTGGAGGCCGGCACCTGGCCGTCGGCGGCGTCGAGATCGACCAGGACGTCGCCGGTGATCAGATCGATGACGGAGACGTTGGTGGAGGTGCCGGTGCGCGGATCGTCGCGCAGCCCCTGGGCGAGGCCCTGCAGCACTGCGGCATCGGGCACGGGCGCCGATGCGTCAAAGAGGGGCCACACGTCGGTGCCGGGAGCGTCGCCGGGGGCCACGGCCGCCGCGGTGAGGAAGGGGGCGGGGGGCACCGGCTCAGGGGAGGTGGTGATCCACCCGGGAACCAGGTCCGCCGCGTCGGCGTAGGCGTATCCCCCGGCTCCGGTCAGGAGGATGACCGTCGCCAGCATCGGTACTGCCGTGCGCGCGCGCATGCGCCACCTCCCGTCGGCATGAGACTATGGGCCCAGCAATCAGACTCTACGCGCGGGAAGTGGCATGGAATTCAACGTCACCGTCGAGATCCCCAAGGGCTCGCGGAACAAGTATGAAGTGGACCACCACACGGGCCGGATCGTGCTCGACAGGATGCTGTTCACGTCCACCCGGTACCCCGATGACTACGGCTTCATCGACGGCACGTTAGGGCAGGACGGGGACCCTCTGGACGCCCTCGTGTTGCTCGACGAGCCGACGTTCCCGGGGTGCCAGATCCGGTGCCGTGCGCTGGGGATGTTCCGCATGCGCGACGAGGCCGGAGCCGACGACAAGGTGCTGTGCGTGCCCGTTGGCGACCACCGTCAGACGTGGCGCCAGGAGCTGACCGACGTCAGCGACTTCCACCGTCTGGAGGTGCAGCACTTCTTCGAGGTCTACAAGGACCTCGAGCCCGGCAAGTCCGTCGAGGGCGCCCACTGGGATGGCCGCGAAAAGGCGGAGGCGGAGATCACCGCGTCGATCGAGCGCGCCAAGGGCACGCTGTTCGAGCACCCGAACCCGCTGAATCCGCAGTCACACTAGGCCGCACGAGGTCTGGGGATCCGGAGCAGTGAGGTGCACCGGATATTCAGGCACGGCGGGCGGCGCGCTCGCCGCTACTCGCCGCTAGGGGCGTCCCACGTAGGGGATCAAGTTGTTGATGCGCCAGGGGGCGTCGTACGGCCTGACTTGGGAGAGATCCCCGGGCTTGGTGGCCTCGGCCACCATTCCGTTCCCCACGTAGATGGCCACGTGGTAGATCGCGCTCGTGCTGCGGTTGGTGCCGTAGAACACCAGGTCGCCCGGGCGCATCTGCGACAGCGGAACGTGCGTCACCGCCCAGTACTGCGTGCCTGAACTTCGCGGCAACGTCACGCCCTGCGAACGCCAGGCGGCGTAGGTGATGCCGGAGCAGTCGTACGCGGGGCCGTTGCCACCCAGGAGGTAGTCGGCGCCCATCAGCGTCAGGGCGAAGTTGGCGGCGCCTTGGCCCTGCGCGGCCGACGTTGACCACCCGCCCGATGTCTCCGCCGGGGGCGGGGGCGTGGTGGTCGGCGGCGGTGTGGTGGTCGGCGGCGGTGTGGTGGTCGGCGGCGGTGTGGTGGTCGGCGGCGGTGTGGTCGAGCTTCCGGTGGTCGAGCTTCCCGTGGTCGAGCTTCCCGTGGTCGAGCTTCCCGTGGTCGAGCTTCCGGTGGTCGAGCTTCCGGTGGTCGAGCTTCCCGAGTTTGACCCCCCTGACGTGCCGGCCGTCGAGCCGGAGTTGCTCTGCCCTGTTGTGTTCTGCCCTGCGCCGTCCTGCTCAGCTGCCGCCACGGCCGCCGCCAGGGCCTCGCGATCACGCTGAGCGCGCTGCGCGGCCAAACCGGCCTGGCGTTGCCGTTCGAGCTGAACGGTGGTGTTCTGAAGCTGCGCCAACCGGGCAAGCGCGTCCTCATGCGTTGACGCGGCGTCGGCCACGGCCTGTTCGGCCACGCGCTGCGAATCCTGGGCCTTGGTCAGAGCGACGGCGGCGGCATCGGCGGCATCGGCGGCTTGTTGAGCCGCGTCGGCGGCGAGGTCGCTCATCGTGTCCGCGACCACCTCGACGGCCCGTACCTTCTGGACGACGGAATCGACCTCGGCCGCGGCACGGCCGTAGTCCTCGGAGCGGGCGATGACGTCATCAAATCCCTCGGCGCCCAGAATCGCCTCGATGGACGTCATGGAACCGCCCGACCGGTACGCCTCCATGGCGATCGCACTGAGATCGCTGCGCGCGCTGTCCAACGCGGCGGCGGCATCGTCCGCCCGCGCGGAGGCGGCGACGGACTGACGTTGGGCGCGCTCCGCGTCGTCCTTGGCTTGCGAGTAGAGGTCTGCGGCAAGAAGTGCGGCGTTTTCGGCATCGGCGCGGGCGTTCTCCAGCTGCACCACGACGGCGTCCAGTTGGGCGACGGTCGCGGCGGCATCGGCGACGGAAGCCTGCGCGGCGGCGATGTCGGCGAGGCCGGGGTAGGTGTCGGCGTCGGCGGAGCGCGGCGAACTGGCCACCGCGGCCGCGGCGACCAGCGCGATGGCGCATGCCATGACCACGGAGCGCGTCCAGTGGTCCAATAGCCGGTGTGTCACCTTCCGTACTCCTTTTGCCCGATATGTGGCGATCGTAGGCCGCGCGCGCGAGGCGCGGAAGGGCGATGTGGCAAGTTCCACGCGCGTATCTGTTATCGGCGGCGAAGTCGCCGGACTCAAGCCCGTGTCCCAGATCGCGCGGCCGTGTCCCAGATCGCACGGCCGTGTCGCCGCCTGCCCTAGGGTGGTCTCGTCATGGATGACGACGGCATCGAAACAGACGCGTGGGCTGCGGACCAGGGCCCGGCGGCCGACGCGCCCCTGCCCGCGTCCGCGGCGTGGCACGAGGGCGACCATCCGGGGCGCCGACGGTTCCTTTCGCTGGGCGACCTTGCGCTTGAGGCCGACCCCATGGGGGTGCTACCTGGGGCGACGCTCGCGTACGAGACGTGGGGGCAGCTGAACGCCGCCCGCGACAACGCGATCTACGTGGCGCACGCCCTGACGGGAGACAGTCACGTGTGGGGCCCGTCCGAACCGGGGCACCACACGGGCGGCTGGTGGAACGCGATGGTGGGCCCGGGCCGGCCGATCGATCCCGTGCGGCACTTCGTGGTCTCGGCGAACGTCATCGGCGGCTGTCAGGGCTCGACGGGGCCGGCATCGGCGCATCCGGCGGATGGCAGGCCGTGGGGTTCGCGCTTTCCGTACGTGACGATGCGCGACATGGTGGCGGCGGAGATCACGTTGGCTGACCACCTGGGAGTGGATCGGTGGCGGCTCATCACGGGTCCGTCGATGGGGGGCATGCGCGCGCTTGAGTGGGCGGTGACGGTGCCCGAGCGCGTGGGGGCGATCGCGCCGGTGGGCTCGACCGCGGCGGCGACGGCGGACCAGATCGCATGGTCCACGTCGCAGGTCGCCGCCATCGCGGCCGACCCGAAGTTCCGGGGTGGCGACTACTACGACGCGGCCGACGGCGACGGACCCCATGTGGGACTCGGCATCGCGCGGATGATCGCGCACACCACGTACCGGTCCGAGGGCGAGTTGGCCGACCGCTTTGGGCGCGCGTTCCAGGGCGACGGGGACCCCATTGGCAAGGGCGGGCTGTTCGCGGTGCAGTCCTACTTGCAGCACCACGGGCGCAAGCTCGCGCGGCGCTTTGACGCCAACACGTATGTGCGGTTGGCGCAGGCGATCCAGTCGCATGATGTGGGGCGCGGGCGCGGGGGCGTGGAGACGGCGCTCGCCCGGTATTCCGGGCCGGCGCTGGTGATCGCGGTGGACTCCGACAGGCTCTATCCGCTCAAGAATTCGCAGTTGCTGGACCTGGGGCTGTCCGGGTCGAGCGGCGTGAAGGTGGTGCACTCGCCGGTGGGGCACGACGGCTTTCTGGTGGAGTCGGGGCAGCTCAATGCGTTCATCGCGGAGTTTGAGGCGGGGTTGTAGCGCGGGGTTGTAGCGCGGGGTTGTAGCGCGGGGTTGTAGCGCGGGGTTGTAGCGCGGGCGCGGGGTGGCTTTGCCCCGGTTTGGTGGACACCTTGTAAGAGAGGATGTCCATTATGGGA
>NZ_JADQBE010000083.1:0-4357 GCF_016278765.1 Demequina sp. | reverse complement strand
GTCGTCCTCGCCGCGATCATGCTCTGGCTCGCATGACTTCAGAGACACGCCCTAGCCCACCGCACACGACGACGAAGGGCCCCGCCTCATGGCGGGGCCCTTCGCTTTGTCGGCCGACAATGAGAGGTCGACCGAACGTCTGTGATTCGAGGCTACCCTTTCTTGCCCTGGTTGGCCACGGCCTTGATGGCCTCCGCCGCGGCGTCGGGGTCGAGGTAGGTTCCGCCGGCCTTGATGGGCTTGAGGGTCTGCTCGTCGAGTTCGTAGACAAGCGGGATGCCAGTAGGCACGTTCACGCCGACGATCTCGTCGTCACCCACGCCGTCCAGATACTTGATGATGGCGCGCAACGAGTTGCCGTGGGCGGCCACCATGACCGTCTTGCCCGCCTTGAGGTCCGGCACGATCGCGGACTCCCAATAGGGCAGCGCGCGCTCGAGAACATCCTTGAGGCACTCCGTCTTGGGGATCGGCTCGCCCGCGTAGCGAGGGTCACCCTCCTGCGTGTACTGGTTGTCGGCCGAGATGACGGGCGGCGGCACATCGTAGGAGCGGCGCCAGGTCATGAACTTCTCTTCGCCATACTGTTCGAGCGTCTCGGCCTTGTTCTTGCCCTGGAGGTCGCCGTAGTGGCGCTCGTTGAGTCGCCAGTCGCGCTTCACGGGGATCCAGTGCCGATCGGCCTCGTCCAAGGCCAGGTTGGCGGTCATGATCGCGCGCCGCAGTAGGGAGGTGTGGACCACGTCGGGGAGCACGTTTTCGGCCTTCAGCAGTTCGCCGCCGCGCTTGGCCTCGCCCCAGCCCTTCTCGTTGAGGGGCACGTCGACCCAACCGGTGAAGAGGTTCTTGGCGTTCCATTCGCTCTCGCCGTGGCGGAGCAGGATGAGTGTGTAAGTCATGAGTCCATCCTGTCGCATCTGCGCGCGAAGCGCTCACGGCCAACGTCCCGGCGGCTCGCCGGTTCGGGGCGGTCGCCGCCTACGCGGGGACGATGCAGGCCGGGCTGGTGACCCGCGCGGACAGGTGGGGCAACGCCGCGATCGCGCCCGATTCGGTCTCCGGCGCGAGGGCGAGCACCTCGGCAAGCGGGAAGGCCCGGACCTCGTGCCCCAGCTCGGCGCCCACCGCCAGATACTCCCCCACCACGGCGAAGTGCCGTGGCCAGTAGCCCACGTCGAACGCCGCGCGGTAGGTCAGCTCGCCCTCCGGCGCGACGTCGAAGACGGAAATCACATCGGCGCCCCTCACCGACACCAGCAACACGTCTCCCTCGTGGCGATCCACCAGCGCCACGTGGGCGCTGGACAGGGCGTCGCCCGTGCGTCGTGGCGCCAAGGTGGTGGGATGGTCCGCAATCACCTCGGCCGTGCCCGACGCGCGGTCCCACCGCAGGGTCCTTAGCCGATGGTCGAGTTCGCACACGACGTACAGCGACTCGCCGCGAACGGCGAGGTGGCGCGGGCCGGACCCGGGAGGAAGATCGGCCGCGATTCCGGGTTCGTACAGGAGCCCGTCCTCGCCTATCGTGTACCGCCTGAGCTGGTCCGTCCCGAGGTCGGCGACCAGCAGGTGCCGACCCCCGGGCGCGAACGCCGCGGAGTGCGCGTGGGAACTTGTCTGGCGGTCGACCCGCGGCCCCGACCCCTCGTGCGAGATCGTCTGCGCCGGCGCGGCAGGCGCCGGCATCCCGTCGAGCGCGAGCGGAATCACACTGACCTCGCCCGTGCCGTAGTGGCACACGTAGACCGTGGCCGCGTCGGGAGCCATCAACACGTGGCAACCTTGCGAGCCGTCGAAGTCGACGCGCGCGACCTCGTGCGGCAGCTCGGCGACATTCCACACCGCCAGTGATGTCGGGTGCGACTCCTCGACCGCGTACAGCAAGGGCTGGCGCGGGTGTGCCACCGCGAACGAAGGGGCGGGCTCGACGGCGATCTGCGCCGCCGACAGCACGCCGTCGGCGTCGATCTCCGCGCGCCAGATGCCCTCGCCTTGGCCCACTGGCGTGCCAAGGCCGTCGGGTGGATGGGTGCCGACGAAGAACGTGGTCATGAGTTCAGCCTGCCACGAGCCGGGCGCCAGCACGAGCGGTGGGGGTGCCCCGCCGCCTTAGTGCGCCGTCGGCGTTTCTAGTGAACCGCGTCGTACGCGGAACGCACCGTGGTCGAGATGCGCCCGCGCTCCGACACGTCGTAACCGTTCGCCTTGGCCCACGCCCGCACCTTGCTCACGTCCGAGCCCGAGCGCGATGTGGCCGACGACCTGCCTGACACCTTTCGCGCGGCGGCAATCCATGGCGCGAGTGCGGCACGCATTTCGGCCGCATGTGCGGTCGAAAGGTCGATTTCATACTGCACGCCCTCAACGGCAAACTTCACCGTCTCGTCTGCGGGACCGTTGTCGACATCGTCGACGAGAACCACTTGAACCTTCTGTGCCACGGCATTTCCTTTCTAGGTGACGCTCCAATCTTCACACAATAAGACGCGCGCTGCCTATGGTCGGATCGTATCCGTTGCATTCTTGTCGGATTCGTCAATGATTGCGGCGATAAACTACGCTTGAAGAAACCATTGCCGACAGCGGCAACCTATTCCGTGGGCTGGTCGCCGTGCTCCGCGGTAAGGCGCTGGGCACGCTGCGCCTCGTCGCGATCCAGCTGGGCGATCGCTTCCCGTTCGCGCCGGTCCGCGCGGATGATCCCGCGCATGATGAAGAAGAACAGGCCCCCGACGCCGATCGACGGGAGCAGCCCCATGGCGAGCGTTCCGATGCTCATGACCGCTCCTCGGGCTTGACTAGGGGAAACAGAATGGTCTCGCGGATTCCAAGACCGGTGAGGGCCATCAGCAGTCGGTCGATCCCCATGCCCAGACCACCCGCGGGCGGCATGCCGTGCTCCATCGCCGTGAGGAAGTCCTCGTCCAGCCGCATCGCCTCGGCGTCGCCCAACGCGGCCATGCGCGCCTGCTGCGCGAAGCGCTCCCGCTGTATCACGGGGTCCACCAACTCGGAGTAGGCGGTCGCCAATTCGAAGCCGCTCACATACAGGTCCCACTTTTCCACGAGGCCCTCGGTGGTGCGGTGGTCGCGCGTCAGCGGACTCGTCTCGACCGGGAAGTCCTTGACGAACGTGGGGGCCGTGAGCCCGGCGCCCACATGGTGTTCCCACAGCTCCTCCACGAGCTTGCCGTGGTTCGCCTGCTTGGGGTCGACGGAAATGTCGCCTAAATCGCACAGCCTGAGCAAGTCCTCGACGGAGGTGTGCGGAGAAATCTCGCGGCCCAGGGCCTCCGACAGGGAACCATAGAGCGTGATCGAGGGCCATTCGCCGCCGAGGTCGTATTCCTCGCCATGAGCGTGCATCACCGTCGTGGAACCAAACAGGTCCGTGGCGGCCGTTTGCACCAGATCCTGCGTCAGTGTCGCCATCGTGGAGTAATCGCCATACGCCTCGTAGGCCTCCAACATGGAAAACTCCGGCGAGTGCGAGGAATCCGCGCCCTCGTTGCGGAAATTCCGGTTGATCTCGAATACCTTCTCGATGCCGCCAACAACGGCGCGCTTGAGAAATAACTCGGGGGCAATGCGCATATACAGGTCGATGTCGAACGCATTCATGTGCGTCACAAAGGGCCGTGCCGCGGCGCCGCCGTGCTGCGTCTGGAGCATCGGCGTCTCGATCTCAATGAAACCGCGGCCGTGGAGCGATTCGCGCAACGACCTCAACAGGTGCGATCGGTTGCGCGCGGTCTCGCGCGCCAAAGGGCGGACGATGAGGTCGACATAGCGCTGACGGACGCGGGTGTCCTCCGCCAAGTCCTTGTGGAGCACGGGAAGCGGCCGTAGCGCCTTCGCCGCGAGCGCCCATTCGGTGGCGAAGATGCTGACCTCGCCGCGGCGAGACTTGCCTGCGCGCCCCTTGGCGAACAGGTGGTCTCCCAGGTCGACATCGGCCTTGAATGCCGCGAGAGCCTCCTCGCCCACCGCCGCAAGGCTGAGCATGATCTGCAGCCGGTTGCCGTCGCCATCCTGGACCGCGGCAAAGCACAGCTTGCCCGTGTTGCGCACAAAGACCACTCGGCCCGCCACCGCGACGACGTCGTGGGTCTCGACGCCGTCCTCCAGCGCTGCGTAGGCGGAACGCACCGCCGCAATCTCGTGGGTCACCGGCACCGACACGGGGTAGGCCTCGCCGCCGCTCTCAAGGATGCGGTCGCGCTTGTCGCGCCGCACGCGCATCTGCTCGGGAAGGTCGTCTGCCATCGGCTGCTCAGTCACGGGCTCAAGGGTACCGGGATGCGCGGGGGCCGAGGTGAGCGGGGGCCGAGGTGAGCGGGGCCCAGCAGAGTCAGCG
>NZ_JADQBE010000001.1:0-4391 GCF_016278765.1 Demequina sp. | reverse complement strand
ATTACGGACCTCGATGGGCGCGAGGTCACGTTTGGACAACGCCCAGGTGAGCTGCGGGTGTTCCTCAGAGCGCAGGATCTCATGCGAGCCGTGGCCTCTCCCGGCAACCACGCGGTACCCGAGTTCACGCTCCAGTAGCCTTCGCATGCGCTTGCCGGAGAGCGCCGGGAACCCAGGGACGTTGACCACGGACTGAGGTTAGGCGCGCCCACCGACGCGGCGCAGGCCACCTGTGGAGAAGACCGCCACTCCTCCCCTGCGCAGACAAGGAAGGAACGGCGACGCCGCGTCACCACACGCCCCAGTTGGCAGAGCTGCCGAAGCCGCGCATCGGCATCGGCGCCTCCGGGTTGGGCGCACGGTCAGCCTCGGAGAATTCGACGGCGTCGACCCTCTCCCTGGGCAGGCCGCGCTGTGGGGGTCCCGAGCCGGGGGCGTAGAAGCCCTCGTCGGAGCCCCGGGCCAGTAAGGCCTTGAGGTTGAACTTGAACATGATGCTGGTTCTTTCTGTGATCCGGGCCAGGAGGGATCCTGGCCTGAAGTGGGGACATGGGTATTGCACGGACCGCGAGCGAGCCTATGGCGAGGGTCAGACGTGCCTTGCGGCCAGCTGCTCTACCAGCTGAGCTACCAGGGCAGACGCTCCGAAGGGGACGCGAAGCCGCGAACCGATCGGTGACAGGGGTTGCCAACGCCTGTTCGGCTCGCTCGGAGGTCTTGGCTCCTGGCTACGGCCGGGAGCGAAGGAGTGCCGCGAGGCGGGCGTGTCGCCCTACCGCGAGGCGGGCTGGGTGGCGCGGCTAGGAGCGCGCGGTCGGCTGGCCCTCAGGCCCGCCGAGATCTTCACCGCGGACGGACGTGAGGTGCTCCGACGCAATGGCTGCAAAGCCGCGTCGCAAGGAGTTGTGATCTCGCATGGTGCACCCCTTTCTGTCGTCTCGTCGGTGTTCGATGCTGTGTCCGTCGGTGGACACAAACGACGACGGTAGGGCTGGCACCAGGGGCGGCGCAAGGGACTTCGCCAAACCGTACAGTTAGGCGCGCACCAGGTCCACCCTCGACCCTGTCGCCGCCGCGATGCGCGCCAGCGTGGCGACGGTGGGGTTGGCGTGCCCGCGCTCGATGCGGCTGACCTCGGCTTGCTGGACGGATGCGGCAGACGCGAGTTGCACCTGCGTCAGGCCCGACGCCTTGCGGGCGCGGGCGACGGCGGCGCCGATCGCCCGACGCGCGGCTACCTCGGCGCGAAACTCAGCCGACACGGCGTCATGAACGCGAGCGGCATCGTCGCTCCACCCCTGGCGAAGCTCGGCTGACAGCGATTCGTACGAGCGCGACATGGCGACCTCCCTTTGGAGCAAGTATGTGCTTGACCACATATTGCGTCAAGCCCTCTGTTGTCGTTTCCAGTCTGCTAGGACACGCCGGGCTGCGGAGATCTCGCGTTGTTGTCGTCTTCCAGACGGATCCTTGCCCTTGTCGTATCCGCCCAGCAAGAGCACCACCCGCCCACGCTCAAACGCGCAGAAAACCCGGAGAAGCACAGGCTGCCTCCCACCGCGTGTGCGCACCACACCAGTGAGCTTCAGGATCGCGTCGAGACTCTTGCGGATGCGGAACTCGTACAGCCCGCGCCCCAGAGCCTTTCCCCACTCGGACTCGCAGATCGCCTGGCCTTCGACGGCGAGCACCTCCCTGACAGCCACGTCAAGTACCGCTTGCTCGTATTCGTGGAGAGAACGAGCGAAACGCGCGAAGTCCTCGCTCGCCACCTCGACGTGCCACGGGCCCTCCATTCTGCCGATGCTGGCACAGGCCGGCGTGGTGGCCGGGGTTCTCCTCAGCGGCGATGCGGAGTCGGGGGAGAAGGCTAGTCACTCACCGTGTCGATCACGCCGCGACAGCCCACCTGCTGCAAGGCAAAGCGCGCGACAGGTACGCGGCATCCACATCGAACTCCATCACGTACCCCACCCCCGCGTGCGGCACGTTCCACTCACGAGCGATCTTGGTCGCGTACCACTCATTCAGCACGGGGTAGAAGATCGGCTGCTCGGGCAGACGCGGCGGCCACGCAAGCCAGCCCGATGCTTCCACCAGGTCGCGTTCCGCCTGGCCCGTGGGACGTTGCAGGCGGACGACGCTCAGACTGGGTTCGGCGGTCGTGGCACGAGGCGAGCGGGCGCTGCGCGCGTGGACCGCCGCCCGAGCGCAAACGTAAACTCCAGCCATGCGCAAACTCACATGGCGCGAACCGACCACAGCAGAGCGGTCGGTCGCGGACGACTGGATCGCCGCATGGAACCTCGTTACCGGCGCCGACGCCACGCTCCCCAATGACCTGCAGGCCGCATCGAGTTGCAGCTGCGGGACGTGCCCAACCTTTGCGCTTCGCCCGGTCGAACTTCGCGATCCCGAGAGGCAAGAACGACCGCTCCTGGTTGAGGGCGGCGTACGCGCGGCCGACGGTTCTACGCTGGCGGGACTCATCGCGTTCTGGGACGACTCCGTTCTCGAGATCGAGGTCTACCCCTTCGCGGACGACGTTGTCCGGCTCGAAGAGGTGACGGTGGAGATCGACGCACCCGGCTCGGCCCAGTGACTCACTGGCACCCACCGCTAGCGAGCATGCCCGCGTCCCCGGGGTCGGCGATAGTGAACTTCGTCGCCGACGTGGCAAGCACGATCAGCCGAGCGTCGATCCCCGTCGCCGCCCGGTGGCGCGCGGGCGCCAACCGCATCGACAGCGCGCGGTCCGTGAAAGCAAGAACCAACACCAGACCAGCCGACGCCTCACGCGGGCTGAGCAGGATGCCTGCCACCGCGCCGAACGCCATCGAACCCGGCACGTCGAGCGCGATGGGCGTGCGCTTGCCAATCAGGTCCACGACCGAGAACGACGCGCAAAACGCTCTGTCACGACGGCCGAGGATACCGATTTGCCGGGGCAGTTGACCGGTCAGCGCACCACGCGCGCGCTGCCCCTAGCGGTAGTCGTTCCTGTCGATACTGGCCTCGAGTTGCCGTCGGCCAAGGTTCGTGTTCCAGATTTTTCGCGGCCGAGTTGGTTGCAGCGACCCTCCCTGCCTCAGCGCGTCACGGTCGAACCACGCGACCGTTTCTACCTTCGCCGACAGACTCGGGCGGTCGCGGTGCGCGTCGTGCAACTGGTCAAGCACCGGCACCAGATCCGTATCCCGAGACGCCAGCACCACGAGATCAATGTCGTCGCGCTGGGCCTGCCTGACACACTCAAGCGCGCACAGCACGTCGATGCCCTTTTCCTGCGGCTTCGAGCCCGACGCGAGGAGCTTGCGACCCGCCTCGTCCGTCACGACGCGACCGTGCTCGTCGTACTGGTAAGTGTATTTCAACTCGCGCAGCGTCACCACGGCTCCGTCAGCGCGCCACTGCGTCGCTTGAGAAGTATTGCGGGTGTAGTACGTCGGCTCATGCTGTGCACTTGGTCGACCACGAAACACCAGCACCTTCGACAGTTCCGCATGGGGGTAGCCCTCGCGCTGCCTGTCGTTGCGCTCGCGGATCGCGGCGCGGGCGAACTGCATCGGATGAATCAAGTACTCACGCAGATCGCCTTGTGGATCGAACGTGCCTCGTGCCATCCGATGCACATTCTCGTAGTCGATCACGACCGCCGTGCGAAGCGCCATTGCCCCACCCTCCCCAATAGAAAAAATCCCCGCCAATCCGAAGACGACGGGGAGTAATGCGTCTAGTTTCGCCATCCCCGTGGACGTTGTCAACTTTTCGCGTTGACTCATAGAAAACCTCCGCGTAGCACCATGCGTTGCCTCATCTGAAAACCTCCGCTTCGGCGTGGTTCGAGACGTGGGTGATGGATGTGGGATACACCCGTTTCTTTGGAGCTGACAATGACGCAACGGCAGGCGGTGACGAACAAGAAGGCGCTCGCGTATCGGAGCGCCGACCGGGCCGGTAAGGGCCGGATACTAACCGAGCTGGTTGAGTTGACCGGGTGGCATCGCGACTACGCCCGGGCGGCGTTGCGGGCCGCGTTGACGCTCAAGGTGGTGAAGCCCAGGGCGGGGCGGGCGCCGACCTACGGTCCGGCCGTGACGAGGGCTCTGGTGAAGTGCTGGGCGGTGCTGCGGGCGCCAGCCGGGAAGCGCCTCGCGCCGATGCTGGGGATGTTGGTGCCGTTGCTGCGCCGCGACAACGAGCTCGGTCTCAGCGACGCCGAGGCGGCCCTGCTGGTGCGCATCAGCGCGGCGACGATCGACCGGCGGCTCGCACCGGAGCGGGCGAAGCTGCTCTCCCGCGGCCGGTCGCATACCAACCCAGGGACGCTGCTGAAGTCGCAGATCCCGATCCGCACCTGGGCCGACTGGGACGACGCGGTCCCCGGGTGC
>NZ_JADQBE010000002.1:0-4600 GCF_016278765.1 Demequina sp. | reverse complement strand
CATTGACGCCGCGCATGATGAGCGCGTTGAGCTTGATGGGGGAGAAGCCCACCACCCTAGCCGCCTCGATGCCAGCCAACGTGTCCGCGAGCCGGTCGCGCCGAGTCAGGTCGATGAACCGCGCGCGCTGCAGCGTGTCGATCGAGATGTTGACGCGGTCCAGCCCGGCGTCCCGCAGCGGCGCCGCCAACGCGGGCAGGCGCAGCGCGTTCGTGGTGAGCGACAGGTCCAGCGGCCCGTCGGGAGTCTCAATAGCCGCCAGCGCCCGCACCACGTCCACCACGTCGGGTCGTAGCAGCGGCTCCCCGCCCGTGAGGCGCACCTCGCGCACGCCCAGCCCCACGGCCACGCGGGCCAGCCGCACCAGTTCCTCCGTGGAAAGCAGCGTGGGCCCCTTGAGCCACGGCACGCCCTCGGCCGGCATGCAGTACGTGCAGCGCAGCGAGCAGCGATCCGTCAGCGAGATGCGCAGATCCTGGTGCACGCGCCCGTAGCGGTCAACAAGAGCAGTCATGTGATCCCCACCCACGTGTGCGACCCGTCGGCCAAGATCTCCTTCTTCCAGACGGGAAGTTCCGCCTTGACGCGCTCCACCGCGTCCTGGCAGGCGGCAAACGCCTCCGCCCGATGCGCCGACGCCGCAGCAGCCACAATCGCGGGCTCGCCGACGCCCAGCAGCCCCACACGATGCGTGAGCGCCAACACGGCATCATGGCGCGCCTCCACCTCGGCCACCACGCGTTCAAGAACAGCGGCGGCGTCAGGGTGAGCCGAGTACTCGAGGTGCGTCACCTCGCCCTCAACGCTCGGGTCGTGATCGCGCACCAGCCCCACAAACGTCGCCACCGCGCCGTGGGTCGGGTCGGCCACGGCCGCCACGTGAGCATCAAGCGACAGCGGAGCCGAGGACAGTGCGGCGATGGCAGGCATCAGTGGTCCTCTCCGTCCAGTTGCGCGAGCGCGTGCGGCAGCACCGCAGCCAGCACACCAACGGCCGAACGGGCCGCGCCCGTTGACCCGGCCACGTTCACCACGATCGCCGGATGGTCGCCACCCGTGAGCCCCGCAAGGCCGCGCGACAAGACCGCGCCAGGCACGGCGTCGGCGTCCACCGCCCGCAGTCGCTCGGCAAGACCGGGCAACGGCCGTGCGAGCACACGCGACGTCCCCTCGGGGGTGAGGTCGCGCGGGCCGATGCCCGTGCCGCCCGTCGTCACCACCACGCGGGCGCCCTCGGCGACGGCCGAAAGAATCACCCTCTCCACCTCGTCGGCGCCGTCGGGAACCACGGAGGTGACCACCGACGCCCCCAACTCACGTAAGGCGTCGGCGAGCACGGGCCCCGACGCGTCGGCGCGCTCGCCGCGCGACGACCGGTCAGAGACCGTCACCACGGCGACAACGACGCCAGCGAGAGTGGGGGACATGGTGTCAGTGTAAGAAGACGCGTGTTACGCGCCGAGTGCGGCCTCGGCGCGACGCTTGAGCAGCAGCCTCCAGGCGGTGTCGCGCTCGGCGTATTCCACCTCGTAAACCCCAGGCCAGCGGTCCTCGATCTGCGCGAGCAGCGGCAAGGGATCGTGCGGCGCGACCAACTCGATTCCCTGCGCGGAACCCTCCAGCGCGCCAAAGATGGCGGCGTGACGGATCTCGTGGGGGATCTCAGAGGCGACCAGCACGGGCAGCGTCGCGGAGTCGTTTTCACCGCAGGTGCAGGTGTGGGCGTGGTTGTTGCCGGGCATTCCGAGGTCGGAAGTCATGATTCTCCTAGATGTGGGGATAGTGGGGGTGGGGGAAAGTTAGTCGCGGCGGGTCGGCTCCCAGCCGCGGCGCGTGGCCCGGCTGCCGGTGCTGTGAGGCGTTTTGGTGCGGTAGACCACGTACGGCCTGACCACGTACTGCAGCGGCGCGCTGAGCACGTGCACCAGTCGCGTGAAGGGCCACACGCTGAACAGCAGCAGGCCCGCGACCACATGCAGCTGGAAGATCATGGGCGCGGCCGCCATGTGCTCCGGCTGCGGTTGGAACATGAGGATCGAGCGGGCCCACACGGACACGTCCTCGCGGTAGTTGTGGCCCTCGCCAAACAACCCGGATGCGAACCACGAGGCGCTCACACCCAGCACGATCGCGCTCGCCAGGAACACATACATCACCTTGTCGTTCGCGGTGGTGCGCTGGAACACCCTGGCATTCGAGCGGCGCCGATAGATCAGCAGCGCCATGCCGACGATAGTGGCGGTACCAGCGGTGAGGCTGAGGGGCATCGTCAACGAGTGATAGGTGGACTCCTTGACACCCCACGCATCGGTCCACGATTGGGGAATCAGCAGGCCCAGGAAATGGCCGCCGATCACGGCGAGCGCGCCAAAGTGGAACAGCGGGCTCGCGATGCGCATGATGCGCGTCTCGTACAGTTGGCTCGAGCGCGTGGTCCACCCGAACTTGTCGTAGCGGTAGCGCCAGACGAGGCCGACCACCAGGGTCGCGGCCGTGACGTAGGGCAGGACGACCCACAGCAGCAGGTTTGCGCTCGATGGCGCGCCCTGTTCGATTGCCGCCATCACGAGCGCACTCATCTGCGTCCTCCGATCTCGACGGATGCGGGGGCCGTGGGGAAGGGGTCAAGCCCGACGGTCTCCACGGGCGGACCGCTCTTGGCGAGCGCCGCCATGCGCTCCGCAATCTGGGGCGTCATGGCTGGCAGCGTGGCAAGCACGGCGTCGAGCACGTGCACGTAAGGCGAGCCAAGGGCATGGAGCGCCTCACGCAGCAGCCCGATCGCCACCCTGTGCTCCACCAACAGCGCCTCGCCCGTCAACGTGTTGCCGATCGCCGCGAACTCCAGCACCACGGCCAGGTGGTCGGGAAGCTCGGCATCGCCCACGTCGTAGCCGCTCGCGAGGTATGCCTGCTTGAACCGCAGGATCGAGAAGCCGCGATTGCGCGTGTCCCCGTCCGTCCAGAACGTCAGGTACGGGCAGGCCTTGCGCTTCATGTCGAACGTGGCGACGTAATCGCGCTGTGCGTCCAGCAGCGGCACCTCCTCGAGGTACGCCAAGAACTGGCGCAGCGCGGTGCGCACCTTGGGCGGGCACTCCTCGACTACCTGGGTGATCTCGGGAATCCGCTGGATCAGCGCGTCGTCCGGGTACCACAGCAGCCAGGAGGCGGCCAGGCGTGCCGCAGCGGTCGATTCATTCATCGCGAGCCCTCACTTTGGGCATTCCGAGGGGCACTCCCGTGCCGTTCCAGTGGGGCAGGTTGAGGTTCGGCGACACCGGCGCGGAGGCGTCGGAGCGCAGGTGGTCCCTGTCCTGGAGCGCGTGGAAACTCTCGGCCGCCACCGGTTGGGGCCGTTTGATGTTCGCCGCGGGCGCGCCGCCTGGGAACTGACCCACGCCGCCGACCCCGTCGAGCGAGCACGCCAAATCCTCCAGCTCCTTGCCCACCTCAGCGTGCGCGGAGGGGATGACGTAGCGGTCCTCGTACTTCGCTATCGCCAACAGTCGGTAGAGCTCGAGGATCGACTCCTCGGAGAGCCCCACGCGCGCAGGCAGGTCGGGCCGCAAGGCGTTGCCGATGTTCTTGTCGCGCATGTAGGAACGCATCACCGACAGCGTGTCGAGCGAACGCAGCACCGGCTTGGGGTCGCCCGCCGTAAACAGTTCCGCGAGGTATTCGATGGGGATGCGCAGCGACCGCAAGGCGCCGAACAGGTTGTCGGCGTCCTCGGCGTCGTGCCCCGTCTCGCGCAGCGCGTCCACGATGGGCGACAGCGGCGGGATGTACCAAACCATCGGCATCGTCCGGTATTCGGGGTGAAGCGGCAACGCCACCCTGAACTCCTTCGCAAGCCGATAGACGGGGGAGCGTCGCGCCGCCTCCATCCAGTCATCAGGGATGCCGTCGCGCTTGGCGGCCTTCTGTACCTCGGGGTCGTGGGGGTCAAGGATGAGGTCCAGCTGCGCCTCGTAGAGGTCTTGCTCATTGGGCGTGGCCGCGGCCTCGGTGACCTTGTCGGCGTCGTACAGGAACAGCCCCAAGTAGCGCAGGCGTCCCACGCACGTCTCGGAGCACACCGTGGGCTGGCCCGCCTCGATCCGCGGGTAGCACATCGTGCACTTCTCCGCCTTGCCGGTGGCATGGTTGAAGAACACCTTCTTGTAGGGGCAGCCGGTGACGCACATGCGCCAGCCCCTGCACTGGTCCTGGTCCACCAGCACGATGCCGTCCTCTGCCCGCTTGTACATCGCGCCAGACGGGCAGGCGGCGACGCACGCGGGGTTGAGGCAGTGTTCACAGATGCGCGGCAGGTAGAACATGAACGCCTGCTCGAACTCAAAGTTGACGCGGTCCGTGACATCTGACTTGATCTTCTTGACGATCGGGTCCATGTGACCGTGTTCAGGTGCGCCGCCAAGGTCGTCGTCCCAGTTGGCCGACCATTCGATCTTCATGGGCTTGCCGGTGATGGTCGATCGCGGCTGGGCGACGGGGCTGTGCTCCTGGAGCGGGGCGGACAGCAGGTTGTCGTAGTCGTAGGTCCACGGCTCGTAGTAGTCGCTCACGTCCGGCAGGTTGGGGTTGCTGAAGATGC
>NZ_JADQBE010000072.1:0-4648 GCF_016278765.1 Demequina sp. | reverse complement strand
CGCGGACTTTCAAGAAGCCGCATAACCCCGTGTCCACTGAACGGGGTCAGGGCCACCTGGCCGGGGACGCTGGTGTGATTCCTGCGGTGCTCGGTGGTGACTCCGAGGTCTTGGACCTGGGTCGCCGCAAGAGGATATTCACCCGTGCCCAACGCCTGGCCCTACTGGAACGTGATGGAGGGTGCGCGAAATGTCACGCCCCACCCGAACACTGCGAAGCCCACCACATCGACTGGTGGGACAACGGTGGAACCACGGACCTTGCCAACGGGGTGATGTTGTGCACCAGATGCCACCACGACATCCACCGTCACGGCTGGAACATCCGCGTCCAAGCGGGCCGGGTTGAGTTCATTCCACCACCCACGATCGACCCCACCCGACAACCCCAACCCGGCGGACTGGCAGCACTCGAGGTTCTACCCGACGAAGCAGACGACGTCGGCGACACGGGCGACGCGGGCTCCCACGACGATCACGACCCACCCGGCAACCCAGGGGAGAACTCTGCCCACAACGCGACCGACCGGGACAACCCCGCACGCCAGCGTGCGCGACACCCCAAACGCCACGCCGCATGACGCCACAACCGGGGCAAGCGATGCCCCACACCGGGCAAGACGGCAGCTACCGTGCCCCGTCGGCACGGTATCGGCGGACAAGACGGCGAGGTTCGCTCCTGAACGCGTGCGTATCGACAACTTCGGAGCTCACCCTGCCCCACGCCCACGCCCCACGCCCCTGCGGTTGGCGCAGCGCCATGGCCAGGGGTGCGCCCATTTGCGTTCACTAACTCCCGCCGTACGCTACCTGCATGACACGCATCATCGCGGGCGAGGTCGGCGGCCGGCAACTGGCGGTGCCCAAGTCAGGGACACGGCCCACATCGGACCGTGTGCGCGAAGCCATCTTCTCGCGGCTCGATCACGCCGACGCCCTACGCGGTGCCCACGTGGTGGACCTGTTCGCCGGCTCGGGCGCGCTCGGCATTGAGGCGCTGAGCAGGGGAGCGGCCGATGCGACCTTCGTCGAATCCGCTACACCGGCCGTGCGGGTGATCGAGTCAAACATCAAAGGGCTTGGCCTGGGCACACGGGCCTCCGTAGTGCGCGAACGGGCGCTACCGTACCTGAAGCGCGCGACGGCGCAGTGGAACATCGCGTTCCTCGACCCGCCCTACGACATCGCCGAGGGCGACCTTGCCCCCGTCCTGGAAGCGCTCGTGACGCGACTGCCCACGCTCGCCACCGTCGTCCTCGAAATGTCCTCCCGCCGTGGCACCCCAGAATGGCCACACGGCCTGCGCGTGGTGCAAAGCAAGGCATACGGCGACACCACCGTCTACTTCGCCGAGTGCGTGCGATAGGTTGCCGTCTATGGCCACAGTTGTGTTTCCAGGATCCTTCGACCCGATCACCCTGGGTCACGTCGACATCGCCGTCCGCGCGCGGCAGCTGTTTGACCGCGTGGTGATCGCGGTGGCACACAACTCGACCAAGGCGCCCCTGCTCGACGTGGACGTTCGTGTGCGCTTGGCCCACCTGGCCGTGTCTCACGTTGACGGCATCGACGTCGCATCGACGGACGGCCTGCTGGTGGACTTCTGCGAAGCGCAGGGAGCGGTGGCGATCGTGAAGGGTCTGCGCGGCGGCGCCGACTACGACGTCGAACGTCCCATGGCGCTGATGAATCGCTCCCTGAGCGGCGTCGAGACAGTCTTCCTGACGGGAGACAGCGCTCTGTCACACATCGCCTCTTCGCTCATCCGTGACGTGGCCAGGCACGGCGGAGACATCTCGGATTATGTTCCGCCGGATGTCGAAACCGCCGTGTTGGAAGCCCTCCGCCGCGAGAACTAGCGGCCCGGCTTGAGTTCACGGCATCCAATCGCGTAAGATCGTCTGCTGGCCCGCCGGTCACTACCGGGCCGAGGTCCCCACGGACCGTTAGGACATGGAGGAGCGTGTGAAACACACTCCCGGAGCCGACACCGAATTTCGCATTCACGTGCGTGACTTGGTGCACAGGCCAGGTACTCATCGCGAGTACTCCCGTGAATTGACGGTCGCCGAGGCCCTTGGCACTGACGTGATTGGGGTTCCAGCGGGAGCCGCCGCGACACTGAACGTTCAGTGCGAGGTGGTGACTGACGGAATATGGGTCAGCGGCACCTTCGCAGCGCAAGCGACGGGGGAGTGCGGTCGCTGTCTGGATGAGGTGAAACTCGACCTCGAGGTTCCAGTACAGGGGCTGTTTCTCTACCCTGACGCCCCGCGTGAAGACGGTGACGACTCGGACGACGTGTTCGAATTCGACGGCGAAAGCATCGACTTTGAGGGCGTTGTCAGGGATGCGGTGGTCACCAGCCTGCCGTTCACCCCATTGTGTGACCCGGACTGTCCGGGGCTGTGCGACCAATGTGGCGCGCGGCTCGCGAACGATCCGGACCACGCCCATGAGATACTCGACCCTCGTTGGTCGGCACTAGAAAGTGTGAAAGACAGCATCGAGCTGTCTAACAAGGAAGAGAGTTAGCCGTGGCTGTTCCCAAGCGCAAGATGTCGCGCAGCAACACCCGCTCGCGTCGTTCGCAGTGGAAGACGACTGCTGCCAACCTCACGACGTGCCCTTCGTGCAAGGCAGACAAGCTGTCGCACGCGGCCTGCCCGGCCTGCGGCGCGTACAACGGTCGCCAGTACGCCGAGGCGCTGCGCACCGAGCACGAGGCGTAGGGCCTCCTCTCGGTCATACCGTGAGTGCTCCCGGCCCCGAAGCGGCGGCCATTCTTACTGAGCGGCTCGGTGTCGCTATCGACCCCGAGCTGCTGGTGTTGTCGCTCACCCACAGGTCTTTCGCCTACGAAAACGGCGGCCTTCCCACCAACGAGCGCCTTGAGTTCCTCGGCGACTCCGTGCTCGGCATCGTCGTCACCGACCGCCTGTACCGCGACCATCCCGACCTGCCCGAGGGCGACCTCGCGAAGATCCGTGCGTCGTGTGTGTCCCAGCGTGCCCTCGCCGTCGTCGCCCGCGAGATCGGGCTGGGCTCGTTTGTGTTGCTTGGCAAGGGCGAGGTGGCGACAGGGGGCAACGACAAGGATTCGATCCTCTGCGACAGCCTCGAGGCCGTGTTCGGTGCGGTCTACCTGACCCACGGGATCGACGTGTCCCGCGACGTCATCCTGCGGCTCGTCGGCCCCTCCCTGGTCAGGGCCTCCACGGCCGGCGACGCCCTCGACTGGAAGACGGCCCTCCAAGAGGCATGCTCCGCGTCCGGCCTGCCCGGGCCGGTCTACGAGGTCACCGGAGAGGGCCCGGACCACGCCCGCACCTTTACCGCCACCGTCCTCGTCGACGGCATCGCCCGCGGCACGGGTACCGGTCCGTCCAAGAAGGTCGCAGAGCAAGAGGCCGCCGAGGTCGCTCACGGCGTTCTCGCCGCCTCATAGTGCCCGAACTTCCGGAGGTCGAGACGGTCCGCTCCGGGCTTGCGGACCTGGTCGTGGGCTACACCGTCACGGGCGTGCAGGTCTTTCGACCGTCATGCGTCCGCCTCCAGCCGGGGGGTGAGGGCGAGTTCGCGATGCAGCTGCACGGCATGGTGCTGGGTGCCGCCGTGCGGCGCGGCAAATTCCTGTGGTTTCCGCTCGTGGAGGCGGAGGACGCCGGCGCCGGCGAGCAACTGCCCGCCATGGCGCTCAGCGCCCACCTGGGCATGTCGGGACAGTTCCGCATGTGTGAAGGCGAGGCGCCCGAGCCGCACAGCCACTGCCGGGCGCGGTTGCGCCTGGAATCGCCCGACGGCGTGCGCACGCTGGACTTTCTGGATCAGCGCACGTTCGGCTACCTGGTCGCCGAGCCGATGCGCGCGACGCCCGATGCGCTCCCGGGAGGCCACGGCAGCGCCCTGGCGGCCGTTCCGTGGACGGTGACCCACATTGCCAGAGACGCCCTCGACCCGGCCGCCGATGACGCGCGCATCGTTTCCCGAATGCGGCGAGGATCCCGCGGCATCAAGCAAGTACTCCTCGACCAGACGGTGGTGAGCGGAGTCGGCAACATCTACGCGGACGAGGCGCTGTGGGCCGCCCGCATCCACCCCCAGCGGCCAGCCCATGCCCTCTCCGCCTCCCAGGCCCGCGGCCTCCTGGCAGCAGTGCGGGCCGTGATGACGCGAGCCCTCGCGCAAGGCGGTACCAGCTTCGACGCGCTGTACGTCAACGTCAACGGCGAGTCGGGATATTTCTCACGGGACTTGGCCGCCTACGGTCGTGGTGGTCAGCCGTGCCAGCGGTGTGGTGGAGCGATCTCGCGTGAGCGCATCGGCGGCCGTTCCACGCACTGGTGTGCCCGCTGCCAGCGCAGATTGGTGCCTAGACCCGTCCGGTACTAGGACTCCCCGGACGTCCGACCCAGCGCCTCGCCCAGGACTTCCACCCCCGCGCCCCACGATTCCTCGTAGGACCCGGGACCTTAGCCCCGAACGTCCCTGGGACCCCGGGTTAGCCTTAGGTCATGAGCAATGTCAGGGTTCTTGTACTGGACGACCACGAGGTCGTACGCCGTGGCATCTGCGACATCCTTGATCGCGCTGAAGGCATCGAGGTGGTCGCAGAGGCCGGAACGGTCGCGCAAGCGGTCCGTCGCGC
>NZ_JADQBE010000018.1:0-41284 GCF_016278765.1 Demequina sp. | reverse complement strand
GCAGCTCACCTGGGCGTTGTCCAAACGTGACCTCGCGCCCATCGAGGTCCGTAATATCCTGGTCAAAGGCGTCGGGTTGACGTTGGACGAGGCAAAGGCGGTGGTGAAGCGTGCGTGAGGTGGTGTTTATCCTGACCGACCACGGCGAGCATGGCGTCGGCATCTCCAGCCCACAACTGCCGGGGCTCGTTGCGGGTGTCGCAAGTTTCGATGAGGCCACGCCCACCCACTTGCTCGGGCTGGCTCGTGACAGCGGAGCCGAGGTGGACGGTTTTGTGGTGTTCGTCGAGCGCCTGGTAGAGGCCGATGGTCGCGTCATCGCCATTCGATGCCGCCAAGACTTCGCCATCAACGAGCGCGCGCGCGTCGCCGAGGTGCTGGAGCGCGAATTGATGACGAGCGCCGACGCTCGCAGCGGTTGGTTGCTCAACACGCTCGGCGACTCGGTGCTGATTGTCGCGCTCGGACGCGACCGCATCGGGGACCTCGCCCAGGCTGAACGTGAGGGAGAGCCGTTCGCCGTCGTCGTCGCGCGGGACACGTCGCTGATCGCGAGGGGCGTCCAATCGCCAGGGCCAGAGGACTCGGCCTTGACGGCCGACGAGTACGTAAATCGCCTGAACGGCGCCGCGAGCGGTGGCTCGTCAACGCGTGAGGTCGTGCTCACCGGCTGACGGTGTCCGTCCCCACCCGAATGAGGCGCTTGCTCGCTACCGGGCGCGATGCCTCTGCTTCCTTGGCTGATTGGGGGAGGGTTGCGGACTTTTCCACGGGGCCCAGGTTGGCGTTCCGTGTCGGCGATAGCATCACCTATCAGGAGGTGGCGCCGTGTCGGATTCGCTCGTGGAGCAGATGTTCGCGGACGCGCTCGAGGCCGAGCGCCTGCGCGTCGAGGCGCGCGCCAAACTGGTAGGCGCGGTCAGGCGAGGTGTCGCCGCAGGCATGAGCCAACGGGAGATTGTCCGCGCGGTGAATCGCAGTCAGCCTGAAGTGGCGCGCCTGCTGCGCTTCTTCCCCGCGAGCGAGCGGGGGAGCGCGCTCGCCAAGCGTCGGCGCGATGTCATCGACCTCGCCGCACGGCACGGTTTTCGCAACGTGCGCGTGTTCGGATCCGTGGCGCGTGGGGAGGATGGTCCCGATTCAGACATCGATCTCTTGGTGACCCTTCCTGATGGCGCCTCACTGTTCGACATCGGCGCCCTGGAGAGTGAACTCGCCGCCTCGCTGGGGCAGCGCGTGGACCTTGTACCGGATAGCGGCCTCCGTCCTCACTCGCGCGAAGAGATTCTCGCGGAGGCTGTGCCGCTGTGACCAAGGATGACGCAGGTCACGCTACCGCAGTCCTTGAGCACATCGCCGTGCTTCGCGCCCGCGCCGCCTCGACAGGTGATCGAGTCGACTGTCGAACACGACCTCGACGACTTTGAGACGGCGTTCCGAACCCTCGCCAACAACGTCAGGCGGTGAAGTGTGCGTGAGGCGCACACGGCACGCGCGGATCTCTTGCACGTCCTGCCAGCCAGGGAAGACAATAGATGTGCACGCCTGCATCGGCGCCGTGACGTCGGCTGGCCTGCAAGGGAGCGACACGATGCGACGGCCACACCTGGTTCGAGCACTCGCCGTCGCCATGGCTGGTGCCGTGGTGATGGCCGGGTGCACGAACGACGATCAGCAACCGACGGCCACTGCGACGGTGTTTTCGCCCGCCGCCACATCCACCGCAGAGCCCGCCGCCACGCCCACGACCGAGCCCTCTACGCCAGCGTCGGAGGCGCCGCTGCCAGACGACGGCCCGCCCGCCGACACCGCCCCGTTTGTCGCGGATCGTGAGCCGGACACCGCCACCGCAAGCGTCGACGCACGCCTCAGCCCCGTCGACCTCCGCTTTGGGGTACACGACGACTTCGACCGCATCGTCCTCGACCTGGCCGGTGCGGGCACTCCTGGATGGCTCGGCCGGTACGTCGAGGACCCCACCGGGGTGGCACAGGGGGAACCCGTGTATCTGTTGGGCGACGACTACCTGCTGATCCTCGTGAACGGAGTGGTGTATCCCACGGAAGACGGCGCACAGCCCTTCGAGGGCCCGCGCCGCATCGTTCCCCAGTCTGGCGGAGTGGTCAAGGAGGTGCGCTACGGTGCGATGTTTGAGGGTCAGGTCGAGATTTGGGTGGGCCTAACCTCCGACGAGCCCTTCAGGGTGTTCCGTCTGGAGGATCCGACTCGCGTGGTGATCGACGTCCAGCACCCGTGAGCACTGTGTGCACCCGGCTGCGGCACGTCGCAAGGCCGCCTCGCGGGGCGGTGGCGGAAGGTGAACTGATCAAAGTGCGCCACGGGCTCTAATACCGAGGTGCCAAGACTCGCTACGGCATGACGCGGCCGTCGGCGGTTGAAGTGGCGTTTGAGGCACTTGGCCGCAAGGGCGTGGGGCCGGCAGGGTTCTCGGCCGCACGTGAATGGTCACTGACCACTCAGCTCCCGGCGGCGCTCCACCTTGCGGCGCTGAAGCCCGCAAAGGACCTGCCCGGTATCAAGCTCACGATCCGCAGCAACCTCGATCGCGTCGATCTCACGTTCAGGGAGATCGCGCTGGTGGAACTGCTACGCGACCCCGAGGTCTACGTCGAGGCGGGCGGACCTTGACGCGCGCTTACGCAATGTCGTGGCCGTCCGATAGCCTCGATGCATGTCTAAGAACCGACGCCACAGCAAGCGCCCCGCGCACCGCACGGCCCAGCAGCGGCGCCACCTTCACGCGGTGCCTGATCACGTGCCTGAACGGGTTCCGGAAGAACTCGCATTGATGGACGGGGTGCGAGAGGCGATGCGTGCGGACACGCCCATCGCTCTCCTGGGTTTGGTCAGCACCATGGTCGAGTTGTCGGACCCGCGCGGCCGCAACCCGCTCGACAATGCCGCTCCGAATGTCTCACGGTCTGACCTAGTGGAGTCGCTCGTCGATGTCTCGTTCGCGGAGACCACGGCGCTCCTGACCATCATGGCGCGGATGCTCCCGGCCGACGATCCGGCTCGCGACGTCATCGAGGCAGAACTGCCCGCGAGGCACCACCCCATGCCGCTGTGGGTCCGTGACCTGGCCAACGACCGCGTGCACGTCCAGGTGATGCGCATGACGGAGTCCCTGGGTGACGGTGAGAATTGCGTCATGGGGGCACGCTTCGCGTCAGGTGCCGCATTCACCGCGATCATCTTCACAGACCACAACCTGGGCTCGGCAGTCAAGGATGCTTTCCTTATTGCCGCTCCCCTAGACGAGGTGATGGGCCGCGTGCAGGACGGCGAGTTCGAGGGCCCCGGCCCCGACTACATCGGCCCGTGGGACGGTGCGACGGCGCGGGCCACGGTCGCCGCCGCCATCGACCAGGGCCGACGCACCATCGGCATGCCCGAACAGGAAGACTGGCCCGCGACCCGGCCCGCCGTCGAATGGCTGCTTTCCCTGTTGCCTGACGGGGGTGCCGCCGATGCCACCCACGAGTGGAGCGACCATGACGTGGCGAGCCTGAAGGCGGACTTCCTTGCCTCGCCCCAGGGCCGCAGCATCGACAGCGATGACGCGGACTTCGCTCTCGACATGATCCTCCACTTTGGCGCCGACTACAACGTCGGCGGCCCTTTGCGGTGGAGCCCCATCGTCGTCGCGCGCTTCCTGCTGGACTGGATGCCTTCCAAGGTCATGGTGCCCTATGTGGACGTTGCGATGCTGCCGACGGTGCTGGCGGACTTCGTCGAGTTTGTGCATCGCCGGGAAGGGATAGACCCTGAGCTCACGCGCGAGGTTCTGCGGGCCGTCGGCTCATCAGTCGAGGCATTCGGTGACGCGATGGCCGGAGGCCATCCACTGTGGGACGAGTTTGACGACGAATTCGATCTCACGGCGGACATCCTGAAGTCTCTTGCCACGGAGGTGGGTGGCACTGAAGCCCTCACGACGCTCGACACCGAGCCGCTCCCGGACGAGCCTTTTGCATGGGAGGGCCTGCCAGCGGACATCCGCGACAACGTTTCTGAGTACCTCGAGCAGCTGGATCGCGTCGCAGATGAGCTCCTCGATGTCGAGCACAGGACCGCGATGCGGCGGTTCCTGGCGCGCGTCGCCGTGGCTGATCCTGCCATCTTCCGGCGCCGGTCGTCGGCAAGCCGCGGTGCTGCGGCGGTTGCCTGGGCTGTGTGCCGGGCAAACGACACCGCGGGAGGCAGTGGCGCCAAGTTCACCGTCAAGGAGCTGACAGGATGGTTCGGTACGAACGGCGCCGTCTCGCAGCGGGCCGAGCCCATGCTACGTGCCATCGACGCCCCGCAGGACACCTATTGGGGCTCCCTGCCGCTGGGCACGCCGGACCTGCTCGTCGCACGCCGCCGAGAGCGCATCGTCGCATTGCGCGACCGCCACACCGAGGGTTGACGGCGAAGACTGTCCGTCGAAAGTGACGCCTCGGTGGCTGGTGACGAGCGCGCGAGATCGCGCGTGCCGTCAACCCCGCAGCCAGCCAGGGGTCGCCCGCCTGCTGCGGTTCTTCCCCGCGAGCAAGCGGAGCGTTGCTGTTCGACATCGGCGCTCTGGAAAGCGAACTCGTTGCATTGCTGGGGGAGCGCGTCGACCTCGTGCCCGGTGATGGCCTTCGGCCCCACTCGAGGAAACGCCGCAAGAGATTGCCAACGCCGCTTAGGCTCGAACCATGACAGCGCCGACGCTCCGCGCCGTCCGCGTCGACATCACCACCCTGGCCGTCGATGCCATCGTCAACGCCGCGAACTCGTCGCTGCGGGGTGGGGGTGGCGTTGACGGCGCGATTCACCGCGCGGCGGGGCCCGAGCTGCTCGAGGCGTGCACTCGCCTTGGCGGCTGCAACACGGGTAACGCCAGGCTCACGCAGGGCTACCGACTTCCGGCCGGGCATGTCATCCACACTGTGGGTCCGGTGTGGCGCGGCGGCCACGAGGGGGAGCCGGAACTGCTCGCCTCCTGCTATCGCCGATGCCTGGAGATCGCCGACGCGCAAGGGTTCGCCTCGATCGCGTTCCCCAGCATCAGCACGGGCATCTACGGCTACCCGATTCCGTTGGCCGCGGGGGTGGCGGTGAAGACCGTGCGCGAGGTGCTCGCGGCCGGGAGCTCGGTGACCCAGGTGACCTTTGCGTGCTTCAGCGAGGAGGACCTCGAGGTGTACCGGGGTGCGTTGGGCGCTTAGCCAGGCCCGAGCGTCGTCCCTCCCGCCGTGCGCTGCCTGTCAGGGGTGTCGCCGATGTCCCAGGGCTCGCCGGTGCGTACCGAGATGAGGCGCCCGTGGCTGCACTCCGAGGGATTCGCACAGAGGCTCGCCTGTGACGGGTCTACGAGGGAGCAGGCAAAGCGTTGCACGATGAATGGGTCGTCTCCGAAGCGCGAAACTTGGTCGATTCCCGCCGCGAGCGCCGTGGACAGCGCGCGTGCGGCCGGCGGGTGAGTCCACACGGTGTGCTCGACCCCGCCGTCGTCGGATCGTGATCAGTTGGCGCTCGACGGCGTGACGCAGGGCGGATCTTCCCCCAGGGGCACCGTGTCGGAACGCGGTTGCCAGCCGACCAGCCGGAGGGCTTGTGGTCGGGCTTCTCGATCCACCCTTCATGGTATGCGGGGTGTCTGACAGGGTCTCGGCGCCCGCGTGGCATGGGCTCATCCTGGTGGCGCCGATAGTACTGGTTGCGCTGGTCGGATGGCCCATCACTCGACGCGCTCAGATGCGACTCGTCGAGGTCACATAGCGGAGCGGCCTCCGGCCACTGAGTGCGCCATTTTGCGCCGCCTTGAACAGCACGCACCCCAGAAATGGTGCCCCCAGAGTGAATGGCAGACCCAGATGCCCTGCTATCGGGCATAGTTAGCGCAGATGCCCAATTTCGCCCCTCTACCAGGGGCCTAAATTCGTAAATCCAGACAAAAGTCGCGATTCAATACGTGCATCGTTACCGAAACTGCGACAGTATGAATTGCGGGCGCCATCCGGCGGTCGCGTCACCGGGACGAATTCGAACCCCCGAGAGACGGATTGTCCTGACGCTCTCAGCGCGCCAGGGCCGCACTCGGAGGTCTTTCTCGTCCCCAAACTCCTAGGAGTTGTCATGGACAAGTGGAAGATCATCAAGGACAGCAAGCTCACCCAGATCAGCGTGAGCGCCGGCACCATGGTCGCCGTCGCCACGCTTGTGGCAGCTGGGCTTAAGTGGGGCTAATTCCTCACAACCGCGGGGGCGGCGCCAAGAGAAGTCTCTCGGCGCCGTCTCCGCGTCTCTCCACTTACGTCGCGGTCGTCGTCGCACTGGGGATCGCGGGAGTTGCGCTTGCCGTTTTGCATACCCCTTGGCCTTCCGTTCTTGGTAGCGCGGTCCTGTGGCCGACCGTCTTCTTGGGCGTGGCCGCAATCTTGGGAGAAGTGCGGCCAGTTCGTCTGCCGCGTGTCGACGCCGAGGATAGAACCTTGTCGGCATCCGCACCTTTTGTCCTCGCGCTAATTGCGGTGTCGTCGCTCGGTGCCGCCGTGCTTGTTCAGGCCGTGGCCAGCGTTGCGGATGACATCCTCCACCGCAGGGCGCTCTCGAAGTCGCTCTTCAACACTGCGCAATACGCGCTGAGTGTCATCGCGGGCCGTGCCATCTACACCTGGCTGACCGGGATCCCGTTCTTCTCCGAGCCGTTGCCGGTGGAAGCACAACAAATTGTTCCGTTGCTGATTGCCGGCGTTGCCATGATTGCTACGAACTGGATCATCGTCTCGGGGGTTGTGGCAATGGTTACCGAGCAGTCGCTGGCGACCGTGCTGTATAAGGATCTCCGCGAGTATTCGATCACCAATGTCGTGCTCCTCAGTGTCGGCGGTATTGCGGCGCTCGTGTCGCGGGACGGCATCATCGCGCTCTTCCTGTTGGGGGCGCCCGTTGTCGCCGCGCATCTGTTCGCGGCTGCAGCCGCCCGCCATGCGCACGATGCGACACACGACTCGTTGACTGGATTGGGCAATCGCGGACAGCTTCATTTTCAACTGACGCGCGCGCTCGAATCCACACGCCATTCGGGCGACCTTGGCCCCGGCCTAGTGCTCTTTGACCTCGACCACTTCAAGGACATCAATGACACGCTCGGCCACCCTGTGGGCGATCAGATCCTCCGACGCGTTGCCGATCAATTAGTGGCGGCTGCCCCGGATGACGCGTCAGTGCACCGCCTCGGCGGTGACGAATTCGCTGTGGTGCTTCACGGCGACGCCCCTTACTGTCGCGCCATCGCCAGCGATTTGCTCGCGTCCTTCGATGCCGCAATCCCCGTCGACAACCTAGAACTGCTGGTGAGAGCCAGCGTTGGAGTCGCAGTCGCGCCGCTGCACGGCGAGGATGACGCGACGCTGATGAAGAACGCCGACATCGCGCTCTATCACGCGAAACTTGAACGCGATCAGATCAGCACCTACTCGCCGGAGTTTGACGTCAACAGCGTGGAGCGACTCCAGCTTCTGGCTGATCTGCGCACCGCCCTCGACGCCGGCGCGCTACGCGTGGTCTACCAGCCTCAGGTAGACCTTTCCGATGGGCGCACGGTCGGAGCAGAAGCCCTCGTCCGGTGGACTCACCCGGAACGGGGACCGGTGGCCGCTGACGACTTCATTCCCCTTGCGGAGAACTCCGGATTGATCTTCCGCCTCACCGCCTTCGTGCTCGACACGGCCCTCGGTCAGCTCGCCCAGTGGACAGCGGCGGGCTATGACCTCCGGATGGCCGTCAATCTCTCCGCCCGTCACCTGTCCGACCTCGGACTGCCGGATCAGGTCGTGGAAGCCGCGGCCCGCCACGGAGTCCCGCTAACGTCCTTGGTGCTGGAGGTCACGGAGACTGGAATTCTCTCGGACCCCATGCGCGCCGACATCGTGATCCGCGCCCTGCGGGCACTGGGCGTCGAGGTCTCGATCGACGACTACGGCACCGGCAACGCCTCACTGAACTACCTGAAGCGACTCGAGATCGACGAACTGAAGATCGACAGGAGCTTCGTCAGCAACATCGACAACGACGACCATGACCTGATCATCGTGCGGTCGACCATCGAGCTCGCGCTCGCGCTCGGGCTGCGTGTGGTCGCGGAGGGCATCGAGGATGAGTCGACATCTGCGGCGTTGCGGGCGCTCGGCGGCGTGATTGGCCAGGGCTATCACCTCGGCCGCCCAGCCCCGCCGGAAACGATCGAAGACAGGCTCGAACGCGAGCGAGAGGCCGCTGCGCAGGGAAAGACGATGGGCGTCTAACCGTGCTGGTCTTGGCTTTGGGCCTCATCGCCGTGGTCTCGCCCCTCCTGGTCGGGCGGTGGCCCGCTGGTCTGCTCCTCCACCAGTGGCGGTGGAAGTCGCTGATCTGGGTGGCGCTCATCGTGCAGTCGGTCGTCCTCAACGTGACCCTGCCGGGCGTGCTCGCGCCCGCGACGCACGTGCTGACCTACGTCGCCGCCCTCGGATTTGCGTGGGTGAATCGGCGCGCCGCCGGGGTGTGGATCGTGGCGGCCGGCGCCTTCTCCAACGGCATCACCATTGCACTCAACGGCGGAACCTTGCCCGCCAGTGCATCGGCGGCCGAGGCGGCAGGAATCGAGCAAAGCGGCGACTTCGCGAACTCGGCCGTTCTTGATAACCCCGTGTTGCCGTGGCTGGGCGACATCTTCGCCTGGCCGGCGCCGATGCCGCTCGCCAACACCTTCTCCGTCGGCGACATCCTCATTGTGCTTGGCGTCTTTGTCGCCGCGTGGAGCGGGACCCGGCGCCTTGGCGACGCGAGCACGCCCTCGGCGGCGCCCGTGGCGCAGCGCGTGCCAGAAGTCGCTCCGCCGACGGTCTGGTACCCGGAACCCCTGCGATCCGACGCCGAGCGACCCTAGAGTTCCCTCACTATCCGTGCGGGGTTGCCCGCCACCACCACGTCCGGCGGAACGTCCTTGGTCACCACGGAGCCCGCGCCCACCACTGACCGCGCACCGATCGTGACGCCGGGGCAGATCACCACGGAGCCGCCCAGCCAGACATCGTCCTCGATCGTGATGGGCAGGCCGATCTCCCAGCTTTCCCGGCGCAAACCCACGTCCAGCGAGTGGTTGGGGGTGTACAGGCGCGCGCTGGGGCCGATGAGCACGTGGTCGCCGATGGTGACACGCCCCGAGCCCAACACCATGAAGTCGTTGTTGATGAACACGTTCGCACCGATCGAGACGCGCTCGCCATACTCGATCAAGATGGGTGGGCGGATGTCGAGACCCGGGCCACACGCGTCGACCGCGGCGGCGAATGCTGCGGTCATCCCGGCCGGATCCTCGGCGTACCGGGCGTTGACATCGCGGCACACGTTGAGAGTCTCGCGCTGCAGCTCGGGAAGTTCCGGCCCGGCGCGGTATCTGAACCAGTCGTCGGCGCGCATCTTCTCCAGCTCGGTGCGGGTGGAATCGTGTTGCGGTCGCTCGTTCTTGCGTTCGCGCCAGATGGCGTCGGTCATGGGTAACACTCCCTCACGGTCTCAGCCCCCCATCTTCCCCGATGCCGACACTCGCCACCGCACCGCAGGTCCCGGGCGCCCGCGCGGATAGCCTTGCCGCATGTCGGGAGAAACTGACCTCGCCACCTTGATCGCGTCGATGCGTCCGCACCGTGATCCCGTGACGTACGTGTGGGCGAGTGTCGAGACAATTCCGAGCGGCATCGTGCCCTTGGCGACGATGCGCGAAGCAGAGGGCCTGACCGTGGTGTGTTCCCGGGACGATGCCGATGCGGCGGGGCTCGGCCACACGTTTCCGTGCGCGCGGATCACCCTGACGGTGCACTCCTCGCTCGAAGCAGTGGGCCTGACCGCCGCCTTCGCCGCGGCCCTGAGTGAGGCCGGGATCAGCGCGAACGTTGTCGCCGGATACCACCACGACCACATCTTTGTGCCGGTGGAGCGTGCGGCCGACGCGATGGCCGCTTTGGAGCAGTTGGCCGCTTCGGCCATGTAGTGGCGGCTAGAACTCCGAGCCACACTCGCCCCCTGCGTCGTCCTCGACCTGCACGGTGGCGTGGGCCAGGCCGTGCTCGCGTAATACGCGTTGCGCCGCGCGCACCACGTCGGCCGTGTGAGCGGCCTCGCTTACCAGGTGCACGCTCGCCACGTCCATGCCCGAGGTGAGCGTCCAGACGTGCACGTCGTGCACGTCGGTCACGGAGGGCAGTCCGCCCAGCTCGGAGGTGAGGGTCTCGACGTCCACCGAGGGGGGAGCGGCCTGCACCACGATGCGAATCGCCTCGCCAGCCAGGCGAAGAGCGCGCGGCACGATGAACGCGGCGAGCGCGAGGGCCACCACGGCGTCGGTGTAGGGCCAACCGGTGGTGAGGATCACGATCGCGGACACGATCACGCCCACGGAGCCCATCGCGTCGGCCATCACCTCCAGGTACGCGCCGTGCACGTTGAGGCTTTCCTTGGCGCCCGCGTGCAGCAGCCGAAAGCTCACCAGATTGACGGCGAGGCCCACGATCGCGACTACGAGCATCGGAACCGCGTCCACCTCGACCGGGTCGCGCAGGCGGCCGATGCCCTCGACGGCTACGTAGGCGGCTACACCCAGCAGTAGGGCCGCATTCGCGAGCGCGGCGAGCACCTCCCAGCGGTAGTGTCCGAAGGTCTGCTTGGGGTTGCGGGCCGCACGCCGGGCGGCGGTGACCGCTGCGAGGGCCATCCCCACGCCGAGCGCGTCGGTGGCCATGTGGCCCGCGTCGGCCATGAGCGTGAGCGAACCGGTGAGGAGTCCCGCGGCTACCTCGACGCCCACAAAGGTCAGCACGAGCGCAAGCACCCCGGCGAGGGCGCGCCGGTGCTTGCCGCCGGCGGACACGGAGGACTGCGAGTGTCCCGCACTCACGAGGCTGCTCCCGGGGTGTTCTCCGCCAAGTAGTGCTCGGCCGCCACGCCGAGGAGCAGACGGATGTGGGCGTCGGCTACTTGGTACCAGATCTCCCGGCCGCGGCGCTCGGAACGCACCACCCCTGCCGCCCGCAACTTTGCCAACTGGTGGCTGGTGGCGGACTCCCCAGTTCCTGCTGTGGCCGCGACGTCGGAGACGCACATAGGGCCGCCCTCGACCAGCGCGTAGACGATGCGCAGGCGGGACGGGTCCGCCAAGAGAGAGAACGGCGCGGACAGGCGAGCGGCGTCGTCGGCATCGATGCCGCGAGGCAACGGCGAGTGGAGGTGGGGCTCCGTCATGTCCATCCCTGAATATATGAGCAACTATTCAGATGTTAGTCGATCGAGCCGCGGCCGTCGACCGGCGCCGCGCTGACATACTGAAGTCATGGACCTTCCCATCCTCGGCACGATCGATCTCACGCCCTCCGGGTTGTTTCTGTTCTTCGCGGCGGTGCTCGCGGTCGGATACTTCGGCTGGCAACTCTTCGGCACCGGCCGCGCCGGTCGCGACGCCAAGGCGTCCGATGAGGCCCCGCACGTGGAGGAGGGCCACGGCGACGCCGACGAGCCGATCGCCGAGATCGACAAGGACGAGCGGCCCAAGGACTGAGGATGATCGCTTCCGACCCCGCACGTCCTACGCTGACGCGAAGCGCCGCCCCGCACGCCCAGGGAGAGTCATGACCGTCATCGACGCCGCCGTGTACGTCGGGGGTGCCCGGCAGGACGATGCGTCCACGGTGGTCGAAGCCGCGGCGCGCGTGACCCAGAAGGGTTTCGCGTGGGTGGGACTGCTGCGGCCGAGCGACGAGGAACTGGCCGAGGTGGCGGGAGCCTTCGGGGTGCACTCGCTCGCCGTCGAGGACGCCATGAAGGGGCATCAGCGCTCCAAGCTCGAGCGTTACGGCGACAACCTTGCCGTGGTGGTGCGCGCGGCGCGCTACATCGAATCGACGGAGACCGTCGACTTCGGTGAGATCCACCTCTTCGTCGGCCACAAGGCGATTGTGGCCGTGCGTCTGGCCGAGGAGCCCGACCTTGCCGAGGTGCGCTCGCGGCTCGAGGGTGACCCCAAGCTCCTCGCTCTGGGGCCGAACGCGGTGCTCTACGCCATCCTGGACGAGGTGGTCGACTCGTACGGCCCGGTCATGGTGGGCCTGGAAAACGACATCGACGAGATCGAGGACCAGATCTTCGATCAGCATGCGGGTATCGCGGTGTCGCGTCGCATCTACGAGCTGCACCGCGAGGTCATCGCGTTTCAGCGCGCCGTGCAGCCCCTAGTCGGGATGCTCGCGGAGGTCCGCTCGCTTGCGGCCGAGGACGAAACGGATATCGAACTGCGGCGACTGTTTCGCGACGTGCACGACCACGTGATTCGGACGTCCGATCGCATCGACAACTTTCGTTCGTTACTCGACAACGCGCTCAACACCCACATGTCGCTCGTGGCGCAGCGCGAGACCGAGGCAAGCTATGCACAAAACGAGCAGACCAAGAAGATCTCCGCATGGGCCGCCATCCTTTTCGCCCCGTCGCTCGTGGGCACCATCTATGGAATGAACTTTCGCTACATGCCCGAGCTGAGCTGGCGTTACGGCTATCCGCTCGCGCTCGGCGGCATGGTGGTGCTCGGATCGGTGCTCTTTGTGATCTTCAGGCGCGCCAAGTGGATCTAGGAGCCAGCGAGACTCGTCGGCGGCGGGCCGGGCAGCCCGCGTGGCGCACTTGACCCCGCATCGAACACGTGTTCGAATGGCGTCATGCGTTGGCAGGGACAGAAGCTCGAGTCGGACGCCCCTGACGCGTTGCCCGGCCTCGCGAAGATCAGCAACCTGATTCGCTCCGTCCAGACCCCCGAATTCGCGGGGGTGACGTTCCACGAGGTGGCCGCGAAGAGCGCGCTCAACCGCGTGGGCCCCGGCAGCGCGGTGCCGTTTGCCTGGACCATCAACCCGTACCGCGGCTGCTCGCACGCGTGCGTGTACTGCTTTGCCCGGCCCAGCCACCGGTACTTGGACCTCGATGCGGGCACGGACTTTGATTCTCAAGTGATCGTGAAGGTGAACGTGGCCGAGGCGCTCCGGCGCGACCTCGCGCGCCCCACCTGGAACCGCGAGCATGTGGCGCTTGGCACCAACACGGACCCGTACCAGCGCGCCGAGGGCAAGTATCGGCTGATGCCGGGAATCATCACGGCACTCGCCGAGGCGCGCACCCCCTTTTCGATTCTCACCAAGGGAACGCTCATCAGGCGCGACCTGCCGTTGCTGGTGGAGGCGTCACAGTCCGTCGAGGTCCAGCTCGCGATGTCGATCGCGATCTTCGACGACGAACTTCAGACCACCATGGAACCCGGCACGCCCACCACGGCCGCGCGGCTGGCCACGGTGTCGGCGGCCGCCGACGCGGGCTTTGACGTGGCCGTGTTCATGATGCCGATCCTGCCGTTCCTCACCGATACCGCGGAGCATCTTGACGATGCTCTCGCACGCATCCAGAAGGCGGGCGCGACCCAGGTCAGTTACGCGGGTCTGCACCTGCGCCCCGGCGTGAAGGAGTGGTACGCGGCGTGGCTGCATCGGCACCGTCCCGACCTCGTGCCGACGTACCGCGCCCTGTACGGGGACGGGGCGTACGCTCCCAAGCACTACCGGCGGCGGCTGGCCGACACCATCAAGCCGCTGATCGCGGCCCACGGACTCACCAAGGCTCCCGAGGATCCGGGCACCGGGAGTGCGACCACGCGCGCCGAGGCGCGCGACCTCGACGGCGAATGGCGGACTAAGGCGGACCCGGCACGCCACCCGGCGCAGCAGCTTCAACCAGCGCTGTTCTAAGAGTCGCGCCGCCTCAGTACCCACTTCCTCAGTTCGATCGCCAACGGGACCACCGAGGCCAAGGCGACACACATGGCCCACTGGCTGAGACTCAGCGGCGCCGTGGAGAACGCATCGTTCAGCAGCGGCACGTTGACCACCGCGACCTGCAAGAGCAAGGACAGCGCCACGGTAGCCCACAGCCACGGATTCGCGGTGAGCCCCTTCACCACGCTGACGGTCTCAGACCGAGCGCTGAACGCATTGGTCAGGTGCGCGAGCACCAGCACCGTGAACGCCCCGGTCCGCGCGGTCGCGAGCGACTGTGAGCCCTCGATCATCCCGCCCGGCAGCAATGCGTCCAGCGTCACGAGCGTGACCGCGGCCATGACAATGCCCGTGAACGCCACGCCCCACCACATTCGAGCGTCGATCAGTCGGTCCGTCATCTTGCGTGGCTTGCGCGACATCAGGTCGTCCGCGTACGGCTCCGCCCCGATGGCCAGCGCCGGCCCCAGGTCCGTTAGCAGGTTGATCCAGAGGATCTGTGTGGCCAGGATCGGCACCGCAATGACCTGGCCGTGGCCGGACAGGCCCAGCACGCCTGCGCCGATCACGCCCAGGAACACCGCAAGCACCTCGCCGACGTTGGACGCCAGCAGGTAGCGCAGGAACCGCTTGATGTTGTCGAGAATGCCGCGGCCCTCGCGCACGGCGGTCACGATTGTCGCGAAGTTGTCGTCCGCCAGGATCATGCTAGAGGCCTCCCGCGCCACCTCGGTGCCGCCCAGGCCCATGGCCACTCCGATGTCGGCGCTGCGTAGCGCCGGGGCGTCGTTGACGCCGTCACCCGTCATGGCGACCACAGCGCCGTGCGCCTGCAGCGCGTCGATGATCCGCAGCTTGTGCGCGGGCGCCACGCGCGCGAACACCGCACAGTCGGCGACCGCCGCCTGCAACGACGGTTCGTCCATGGCGGCAAGTTCCGAGCCCGTGAGCACCGTGTCGTCCCTGGCGATACCCAGGTCCTGAGCAATCGCGGATGCGGTGGCGGGGTGGTCGCCCGTGATCATGACGACGCGGATGCCCGCGCCCTGAGCGTCCGCGACCGCGTCGCGCGCCTCGGGACGCGAAGGATCCACCAGACCCGCCACGCCGATGAGCGTGAGGCCATGCTCCGCGTCCTCGTTCGCACTCTCGCGGTCATCCATGCGCCGAGACGCGACCGCGAGGGTGCGCATGCCGCGACGGGCAAAGGCGGCGGTGTCCGCGAGCGCCTGCTGCCTGCCGGCGTCGTCGAGCGTGTTAGCGGTGTCGCCCGACAGCACCCGCGTGCACAGGCTGAGGACCATCTCGGGGCTGCCCTTGACGTGAAGTGTGCGCGCGCCGTCGGCATCTTCGGTCACCACCGACATGCGCGCCCGCTGTGCACTGAACGGCACCGCCGCGACCCGGTGTGCCGTCGCACTGCCCGTCGCGCGCATGCCCATCAGCCGTTCTGCCTCGAGGAACGCCACATCCGTGGGGTCGCCCTCGATGCGGTCCTGGTCGGCGCTGGCGACCGCATCGTTCGCACGGCAGGCGGACGTGATGAGGGCGCTGAGTTCCGCCGCCGCGGCCGGGTCCGACGGGACGGCGCCGTCGAAATCGACCGCACCGCGAAAGCCGGCGGTAGCGTCCGTGCGAGTCGTGCCGTGGGTGGTCGCCACCGCCGCGAGTGTCATCCGATTGAGCGTCAGGGTGCCGGTCTTGTCGGTGCAGATGATCGACGCCGATCCCAAGGTCTCGACGGAGGACAGGTCTCGCACGATCGCATGGTGATCCGCCATCCGCCTCACTCCGAGGGCGAGCACCACAGACAGGATCGCCGGCAGCCCTTCCGGAATGGCCGCGACGGCCAAGGCGACGCCCAACAGCAGGATCTCTACCGCTTGCGACAGCGTGGTGACATCCGACGTCAGCCACACCGCTCCGATGACGACGGTGGCGATCACCAGGACAGCGATCCCCAGCGTGCGGCTCAGGTGCGCGATCTCGCGTTGCAGGGGAGTGGGGTCGGACTCCGTTTCGCCAAGCATGCGGGCGATGCGGCCCGTCTGGGTATCCATGCCGGTCGCGGTGACGATGGCGCGTCCCGTACCGCGCGTCACGGCCGTGCTCGCGAACACCATGCAGGCGCGGTCGGCGACGTCGGCTGGCGACTCAAGAGGTTCGATGCCCTTGTGGACCGGCACGCTCTCTCCGGTCAGCACCGCCTCCGCCACGCGCAGTTCCGAGGCGACGAGACGGGCGTCGGCCGCCACCGCGTCACCCTCGGAGAGCATCAGGAGGTCGCCCACCACCACGTCGGCCGCGGGGATGCGCTGGGCCCGACCGTCACGCATCACGAGCGCGGTGGCGGCGCTCATACGTTGCAGTGCGGCGACCGCGGATTCGGACCGACGCTCCTGCACGAGTCCCAGGACGGCGTTCGCGAGCACCACGATCGCGATCACGATGGAGTCGTACGGCACTCCCGGCCCGCCTTCGACCAGCCATGCCGTGAGCGTCACCGCGAAGGCGGCGAGCAGCAGATAGACCAGAGGGTCGGCGAATTGGAGCAGCAGACGTCGTTGCCACGACACGCGCTTGCGGGCGGTAAGCGAGTTGGAACCGTCGGCGGCAAGTCGAGCGGCCGCCTCCTCGGAGGTGAGTCCGGAGGTCGCGTTGGCGCGTGCCAGGCGCTCCACCTCCTGCGCGGTCTGCAAGGAGGCGTCCAGGTCTGCAGTCAGGTGGGCCATAATCTATCGTCGCCGTGGACTGAGCGTTCCGCAGGGGACCTGCGTCCGGGGCGAGCGGGGAGCTCCGCTGGCGGGACGCGGTCCGGTGTTACTCGTGTGGTGTGCGCTCGCCCTCCTGCACATCCACGCCCAGTTCGCCCAACAGGGCGCGCACCTTGAGCTCGATCGCGTCGCGCACGGCGCGGGTGGCGTCCAGGCCTTCGAGTCCCGCGGGGACGTCGAAGGACCAGTCCTCGTAGCGTCGTCCCGGGTAGTAGGGACACGTGTCGCCGCAGCCCATCGTGATCACCACGTCGGCCGCCTTGATGCGTTCGTCGGTCCACGGCTTGGGGTACTCGCCCGTGATGTCGATGCCCTTTTCGCTCATCGCCTCCACGGCCGTGCCGCTGAGCGCCGTGCCTGGCTCGGACCCTCCCGACCACGCGACGGCACGGTCGCCCGCGAGCGCCGTGAACCAGCCCAGAGCCATCTGGGACTTGCCGCCGTTCTTGACACACAGGAACAGCACGGCGGGTCGGGGGTCGTCCGCTGCGGGGATGGGTGCTTGGGAGGCGTCGTCGGTCATGGATCCTATCCGTGGGTGAGGGCGTCGGCGAGGCGCGCGACGCGGGGGGTGAGGTCGTCGAAGGCCTTGCCAAAGGCGTCGGCATGGCCCAGGGCGGGGTCGGGGACCGACCAGTGGAGCGCCACGTTGGGGGCTCCCAGGTCTTCGTAGGCGTTGTCGCACACGGCCACCACGATGTCGCTATCCGTGACCACGTCGGCGGCCGATGCGGGCGTGGGTGCGAGCGGCGTGAGGCCGTGGCGCGCGAGCTCGGCGAGGGCGAGCGGGTGGAGGGCATCCGCTGGCGCCGTGCCAGCCGAGGCGACGGGGGAGTCGGAAGCACGCACGAGCAGGCTCGCGGCCATCTGGGACCGTGCCGAGTTGGCCGAGCACACGAAGACGACGCGGGTGCCGGGCGGCGCGACCCCGTGGGCCGCGGTCGCCGCCACGATCGGGTCTTCCCACGCCAAGGTCAGGTACGAGCGCCGACCGTCGCCGTCCGACCGTCGCCTGCGCACCAGTCCGGCGGCTTTGAGGACTCCCAAGTGATGGGCCAGCAAATTGGACGGCAGGCCCGTGCGCTCGCCGAGCTCGCCAGGCGATAGGTCGCCGAGGGCCAGGGCGTCGACGATGGCGAGCCGGCGTGGCTCGGCCAGCGCGGCGTGCGCGCGGACCCTTGATGCCTCAATCACAGTTGAGACAATATCATCACCGCGCCGTCGCATCCGAGGCAGGGCGACGCCCGGACGGTAAATCCTGTCGCGCTAGACGGGCGATACTTCCTCTTGGGGGCGGGCTTGATGCTCGGTCTGGGGCTGCGCGGCGGCGTCCGCCGGGGCGAGAGCGTCGTAGGACAGGTCGACGCGGCGCAGCAACTGGGCATTGAGCGCCACCACGATGGTGGACAGGCTCATGGCGACCGCGGCCGCCGCCGGGTTGAGGGCGAAGCCAATGCCGGTGAACGCGCCGGCGGCCACCGGAATCGCGAGGGCGTTGTACCCCGTCGCCCACACCAAGTTCTGAATCATCTTGCGGTGCGAGGCGCGGGACAGCGCGACGATGGCGAGCACGCCGCGCGGGTCGCTGGATGCGAGCACCACGCCCGCGGCCTCGATCGCCACGTCGGTGCCGGCGCCAATGGCGATGCCCACGTCGGCGCGGGCGAGCGCGGGGGCGTCGTTGACGCCGTCGCCCACCATCGCGACCTTCCCCCCGCCCGCCTGCAGCTTCTCCACGGCGGAGTCCTTGTCCTGCGGCAATACCTCGGCAAATACCTCGTCGATGCCGAGTTCACGGGCGACGCGATCCGCGACCGCCTGTGAATCCCCGGTGATCAGGGCAACCGACACTCCTTGGCGGTGCAGCGCGTCGACGGTGGCCCGCGACGCGTCCCGCACGGGGTCCCGCGTCGTGAAGAGCCCCACGACGACGTCGCCGACGGTGACATACAACGTGGGGCTACCCTCGCGTTCCCAGCGTTCGCGGGTTCCGACTGCGGCCTCAGGGGCCTCGATATTCAGTTCGGCGAGCATCGACCGGCCGCCGACGCTCACGCGATCGCCGTCGACGATGCCGACGACGCCCTTTCCGGGATGCGTGTCGACGTCCGACGCATCGGCGACGGAGATGTCTCGATCTGCGGCGGCTGCGACGATTGCACGCCCGATGGGGTGCTCGCTGTCGCGCTCGACCGCGGCGGCGACGGCGAGCACGCGCGCCTCGTCCCAGTCGTCGAGCGGCTCCACCTCGGCCACCGTGTGGCTGCCCTCGGTGAGCGTGCCGGTCTTGTCGAAGAGCACGGACGAGATGGAGCGCATCGCCTCGAGCGCGAGCACGTCCTTGACGAGCACACCCGCCTTGGCAGACTTCGCCGTGGAGATGGCGATGACCAAGGGAATCGCGAGCCCCAGCGCATGCGGGCAAGCGATCACCAGCACGGTCACGGCACGCACGACGCCGGTCGAGAGGTCTCCCTGCGCGGTGTAGACCGTGAACGTCACCATCGCGGAACCGAGCGCGATGTAGAACAACGCCTGTGCGGCGCGGTCCGCGAGTTTGCGGGCCCCGGACCGCGATTCCTGCGCCTGGGTCACCATGCGCTGGATTCCAGCCAAGGCGGTGTCATCACCCACCGCAGTGATCTCGACTCGCAGCGAGCCGTCGGTGGCTACGGTGCCGGCGACCACGCGTTCGCCCTCCCCGCGTCTGACGGGAGCCGACTCTCCCGTGATCGTCGACTCGTCCATGCTTGCGGATCCTTGTGCGATGGTGCCGTCTGCGGGGACGCGGGCTCCCGGTCGGACCACGACCACGTCGCCGGTGACCAACTCCGCGATGCGCACCGTCTCGACGTCATCGCCCACCACGCGCTCCGCCTCGTCAGGAAGCAGTTCGGCCAACGCGGCGAGCGCGCTGCTGGCCTGCCCCACGGCCTTCATCTCCTGCCAGTGACCCAGCAGCATCACCACGATCAACGTGGCAAGCTCCCACCAGAAGTCGAGACTGCCGATGCCAAACGTGCTCGCGAGCGACGCGAGGAAGGCGACGCTGATGGCGAGTGAGATGAGCAGCATCATGCCCGGCTGTCGGTTGCGAAGCTCGGGCACTGCCATGGTGAAGAAGGGCCGCCCGCCCCAGACGAAGATGACGGTGCCGACCACGGGCGGGATCCACGACGATCCTGGGACACTCAGACTGAAGCCCAGCCAGTCCTGCACCATCGCGGAGAACAGCACCACGGGGATCGCGAGCGCGAGGTTGATCCAAAACAGGTGGCGGAACATCTCCGCGTGACCGCTGTGGTCCGCGTGCGCCTTGTGGTCCTCGTGGGCGCCGTGGTCTGCGTGATCCATGAAGTCGCCTTTCGTCATGGCGACCAGGCTAAACCGTCCAGCGCACTGGAAGGTCAAGGAATCGCGTGGCGCCCGCGGCGCAGGACCTTAGGCCCCGATCGGCGCCCCTGGACAGAGTGACACTTCGATGGTGATCGAAATGACCATGCCGCACTGGGCGCCAGAAAAAGAATCCGAGGCCGTCGACCTCCTTGCTGCCGCCACAGAGCCCACTCGGTGGCGCATCCTCGCGACCCTCGCCTCCGCCGGTACCCGTTGCGCGTGCGAAATCGAGCCAGTCGCGAACGTGGCCCCCAACGTTCTCAGCTACCACCTCAAGGTGCTGCGTGAGGCGGGGCTCGTCACGTCGGCACGGCGCGGCAAGTGGATCGACTACACGATCGCCGGCGATGCGCCGGCGCGGCTGGCCAGGGCCCTTCCCACCGCGCTGCCGGGCATGCCGCAGGCGACGCGATGACGATCGTCGAGCACCTCCCCGAGACCAAGCGGGGCATCGGCCTTGCGGGCGTGGGCGCCATTGCCGCGTGGGTGGGCGCCTACCAGCTCAACGAGCACATATGGGACTGGTTCCTCTACGGCCGCATCGGCCTGGATGCCGCGACCCGCCCGGCGTCGGCGCTGCACTTCTTCCTGTACGACACCGCCAAGATCGCGTTGCTGCTGACCGGCATCATCTTCGCCGTGGGCGTGCTGCGCACGTTCATCACGATCGAGCGCACACGCGCCCTGCTGGGCGGCCGCCGCGAGGGCATCGGCAACGTCATGGCGGCGGGTCTTGGCGTGGCCACGCCATTCTGTTCGTGCTCCGCCGTTCCCGCGTTCATCGGCTTCGTCGGTGCGGGCGTGCCCATCGGGGTGACGCTCAGCTTCCTGATCGCGTCCCCTCTGGTCAACGAAATCGCGATCGGCCTGCTGTGGACCACGTTCGGCTGGGACATCGCGCTGTTGTACGTCGCGGCGGGGCTGACGATCGCGATCGTCGCCGGCTGGGTGCTCGGGCGCATGGGGGTTCAGCGCTGGGTCGAGCCGTTCGTGTTGCGCCCCCTCACGGCGTCGCAGAACCTGCTTGCCACCGCGAACGCCGGCGCAAGCGCCGGCGCGGGAGCGAACCCACGCCCGTCGCCGCAATTGCGCGTCCGCATCGGCCTTCAAGAGGTACGCGAGATTCTGACCAAGGTGTGGCCCTACCTGCTCATCGGCGTGGGCCTGGGCGCCGTGATCCACGGTTGGGTGCCCTCCGACTTCTTCGCCGCGCACGCGGGCCCGGACAACCCGTTCGGAGTCCTCGTGGCCGTCGTCCTTGGTGTGCCGCTCTACTCGAACGCCGCCGGGGCGCTGCCCTTGGTCGAGGCGCTCGCGGACAAGGGTGTGCCCATGGGCACACTGCTCGCGTTCATGATGAGCGTCGTCGCCCTGTCGCTGCCCGAGATGGTCCTGCTCAAGCGCGTGCTCAAGCTGCCGCTGCTGGGCGCCTTCGCGGGCGTGGTCGCGGTGGGCATCGTCGCCGTCGGCTACCTCTTCAACGCCATCCTCACGTAACGCCACCCTGATCGAAGGAGAAGATCATGAACATCAAGGTTCTCGGTTCCGGCTGCGCCAACTGCGTGCGTCTCGAGGCCAACGTCAAGGAGGCTCTCGCGGCCACGGGCATCGCCGATGCCACGGTCGAGAAGGTCACGGACTACGCCGAGATCGCCGCGCACGGCATCATGTCGACGCCCGGGCTCGTCGTCGACGGCGTGGTAGTGGTCAGCGGCCGGGTGCCCGCGGCCGACGAGGTCGCCGCGTTTCTTGCCGCCGCGCGGTAGGGCGAGTGGGGCCCGAGTGGGGCCGCAGTCACCCCGGCAAACCCCCGCGACGGGTCGCGGGTAGCGCGCCTGCTAGGCTGGGAACACTTGCAGGGCCTGACAAGCCCTCCTGCGTCGCAGATTGCTTCTCCTTCTCGCCAGCGCATAGGGCCTTGTGCCCGCGCGGCTCGTAGAACTTCTCTCCGGCGAACGAGCGCGGACACCTCCGCGATTCGCCACCAATGCCGGTGCCGTGCCAGTCACGGCGATGCGCACCTGCGCGTCCGGCACCATGCCCGAAAGGCACCACTACTTTGTCTAGCACTTTCGCCGAACTCGGCGTCCCCACTCAACTCACCGACGTGCTCGAACGCGAAGGGAAAACCAAGGCGTTCCCCATCCAAGAGGACACGCTTCCCGACACCCTCGCGGGCCGTGACGTGCTCGGCCGCGGCAAGACCGGCTCGGGCAAGACGCTCGCCTTCGCCTTGCCGATGGTCGCACGTCTGGGCCGCGCGGGCGGCAAGTCGCGCCCCGGGCACCCCAGGGCGCTCGTCCTGGCGCCCACCCGCGAGCTCGCCACCCAGATCGACGCGGTCATCGCGCCGCTCGCCAAGGCCTACGGCCTCACCACCGCCACGATCTTCGGCGGCGTGAGCCAGCAGCGCCAAGAGCGTGCCCTGCGCGCCGGCGTCGACATCGTGGTGGCCTGCCCCGGTCGCCTCGAGGACCTCATGAAGCAGCGTCATGTCACGCTCGACAATGTCGAGATCACCGTGCTGGACGAGGCCGACCACATGGCCGACCTCGGCTTTCTGCCCGGCGTCACGCGCATCATGACGGCGACGCCCGAACGCGGACAGCGACTGCTGTTCTCCGCCACGCTGGACAACGGCGTCGACAAGCTGGTGCGCCGGTTCCTCGACAAGCCCGTCACCCACTCGGTGGACAGCGAGGACAGTCACGTCGATGCGATGACTCACCACGTGTTCCACGTGAACGGCGCCGACGCCAAGCGTGAACTCGTGCAGATGCTCGCGTCCGGCACCGGCCGCCGCATCCTTTTCATGCGCACCAAGCACCAGGCCAAGAAGCTTGCCAAGACGCTCAACGCGGCGGGTATTCCGTCGGTGGATCTCCACGGCAACCTCTCGCAGGGGCAGCGTGACCGCAACCTGGCGCTGTTCCAGGGCATGTCCCACCGGGTACTGGTCGCCACGGACGTGGCCGCGCGTGGCGTCCACGTCGACAACGTCGAACTGGTGGTCCACGTTGACCCGCCAGCCGAGCACAAGGCATACCTGCACCGTTCCGGTCGCACCGCGCGCGCAGGCTCCGCGGGCGACGTGGTCACCGTGGTGCTTCCCGAGCAGCGCCGCGAGACCGATCAGCTGCTGCGCCGCGCCAACATCTCGGTGCACCCTCAGGCTGTGAGCGCGTCGTCGGCGCAGGTTGCGACGCTCGTCGGCGAGGTCGCCGCGTACGTCAAGCCCGTGCCCGTGGCCGAGCAGTCGCAGCGCCAGGGTCAGGGCCAAGGCAGGGGACGACGCGGTGGCGCCCGCTCAGGTGCCCGCCAGGGCCAGTCCAGTGGTCGTCCCGCCCAGGAAGGTCGCGCGCGCCCCGAGGGCGAGCACGGTCAGCACCGTCCGGCCGAGACGCGCTCCGGCCAGGGTCGACCCGCACAGGGCCGGTCCGCGGGCGGACAGCGCAACGGCCACGGCGGCGCCGCGGCCTTCTCCGCCAGCGGCTCGTCGCGCAGGCGTTCGCGCTAGCACACGGTATTCCCAGAACGCCGCGCTCACCCAGTGCCTTGTCACTGGAGGAGTGCGGCGTTCTTGTCTCCGGGCCCGCGATGCTAGATTGTTCGGGATGCCGAACAATGCCGTGTCCGCGCCGCGAAAGCCGGGCGTAGCGCGCCCCGAGCGCGGCCTCTGGAGGCTGCTCGGCCCCGCGTTTGTCGCGTCAATCGCCTATGTCGATCCGGGTAACGTCGCCGCGAATCTCACGGCCGGAGCCGAGCACGGCTACCTTCTTGTCTGGGTGCTGGTGGCGTCGAACGCGATGGCGGTGCTGGTCCAGTACCTCAGCGCCAAACTCGGCCTCGTCACCGGGCGTTCGCTTCCGGAGATCCTTGGCGCCCGTCTGGGCAAGTGGCCGCGACTGTCGTACTGGGTGCAGGCCGAGGTGGTCGCCGCCGCCACCGACGTGGCCGAGGTCGTCGGCGGCGCCATCGCCCTGAGTCTGCTGTTTGACCTCCCGCTGGTCTGGGGAGGCGTCATCACGGGCGCCGTGTCGATGGTGCTGCTCGCGATTCAGTCGCGGCGGGGTCAACAGCCCTTCGAGTTCGTCATCATCGGCATGTTGGCCGTGATTGCGGTGGGATTCCTCGCCGGACTCTTTGTCAGTCCCGTCGACTGGGCCGGCGCGGCCGGGGGCCTGTTGCCACGTTTCGACGGCCCCGGAACCGTAGTCCTGGCAGCGTCGATGCTGGGCGCCACCGTGATGCCGCACGCCATCTACCTCCACTCGTCCCTGTCGCGCGACCGGCACCTGCCGCACTTCGGCCCCGAGGGAACACGGCCCGAAGGCAGCCTCAAGCCCTCGGCGCTCGCGCACGCCACGTCGGGCGAGGTGGACGAGCACAACGCGCGACTGCCTCGATTGCTGAAGGCGACCAAGGTGGACGTCCTGTGGTCACTTGTGATCGCGGGCTCCGTCAATATTGCGATGCTGCTGCTCGCGGCCGCGTCGTTGCGGGGCGTGGGCGGAACGGACACCATCGCGGGGGCACACCAGGCGATCGTCAACGCGCTCGGCCCCGCGATCGGCGTGATCTTCGCGATCGGGCTGCTCGCCTCGGGACTCGCCGCCACCTCCGTGGGTGCGTATGCGGGCGCCGTCGTGATGGGAGGGCTCATCAAGAAGCGCGTGCCTTTGGTCCTGCGCAGGCTCCTCACCCTGATCCCCGCACTCATCGTGTTGGGGGTCGGATCCGACCCCACGTACGCGCTCGTGATGAGTCAGGTGGTGCTGAGCCTCGGAATCCCCTTCGCGCTGATTCCGCTGGTGCGGCTCACGAGTTCGCGGCGGGTGATGGGCGAACACGTCATGGTGGCGTCGTTGAAGGCGTTGTCGTGGCTCGTGGTTGCGCTCATCGTGGCGCTCAACATCGCACTGCTCGTGGTCACGTTCATGGGGAGCTAGCGGAACGAGCGCTCAGTCTCGGGACCCCGTCACCCAGATCGACGCGGAGTCGTCGGGGTCGAGCGCCACCACGGAGTCCGCGACTTCCACTGTGCCGTCGTCACCCACGTGGACTTTCGTTTCCGGCTTGAGACCGGCGCCCGCGAATCGCCTCAGCCGTTCCGGGTCGGAATCGGACAGTCGCACGATGACCGCAGGGCCGGGTTCCGCGTGGGACAGGGGAACGGCATGGGGAAGGTGGGCGGAACCGTCCGAAGACGGAATCGGATCGCCGTGAGGATCGCGGGTCGGGTGACCGAGCCGGGCGTCAATCGCGGCCATGAGTCGATCGGAGACCGCGTGCTCGAGGATCTCCGCCTCGTCGTGCACCTCATCCCAGGAGTAGCCCAGCTCTTGCACCAGGTACGACTCGAGCAGCCGGTGTCGGCGCACCATCGCCAGCGCGTGAGCGGTGCCCTCGTCGGTGAGGGTGATGCCGCCGTAGGTTTCGTGCGCCACGAGCCCCTGTTCGGCGAGCTTCTTGACGCCGTCCGATGCGGTGGAGGTGCGCACCCCGAGGCGCTCGGCCAACGCGGTGACGGACACGGCCCCCCCGGACCACTCCTGGAGGGTCCAGACGCACTTGACGTAGTCCTGGGTCGACGTGGACAGTTCCGACACGGCCATGGCGTGATTCTAGGCGCGCGGGACGTGGGCTGCGCCGCATTACGCTTGCCGGATGCGCGAGATCGCCACAGTGGGCCGAGGCAGAGGCAGGGGACTGATCGCCCGGTCTGCGCTCATCGCAGTAGCGGCGGGAGCCGCGGTTGTCGGCTGCACTGGTCCAGCCCCCGCCCCCAGCCCCGGATCCGCGATCGTGACCGTGACGGCCTCACCAGCGACCGCGCCGACGGCATCGGCCGCCGAGGGCTCCCCGGCCGCCGGTGTGACGGTGCCGGTCGACGTGCGCGTCGTCGAACATGCCGGCAACCGCTACAAGGTGGTGACCTTGCCGCTCGACCAGTGGGACGTGCGCGTCGACTGGAACCCCCAAGCCGACGGACAGATGCTCGCCGATGTTCTTGACGCGGACCCCAGCATCAAGGTCGCCACCAACGCGGGAATCTTCACGCCGCAGTTCGCGCCCGGGGGATTGCTGGTCCGCGATGGGGCGACCCTGCGCGACCTGAACCTTGCCGACGGCGGCGGAAACTTCCACCTCAAACCCAACGGGGTGTTTGAGATTCTGGACGACGGCACCGCGGCGGTCGTGGATTCTGCCGACTACGGCGCCGACGGGGTGCGATTCGCTACCCAGTCGGGCCCCGCCCTCGTGCTCGACGGACAGGTGCACCCGGAGTTCCGCGAGAATTCCACCAACCTGGCCTACCGCTCCGGCGTGGGCGTCAGCCCCGACGGTCGTACCGTGTACCTGGCGTTGTCGTGGACGCTCACCAACTTTCACGACTTCGCCACCCTCTTCCGGGACGAACTCGGTTGTCAGGATGCGTTGTACCTTGACGGCCAGATCTCCCGCCTGTGGGTGTCAGGCGACGGCGAGCCCGATGCCTTCGCGGGCCCCTTCGCAGGCATCATCACGGCACGGCCCGCGGGTGCGTGAGAGCCGCGCACGGTGGCGTGACCGCGTGTGGCGGTGCACCAGAGCCCCGCAGGGGGCTTGACGGCCGCCAGTTAGAGGTACATCGGCGTGAGCGCCTCGTAGTCCTCGATCGTGCCGTCCTCCATGCACACCTCAATGATCCGGCGGCCCAACGGGTCTAGGTCCTCTGTGAGGAACTGGCGGAGCTCCGCCTTGAAGAAGCCCGTGAGGATGGCGCAGCCCTTGTCGTACGCCTCGATCCCCACCCCGGACTGCGTCTCCGGGCGCAGCAGCGTGCGCCGCACGGGCTGGCCGTCGAGGGTGATCTCCTTGGGCGCGTAGCCGAACAGGGGGCAACGCGCAGGTTCGAGTTGGGTCGCTCGCATGCGACCCGCGCCCTTACGCGCGAGCCATTCGCGGGTCAGCCACTCGGCCGAGAAGCCCACGTCGTAGGCGCCGATGTGCTGGTTGGGTGTGAGCACGTAGCGGGTATGGTTGAACTCCAGCAGCTGCTTGAGCAACAGGTTCGCCGCAGCCACCTTGGTCCCCGTTGAGAACGGCCAATAGGACCCGACGCCCTCCGCCACCATGCCGCCGTGCTCGAAGGTATCGACCGCGTCGGCGGCCTCCCCGATCGACGGGTTCTTGTCCCCGCGCGGGGCGATCAGGCGCCACAGCCACGCGATCGAGGGCGGCACAAAGTGCGTCATGCCCATGATGCCGTAAGTCGGGATGTCCCTGGTACATGGCGGCATGCGCACGCCGAAGGTGCGAACGTCGACGGCCTCGGGCTCGTTGACGATGCGGTGGATGTTCGACCTGGGGATCACGATGCGCGGGTTGGGGCACGGCGCGCCGGTCGAGTCGAGCGTGTGTTCCCAGGGCAGCGCCGTCGCGTCGGGGGTGCCGTCGATGTTGAAGAAGACGAGCGGCTCCTCCGGGTGGATGACCGCACGCTCCAAGTAGAGGTCTTCGCCGTACTGTCTGAGGTTGTCGACGCGCACAAACCAGCCGTCCTCCGCGTCGGCGACCACCATGCGGCCGTCGCCGGTCTGGACCGATGGGTGACACAACGTCATGTCGTCGGTGACGGGGTCGAGTTCGCAGGACTCGCTGAGGGTGATGTAGTACGGCTCGCCGTTCACGACGTCGGTGCCCAACAGGATGCGGCCGTCGTCTTGGCGGCGCAGGTCCTGGCACATCTCGGACTTGCCTCCGCCGGAGGCTCCCTCGTGCATGATGATGGTCTCGTTGTCGTACGGCGTCGTCACGCGAACCGACGAGGCGTGGGCCGTGATCCATCCCTCCTGTTCGCCCACATCGAGCAGCACCGAGAACACGCCCTTCTTGGCGCTCGGGCCCGGGTACAGGTTGTACGCGAAGATCTCGTGCAGCGTCTCGCTGCGGTCGTGGACCACCACCTGTTTGCCATCAAAATGCGTCTGCCGGAACGGCGGAGCGACGTACAGGATCGAGCGCGGCGAGTACGGGCCGATCTGGTCGAAGGTGGTCCACCCCTGCAGGTCCATGAGCGTGAGCGCGAAGAACGCAGCGTTGAGGGGCATGACGGCGAGGGACGGCGAGCCGAAACTGAGTGCGCCCGCCTTGAATGGCACCGCCACCAGTTCCTGCGTTCCCAGCCAGTCGAGTGTCTCCTGCTTGACCCGGTTGAAGCTTTCGCCAAAGGCGTCGGCGTAGCGGGTCTTGTCCGTGGGGCGGTCGTCGGCGATGTGCATGCACTGGGGGTCGCGCCTGCGCATGTAGTCGTCGGGGTAATTCACGGCGATGCCGTTGCGGCACCGTGTGACGGTCGCCTCCGTCACGGTCTCGCCGAGTGCCTCGTAGTCGACGGAGAACACCGGGTCGCCTTCGGGCCCCAGGGCCAGTGCGTAGAGCTCGGCACGCGTGGCAGGAACGACGACGCGCGGGCTCGCCTCGAGGGCGGTGCGCAATGCGGGCGCCAGGTCGACCGTCGATGGAATGGCGTGCTCGGTTCGGGTGTGCACAGAAACTCCCTCGGGACACGAGCACGACGGGCAGATCGCACCCTTTCTTTACCTGAAGTTTGCCGTTCAGTGAGGGGGATGAGGGGGGACGTTGGTCTCGTCAGGAGCGCGCATCGGCGTGGCCGAGGAGAACCGAAGGGAGCTGGGAGCGGCTACTCGCCCGTCGGCTTGGACTCCGCGTGACCGCCGAATCCCTTGCGCATCGCGCTCAGAACCTTCTCGGAGTATGCGTCCAGATCGCGTGAGGAGAAGCGGGAGTACAGCGCGGTCGTGAGTACCGGGGTGGGGACTCCCTCGTCGATCGCCGCGATGGACGTCCAACGGCCCTCACCGGAATCCGCGACGTTGCCCGAGAACTGATCGAGGTCGGGGGAGGCGTGCAGGGCGTCGGCCGTGAGGTCCAGCAGCCAGGAGCCGATGACGGAGCCGCGGCGCCACACCTCGGCCACCTCGTCCACGTTGAAGTCGTACTGGTAGTACTCGGGGTGCGACATGGGGGCGGTTTGAGCCTCGAACGCGGCCGTGCCGGGGGTTCCGGCGTTGGCCGCCTTGAGGACGTTGAAGCCCTCCGCGTATGCGGCCATGAGGCCGTATTCGATGCCATTGTGGACCATCTTCACAAAGTGGCCCGCGCCCACGGGCCCGCAGTGCAGCCATCCCTCCTCTCCGGGCAGGGCGGCCCCCGTCTTGCCGTGGGTGCGTTCCACGGCCCCGATGCCGGGAGCAATCGTGCGGAAGATCGGCGTGAGCCGTTTCACGGCATCGGCGTCGCCGCCGACCATGAGGCTGAATCCGCGTTCGACACCCCACACGCCGCCCGACGTGCCGACATCGATGAGGGTGAGGTCGCGTTTCGCCAGGTCCTTCGCGTGGCGCACGTCGTCGCGGTAGTACGTGTTCCCGCCGTCGATGATCGTGTCACCTGGTTCCAGCACGTCCGCGAGGTCGGAGATCACCGTGTCGGTCACTTCGCCGGCCGGCACCATCACCCAGACCGTGCGGGGGCTCTCCAACGCCGTGAAAAAGTCGGCGACCTGGTGCACCGGGATGGCGCCTTCACTCGCCAGGCCGTTCACCGCGTCGGCGTTGACGTCGTTGACGGCGACCTCGTGGCCGTCCGCCATCAGCCGACGGCTCAATCCGGCTCCCATCCGCCCCAGTCCGACCATGCCGATCCGCATCGGGTCTTCTGTGGTCATGGTCAGTTCTCCTTGGGGCTCGCGGTAGGGGACGACTTCGCGTCGGGGTCGAGAGGGTGCCAGCCGCCGAAATCGGCGGCGAGACGGTCGGCCTCCGGCGGGCCCCACGTTCCGATCTCGTAAGGGATGGCCGGCTCGTGGTCCGTCAGGACGTCGTCGACGACACGCCACGCGGCCTCGACAGAGCCACCCGCGGTGAACAGCGCCCGGTCGCCCGCCATGGCGCCGGCGAGGAGGCGTTCGTACGGGGCCCGCTCGTGAGTGCTTTCCGTGTGGATGAGCAGTTCGCGCTGGGTGCCCTGGAACTCCTCGCCCGGCGTCTTGACGCGCGCCGCGAGCGCAATCTCCGACACGGGAGACAGGCGGAAGCGAAAGTAGTTGGACTCGCTGTCCGCTTCGGCATCGTCAAAGAGCACTTGCGGCGGACGCTTGAAGTACACGCGCACCTCGCCGGCCTTGGCCGCGAGATTCTTTCCCGTGCGCAGTAGCCACGGCACTCCAGACCACCGCCACGAGTCGATAAACAGTCGCACGGCTGCGAAGGTCTCCACGTCCGAATCCGACGCGACGCCGGGCTCGTCTCGGTAGCCCACAAACTGGCCACGCACAAGATCATCCCGGGTCAGCGGACGCATGGATCGGAACACCGACTCCTTGGCGCGCTGCACCGCGTCGTAACCCTGATACGCCGGGGGGTCCATGGCGAGCAGCGCGACGATCTGGAAGACGTGATTCTCGATCACGTCGCGCAGCGCACCGGCGGACTCGTAGAAGGCGCCGCGGCCCTCGATGCCAAAGTCCTCCGCCAACGTGATTTCCACGTGGTCGACGTGGTGTCGGTTCCACACCGGCTCCAAGAACGAGTTGGCGAACCTGAAGTACAGCAGGTTCATGATTTCGTCTTTGCCCAGGTAGTGGTCGATGCGGAAAATCTCATCTTCGGTGAAGGCGCGCGCGACGACGGCGTCAAGCTCGATGGCGGAGGCGAGGTCGCGTCCAAACGGCTTCTCGACGATGACCCTGGCGTCGTCGTGAAGATTGGCGCTCTGCAGGCCATCCACGACGGTGCCGAACAGCGAGGGCGGGATCGCGAGGTAGTGAGCGGGGCGCGTCGCTCCATCCAACGCCTCCTTCAGGGCATCGAACGTCGTGGCGTCTCGGTAGTCTCCGTCGACATACCTCAGCAGGCCCAGCAGCGACTCCAGGTGTTGGTCGTCTTCGCCCCCGTTCTCGAGCACCGATTCCCTCGCCCGGCTGCGGAGGTCGTCAACGCTCCACCCCGAGTGCGCGACGCCCACCACCGGGACATCCAACTCTCCCGCCGCCACCATCGCATGCAGTGCCGGGAAGATCTGCTTGCGCGCGAGATCGCCGGTCGCGCCAAAGAAGACAAACGCGTTCGACGCGCCGGCGGTCATCACGCCGCCTCGCGACACGTGGGTGCGAGAACTTCGGATGTGGGTGCGGCATCCATGGTGCTCCTTGCGGTCGTGAGCGCGGGGATAGGGTGGTCTCAGTGAACGACCGCCTTTCCTTCGACTCTATGTCGACTGCCCGGCCGGTCCCCACACTTTCGCTGGTGGCGAGAACCGGGGGGCCGTGCGACCCGCATTGCCGGTCGGGGAAGCAAGGGGACTCGGCGAGGCGTTCACCCGATGTCGGCCTCCGCCGATCATGGCGAGGGCCCCGCGATTTCGAAGGAGCTCCACATGGCCACCGAAGGACCCACTTCCCCCGCGCTTGCCGCGCTCAGCGCCGCTGGCGTCTCAGTGTGGCTCGATGAATTGAGCCGCGACCGGATCAGGGACGGGCAGCTTGCCCGAGACATCCGCGAGAGCTCCGTCGTCGGAGTGACCACCAACCCGTCCATCTTTGCGTCTGCAGTGTCGGGATCAAGCCTGTACGACCCGCACATCGCGGACCTCGCGTCGCGTGGCGTCGACGTGGGTGAGGCGGTGCGCACCATCACGGCCACGGACGTGCGCGAGGCCTGCGACGTCATGCGACCCGTGTACGACGCCACCGACGGCATCGACGGCCGGGTGTCGATCGAGGTGGACCCGCGTCTTGCGCGCGACACGCGGGCCACGATTGCTGAGGCCCGCTACCTGTGGTGGCTCGTCGATCGCCCCAACGTCATGATCAAGATTCCGGCGACGCGCGAGGGTCTGCCCGCCATTACGACCGCGTTGTCGGAGGGCATCAGCGTCAACGTGACCCTGATCTTCTCCCTCGAGAGGTACCGCGAGGTTGTCGACGCCTTCCTGTCGGGCCTGGAGCAGGCCGATGCTGCCGGTCACGATGTCTCGAAGATCATGTCGGTTGCGTCGTTCTTTGTCAGTCGCGTGGATTCGAAGGTTGATGGTCTGCTCGACGCGATGGGGCCGGGCCACCCCGCGCGCGGGACGGCGGCGATCGCGAACGCCCGATTGGCGATGGAGTTTCACGAGCAGACTCTCGCTTCCGATCGATTCAAGGTGCTCGCGGCCAAGGGCGCCCACCCTCAGCGGCCGCTGTGGGCGTCGACGTCCGTCAAGGACGACGCCTTTCCGGACACGATGTACGTCGACGAATTGGTGACGCAGGGCGTGGTCAACACCATGCCGATGTCGACGCTGGAGGCGGTGAACGATCACGGCCAGACGCCCTCGGATCCCACGAGTTGGGACGCTGTGCGTGGCACGTACGACACGGCGCGCTCGGCGCTGGCGGCGATCGAGGGGGCAGGTGTCTCGATGGCCGAGGTGACGGCCGAGCTCGAGGACGAAGGCGTCGACAAGTTTGTCGCGTCGTGGAACGAGCTGCTGGACCACGTGAGCAGGGCGATGTCCGCTCGTTAGGGGACCAGCCCGGTTCCGCCGATCGCGACGACGCCCATCGCGGCCCGTGGTGGGTGGGTCACAGCGCGCACAGTTCACCGGCGGCGCCGGTGGCGATCCGCTTGCCCCAGTACACGGTGTCGACGCGTCCGCTCGTGACGTCGAAGACGAGGGAGTTTCCGGCGGGGCCGGCGGCGACGAGCTGGTCACGGGGCCCGCGCGAGGGGTCGTCGACTGTGACCGCGGTGGCCGAGGGGTATGCGGCCGTGACCGCCGCCCTCGTGGAGCCGACCGAGATTCCCTCTTGGGTGGCGGGGGCGTCGAAGGCGGCCGCGGCCGCCGGGTCGCCCATCCAGATCATCCGGAACAGGAAGATCTCGCCGCCGGGGTTGTCGGGGTACGTCACCGCGGCAACGTAGAGGCCCGGATCGTCGACGGACAACACCTCCGCGTACCACGGGCACTCGGGCTGCCCCGCGACGGTCGGGCCCGGCATCGCGTTGGAGGCCTGCGCGAACGACATACCCAGGCAGATGTTGGCGTACCGGTTGAAGTCAATCGCGGGAAGTCCCTGCGCGGTGACGCCGGGCGTGTTGCAGGGGTTGCCGGCGGCGGGTTCCGACGCGGAAGGCGTGGCGTCTGCGGGAGAGGGGCTCGGCGACGGCGAAGGGCTCGGAGTCGGCGAAGCGGTCGCGGTGGGAGTGGGCGAGGGGCTGTGAGTCGTCGCCGTGAGGTCGGGGGTGCCGGACGAGCAGGCGCCGAGCGCGAGGGCTGCGGCTACTGCGAATACAACGGTGCTGGTGCGGCGCATGGACCTAGCGTGGCACAGCGGCGCGTTCGCTCGCATGTCGACCGTGCGCACGGTGCGGCCGGTAACCGCGCCGCTAGCCGGCTGCTGCGGCGTGCAGCGCCGCCCGGTAGATCGATCCGAGGCGATCGAACATCGCGTTCGCGTCCTCGTCTACCGCGCACCAGGCGGGGTTGCTCTCGAAGGCCTCAATCGCCTGGCCCACGCCTTGCGAAAAAGGTACCGTCGCCTGCCAACCGGGCACGAGTTCCTTGATGAGTGAGGTGTCAAAGACGGCGCAATGCATCTTGTCGCCCCGCAGCGAGCCCAACTGGCTGGGAGCGGCAGCCACGAGGGCATCGGTCGGGACGTAGACGGCCTGAGCGGCGAACTGTTCCGCGGTCAGGCCCGCCGCTCGGGCGATTGTCGCATACAAGCCCGTCCAGGTGAGCGCCTCGTCCGAGGTGACATGCACGGCGCGCCCGACCGCGAGCGGCGACTCGAGGAGTCCCCGGATGCCTGCAGCGACGTCGGATGCGTGCGTGAGTGTCCACACGGCGGTGCCGTCCCCAGGGATGACGATGTCCGCGCCGCGCCTCATGCGGTCCACGACCGTCCACGGGTGACGCGAGTTGCCGGTGTAGGCAGGGATCTTGGAGTCTCCGTAGGTGTGGGCGGGCCGCACGATCGTGTAGTCGAGCCCGGCGGCAGGCGCAAGGGCGACGAGGGCCTCTTCGCACGCGATCTTCTGCTGCGCGTAGTCCCAGAAGCGATTGCTCAGGCGGGTGTCCTCGGTGAGCGGGTGGAAGTGGTCGAACGTCGCGTAGGCGGCGGCCGTGGCAATCAGCACGTAGCGATCGGCGAGCGGCGCGAAGGTCTCGACGTCATCTCGCACCTGATCGGGGGTGAAGGCCACGAACTGCACCACGGCGTCCCAGCGTTCGCCCCTCAATCGTGGGCCCCGCACGGCCGAACGGAGAGCGACCGCGTCGGTCGCGTCGACGTGGATGGCCTTGGCATCGGCCGGCGCGGGGTGGCTCCCCGGTCGACCGCGCGTGATGAGGGTGAGGTCGTCGCCGCGCGCGGCACACGCATGCGCAAAGGCCGAAGAGATGAGCCCGGTACCGCCGACGATGAGGATGCGCATGGTGTGATCGTACGGCGATCGACGGGTGGGCGAGTAGCCGCTAGTAGACGGACCGTGCCAGCAGCGCCACGCGGATCGAGCCGCCCTTGGTTTCTTGCTCAGCCAGGCGCCGGAACCCAAGGTGCTCATGGAACGCCATGGAACCAGGATTGGGCGGGCGGACGTTGATCTCCGCGGTGACCTCGTTGGCGCCGACTTGACGCGCCTGCTCAAAGACCGACTCGTACAGCGCCCGGCCGATTCCGGTTCCCTTGGCGGAGGATCCGACGACGACGCGATCGATGTACTGGTGACGCACGCCGCGCTCCTCGAACCATCGGTAGTTCTCGGAGTCGTAGTCCTTGCCCATGCCGAGGCTCAGCAGGAACGCCGTCACCTCACGGTCCCGGTTCGTGGCCACCAGCCGGATGTCGCACAGGTCGAACAGTTGCGTCATCTGCTCCTCCGTGAGCATGGTGACGGCCGGGTAGGCGGTGTTGTTGAGCGCAGTGACGGCGGGGATGTCACTGCTCCTCATCACCCGCATGCGAAGGTTCTGCATAGTGCCATTGTGCCCGGACCTTGTTTCCTTTGTGGGTCCCCAACGTCACGGTTGGGGACTCTCCGGGCCCCCAACGGGTCCGCTTTCCATGCACCATAGTGTATAGTTATGCACATGGTTCTCTCTGTGGCAGTCGCAGGCGCGTCCGGATACGTCGGCGGGGAGGTGTTGCGCGTCTTCAGCGGACACCCGGATGTCGAGTTCGGGGCGCTCACCGCGCACTCCTCCGCAGGGGACACCCTTCGCATCCACCACCCACACCTCGTGCCGCTGGGCGACCGCGTCATCGTGCCGACCACCATCGAGGCGCTCGCGGGACATGACGTCGTCGTGTTGGCCCTGCCACACGGGGCGTCGGGGGAGATCGCCGCCCAATTGCCCGCCGACACCTTGGTGCTCGACTGCGGGGCGGACTACCGACTGGCATCGGCCGAGGCGTGGTCCGAATACTACGGGGGCACACACGCCGGCACGTGGCCCTACGGGATGCCTGAACTCATCACCGCGACCGGTCACCAGCGCGAGACGCTGAAGGGCAGCCGCAGGGTTGCGGTTCCCGGCTGCAACGTCACCGCCGTCACGCTGGCAATGCAGCCGGGCGTCGCGGCGGGCGTGGTCGACGCCACCGACATCGTCGCGACCCTCGCCGTGGGCTATTCGGGCGCCGGAAAGAAGTTGGCCACCAACTTGCTCGCTTCCGAGGGCCTCGGGGCCGCCGTTCCCTACGCCGTGGGGGGAACGCATCGTCACATCCCTGAGATCATTCAAAACCTCCTGAGCGCGGGTGCGGACGACGTGCGGATCAGCTTCACGCCCGTGTTGGTTCCGATGTCGCGCGGGATTCTCGCGACCGTCACCGCACCTCTTATTTCCGGAGTGAGCCCCGAGGCAGTGCGCGCCGCCTGGGTCGGGGCCTACGCGGACGAGCCGTTCATGCACGTGCTGCCCGAAGGCCAATGGCCCTCGACCGCCGGGGTGATCGGCGCCAACACGGCCCTCCTGCAGGTCACCGTCGACACGAAGGCCCGCAAGGTCGTCGCCGTGTGCGCGATTGACAATCTCGTGAAGGGCACCGCGGGCGCCGCGCTGCAGTCGATGAATATCGCGCTTGGACTGCCGGAAACCACCGGCCTCAACCAGATTGGGGTGGCCCCGTGACCGTCACACACCCTCAGGGGTTTCTCGCCTCGGGAGTAGTGGCCGGGCTCAAGTCCACGGGCAAGAGCGACGTCGCGCTCGTGGTCAACGAAGGTCCGTCGTTCGTCGCCGCGGGCGTCTTCACCTCCAACCGCGTGTTCGCGGCGCCCATCGCGTGGTGCCGCCAGGTGGTGGCCGACGGTCGGGTGGACGCCGTGATCCTCAACTCCGGCGGGGCAAACGCCGCCACCGGCCCCGAGGGCTTCGCGGACACTCACACCACCGCCGAGCGTGTGGCGTCGGCGCTGCAGGCCACCGGTAGGGACATCTCTGCGGGGGATGTGGCCGTCTGCTCGACCGGACTCATCGGCGTGCGGTTGCCGATGGACAAGTTGCTCGGCGGCGTCGATGCGGCCGTCGGAGAGCTGGCAGCCGACGGCGGCGACGCGGCCGCGCACGCCATCATGACCACCGACTCGGTGCGCAAGACCGCGGTCGCGGAACGCGATGGCTGGTCGATCGGCTCGATGGCGAAGGGCGCGGGCATGCTCGCGCCCGGAATGGCCACGATGCTGTGCGTCATCACCACCGACGCCGACATCGACCCGGCGCTTGCCGACGCCGCCCTCAAGGAAGCGGTGCGGACCACCCTGAATCGCCTCGACGCCGACGGGTGCATGTCTACCAACGACACCGTGGTGCTGATGGCCTCCGGCGCGTCGGGCGTGAGCCCGGAACCGGCCGCATTCCAGGAGGCGCTCACCGCTGTGTGTCATGATCTCGCCCAGCAGTTGCTGACGGACGCAGAGGGCGCGGAGCACGACGTCGCGATCAAGGTCATCAACGCCACCACGGAGGACGCGGCCGAGGCCGTCGCCCGTGCTGTGGCCCGGTCCAACCTTTTCAAGGCCGCGGTCTTCGGCCGTGACCCCAACTGGGGCCGCATTATCTCGGCCGCGGGCACGGTGCCGGAAGCCGTCGCGCCGTTCGATGCGAACCTGCTGGATGTCTACTTCAACGGCGTGCAGGTGTGCAAGGCGGCGGGAGTGGGCGAATCACGCGATCTCGTCGACCTGGCCCCGCGGGCGGTGGACGTGGTCATCGACCTCCACGCCGGAGACGCGACTGCCACCGTCTGGACGAACGACCTCACCCACGACTACGTCCACGAGAACAGTGCGTACAGCTCATGAGCGATCTCATCGATACACCCGACCTCAACCCTCAGCAGAAGGTCAGCGTCCTCATCGACGCGATGCCCTGGATTGAGCAGTTCAAGGGCGCCATCGTCGTCATCAAGTACGGCGGCAACGCCATGGTGGACGACGTGCTGAAGCGCGCCTTCGCGCAGGATATCGTGCACTTGCGGCTGTTAGGCCTCAAGCCCGTGGTGGTGCACGGCGGCGGGCCTCAGATCACCGACATGCTGGGTCGGCTGGGCATCGAGTCCGAGTTCAAGGGCGGCCTGCGGGTGACCACCCCCGAGGCGATGGACGTGGTGCGCATGGTGCTCACCGGCCAGGTGTCGCGCGAACTCGTGGGGCTCATCAACGACCACGGGCCGCTCGGCGTGGGCCTCTCGGGTGAGGACGCGGGCCTGCTCCAGGCCAAGCGCCGGCACGCCATGGTCGACGGCAAGAAGGTCGACGTGGGCCAGGTGGGTGACGTGGTCAAGGTCAACCCCGCAGCCATTCAGGACATCATCGCCGCCGGACGCATTCCCGTGGTCAGCACGGTGGCGCCCGACATGGACGACCCCACCACGGTGCTCAACGTCAACGCGGACACCGCTGCAGCGTCGATCGCCGTGGCGCTACGCGCACGCAAACTCATCGTCCTGACCGACGTGGAGGGCCTGTACGCCAACTGGCCCGACCGCTCCTCACTGGTACGCCGCATCCACGCCACCGACGTGGAGAAGCTGCTTCCCAGCCTCATGTCCGGCATGGTTCCCAAGATGGAGGCTTGCCTGCGGGCCGTGCGTGGCGGCGTGAGCCAGGCGCACATCATTGACGGCCGTGAACCGCACTCGATCCTCACCGAGATCTTCACCTCGTCCGGTGTGGGCACGATGGTGCGACCCGACGACGTGGAGCTGTGGGGATGACCGGGGCACGCGGTGTTCGGGCACTCAGCGAGCAGGGTCTCGACCGCTACCAGTCCGCGTTGATGGGCACCTTCGGGCGCCCGCTGCGAGTCCTCACCAAGGGCGAAGGCTCCTACGTGTGGGACGCCGACGGCAACCGCTACCTCGACCTCCTGGGTGGCATTGCCGTCAACGCCTTGGGCCACGCGGACCCCGCATGGGTCGCCGCGATCTCCGCCCAGGCCGCCACGCTGTCTCACGTCTCCAATTTCTTCGCGACCGAGCCGCAGATCGCCTTGGCGGAGCGCCTACTCGACATCTGCGGGGCCCCCGAGGGCTCGCGCGTATTCCTGGCCAACTCCGGCACGGAGGCCAACGAGGCCGCGTTCAAGATGTCGCGCCGGACCGGGCGCACCCGAATCCTCGCGCTCACCGAGTCGTTCCACGGCAGGTCGACGGGCGCGCTCACGTTGACGCACAAGGAGGCGTACCGCGCGCCCTTTGCGCCGCTCGCGCCCGGCGTCGACTTCATCGCTGCGAACGACGTCGCGGCGCTCGAAGAGGCCATGGGGGACGACGTCGCGGCGATCTTCATCGAACCCATCCAGGGCGAGGCGGGCGTCAAGCCGCTCAGCCACGAGTATTTGGAGACCGCGCGCCGCCTATGTGACACGCACGGCTCGCTGCTGGTCGCGGATGAGGTCCAGACGGGCATCGGCCGCACGGGAACGTGGCTCGCGATGCAGGCGCATGGCATCACGCCCGACGTGGTCACCCTGGCCAAGGGCCTCGGCGGCGGCTTCCCTGTCGCAGCGGTGGTCGCGTTCGGCACGAGGGCCGCCACCTTGCTCACCGCGGGACAGCACGGCACCACGTTTGGCGGGAACCCGCTCGCCTCGGCCGCCGCATTGGCCACCATCGACGCCATTGAATCGCGTGGTCTGCTCGCCCACGTCAAGGTCATGGGGGAGTGGATCAAGGCCACGGTCGGTGCACTGCCCGGCGTCGTCGAGGTGCGCGGAGAAGGCCTGTTGCTGGGCATCAGGCTCGAGGCGGAGATATCCGCTGCCGTCGCCGCCGCCGCGATTGAGGACGGCTTCATCGTCAACCCGCCCAGCCCCGACACGATCCGGCTGGCCCCCTCGCTCACGCTCACGCAGGCCGAGGCGGAGCCGTTCGTCCAGTGGCTTGCGGACTACCTCGTCTCCCACACGGCCGATGCCAAGGAGGCCTGATGGTGCGCCACTTCCTGCGGGACGATGACCTCACGGCCTCCGAGCAGCGAGAGGTCCTCGAACTGGCCCTGGCCTTCCGCACACACCGCTACCTGCATCGGCCATTTGATGGGCCCCAGGCCGTGGCCGTGCTGTTCGACAAGCCGTCCACGCGCACGCGGGTGTCGTTCTCCGCCGGAATCGCAGAGCTGGGCGGATACCCGCTGGTGCTCGACGCCAGCTCGTCGCAGATGGGCCGCGGCGAGTCCGTGGCCGACACCGCGCGCGTCCTGGGACGCCAGGTGAGCGCGATCGTGTGGCGCACCTTCGGCCAGGACCGCGTCGAGGAGATGGCTCGGTACGCGGGCGTGCCCGTGGTCAACGCGCTCACCGACGACTTCCACCCGTGCCAGATTCTTGCCGATCTCGCGGCCGTCGCCGACGCGCGTGGTGGAGTGGACGCGCTCGCGGGTCTGACGCTTGCCTACGTGGGCGACGGCGCCAACAACATGGCGCACAGTTACCTGCTGGGCGGCGCGCTCGCGGGAATGCACGTGCGAGTTGGCGCTCCCGCGGACTACATGCCTTCCGAGGCGATCGTGCTGGACGCGAAGCGGCTTGCTGCGCAGCAGGGTGGCTCCGTGACGGTGACGACGGATCACGACGACGCTGTGCGCGGCGCGGACGTCATCGCCACCGACACGTGGGTGTCGATGGGCGACGAGGCCGAATCGGGCGAGCGCACCGGCCATTTCGACGCGTACCAGGTCAATGCCCGCAGCCTCGAGATCGCGGCTCCCGGCGCACAGGTCCTGCACTGCCTGCCCGCTTACCGCGGCAAGGAGATCACGGCCGACGTCATCGACGGCCCGCAGAGCATCGTCTGGCTGGAGGCCGAATACCGTCTGCACGCCCAGAAGGCCCTGCTGACCTGGCTGGCCGCGCATGCGGGTGAGGGCGCGTCATGAGCCCCACGATTCCCGGCACCAAGTCGGCCCGTCAGGCGCTCATCGCGCGCCTGATCGAGTCGGAAGAGATCCGCTCTCAAGGCGACCTGGCGATGCGGCTCGCCGTGCAGGGCATCTCGGTCACGCAGGCGACCCTGTCGCGCGACCTGCTCGACATCGGCGCGCTGAAGGTGCGGGGAGCGTCGGGCCACATGGTCTACACCACGCAGTCCTCGCTCGAGGCCTCGGGCGACACCGGCGGTCGCCTCAACCGGCTGTGCGCCGAACTGCTGTTCTCCGCGGATGGCTCGGCGAACATCGCGATCCTGCGCACCCCTCCCGGCGCGGCGCAATACCTCGCCTCAGGCATTGACGGTCACGACGACCCAGACGTGGTCGGAACCGTCGCGGGAGACGACACCGTCTTCGTGATTTCCAGGGACGCCCTCGGCGGCCCGACCCTTGCCCGAACGTTCCTCGACCGCGCTTCCGGCGTGGCCCCCGACTAAACCTCAGGAGAAACACACATGACCGAACGCATCGTCCTGGCATACTCAGGCGGCCTTGACACCTCCGTCGCGATCGGCTGGATCGCAGACGCGACCGGCGCAGAGGTGGTGGCCGTCGCGGTGGACGTGGGCCAGGGAGGCGAGGACCTCGAGGTGATTCGCCAGCGCGCTCTCGACTGCGGCGCCGTGGAGGCGTATGTGGCCGACGCTCGCGACGAGTTCGCGGAAGAGTACTGCATGCCGGCGCTCAAGGCGAACGCGCTCTACCACGACAAGTACCCGCTGGTCTCGGCGCTCAGCCGACCCGTCATCGTCAAGCACATCGTGCAGGCGGCGCGCGAGTTCGGCGC
>NZ_JADQBE010000033.1:0-41518 GCF_016278765.1 Demequina sp. | reverse complement strand
CTCATGTGCCCAGCATCAAGCCAAAACCCCGCTCAACATTGGAGACACGCCCTAGCTCAGCGGCGCATTTCCCGCACGAAGATCCAGATCAGCCAGAGCCCCCCGGTGATGAGCACCAGGATGACATCGAAGGCAAAGCTGAGGAGACCGTACTTCTTGCGCGCCATACTTGAGCCTTTCGTGAGATCCGGTGATGCCGTTCAATAAACGGGGAGCACTTCGATCCTAACGACACCTCGCGTGACGTCTCGCGGTGCGGTCGGCTTGCGTCAGCCAGCGATCTCAGGCTTCCACTTCTCAGACTCGGAATCCCCGGCGATCCACCAATCGATGCCAAAGGCGTTGGCGGAATCGCTCAGTTCTCCAGTGTCGGAGTCGTATCCCCCTTGGTACCAAGCAACCCAGTCCGACAGCAGTTTCGGATCGATCACATCATTGAAGTACGCCATGTCGTGTGAACTGGTGAAATCGGCGATGGTGGTGTTCGACCTTGCGGCTGCGATCTCGGCATCGGTAACCACTTGCACGATGACCGAGGCAGTGCCCGCCTGGCGCGCAACGTCGGCAATGATCAACTTGACCTGATCCTTGTAAGCGTTCGTCGAGTAGTCGAGCTTGTCGGTGAGAACCCAGTACTGGTCCAATACGGAGAAGCCAGCATCTTCGTCGACGGTGATGATCTCGTATCCCGGACCTTCGTAAACGTACGGCGCAGCTTCCGGTGTGGGCGAGGGCTCCACTGAGGGAACGTCGTCTCCGGCCTCCGCTTCGTCACCGCAGGTGCGGTCGACTGTGAGTTCAGGAGTTCCCGTCACGGTCGCTCCCGCCGCTGGCGACTGGTCGCACACCTGCCAATTCGACTCGACGACAATGCCAAAGAGGCCGCCTCCGAGGACTTCGACATCACCCGTGAAGCCTGCGTCGTTGATGTCGCTCTTCGCGACGTCGAGCGCCTTTCCGGCTACATCGGGCATGACGATATCTGTTCCTGACCCGCAACCCGCGAGAGAAAAGAGCAGCAAGCAAGCGGCAGCGAAGCGAGTTGTTCGCATGTTTGAACCCCCAGGTGTCGACTCAAGACCGGGTCGAGCGTAGCGCTCAGGAAACGGCGCCCTGGGGGACCTTTGCCGCTCGACGTGTGCGCCGGGCCAACCCACCCGTGCTCATGGCGCCCATCGTGACATGGCAGTCCAGCTTCAGTTTGAGCATCGTCGCGTTTTGCTCGCTACGTGCGAATAGCTACTCGCCCTGTGCTCGAGGCTGAACCGGCCATCGCGCTAGCAAGCTCGTCTACCTGCGCCAAGATCGCGCGCGGTTCGACCGACAGATCAATGGGCCATTCCACGATCTCGATGCCTGTGTTCACGATCCTTCGCACACCGGGTCCTCGGTCACCGCGCGCGTAGATCAGCCAGCCCCGTTCGAGGCCTAGGGCCGTGCAGTACGCGAGCATCTGATACTTGTCGGCGTTCGGGTACTTCCCGCTGGCGCTCTCGGCTTTGTACTTCGCGTCGGCGACGACCACGGGCACACCTCGCATGAGGTGAACGATGTCAACGTCCATGTGCACCGCCGGCAGTGAACTTGGTCGGACATCAAGGTTGACGGGATACTGCTCCCTGGTCTCGCCTCGAGTTGACGACAGGGCGGTACGCAAGGCGGTGCCCACGAAGTCCTCAAACACCTTCCACATCGGCACCACGAACGCAGCCATCTCGACGTCACCCGCGGTGGTGGATGCGGACTGGTGCCGGAGGACGATTTCAGAGAGTCGGAGCGCATTGTGGTAGCGCAGGTTGAGGCGAGTCGGCACCCATTGGGGGAGCGGACGGCCGTGCTCGATGACTCGGACGCCATCAAGTTGCGCATCGACGATGGAGAGTTCGGTTCGCACCCGTTCCCCGACCTGGGGAAGCCGCGCCATCAGGCGTACCGCGCTGCGCAGGATCTGGTTCTCGGGCACGTCCGGGCTGTAGTCGTCGTACGTCACCTCAAGCGGGACTAGCAGGCCCGGTCGTCGGGTGATCTGATCTCCAATGCGAATGCGGCCTCGCACGGTGCGTGCGGCCTCATCCACGGAGACATACGCGTGGTGGACGCCTCGAGCGATCGCGCGGCGTGCTTGCCGGGCGAGGCTCTCGGCGAGGGCTGAGAGTAGGTGCTCATCCGTGGTCCCGCCTATGTCATCAAGCCTGAAGCCCGGGTCACGGGTGTATCCGAGCAGGAAGAGGAGTTGAGCCACACCGACCTTGTCTTTGGGGCGGACTTCGATTTGGAGATCACCGAGGCGTACGGCACCCACGTTGCCTCGCGGCAGCACCTCGTAACCTCCGCCCACCCGAGGTCGGAATTCCACCAGTTCGGTGGACTCGAGGCTGGCGACGGCATCTTGGGATAGGTGAACTACAGGACCGTGCGAATCGAGTTCGTCGAGCACGATCGAATGCGTCATGCGAGCTCGTCTTCTCCTGGATTCTCGCCAGTACTCGCGACGGCTTCTGCTACCGGGTATGACGCATCGATCAGCTCTCGAATCGCGTCGAGCCCAAACTCGGCCGTCACGACGGCCGCGTCCTTCGAACCGTAGAAGTGTTCGACGAGCAACGGAAGGATGTCGTAGTCCCAGATCTGGGCGAGACCGGTTTCGGTAGCTGCCTCGTCGCGCATGAAGTAAGAGGGGCCGACGCGCAGGTCGCGGACGTCGATGCTCAAGTTGAGCGCCTTCAGAAGGCGAGCCCTCTCGTCGGGAAAGCCCTTCTTCTTGAGAAAAGCCGAGAGCACGCCCTCGACCGGAGATGAGTCCGGGTGCAACTCAATGAACGGGAAGCGGCGCCGAATTGCAGCGTCGACGAGTCCGACGGATCGGTCGGTGGTGTTCATCGTGCCGATGATGAACACGTTCGGCGGGAGCGCGAACCTCTTCTCGGGGCTGTACTGGAGGGCGACGGCTTGGTCGCGATACTCGAGTAGGAAATACAACTCGCCAAAGACTTTGGCCAAGTTGCCGCGATTCATCTCATCGACAATGAGGAAGTACGGCCGTGAAAGATTCTCGGGCTTGCTTGCCTCGTCCGCCAAGAGTCGCAGTGGTCCCTTGGTCAACTTGAAACTCGCTTGGCCTCCATCGGTTACCGAGGGTCGGTAGCCCTCGAAGAAGTCCTCGTAGGCGTACGACGGGTGGAACTGCACGAGCGACATGGCATCGGTTCGCTTCCCTCCAGAGAGGTGCCGTGCGAGCCGCCTCGCAAGGTAGGTCTTCCCGGTTCCAGGCGGACCGTAGAACACCATCTGCTTTCGGGTCTTGAGGGCGTCGACGAAGCGTTGGACTTCCGACATCGGCATGTGAATGTCGCCGCAGAATTCGGGGGTGAGCGGTGCGAACATCTCGCCGTCGATCGGCTCTTTACCCGGCTCATCGCCGGGGTCGATCAGGCTGTCTATCGCGGCGATGACCGTCGTCAGCTCAATGACCACCCCGGGAGACTCGAGGGCGGCCTGGACTTGGGGTGGTGCCGCATCGAGTTCAATGAGACCAGGAAACCAGGCGACTTGGATCGCTAGCTCACCTGCAGAGTCCGTCTGGGGCGCAAGCGCGCCAAGCGACTCGCCAACGTGCAGGCTGCCGTCCACAGCGGTCACGAAAAGGTCGCCGGACTTGGCTCGTGACACAAAGGCGAACACTTCGCGCGCGCGGCGATCGCGAGCATCGGCGTCCATATCGAGGTGGGCGCCGCCGACGAGGTGCGTGACGGTGTCGAGGCTGGCGCCAGCGATTTCAGGAGTCACCTCAGGGGCCAACAGGCTCACCTCTTGCTCTTCCACCCAACGGTCCCAGGTCGCTTCACGATCCGCCGCGAGATTGACGAACCAAGCGCGCCGAGTCTTGTCGTTCTGCCACTGCTCGCCATAGGGGCTCTGGTAGAAACTCATGAGCGATCCCGAACGGTCTTCGAGCACCTCTCTGATGTCATAAATGTCACGAGAGATCGCGATGTCGGAGTCGCCTGAGGCGCCGCCGATCTCGTCGGCAAACGCGTCGCGAATCTTGCGCCGGTGGTCGGGGGAGACGATGTCCATGAACACGTTCGGCCACGCGTAATAGGCAAACACGTAGCGCATCGCAGGGATGTCGGGATCAAGACCCTCAAGCACTCGCGCAAACTCCCACGGGTTGGTGAGAGCAGAGGTTCGTGCCGACTCCGTGAGGGTGTCCCACTTGCCGACGAATTCGCAAAACCACAACATGTGGCGCCAGCGTTGTGCGCTGTACCCCTGACCGCCGTTGAAGGCACCACCTGCCTCTGCGGCGCTGCGGAGTTCCTCTGGAATCTCCCACGCTTCGCCGGACCAGTCGCGGATTTGTTCAACGCGCTCGAGCTTCGTATCTCCTCGCACGTTTACTAGCGGTAGCAAGTTCAGGTAGATGAAGTCCGCTGCAAGCCGATACACGGGTGCCGGAGCGCCGTCTAGCTGACGATGCAGCTTTTCCATATACGTGCCCGCGCCCGCCAGATCCTCGTCGGAGCACCTGCGACCGAGCTCGGCGGCGGTTTCCTGGGTCCACGCGCTCGGCGTTTGAGAAAGCGGCGATGGCTCGGACTTGAGACCCGCCAAGAGCACGCGCCAGCCACCGTCTTCGACAATCGGCTGTTGATGATTGCGTCGCTTGACGGACGCGGTGCCGCCGCCCACGACCCCCGTCCGCCACTCATCGAGATCGAGCGCTAGGGCACGATCTGGCACGGACTTTGCCCCGTAGTGCATGAGAGCCCAGAAATAGCCCTGGGCGTCGAGCCGGTCACGCACTTGCAGGCCAGCGGCTCGTAACCGCATTCCGAGTTCGTCCATGAGCCTTACAAACTGATCCCATCGGTCAGCGACGCTGTAGTCGTCCGCAGGCTCCTCGCCAACGAGGCGCGCAAACTTCTTGACTACTTCGCTGCGGTAGGGCGCAAACTCGCGCGATTCATCGGCGAAGAGCAGTACTGAACCAGTTGTGAGTGCGGCGCCAATATAGATCTTGGGATCCCGGCCGTTGAGGTACTGATGCCACGCGACCTGAGCGGCAGTCTTGTCCGTTTGGTTCCACAAGTTAAGGAGCGCGCTGCGAGCGCCTTCACGATCACTCTGCACGACTTCCGAGACTTTCATGATCGTCGTGAAGTGGATCAGATTCCCACGAAGGGCCCGGACGAGAGCCTGGGGCCACTCGGGATCGTCTGACTCGACACTCGAGCGCACCGCCCGCATGCGTTCAGAAATCTCTACCTTGTAGTCGCGCTCATGCTCGTCGAAGTCGACTACCTTTGATAACCGCTCTGCAAGCGCAACGACTTCGCGCCAATCCGATTCAGCCACGATGCTCCAATCCCCCGGGGTCCTCTCACCCTAGTGCGCACAGCGCAGGCGCTTCTGGTGCCGTGAGCCCTCGACACGATGGTGATCGACATTCCGTTGGATCTGCCCGCACAAGCTATCTGGTTCTAGCGTGAGCTGGCGAAGCCCTCATCTCCGCTACTTGCGCGGCTAGCTCCGCACCACAGAGACCTTGGGCTTGCCGTCTCCCGGCGAGCGTGACTGCACGTCGTAGCCAGGGTGCGCCTTGAGCAGTTCTGTGAGCTTGGATAATCCCCGCGAGCGGGTGTCAAAGTCGGACGCAAGCCGCGACAAGTTGGACCCGGCTGCTCCCAGGTGAGCCAGCCGTCGTCGTCCGGCAGAAAGCGAAGTCGGTAGGTCGCGATACGTTCTACTCAGCGCCGACACGCCGTCGGCGTTGCCACGACTGAGGGGGATCCCATGATCGATTTTCAGAACGCATCCTTTGTGAAGCTCCGTCGAGTCGACGACTCCGAGGCTGACTCCAAGCTTGCGCACCTGCTGCTTGACGGCGAGACGATGATGATGAGTTTCCGAGGCATGCGCGACATGGTGGTGTTCACGTCCAAGCGGATCATTGCGCTCAACGTGCAGGGCATGACCGGCAAGAAGAAGGACTACACGTCGTTGCCGTACAACAAGGTGCAGGCGTGGTCAGTGGAGACGGCGGGCACCTTCGATCTCGACGCGGAACTGGAACTGTGGTTTTCCGGACTTGGCAAAGTGCGCTTCGAGTTTGCGGGCAACGTGGACGTGGCGTACCTGTCAAAGTTGATCGGGCACTTTGTGCTGAACTAGCGCGCACTCGAGGGGCACTCGCTCGGACCTCCAACCTTCTGATCCGGAGTCGCCAACAAGCTCACGTCTTTACCGATCCGGTAAACGCTAGTATCGTGGACCGATGGAGGTGGATTATGAGAGTCCGCGTTTTGAAACGCTCCTTCACAACGAGCGAGCCCTGAAGAAGGCTTACGGAGCCGAGGTCGTCAAGAAGCTGGCGATCCGAATCACCACCATCCGCGAGTCCAAGAACCTCGCAGAGTCGCACTTCCAGGCCGGGCGGACCCACCCGCTCACCGGACTGAGGTACACACCATGACCACGACACACCCGCCCGGCCACCTTGTCGCCTCTCCAGGCGCCGTCCTGGAGGAGTGGCTCGACGAACGGCGCATGTCGCAGCGCGAGCTTGCCGACCGCACCTCCAAGTCCGAGAAGTTCATCAGCCAACTCATCAACGCCAAGGCGTCGCTCACCGCCGACACAGCCCATGACCTAGAACTCGTCACCGGCGTCAGCGCGGACACCTGGCTGCGGATGGAGGGCTCGTACCGAGCCATGCTGAGGCGACGCGAAGCCATCGAGGCGGCGGGCGCCTCCGATTCCCCCGTCGAGGCGTCATTACTGAAGTTCCTTCGCGATGCGGGGCTTGTGACTGCGCCGGCGCGAGCAAAGGGCGAACAGCTCGTTCAGGTGTTCGGCCTGCTCGGCGTGAGCTCGACCGACGGCTTGGACAGGTTGACGCGGCGGCATGCGGCAGCATTCCGGGTATCGGCCTCGTTCACGCCCCACCCCGTCGCCACCGAGGTGATGATCGCGCTGGCTCAACGCCAAAGCTCCCTGATCACCACAGAGGCATTCGCACCGGACGTGGTGCAGGCGACACTTCCGGCGCTGAGGGCGCTCACCCGCAACCAGCCCGCCGAGGGCGCGCGAGAGGCGCGCGCCTTGCTCGCATCGGCCGGGGTCGCGCTGGTGTTTCTTCCCAACGTCCCCAAGGCGCACTGCAATGGCGTGACGCTGTGGGGTCCCCATGGGCCCATCGTTGCGATCACGGACAGAGGCAGGCGCGAGGACATCTTCTGGTTCACGCTCTTCCACGAACTGTCGCACGTGCTCGACGGCCAGCGAGACGCGATCTATCTTGAGGGTCCCCGTGGCGGCGAGAAGTCCGAGGCAGAGCGCCGTGCCGACGAGTTCGCGACGGAAGTGCTCGTGCCGCGCGAGCAGGAGCACCTCTTGGCACACATCGAATCCTTCGACGATCTGGCTGTCGTGGCCCGGGAGTTGGGGCTCGGAACTGGAGTGATCATCGGGCAACTCCACCATCGCGGACTCAAGTTGCCTTCGTGGGGGCAGCGGCTCTTGGCGAACGTCGTTGTCGCTGGGGCGTAGGCGATCCACGACGCCCCCGGTAGGCACTCTGCAAGACCGAGACCGCCCTCACCTTTCCCGCAGCGATGAGCCGGCACTAGATCACTCTGGCCGACAGTGATGCCTGGTCCCTGGCTCGATGGGCACAGCGTCGTACGTGGTTCAGGGTCTCGGCAACGCCGTGGCGCTGAACTCCTCGCCGCACGGGGCCGGCCGGGTGTTCTCAAGGTCGGCCGCCAGGAAGCAGTTCAGCAGGGAGGACCTGCGGGCCTCCATGGTGGGCATCGAGTACGAGGACTCCGATGCGTTCATCGACGAGATTCCTGCCGCGTACAAGGACATCGATCAGGTGATGGCGGACGCCGCCGACCTGGTGGAGATCCGGCACACGCTCAGGCAGATCGTCAACGTAAAGGGGGACTGACGCTCTGAGTGGTCGCGCACGGGGCGCGGGCCTCGCCGAGAGGCGACGCGCCCGCCACGATCGAGTGCCACGTTGGCATTTCAGTCCCTACTTAAACGCTCCAGAATTGGCGTCGACCACCCACTCGTCGCCCGCATCGTCGCGTGTTGAGGCACTCTGAAGGTTTTCCACAGGGCCGAGCGCGAGCGTCGTGCCGGGCTCTAGCGTCGGCCCCGTGAGCAACAGCATCGGGCACAGGAGTCTATCGAATTGCGGTAGACACAATAAGGAAAGCGGGGGATACTGAGCCTTGTCGATCATGTGGGCCGCCAGTGCGGCCAAGCACGGTATCCCGCAGAACGAAGCGCTCTACGCGATCGCAAACGCGGAAATGTTCATCGAGTCTTTCGGACGTCCCCGAGTTGGCGATCAATCACCATCGCTCTTCATCGGTCCCAGTAGGTTCGGCACTCTCGAGGTGCTCACGATCATCACGCCGCCACGCGAGATCTGGATCTTTCATGTGATGGCACTGCGAGAGAGCACGGCAAGGGCGTCCGGATATGGCCGCTAGACGGGAGGACAGCATGACCGCGAGTCGCGAAGAGCAGGCGGCACGCTTCGCCGCGTCCCCAGAGGGCTGGGGCGAGGCCCAAGGTGTCCGCACCGCGGCGGACGCCGCAGCTCACGGACGCGCCGTGCTCGAGGCCGCAGGTGTGGACGTCGAGGCAGTCGAACGTCGCGTCGGCCGGCCGCGCATCGACGGCAAGGCGGGGCGCAAGGGCGAGCGCAGCGCGCGCCTCAACTTCGCCGTGACCGACGCCCAGGCCGCGCTCATCGACCGACTTGCTGGCAGTGGGCGGACCCGCAGCGACATTGTGCGCGAGGCGCTCGACGAGTACCTCTCCGCGCGGGCTTAAGCCAGAGTCAGCCCGCGCAACGCGAGACCGAAGGTCGCCGCGGGGCAGGAAGAAACCGGCTATCCCGTTCTCACAGGAAGAGGTCCCCTGGACCCCTTGTCACCGGCACTTTCGAGCATATGCCCAGTTCTGCTCAGGTGCATAGTGGGGCACCTCGAGTGTGGAGAGGACCTGTTCGAACGCGACTTGCGCTGACGAGTCCTCCCGCGCCGCGCGGCCACGATCCACGTGCACAGCAACGGCCTTTTCGCCCCTGGCTTGCTAATCCGCATGACTTGGGGTTATGATCCTGCTCATACGCATTAGCAAACGCGACCACTCTCCGGTCAACGGAGCGTGAGATAGACCGAAGGGCATCAATGACGATCTCCAAGGCCCCTGGCCCTCGCATGACTCAGCGCCGCATCGCCGAGCTCGTGGGCGTCAGCCAGGCAACCGTCTCGCTCGTGCTCAACGGCAAGGCGGACGAGGCGAGCCGCATCCCGGCCGCCACCCGCGACCGCGTACTCGAGGTGATCCGCGAGACCCGCTACGTGGCGGACCCCGCCGCCAGGCGTCTGGCCGGAGTGGGCAACAAGATCCTTGGCGTCTTCACCTACGAGTCGGCGTTCCCGACCGCGACCCAAGACTTCTACACCCCGCTCCTCACCGGCATCGAAGCAGCAGCGGAGGAGCTCGGTTGCGACCTGCTCCTCCTCACCAGCGCCCCCGTGATCGACGGCCGTCGACGTCTGCTTCACGAGCAGAACCGGCTGGGCCTCGTGGACGGTTGCCTCCTCCTCGGTCTCGAAATGGACACCGCGGAACTCGAGCAGTTGGTCGCGGAAGGCTTCCCCTTCGTGGCCATCGGTCGCCGCGAGGCCCAAGGCGTGCCCTACGTCGGCGCCGACTACGTGGGCGGCACCGCGGAACTGGTGCGGCGCGCGTACGCGCTGGGTCACCGGCGCTTCGCCTACGTGCACCTCACCAGCACAGGGGAGTCGATCCTTGACCGTCAGCGTGGGCTACACGAGGAGATCGCCGCGCTGGGGGACGCGACAGTGCTGATGCGCCCCTCCGACGGCACCGACTCCTCGGCGGACTGGCGCGCGGTCCGCGACTCGGGCGCCACCGTGCTCATCGCCGAGACGGTCCGCATCGCCGATGACCTGCTCGACCACGCGAAGGCGGACGGCGTCGACGTGCCGAGCGACCTGTCGGTGATCGCGCTCGGAGACGTTACCACCGCATCGCGTCAAGACGTTGACCTCACTCGCCTCGTGCCGCCGCGCACGCTGCTCGCCTCAGAGGCGACGCTGCTGCTCGCCCGCATCCTCGACCCCTCGCACGAGGTATCGCCAGAAGAGGCCCGAACCCTGCTCGATTGCGCCATCGTCGACGGCGCTACCCTCGCCCCCCTGCGAGCCACGCCATGACGGGCCCAGCCATGACGGGCCAAGCCATGACACGCCTACCCACAGAAAGCGAGACCACACAGTGATGCAGACGCAGAGGCGCACCCAGGTGCTTGTGGTTGGTGGAGGGCTCGGCGGCGTGGCCGCAGCGCTCGGCGCTGTCCGCCACGGTGCCCAGGTCATCCTGACAGAGGAGTTCGCGTGGCTCGGCGGCCAGTCGACGTCGCAGGCCGTCCCACCCGACGAGCACCCTTGGATCGAAGAGATCGGCTGCACGGCGAGCTACCGCGCGTACCGCGACGGCATTCGCGACTACTACCGCCGCTACTTCCCGCTCACGGACGAGGCCAAGGCGAGGCCAGACCTCAACCCCGGTGCCGGGTGGGTCAGCAAGTTGTGCCACGAGCCGCGCGTTGCGGTCGCCGTGATCGAGGCGATGCTCGCCCCGTACCGTAGTTCGGGCCGCCTTCCGGTGTTGCAGCCGGTGCGCCCCGTCGCGTGCGAGACAGACGGTGATCGGATCACCGCAGTGTTGCTGCGCTCGGTCGACGGCACCACAGAGACCATGGTGCACGCGGACGTCGTGATCGACGCGACCGAGACCGGCGAGCTGCTGCCGCTCGCGGGCGTCGAGTACGTGACGGGTTTCGAGTCCCGGGCCGAGACGGGGGAGCCCAGCGCGCCCGACCAGGCGCAGCCCGACAACATCCAGGCACTGTCGATTTGCTTCGCGATCGAGCACGCGGACGGCGACCACACCATCGACCGGCCCGAGCAGTACGACCACTGGCGCTCGGTGCGGCCGGATTTCTGGGGCGGGCCGCTGCTCGGTTGGGCGGCGCCGCACCCGCGCACGCTCGAGATCACCACCCGCACCTTCGAGCCCAACCCAGGCGACGACGTGCAGGCTGTGTTCGCCGACCAGAGCCAAAACCCGGGTGACGGCAACCTGTGGACGTTCCGGCGCATCGTCGCCCGCGACTTGTTTGTCCCCGGCGCCTACAGCAGTGACATCACGCTGGTGAACTGGCCGAGCATCGACTACTTCGAGGGCCCCGTGCTCGACGTCGACGAGCAGACGGCCGCCAGCCGCCTCGCCGACGCCCGCCAGCTCAGCCTCTCGATGCTGTACTGGCTGCAGACCGAAGCCCCCCGCCCGGACGGCGGCCACGGCTGGCCGGGCCTGCGCCTCGTGCCAGAGGTGATGGGAACGGCCGACGGGTTGGCTCAGGCCCCCTACCACCGCGAGGGCAGGCGCATCAAGGCGCTCCAGACGGTCGTCGAGCAAGACGTCTCCCTGGCCATACGGGGAGAAGCCGGGGCGAGGCGCTACGAGGACAGCGTCGGCGTCGGGATGTACCGGATCGACCTGCACCCGAGCACGGGCGGCGACAACTACATCGACGTGGGAGCGGAGCCGTTCGAGATTCCGCTCGGAGCCCTCATCCCGCGGCGCGTCCGCAACCTGCTTGCGGGTGCCAAGAACATCGGCACCACCCACATCACCAACGGTTGCTACCGGCTGCACCCCGTCGAGTGGAACATCGGCGAAGTCGCCGGCGTGCTCGCGGCCACCTGCCTTGAACTCGGACTCGACCCGCAAGAGATCCACGCCAATCCCAGCCACGTCACGCAGCTCCAAGCGGCGCTCGTCGCCGACGGCGTCGAACTTCACTGGCCCGACACCGTCCACGGTTACTGACCGCCTGGCGGCACGGCCCACCCGACTTCCACTTCCGACACACCACCACCAAGGAGAGAACAATGATCCACCGTCGTACCACTGTCAGCATCCTTGCCGCAGTCGCGCTGAGCACCAGCCTGGTTGCGTGCTCCGCAGGCTCCGATCCTGATCCATCCGCGACCAGTACAGGAGCCGCTCCACCGGCCGCGCCCGTGAACCTGACGATGACCGTCTGGACGGCCAACGAAGACCAACTCGCGCTCTTTGACGAGATCGCGCAGGGATACATCGCGGAGAACCCCGACAAAGTGGCCAGCGTCGACTTCGAGGTGATCCCGTTCGCGGACTACACCACCACGCTGACCACTCAACTGGCTGGTGGCTCCCCACCTGACCTCGCCTGGATTCTTGAGAGCAACGCTCCCGAGTTTGTGCAAAGCGGCGCCCTGACGGACCTGCGCGGCACGCTCGAGGGGACACCGGGCTATGAGGTAGACGACCTGGTCAGCAGCGCGCTCAGCCTGTGGGAGGACGGCGACAGCTTGTACGCATACCCGTTCTCGAGTTCGCCCTTCGCGATGTTCGTCAACACCGACCGCATCGCCGCGGCCGGGACGGCGAACCCTGCCAACCTTGTCAACCAGGGCGAATGGACGTATGACGCCGCGCGCGACATCTCCGCGGCCTCCGTTGCGAAGCTCGGCGGAGCGGGCCTCGTGGTGCGCGACTTCGAATACACCGTGTGGGAGAACCTCGCGACCGTGTGGGGCGGCTGGGGAGCCTCACCGTGGTCGGAGGACGGCACCACGTGCACCTTCACAGAGCCGGAGATGGTCGACGCGATGACGTGGATCCACGAAGCGATCTTCGCTGACAGTGCCATCCCTGGACCGGGAACGTCGGCCGACTTCTTTGCCGGTGAGACGACGATGACCGTCACGCAGATCTCCCGTGCATCGGCACTCGATGGCAGCTTCGAGTGGGACCTCCTCCCGCTTCCCGAAGGCCCAGAAGGCAGGCAGAACGTGATCGGGCAGGCAGGTATTGGCGTGTTCGCTCAAGGCGCCAACCCGCAGATCGCCGCTGACTTCCTCGCCTACTTCACCAACCCGACCAACGCCGAGCGCCTGGCGACGTACTTCCCGCCGCCGCGTGAGTCTCTGCTGACGGCAGAGGTGCTTGCTCAGGCCAACCCGCTGCTCTCAGAGGAGCAACTGCAAGCCGTGGTTGTCGACGGTATCCAAGGTGCGAAGACCAAGCCGTCGCACCAGAACTTTGCCCAGTTGCAAGACACGGTGCGCGCAGAGCTCGACGCCATGTGGCAGCCCGACGCCGACGTCGAGTCAGTGCTAGCCGACGTGTGCACGGCGATCGACCCGCTGCTCCAGGGCTGAGGAATGCCCTCAACCATCACCAGCCTCCGGGTGGGCCGGCCGACGCGCCGGTCCACCTGGAGGCGACGGGACAACGCCGTCGGCTACCTCTTTGTCGCTCCACAGGTGCTTGGCACTCTCGCGTTTGTTGTTGCCCCGCTCGTGATGGTGGTCTGGTACAGCCTGCACGAGTGGAACGTCCTGGCGAATACCTTCACCTTTGAAGGGGCAGGCAACTACGAGCGCATGCTTGAGGACCCCGGCCTGCGCAACTCGCTGGTGGTCTCCGGCTGGTTCTCGCTCGGACTGGTCGTCCTCAACATCTCGCTGGCGATGGTGCTCGCGTTGCTCCTTAACCAAAAGTTGCGGGGAACCACGGCGTTCAGGGTGATGTTCTTCTCGCCCGTCGTGGTCTCCCTCGTGGCATGGACGATCGTCTGGGGCTTCCTGCTCCAGGCCGACGGTGGCATCAACGGTTTCCTTTCCACCCTGGGCATCGAGGGACCCAACTGGTTGCGCAACGGCAACACCGCGATGATCTCCGTGATCGTCGTCCAAGTCTTCAAGAACGTCGGCCTGAACATGATCCTGTTCCTCGCAGCCCTGCAGGGTGTGCCCACCGAGATCCAGGAGGCGGCACAACTGGACGGAGCGAACGCCTGGCGACGGTTCTGGGCGGTCATCGTTCCGCTGGTCAGCCCGACCATCCTGCTGGTGTCCATCATCACTGTTGTCGGATCGCTTGAGGTGTTCGCCCAGATCGACGTGCTGACCCAAGGCGGGCCAGGGCACTCCACCACGGTGCTCGTCTACTACCTCTACCAGCAGGCGTTCGAGTTCAACCAGTTCGGGTACGCCAGCGCCGTGTCCGTGCTGCTGTTCGTGATAGTCCTCACGCTCACGCTCATTCAGTGGCAGACAAGAAAGAGGTGGGTGTTCCATGAGTCCTGATAGCCAACTGGAGCGACAGGACGAGGCGGTGACTGAGCCCCGCGATCCCGGCGGCGCGAGCCACCACGGAAAGCGTCGGACCTCTGGCGAGCGGGCCATGCGGGCATCCTTGTGGATGCTGATGGCGCTCGCGGCGGTGCCGTTCGTGTTCCCGCTGTGGTGGATGGCGACGTCCAGCCTTAAGTCGACGAGCGAGATCCTGCGCATACCGCCGACGCTGCTTCCGGAGTCGCCGACGTTCACGCCCTACCGCGAGGTGTTCGAGCTCCAGCCGTTCGCCCAGCAGTACTGGAACAGCATCTACATCGCCGTGCTGGTCACCGCAGGCACCATCCTGCTGTCCTCGCTCGCGGGGTACGCCTTCGCCCGGATCAAGTTCCCCGGGGCGAACGCACTGTTTGTCTTGGTGCTGGCAGGAATGCTGATCCCTGCGGAGGTGACGATCGTGCCGCTGTTCCGGTTTGTCAACAACTTGGGGCTGATGGACACACACTGGCCGCTGATCATCGTGCCGATCTTTGGGGCACCCAGCGTCCTTGCGACGTTCATCATGCGACAGTTCTTTCTGGGGCTGCCCTATGAGCTTGAGGAGGCTGGTCGGATCGACGGCCTTGGCCGCGCGGGGCTGTTCTGGCGGATCGCCTTCCCGCTGGCTCGGCCGGCGATCGCCGCCGTCGCGATCTTCACGTTCCTCAAATCGTGGAACCTGTATCTCGAGCCGATCGTGTACCTGTCCAGCCGGGACAAGTTCACGATCCCTCAGGCCCTGACACAGTACGTCGACGCATACGGCGGGCCAATGTGGAACGTCCAACTCGCGGCGACCACGCTGACCGTCGTGCCAGTACTCATCGTCTTCATCGTCGCGCAGCGGCAGTTCGTGCAGGGACTTGCCCATACGGGGCTCAAGGGCTGATCGTGCTCGGCCCGGGCGAGTCTGATCGTCCGGGCTGCGCCGACCAGGGCCCCAAAGGACGTGGTCTCCCCGGGAGTCGGCCAGCCGTACATGGCCGTGTATGCCGTTCTTGGGCTGGAGCATCGGCGTCGCCAGCAGCAACTCCTAACTCACCGCGCACATTTGACAACGGGGACACGCGACTGCGGGAAGGGTCCTGTCTCGCCCACGCTACTTGCGCGGCTTGCTCCGCACCACGGAGACCTTGGGCTTGCCGTCTCCCGGCGAGCGCGACTGCACGTCGTAGCCGGGGTGCGCCTTGAGCAGGTCCGTCAGCTTGGCGAAACCCCACGATCGGGAGTCGAAGTCCGACGCGAGCCGCGATAGGTTCTGGCCAACCGAACTGAGATTCGCCCAGCCGTCGTCGTCGGCCGAGGTCTCTACCGCCTCGGACAAGAGCCTGTCCAACTTCGTGTCGCCCTTGAGCGCAGGCTTCGCCTTCGCTGCGGTGCCCTCGGGAGTCGCTGCGGGCTTCGCCTTCGTCGCCTTTGCCTCGGGAGCCGCGGCCGCCTTGGGCGCAGCCTCCGCGCCGCCCAGGTTCTCCACGTAGACGAACTTGGTGCACGCCGCCACAAAGGGCTTGGGTGTCTTCTTCTGACCGAAGCCGTAGGCCATCAGGCCCTGCTCGCGGATCCGCGCCGCCAGCCGGGTGAAGTCGCTGTCGCTCGACACCAGGCAGAAGCCGTCCACCGTGCCACCGTGGAGCAGGTCCATCGCGTCGATGATCAGCGCGCTATCGGTGGAATTCTTCCCGGTCGTATAGCCGAACTGCTGGATGGGCTGCACCGAGTGCGCGAGCAGTACCGGCTTCCACTTGGCCAACTGCGTCGACGTCCAGTCGCCATAAGCTCGGCGCACGGTCGCCGTGCCGTACTTGGCGATCTCGACCAGCAGGCGCTCAAGATGCTGGGCGCTCGCGTTGTCGGCGTCGATCAGGACTGCGAGTCGGGCCTCGTCCGTAGGTTTTGCCATGGATCCACTGTGCCACCTAGCCAACCTGAGCGGGCGTTTTTGCGCTGCGTTGTCCACAATGCCCCGCGCAGCGGCAGTCGCGGGAGTACCGTCTGGGCATGGGGGATTGGGACCGGGCACAGGTGGTTGAGCGGGCACCGCACCTCGCGGCCCATGGGCATGAAGACGTCGCGACGGTGCTCGTCACCGTGAAGGCGTACCCGGCTATTGGCAAGCAGACCGGTGAGGCAGTCTGCGTTGCGGGCGTGCGTCTTGATCGAGAAAAGCCAGAGTGGATTCGTCTATTTCCAGTCGGGTTCAGGGCTCTTCCAGCCGACAAGCAGTTTAAGAAGTACCAGGTGCTGAAACTCAAGGTGCTGCCTGCCGCAAGCGACCGGCGCCCGGAGAGTCCCAAGCCAGATCTGAGTTCGATGCGCGTCGGAGACGTCATCCCGTCCGCTTCGGGTTGGGCGCATCGCCAAGCACTCATGGAGCCCCTCATCGGTGCGACCACCACGTGCGAGTTGCTTGCGGGTGTCCGAGCGGACGCGGGGGCGGCGCCCTCGCTGGGGCTGATCAAGCCGCGCGTCAGCGACCTGACGGTGACCGTGAATCCCGCCTACAAGGCGGTCGATGCCGGGACCGTCACGACTGACCTCTTTGGGCATGAAACGGACCTGCTCGAGGAATCTCCGGTGATCGCGAAGTTCAGGTACCACTGCGAGTCTCGCGACTGCGGCGGCCATCAGCAAAGCCTCATTGACTGGGAGTCAGGCCAGCTCGCGCGACGCAATCGGACTCGCGGAGCGGCCGAGATGCTCCGGCTCCACCGAGAGCGGTTCCTCGACCAGCTGTGTGCACCGGATCGCGATACCCATTTCTATGTGGGCAACATGCACCAGCACCCCCGGGATTTCTTGGTGCTGGGCCTGTGGAGTCCCCCAGCAGACGTCGCCGGACAGGCGACGTCTGCTGGGGCTCTAAGACTGCCTAGATAGTTGCCCTTGCTTGAAGCAGGGCGCGCTGGACTTCGGCGCGGTGGCACTGACTGGTTTCGGCCTCGAAGCACAGGAGTACCACTCCATCGCGGGCGCCGAGTTCCGTGAGTCGGTCTAGGGCCGCGGCGGCCACGTCAGTGGCAAGGACTTCGGTGCGGTAGCGCTCGCGCGCCACGTCGCCAGCGACTCCCTCAACGTCGGCGAATCCGGCCCTGTTGTCCTTGGGGTTCCCCAACTCCGGCAGGTGAAGATACTGAAGTCCATGCTCGGCCAATGCCGCGGCAAGCGCGCGCTTGGAGAATCCGGGTTTGCGTGACAGGGGGTTGAGTCGGACGTCGACTACCCACTCGGCTCCCATCGCCCGCGTGAACTCCACAAGGTCCGCGACCGTGCGTCCCTCGTAGCCCCAGCCTGCGATGCCGCTCGCCATGTCACGTCCTCCGTCGGTGTCGCTGAATGCGTCTTCACCGACACTACCTCGGCTCGTGTCCGTCGGAGCGCGGTCCACAGCGGAAATTTGAGTCGGCTGGGGGACTGTCAGGTGTACATATGTAGTCTGTACATTCAACAAGGAAGAAGAGGGAAGACGAGATGGCCACCGCGAAGACTCGCATCAACATGCGTATTGACGAAGAGAACCTCGCTCTCATCAAGGAAGCCGCTGATGCCAACGGTCAGGACATGACGTCCTTCGTGCTCGGTGCAGCGCTCGACCGCGCCCGCCCTGTGGTGCTTGAGGCGTGGGTCACGCGGTTGAGTGCCTCGGAGGCCGAGCGCCTCGAGGCCGCGCTTGACGCCGAGCCCAGCGTGATCCCCGAGCTCGCGGAACTCTTCCGAAGCGCGCGGGCGCAGGTGGTCCGAGCACAGGTGGCTGCGGCGCAGTAGTGTCGGGGCGGAGGGGGAAACCATGACCGACATCACCATCACGCGCTGGACCAAATACGGGCACCGGCGCGGGTATGCCACAGCAGCCGACGGCGCCAAGTTGGGTTGGATCGACCTGAAGACTGGCGCGGTGACCATCGAGGACGGCGCCGACGCGGTGGCTGTGACTGCCGCACTCGAGGCCTGGGGTGGCACCCCGGCGCCAGCGGCGACTGCGTCCGAGCCCACACCGGAACCCACCTGGACCGACCTTGCCACCCGCCGCCCGGGCCAATTGGTCCGGGAACAAGCCGCCGTCGCGTGGGAGTCCAGCAAGGATCGCTCCAAGATCCTCGCCTACGGCGCGCGGGTATTCAACGTTCACACCGACGAGCGGGCCTGGCGCGTCGGCGCGGATGGCGAGGAGGCCGTCGGCGCCCGCCTAGAGAAGCTGCGCGACCGTGGCTGGTACCTGCTCCACTCGGTGCCCGTCGGCAAGAAGGACTCGGACATCGACCATGTCGCGATCGGGCCCGGCGGCGCGTTCACGCTCAACACCAAGAACCACCCTGGCGGCAAAATCTGGGTGGCGAAGTATCAGATGCGCGTCAACGGACACGTGGTCCCGTACCTGCGCAACGCGAGTCACGAGGCGACCCGCGCGTCGAAGCTTCTCACCAAGGCGGCCGGGTTCGAGGTGTCGGTGCGCTCGTGCGTAGTGGTGCTGACCGGCTCAATCGTGCCTGAGGTCAACATCAAGCAGATGCCCGACGACGTGATGGTGCTGGACCGCATGGACGTGCCTCGCTGGTTCAAGAAACGTCCGGCGGTTCTCACCCCCGAACAGGTCGAAGCGATCTACGCCGCAGCCCGCCGCTCCGACACCTGGGTCTAGTGGTTCTCGCTGATGACGTCGGTGACCGGGCGCGCGTCACGCAAAGCAAGTACTGCAAAAGTATCTCTATTAGTGATATATTCGAAGCATGAAGTCCGCCACCGCGATGCGCGAGATCGCGAAAATCGCCGAAACGCAGGACGGCCTGGTGACCACCAGTCAGGCCGTCCGCGTCGGCGTGCCCCGACTTAATCTGGCGCGACTCGCTGAAGCTGGGGACGTGGAGCGGCTCGCTCACGGGGTATATCGCGTGCGCGGCGCCGATGCTGACCGGCTCACGGAACTCCGCGCAGCATGGCTCGCCGCCGACCCCGCGCGCAACGCCGCCGAGCGCGCTGCCGACCTGGGCCACCCGATCGTCGTCTCTCATCGCAGCGCCGCCGCCGTGCACGGCATTGGGAACATGTATGCAGACCGTCACGAGATGACCGCGCCCGTCCGCAAACAGAGCCGACGAAGTGACGTCATCGTCCACCGTGCAGAAGTCCCGCGGTCCGACATCACCATTGCCCGCGGCATGCTGGTGACCACTATTGAGCGAACGGTTGCCGATCTGGCGCGCACCGAGCCCGAACTTGGCGATGTGGCCGATGCGCTCGCGGACGCCTACCGCCGTGGGGCCGTGGACCTTGGGGCGCTCGCGCCGATGCTGGACGCGGCCGCGAGGCATCACGGAGCGCATGACGGCGCCGAACTCCTGGAGCGCATGCTCGAACTCACGGGGCTCGACGCCACGTCGGCGCTCGCGGAGCTGGCGCGGCAGCCAGATCTGAGCCGCCTCCTGGGCGCGGCCTGGGCGCCCGCAATCCAGAGTGCAGTCGAGGCGGCGGTCCGCGACGCTCTGGGGTCACGCAATCCAACTACCGCGGTGCTCGCTCGCGACCTCGGCCGGTATGACGATATGGCTCGCCTGGCACGACAGGTTCTCGTCGGACTGCCGTCCGGCATCGTCCGCGAGGTTGAACACGATGAGTAGGGAACCGGGGCTGCCTCTGAGTGCGGAGTCGATCAGAACCCGCGCACGGAACGCGGGGCTCAAGCCGGAGCGGGTCATACGCGAGGTCGCGATCAATCAGATGCACCATCGACTTGCGGCGGGAGCCATTGACTGGATCGTGAAGGGAGGCGAGGCGCTTGTCGCTCGCCGAGTCAGCAACCGCGCCACTCGCGACCTTGATGTGCGAGTGTCCGACCAGGATCTAGACGCGGCCGTTGCCTCACTGCGCCGAGCAGTCGAGCGCGACCTGGGTGACGGTCTCAACTATCAACTGTCGCTGCCCCGTCGGGATCTCTCCGACCTCAACACTGGAGGCTACGCCGGATGCACGGTGACGGTGACGGTCGCGCTGGGTGTCAAGCACTTTGATCGTTTCAACATCGATCTGGTGGCGGGCCGGGAACTGACTGGCTCTCCGACGCGTGCCGCCAGCCCACTTTCGCTTGAGATGCTCGGGCTCGAGCAGGCCTCCTTGCTGCTCTACCCATCGGCGGACCACATCGCCGACAAAGTCTGCGCTACCCATGCGCGCTACGGGAGGGATCAAGTGGCGTCGTCGCGCGTCAAGGACCTGTACGACCTCTGCGCTCTCCGGGGCGCCGACGACGTGCTCGCGTCCCAGTTGTATGAGGCGATTGCTGCCGAGTCGCTGGCGCGGGGGCTCGCCATCCCGACGCGATCCGCAGTGCCAGCCTCCATGCGGGAGCGGTTCGAGGACCTCTCTCGGAAGGAGCCTCATCCGATTGTGCCCCGCACCTTTGAAGACGCGGTGAGCGTCGTGGCCGCATTCCTCGACCCTGTGCTGAACGGAGCGGCTCGCGATGGGGCGTGGGATCCGACCGGCCTCTGCTGGGTGCGTGCCTAAGCCACTTGTGTCAACGTCGCGGCGACCGCTGCCCAGGCCGACCTGGTGCCCGCGCCAGCGTACAACGAGTCGCGCCCTCGTGCCTCTCGGCCCCATATTTCAGAAATAGTACATGTTATAATGACAACATGGAGTCGTTGACATCTGTAGCCGAGCGGTGCGACGCCGCAGTAGAGGCTGCCCGCGCCGAACTCGTCACCGCTGTGCGCAGCGCCTACTCGCACGGCATGACGCAGTCGGAGATTGCGGTTCAGATCGGTCGAAGCCAGCCCGAGGTCAATCGCTTATTGCGCTTCCACGGCTCGACTCCTCGGGCGCGAGCCCTGCGGGACCATTCCGCGCGCGTTCGCGCCGCGATCAAACACGCAGGCGGTGCCAGGGTGCGCGTCTTCGGATCCACGGCCGATGGCACCGACCGTCCGGACTCCGACGTGGACCTGCTGTTCGACATGCGCAAGCCGCTGAGCCTCATGCAGTTGTCCACTCTTGAACGTGAACTCTCGCAACTCATCGGCGCCCGCGTCGACCTTGTGCCCGAGTCCTCGATCCGTCCCGACTTGCGCGAACGCATCCTTCAGCAGGCCGTACCGCTGTGAGTCGCACAGCGCTCTCTCCGTGAGCCGTCGCAACCAGCTCTTCGGCGACCACTGGCCCGCCATGTGGGGGATGCGCGACCGCATCGCGCATACGTACTCTCGCGTCGAAGTGGCCGTCATCATCGCGACGGTGCGCGAGGACTTGCCCGAGATCCGCGCACGGATTCGTGCCTATCTTGACACCTCCGGATAATGCGTCGTCAACCCCGTTGCCACGCCGTGAGATCGCGGCCATGGCGCTGAACTCGTCCCCGCACGTCCGCCGTGCTACTTTGGAGTTACCAACCCGTCCCTCCACGCGAGGGCGGGTCTTTTTTTGCCCCAGTGGAGACGTCGCACCGCCGCGGATTGACGTTCCATGCCGCGCGAGGCCAGAACCGGCACGCCGAGTGCGCGCCTAGCGGCCTGGCCGACCGAGCACCTCCGCCCACGCTACTTGCGCGGCTTGCTCCGCACCACGGAGACCTTGGGCTTGCCGTCTCCCGGCGAGCGTGACTGCACGTCGTAGCCGGGGTGCGCCTTGAGGAGGTCGGTGAGTTTGGCGTAGCCCCACGTGCGGGTGTCGAAGTCGGACGCGAGGCGCGACAGGTTGGAGCCGACGGCTCCCAGGTGAGCCCAGCCGTCGTCGTCGGCCGAGGTTTCGACGGCCTCGGACAGGAGATTGTCGAGCTTGGTGTCGCCCTTGAGCGAGGGCTTCTTCGCCGTGGTCGGCGCCGCAGCCTTCGTCGTCCCAGTCGTCGCCGAGGGAGTGGCCGTCTCCTTTGCGGCGACCTCCTTGCCGCCCAGGTTCTCCACGTAGACAAACTTGGTGCACGCCGCCACAAACGGCTTCGGTGTTTTGCGTTGGCCGAAGCCGTAGGCCATCAGGCCCTGCTCGCGGATGCGCGCCGCGAGCCGGGTGAAGTCGCTGTCGCTCGACACCAGGCAGAACCCGTCCACCGTTCCCCCGTGCAGCAGGTCCATCGCGTCGATGATCAGGGCGCTATCGGTGGAGTTCTTGCCGGTGGTGTAGCTGAACTGCTGGATGGGTTGCACCGAGTGCGCGAGCAGTACCGGCTTCCACTTGGACAACTGGGACGACGTCCAGTCGCCATACGCCCGGCGCACGGTCGCGGTGCCGTACTTCGCGATCTCCACAAGAAGCCGCTCAAGATGCTGGGCGCCCGCGTTGTCCGCATCGATCAACACGGCCAGCCGGGCCTCGTCCGTAGGTTTTGCCATGGGTCCACTGTGTCACTGTTGCGCGTCAGTGCGCGTCGGTGGCCGCGTCCCGAGCAGGGCGAGGTGAACCGTTCTTGGCATTTCAGTCCCTGCTGAAATAGCCCAAATGGATTATCGACCACCGGCGACCTGGCTTGCCGCCCGCCCTCGGTAACCTGGTAGCAGGCCGCCCGCCCTCGGTAACCTGGTAGCAGGCCGCCCGCCCGCGCCGCGCCCCCGCCCGCAACACTCACCGGAGAACCCATGACCGTCCAGCAGCCAGATCCCGCCACCAAGGACCCAGACAAGGTACTCGAGGTGGTCGTGGAGCAGGCGCGCGAGACCGCCAAGTCCGACGTCACCAAGTCGAGGATCTACCAGGCCATCTCCATCCAGCGACCGGTGGTGCTGGAGTACCTGAAGTCGCTTCGCCGGGAGAAGCCGGACGCCACCGCCGCGGAGATTCTCAAGATGCTGGACAAGCGCTACGTCACCACCGTGACGGCGACCAGCACCGGGGTGGGAGCATCGGCCGCCATCCCCGTGGTGGGCACGGGCACCGCCCTGGCGCTGGGCGCCGCAGATCTGCTGTTCTTCTACGAGACCAGCGCCCTGTACGTGCTCGCCGCCACCGAACTGCACGGCATAGAAGTGACCGACGCGGAACGCGCCCGGCCGCTCGTGTTCGCCATGCTGCTGGGCGAGAAGTCGCAGAGCAAGGTCGCCAAGCTTGTGTTCCAGGCCGCCGGAGCCGGGAGCGTCGACCATGCCCGCACCCTCGCCGCCGGCACGCTCGGACGGGCCCTGCCCGACGGCTGGGGAGAGGTGCTCACCCAGCAGCTGCCCGACTCCGCGCTCGCGCCGGTGGCGACCGTCATCGCCCGCCAGGCACTGAAGACCAGCGCCAAGTTTGGGGCCGGGACGCTCGGCAAGGCCATCCCCTTTGGCGTGGGTGCGGTCATCGGCGGCGTGGGCAGCTTCACCTTTGGACGCGACGTGGTCAAGGCCGCTCGCATCGCCTTCCCCACCCCACCCACCGACTTCCCCGACGTGCTGCGCGACTTTGAGAGGGCGGACCCGGACGTCACCGCGCAGTCGCGTGCCGTGAAGGCGCTGCAATCCGCCGCGGGCACGGCATCGGAATTCACCGGGGCCGCGCGGGACAAGGCCACCGGTGCGGTCGGCGCGGTCACGTCGCGGTTCAAGCGCAAGAGCCACGACGACGACGACGCCACAGCGTAGCCGGAACCGAATCCGCTACGCGCTGTCCGCCATCGGCATCCTGCCGCTCTTGACCGCGGCCAGCAGCGCCGCGTGGTCGGCCTCGGTCTGGTCGGCGTAGGACTGGGCGAAGCGCGCCATCGCCTCGTCCAGCTTGGCGCTGCCGCCCACGTAGCCCGCGATCATCGACGCGCCGCTGGTGCGGGCGTGCCCCTTGGCGAGCAGACGGCCGGCGATGCCCGCGTAGTCCGCGAGAGACCCCGCAGAGATCGCATCCAGCGAGACCGAACCCTTCATATTGCGAAACTGGCGAACATAGAACTGCCGGCCGTCCACGGTGGTCCACCCGAGCAGCGGGTCGCTCACCGTCTGGAGGGCCTGCTGGTACTCGACCACCCGCTCGCCCTGGTGGCGGTGCCACGCGCTGTCGCCGTGCACATACCGCGCGAGCACCGACCGGCGGGCCTGCTTGAGTTGGAGGAAGATCACGTCGTCCTCGCTCGAACCCTCGAGAAGGGCGACATACGCGCGCAGCCCCACGGAGCCCACCCCCACCACCTTGTGGGCGACGTCCACCAAGGTGTACCCGCCTAGCACGCGCCGCCAGTGCGGGTCGAGCGTGGCGAGGTACTCGTCGAGGCCCTCGGCGAGCATCTCCGCCTCCTGGTAGGGCAGCCGCGTGATGAGGGGTGGCTCCTCGACAATCTGGCGGGTGCCGTGACGCTCGGTGGTGAAACGCGGCAGCGCGCGGTCGGAGGTGCGCTCGCGCGCGCGATTCGCGGCACGCTCAAGCTCGACGGCCAGGGGACTGTCCGGCGCGTGCTCGCGCATCCGGGTCATGTCGATGCGCTCGAAGGAGCGGGTGAACAGCGGCTGGTCGGCCAGGTACCGGATCTCCTCGCGGTAGGAGGCGGCACAGGCGCGCACCGCGGCCTCGCAGTCGTCCTCCGAGGAGCCGTTCTGGCGGCCCGCCACCCACGTGCTTGCGGCAAGCCGCCGCAGGTCCCACTCCCACGAGCCGGGGTGTGCCTCGTCAAAGTCATTGAGGTCCAGCACCAGGTCACGTTCGGGTGAGGCGTAGAAGCCCACGTTGCCCAGGTGCGCGTCGCCGCACACCACGGGCATGATGCCGGTCGCGGGAAGGCCCGCCACGTCGTCGGCCATGACCACCGCGGAACCCCGAAGGAAACCGTAGGGAGAGGCCGCCATCCGCGCCACCCGCACCGGAACCAACTCCGGGACGCGGCCCTCGTGGTTCTCCTCCACCAGCGCCACCGGGTCCCGGCCCGCGCGGGCGACCCGCCACTCGCCCAGCGCGGATCGCGGCACCTTGTGCCTCAGGGACCGGCCGAGCGCATACCGTTTGGCGCGTGTGTCCGGCCGCTTGCGTAGCGACATGTAGGCAAGCCGGTCGGTGTCGGTGATGACGTCGTGGCCCTCGGCCGATTCAGTGTCCGTAGCGTCAGTGTCCACAGGTGACTTCCCTCCGCCCCGCTCCCTTGACGGGCGACCTGACCATCTTCGCAGGGCGATGGCGGCCAGCGCACGTTCCGCTCGGCGTGATCGCCCCTACTGATACATCCCCGCGTTCGCGTCGACCACCCAGTAGTCGTTCGCGGCGCGGGTGCTCATCTGCGGGTTAGTCGGATCCATCAACAGGTAGTCGCGGCGCGGCAGCGTATCGGCAGCATCGTCCCAGGTGGTGTCGACCACCAGCCACCTGCCGTCAATCAGCACGCGATTCCACGCATGACTACCCGTGGTGACGCCGCCGTTCGCCTCGCCCGTCACCACCACCGATGTGATGCCCGACGCCGCCGCCAGCAGCTGGAAGGCCTGGGCGTACCCGTTGCACACGGCGGTGCCAGCGACCAGAATCCCGTACGCCTCCTGAGACTGCGCCACCGCGGGGGACGTCTCCGGCCGCGCCCCGGCGTTGATGGCCGCGGCCGCCGCACGGTCGTAGGTGGCGGCCTGCAGCACCGCGTCATGCAGGGCGCCGACGGTGTCGCGGGCACCGGCCGCCGCCGTCACCGAGGGATCGGCCATGATGGCCGCCACGGCGCTCGAGGTTTCCACACGGCGCCTCTCGGCCTCGTCGGCCGGATAGATGTAGTCGGGGAACACCTGTGCGCGGGTAGCCTCAACCCGGATGCGCCAGCCGGACACAAAGGCATACGGGTTTTGTGCCTGGGCCTCGGCCATGGCGTCGTCCACCTCGGCCACCACGTCGTGCCCTGTCGCCACAAGCCAGGTGACGTCGATGGATTCCTGCTGCGCAACCATGCCGCGGGCCAGGTAGGTGACCGTGTCGTCGGACCCAAACACGGGGTAGGCGACCTCCGGCCCGGCCGGCGCCGCCAGGAAGATCTGCGCGGGTCTCACCATCCATGCGGGGAGCATGTTCGCGTATGCCGCCGCGCCCACGGCGACCACGGTCGCCAGCGCCAGCATCATGATCCATCCGCGGACCACGGGGCGGCGCGTGGTCGTGGCCGATGCCGCGCCGGGCGCGCCGGGCGCATATGACGCCCTGGTGATCCGGTCGCGGGTCAGCTGCGTCCAGTCCCAGCCGTTCCAGTAGCGCTCGAGGTCCCGGTCGCTGGGGTCAGGAAGCCACCCGGGATCGGGCAGGCGGGGCACTCTCGGTTGCCCGGTGCCGTCCGTGTCCGTCATGACATCCCCTTGTGTGTGCGCAGGGGATTAGCGTAACCGCGGCGCGGCGTGCGCGCCGCGGGTCAGGCGAGCGATGCCTCGTAGATGCTGGCGATCGAGGCGTCGAGCGTGGCGTCGAACTCCTCTTGGCTCTGCTGGGCGGTGAGGCCCTCCGTGAGGGCGCGGGAGAAGCTGGCGACCACACCGGGGTTGCGGGCGAGCCGGTCGTTCGCCTTCTCACGGGTGAACCCTCCGGACAGGGCGACCACGCGGAGCACGTTGGGGTGTTGCACCAGGTCGGTGAGCAGGCCCGCAAGCTCCGGGAGGCTGAGCTTCAGCATGACGCGCTGTTCGGGGTTGAGTTGGTCCAGCGCGGCCAGGAGTTCGGCCTTGAGCATGACTTCTGCGACGGCCTTCTCTGGGCTGAACACGTCCACCTCGGGTTCGATGATGGGCACCAGGTCGACGTCGAGGATCTGGCGAGCCACCTCGAACTGCTGGTCCACCACGGCCTTCACGCCGGTCTTGTCGGCCAGCCTGATGACCGAGCGCATCTTGGTGCCGAACACGCCGTGGGTCTTGGCCCGCGCCAACACCTCGTCCAGGTCGGGCAGCGGCTTCATGGTGCGGGAGCCGTCGGCCGGTTCGGCCAGCCCCTTGTCCACCTTGAGGAAGGGAACGATGTTCTTCTCTTCCCACAGGTACTCGGCGGCTCCCTTGCCGCCGATCTCCCGCTCCATGGTCTTGTCAAAGAGGATTGCGCCGAGGATGCGGTCGCCGGTGAACACCGGGCTGGTCATGATGCGGGCGCGCATCTCGTGGATGAGGTCGAACATCTCGTCCTCGTTCGAGTACGCGGTCTCCGGGATGCCGAAGAGTTTGAGGGCCTTCGGGGTGCTGCCGCCGCTCTGGTCGAGCGCGGCGATGAAGCCCTTTCCACTCTTGATCTTGTCGAGCTGTTCGGTGTTCATGAGTCCGGCTCCTCGTATTGACGGGAGTTGTCAGCCCCTGCGCAAGGGTTGATAATTCCGGCTTACACCTGCGGCCGATGCGCGGCGCGGGGCCTAGGTCCCGCGCAGCGCGAAGCCGGGATCGGTCGAAGCGGCGGACGACGCAGGATCAGGTGTTCGAGGCCTCGTAGATGCTCGCGATCGAGGCTTCCAGAGCGGCGTCGAAGTCTTCCTGGCTCTGTTGGACGCTGAGACCCTCCGTCAGGGCGCGGGAGAAGTTGGCGATCACACCGGGGTTGCGGGCGAGCCGGGCGTTGGCCTCCTCGCGCGTGTAGCCACCGGACAGGGCGGTCACCTGCAACACGTGCGGGTGCTGCACGAGCTCGGTGTGGAAGCCGTCCACCTCGGGCAGCGTGAGCTTGAGCATGACCTGCTGGTTGTCGTCGAGCCCGTCGAGCGCGGCCAGGAGGGCGGCCTTGAGCAGCGCCTCGGCCTCGGCCTTCTTGGGGCTGGAGATGTCGATCTCGGGTTCGATGATGGGCACCAGCCCGGCGGCGAGGATCTGGCGAGCCACCTCGAACTGCTGGTCCACCACGGCCTTCACGCCGGCCTCGTTGGCCAGCTTGATGACCGAACGCATCTTGGTGCCGAACACGTCGTGGGCCTTCGCCAACTCGAGGACCTCCGCCAGGTCGGGCATCGGCTTCATGACCCGGGCCCCGTCAACTTCCTCTACCAGGCCCTTGTCAACCTTGAGGAACGGGACGATGCCCTTGTCCTCCCACAGGTATTCGGTGGCGCCCTTGCCCCCGATCTCGCGCTCCACGGTCATCTCGAACAGGGTCACACCGAGGATGCGGTCGCCGGTGAAGACCGGACTGGTGATGATCCGGGTGCGCATCTCGTGGACAAGGTCGAACATCGCCTCCAAGTTCGCGTACGCGTCGTCGTCCACGCCGTAGAACTGCAGTGCCTTGGGGGTGCTGCCGCCGCTCTGGTCGAGCGCGGCGATAAAGCCCTTTCCACTCTTGATCTTGTCGAGCTGTTCGGTGTTCATGAGTCCGCTGCCTCGTGTTGCCGGGAGTTGTCATTCCCTCTTCGAGGGGTGATTCTCTCGGCTTACACCTGCGGCCGATGAACGGGTCGGGGCGAAGGTCCCGAACAGGATCGGGATCGGACCGCCTCCGTCTACCTCTTGCGGCTCCCGAGCGAGGAGAAGAGAGCGAGCGCGACGCCCGCCACGAGGATGACGAGCCGCACCGTGATGTCCAGAGAGCCGTTGCGGAGCATGTCCACGAGCTGAATGAGCGCGATGGTCGCCGCCACGATGGCCGCGAAGCTCGCCGCCGTGCGGTTCTTCATGACGGAGAACGCGATGACCGCGAGCGCCGCGACGAACAGGATGAGCGGCACCGTCTCCTTGATGGCCGCGCCCGAGAAACTGACGGTGGTGCCGGTGAGGAACACGGAGATGGCAATGAGGATGCCGCCGATGACTCCCAGGACTGTGTTGCTTTTCATGAAAGCCTTCCCTCGGCCCGCGCCTGCGCATTGTTGCGCCTGCTCGCTTTGAGGGTATGCCCACGGCGGCGGGCGCGCTTGCCGCGCTCCCGTCGGTGACCGCTTGGCGCTTGCCCAGGCGGGGGTGGCGACCTCTTTGGATTACTCGTTTGGATTACTCAACATGTTGACTATCTCAAACTGGTCGAGCCCCCCACAACAACGCCGACGCTGCGAGTGGGTGGGTTATCCACAACCCCCAAGGTTGGGGCTACCAGGCGCCGCGGTCTCCCGGTAGGGTCCCGACATGGCTCGACTGCTGCGTTGTGCGGCGGTCGTAGCCCTCGTGGGGGGCGCGACCGCATCGTTGTCTGCGTGCTCAGGTGACCCTGGGCCGATCGTGACGGAAACCCCGTCAGCCACCCGGACGGTGGAGACGACGCCGTCACCCAGTCCGACGCCGAGCGTGACCTCGGAGGAGGAGTTGCTCGCGCAGATCCCGGAGGACGCGCGCGCCGAGAACTTCGTCAGTGCAAGCAACTTCGCAAAGTTCTTCGTCAGTCTCTACCCGCAAATGATGAAGACGCTCGATGGCGAGCTGTTCCAATTGGTGAGTTCGCCAGAGTGCGATTTTTGCCTGAGCGCTCTGGACACACGGCAGCGTCTAGAGGACTCTGCGGAATCGCGCACTGGCGGGGAACCATCGTTCCCAAATGAACCAGCATCCGGCGGGCAGGAACCGGATGGGACCTACACGATCGTCTTGGAGATGCAGACCGCACCCTCAACAACGATTGACTCAGCGGGTGCCGTAGTCGGGACCGGAGAAGGGGGATCTGGCACCGTAGGGATTTCCCTCGCGTTCGCTGAGGGCCACTGGGTGGTGCTTGGTGTCAACTATGCGCGAGCGGGTTAGAGATGGATTACTTGGGCGGCATGGCGGTCGTTCTTGCGATGCTCGCGGCGGGCGTCGGCAACGCCGGGGGCGAGGACTTCTGGGGAGAGACCGGACGCGACAACGTCACCCTCAACGGTGTCGAGGCGGGAACCTTTGGCGCCCCGACGTCGTCGGGCGGAGGTCATGACAAGTGGGTCCGCCACGAGATTTGTGAGGGCATGAAGTTCACATCGGCGGAGATCTTCGAGATGGCGATCCCTGACTGCGGGCCCGACTCGCCGGCCATCACCCCGCCAGTGACGTGCCCTGCGAACGAAGCGCCGCTGAACCCATGGTGGGTGAACCGCTTTGTGGGCGGCGCGTACCGCGGGTGGGAGCTCGCGTCCGGCTATCAGTGCACCACCGACCTGCTGCTGGCGCAGGTGGCGCAGGCGTGGGCCACCATGCCGATCGCCCCCAACACCTACGTCGTCCAGCCCGGTGACGGGTATGCGGTTGCGGAACTCGGCGTGAATCTCGCGGTCGACACCAACCCGCGCACCATGAACGCCACCCTCCTGGGCACCCCCGTGATCATCCGCGCCATCGCCACGCAATACACGTGGACCAACACCGACGGCACCACCTGGTCCTCCGCGAACCCCGGCAAGCCGTACGAGCAGGGCGGCACGCCGTTCACGTTCCCGCTCAGGCCCGAACACCGGACCACGTTCACGCTCACGACGACGTGGCGGGGAGAGTTCTCCATCAATGGCGGTGCCACCTGGCGGGACGCGCCTGGCACCGCCACCACCACCTCAACCAGCACCACGGTGCACGTCTATAACCCGCACGCCCACCGGGTGGACTGCGACCTGGACGGCAATTGCGTCAGCGGCACCCCGGGCGCTGGCAACCAGAAGACCCTCTTCGACCCCGACGGCGACGGCATCGACAACTACCTGATCCCCGACAGCAAGATCGACGCCTACCTGGCCGCCCGCGAGGCCGGCGCCACCTGGACGGACACCGCACGCAAGAGCATCGGATAGCGGCCGCACAAACCGGGCGCGGTCCGGCACCCCGTCCGGGAACTCATGACCAAGAACTCTTGTACGTTAGTGCTCAAAGCGGCGTCAGGTACCCGACAGACCACCGACGCGCTCGTACCGGCCGCAGGGCCGAAAGGAAGAGTGACGCGATGAATCCGGTGGTAGTGACTGCCTACTTTGAGCCCGCAGCTGGGAAGAGGGACGCCCTTGTGGACGTGCTCGGTGAGTTCATCCCCCGCGTGCACGAGGAACACGGCTGCGAGCTCTACGCCATTCACGACGCCCCCGACGGAAGCATCGTCATGATCGAGAAGTGGACTGCGGCGGCGGACCTCGAGGCGCACGCCGCCGGGGCGGTCGTCGCCGATCTCAATGCCGCTCTCGAGGGCCTGCTTGCGGAACCAATCCGTGTTGTCAGCCTCGAGCCGTTGCCCTTTGGAGACGCCCGCGGCTCCCTCTAGAGCCTCGCGCGCAATCTGTGGGATCAACACGGGCCATCCCGACCCGCCGCGCGACCACCGGCGTATCCTGAAAACGGCCGCACCTCGGGCCAGATCAAGGAGCCGCCATGAACGCGAACCACCCGATCCTGCCGCCCAAGTCCTTGGGCATCGCCTACGTCTTGTGGTTCTTCCTGGGCCTGTTCGGGGTGCATCACTTCTACCTGGGCAAGATCGGCCGTGGCATCGTGTACCTGCTCACGGCGGGCGTGTTCGGGATCCTGTGGATCGTCGACCTGTTCACCCTGCCCAGCCAGGTGCGCATGGTGAACACCCAGCGCTCCGTGGGCATCGGCTAGCACAAGGCATCGCCGGAAACCGAGGCCCAGGCGTTACGGCTTCTGCGCCTCGACCGCCGCCGCCTCGACCTCGGTGAGCCCGCACTCCCAGCCGTCGTACTGACCGCCAAACTCGTCCGCCACGGCGGCGCACAGGTCCACGCTCTCGCGTAGGAAGTCGGGGATGAGCCCGCGGTCCCTGCGCTCGGCGGTGACTCGCCAAGGATTGGGGGCCTCGGGGTGCTCGATCAGAAACTCCTCGGGAAGCGGGCTCACGGTGACCGCGAACCCCTTCGCGCGCAGTGCATCGGCCGCCGCCGTGGCCGTCACCCGCGCGGGAAAGTAGGAATAGAAGACCGTGTGCCGGATCGCGTGGAGGTCCGCACCCATCTGGGTCAGCTGGCCCAGAATCTGCAGGTCGCGATACCTGACGCCGTCCACGTGGGAGCGTTCGTTGAGTTCGGATTCGGACAGTGGGCGGCTGCGCCGGAAGCGGTCAAGGAATCCCATGCGGTCAATTTACCGGGCCCGCAGTGCCGCCCAGACCGCGCGCGTAGAGCGCGCCTCACCTACTCTGAGGAGGTGTCCCCCACCACCGTCCGGAGCGCTACCCGGAGTCCCCAGCAGCGCCTGATCCTGGCCATCGCCATCACCGCCAGCTTTGTCGCGTTCCTCGACATGAGCGTCGTCACCGTGGCCCTGCCCGCGATCGTCGATGACCTCGGCGGCGGCCTCACCACCCAGCAGTGGACCGTGGACGCCTACCTCTTGACCCTGGGCTCGCTGATTCTGGTGGCCGGCTCGGTGTCCGATGCGTTCGGCCGCCAACGGGTGCTGCGCATCGGCCTCATCCTGTTCGGCATTGCCTCCGTCGCCATCGCCGCCGCGCCCACCTCCGAGGTGCTGATCGCGGCCCGCCTGCTGCAGGGCGTCGCGGGCGCGATGCTGGTGCCATCGTCGCTGGCGCTCATCACCTCCACCTTTGATGGCGCCGAACGCGGCCGAGCCATCGGCACTTGGACCGCCGCGACGGCGGGCGCCATGGTCGCCGGCCCCCTGCTCGGCGGTCTGGCCGTAGACCTCGCGTCCTGGCGACTGGCATTCGTCATCAACGTCCTGCCCATTGCGGTGGCGCTGCTGCTGCTGGAGCGCGTCGAGGTGCGCGACGTCCGATGGGACGATGCCCACGTGGACCTGGTGTCCGCCGCCCTGTGCGCGGTGGGGCTGGGCGGCGCGGTGTTCGCGCTGATCGAGCAGCCCAACCTCGGGTGGTCCGACCCTGCGGTGTGGGGCGCAGGGCTGGGGGGTACGGCGGTGTTCGCGTGGTTTGTGTGGCGGCAGTCGCGCATTGCCCAGCCGATGCTGCCGCTCGCCCTGTTCGCGGCCCGCAACTTCGCCTGGGGCAACCTCTCCACCCTGCTGGTCTACGGAGCGCTGGGCCTCAACGGCTTTGTGGTGTCGGTATATCTGCAGGAGCGCGCGGGGCTGACGGCAACGGCCGCCGGCCTGTCGACGATGCCGATCACGCTCGCGCTCATTGTGCTCAGTTCGCGTGCGGGCGCCGTGGCCGGTCGCGTCGGTCCCCGGCTGTTCATGACCTGGGGTCCCATCACCATGGCGGGCGGCTCCCTGCTGCTGCTGACCGTCGGCGAACCCTTCTCCTATTGGACGCAAGTGCTCCCAGGGGTGCTGCTGTTTGGGGTGGGGCTCGCGGCGACCGTGTCACCCCTCACCGCCGCCGTGCTGGGCGCAGTCGACTCCTCCCGTGCCGGCATCGGCTCCGCGGTGAACAACGCGATCGCGCGCGTCGCAAGTCTGGTGGCGGTGGCCGCGCTGGGCGCGGTGGTGGGCGGCCAACTCGACCTGGCGGGCTTCCACCGCGCGGCCGTGTTTGTGGGGGTGCTGCTCGCCTTGGGAGGGGTGGTGTCGTGGCTGGGCATCAGAAATCCGGCGGCGCCCGACCCCGCCTAGGAGTTTCGGGGCTCCGCCGCGCCCCGAAAGAACACTCTCAAAGTTGACAAGATTTCGACAAAGGGTAGCGAGTTTCGTGCCCGTGGGTGTGTACTTGAAGGTGGAACGGCCCGGTCAACCCCCCCTCGACCGGGTCGTTCCTTTATTGCCGTGAGGCCAGCCCCACCGTAATGTCCGAAAACCGCTAGCGCGCGCGCCGTTTGCCGTGCAGTCTTGACCCATGACCGGGACCGCACTCGACGCCGACGCCTGCTACCGGGCATCGTCCGGGCGGGACCGACGCTTCGATGGGCAGTTTGTGATGGCCGTGCGGACCACCGGCATCTACTGCCGTCCCAGCTGCCCGGCGCGTACCCCCAAGCGACCCCACGTCGAATTCTTCACCACGTCCGCGGCGGCCCACCTCGCCGGCTATCGCGCCTGCAAGCGGTGCCTTCCCGAGGCGGTGCCGGGGAGCCCCGAGTGGAACTCTCGCGAGGACACGTCCGCGCGCGCCATGCGCCTCATCGCGGACGGCGTGGTGGACCGCGACGGCGTGTCCGCGCTCGCGGCGCGGCTCGGGTACTCCACGCGTCAGCTCACGCGGCTGCTCACGGAGGAGCTCGGCGCCGGGCCGCTCGCCCTGGCCAGGGCCCAGCGCGCCCACAACGCCAGACACCTGCTAGTGTCCACGCCGATGCCCGCGGGCGACGTCGCGTTTGCGGCCGGCTTCGCATCAATCCGGCAGTTCAACGATACGATCGCCGAGGTGTTTGGGATGACCCCCACGGCTCTGCGTGCCCGCGCGCGCCGGGTCGAGGCGGACGCCGGAGCCGCCGCGGCCCCCGGCACCGTGACCGTCCGGCTGGCCGCCCGCGAGCCCTTCGACGGCGCGGGGGTGATCGAATGGCTGGGCCGGCGCGCGCTGGCCGGCGTGGAGTTCGCGGCGGGCGGTGCGTATACGAGGGACGGGGCGTACACGCGATCGATGCGCCTGGCCAGCGGAGCGGCCACCATGACGATTGCGCCCGAGCCCGGAGCCGTGCGGGTCACGGCCCGGGTGGAGCACCTGGCCGACTTACCCTCGCTGCTGACCCGCGCCCGCAGGCTCGTCGATCTGGACGCCGACCCCGAGGCGATCGACGCGGCGCTCGCGACCCACCCGCTGCTCGCGCCTGCGGTGGCCGGGCGACCCGGCATCCGCATCCCCGGCGCGCTCGACCCGGTGGAGATGGTGGCGCGGGCCATCCTCGGCCAGCAGGTGTCGGTGGCCGCCGGCCGCACCGCCGTGCAGCGCATCGTGACCGCGCTCGCCGTGCCGTTACCCCAGGCGCTCGCCCACTCCGGCGTGACCCATCTGTTCCCCCAAGCCGACGTCATGGCAGACCAGGTCTACGACCTGATCGGCGGCCCCAAGGCGCGACGCGAGGCGCTCGTGCGCGCATGCGCCGCGATCGCGAGCGGCCAGGTGCGCCTCGACGTGGGCGCCACCCGCGAGGACTTCACCTCCGAGCTGGAGGCGCTGCGGGGTGTCGGCCCGTGGACCTCGCACTACGTGGCCCTGCGCGTGCTGGGCACCACCGACATCCTGCTGACTGGCGACTCGGCCGTGCGGGCGGGCGCCAAGGCGCTCGGCCTGCCTCACGACTCACGCGGCCTCGCCGAAGCCGCGACAACGCTCGCCCCCTGGCGCAGCTACCTGATGATGCACCTGTGGAGCGCGGCGGCTTCTCATGCATCGGCGCCGTCCACCACTACCCCCGGAGATCACTGATGTACACGTGCCAGCTGCTCGACACCCCTGACGGCCCGTTCACCCTCATAGAGGATGCGGACGGCGCCGTCGTCGCCTCCGCCTGGTCCGACGATCTGGCCACCGTCGCGATGCGGGCGGGCCTCGCGCCGGAAGGCCTCGGCCCGGGGGTGTGTCGCGCATCGTCCGCTGTGCGTGCGTTCTACGCGGGAGACGTCGCCGCCCCGGCGAGCGTGCCGGTCGCGCAGCGCGGCACCGCGTTCCAGGCGGCGGTGTGGAGCGCTCTGCGCGAGATCCCTGCCGGGCAGGTGCGCCGCTACGGCGAACTCGCGGCCGCACTCGGGAGCCCCGGCGCGAGCCGTGCGGTGGGCGCGGCGTGCGGTCGCAACGCGGTCGCGCTGTTCGTGCCCTGCCACCGGGTGGTGGGGGCGTCCGGGGCGCTGACGGGCTTCGCGTGGGGAGTGGACGTCAAGCGCTCGTTGCTGGCGCGCGAGGGTGCCAAAATGTCGTAGGTCTCGACTACAGGGGCTCCGTCACATCGGCCACGCGCGCGCCCAACACCTCCACCAGCGCCGCCGGATCCACCGACGCAGCCACCCCGTGTGCGCCGCCGCCAATCGAGACCGGGCCTTCGCGCGACGCGATCAGCGCGTCGGCGATCACGGGCCAGGGGGTTCCGGCGGGCGAGGGCAGCGACCCGAACGGCGTGATGGTGCCGCGCTCGTACCCGGTGACGTCGCGTGCCACGTCCTTGTCCGGCATCGACAGCCGGCTGACGCCCAGCAACTCGCGCAGCTTGGGCCAGCTGATCTGGCGGTCGCCGGGCACCAGCACCAGCAGGTAGTCGCCCTCGGCGCGCCTGACCACCAGGGTCTTGAGGATCTGCCGGGGCTCAAGCCCGCGCGCGGTCGCGGCCTCCTCGAGCGAGCGGACGGGTCCGTGCTCGGTCACGGTGTGGACGATCCCGGAGGCGGCGAGCGCGCGGGTGGCGGGGGTATCGGTCATGTCGGGTCAACGCGCGGCCGACGCCAGGGCTTCCGCACGCCTCACGTGGGGACGCGGGCCGCCGGGGAGCTTGCACCCCCGGCGTACACTGGGAATCCACCACTTCTTAGTGGGGACCTCTCGTTGACACCGGCCTCCTGGCCGGAACGATCCCGGCGCCTCCTCTGAGTCAGACTCGAGGCTTTGCAGTATGCGCCCGTTCACCACCCCTGTCCCCGATCTGCCCACGCCCGCGCGCCCGGCGGCGCGGCCCACGGCGGTCATCTACTGCGAGGGCAATTTCGCGAGCGTCGACGGCAAGACGGCCAACGGGCTGGTCCGGTCGAGCGAACGTTACCGCATCCTTGCCGTGATCGATTCGACGCACGCGGGGGCCGACGCTGGGGTTGCGTTGGGTGGCGACCACGCGGGCATCCCCGTGGTGGCATCTTTGGCCGCCGCCATCGCCGTGGCCGGGCGCAGTTCAGCCCACGTCACGGCGCCTGTCCCGCGTCCGGACGCCATGATCTTTGGGCTTGCGCCGCTCAGCGGGCTGATGTCCCCGACCGACCGCGAGGCCGTGCTCGAGGCGGTCACCGCCGGCCTCGACATCGTCTCGGGCCTCCACGAGTTCCTCAACGACGACCTCGAGATCGCGACGGCGGCCGCCATCTCCGACGTGATCCTTCACGATGTTCGACGCCCGCACGCCACCAAGGACCTGCGGATGTTCGACGGCGCGATCGACACCGTGGACTGCGTGCGCATCGCGGTGCTGGGCACAGACGGCGCGATCGGCAAGCGCACCACCTCGACCCTGCTCACCAAGGCGCTTAACGATGCCGGCATCCACACCGTCATGGTGGGCACGGGCCAGACCGGCCTGATGCAGGGCGCCAAGTATGGTGTGGCGCTCGACGCGATCCCCGCGCAGTTTGGCGTGGGCGAACTTGAGGGCGCCGTGGTGGCCGCCTGGGAGGGCGAGCACCCGGCCGTGATCGTCATCGAGGGCCAGGGCGCGCTCAGCCACCCCGCGTATCTCAGCTCCACGGTGGTGCTGCGCGCCTCGCGCCCGCAGGCGGTCATCATGCAGCACGCCCCCGCGCGCACCATGCTGTCCGACTATCCCGACGTGCCGATGCCGCTGGCGGCAACGGAGGTCGCCCTTATCGAGACCTTTGGCAAGACCCGAGTGATTGGCTTGACTATTAACCACGAGGGCATGACTCCCGCCGAGGTCGATGCCGCCGCGATCCTCTACGAAGCCGAACTGGGCATCCCCGCAACCGACGCCTTGTGGCGCGACCCGCGCGAACTCGTGGGAATGGTGACCGACGCCTTCCCGTCGCTGCTCGCCCCGTTCGCGCAAGAAGCGGAGATCAAGTGATTTCGCCCCGCATCGAGATCGACCTCACGGCGATCGAACACAACGCTCACGAACTGGTGACGGCGCTCAAGAAGCGCGGCATCGGCGTCACGGGGGTCACCAAGGCGACGCTCGGCTCGCCCGAGGTGGCGCGGGCCATGATCCGCGGGGGCGTCAAGCGGCTGGCCGATTCCCGCATCGAAAACCTCGAGGCGCTGCGCGACTCCGGCATTCGCGTTCCCATGACGTTGTCGCGCGCCCCCGCCCCCGAGTGGGCCGACCGCGCCGTGGCGTGTGCGCAATCGAGCATGGTGAGCGACCTGGAGATCGTGACCGCGCTGTCGGTTGCCGCCGGCAAGCGCGCCTTCACCCACGGCATCGTCCTCATGGTCGAGCTGGGCGACCTGCGCGAGGGCCTCATGGTGGCCGACGTGCTGGACGCCGCCCGCATCATCTCCCGCACCCGGCACGTCACCTTGGCGGGCATCGGCACCAACCTCGCGTGCCGCAGCGGAGTGATACCGGGCGACGACCAGATGCAGCAGCTGTCCGCGCTCGCCACCACCATCGCGTCCAAATTCGGCGTGCCCACGCCGATCGTCAGCGGCGGAAACTCCTCCAACCTGCAATGGGCGCTCGGCAAGGGCCGCGTCGGCGGGATCAACGATCTGCGGCTCGGCGAGTCGATTCTGCTGGGCCTGGACCCGCTCACCCGCAAGCCCCTCCCGCGACTGCGCCAAGACGCGTTTATGGTGGTCGCCCCGGTGATCGAGTCCATCGTCAAGCCGACGGCGCCGTGGGGTCTACGGGGTCAGGCGGCCTTTGGCAGGCCGGAAGCGGCGCCGGGCCGCGGCACGATCGTCCAGACGATCGTCGCGCTCGGCCGGCAGGATGTGGACCCGGACGGCCTCACGCCGCCCGTGGGCGCGTCGATCTTGGCGTCGAGCAGCGACCATCTGGTGCTCGAAACGCCAGGGCGGATCGCGGCAGGCACGGAACTGCGGTTCCTGCCCAACTACTCCGCGCTGCTGCGCGCCATGACGTCACCCTTTGTGCCGGAGCGACTGCTCACGATGGCCGTGCCCGCCTAGCGGCTGGCCTGCGCGGCGGCGATCCCGACTGGGCTGATCCCGACTGGGCTGATTCCGACCCCGGTGAGCATTGCCGCGAACGCGACCGCGGCAGGTGCCGGGTCGTGTCCCGCCGTCACAAAGATCTCTCGATACGTCGGGGGGTTGCTGGGCAGGGTCACGATGCCGGGCACGGGTGGACTTGCGTCGATCGCCATGCGTGGCAACAGCGCGACGCCCAGGTAGTTGGCCACCAGGTGCTGCGCCGTGACGTAGTCCTCGGTGACGAACGCGATCTCGGGCGTGAACCCCGCCTCCTTGGCCTGCGCGTTGAGGTGGTTCTGGCACCGGTTGCAGCCGGAGATCCAGCGATCGCCCGACAGGGCCGCCATGTCCGCGTGGGGGCCGCGGGCCTCGGCGTGGGCCTCGGGCAGCACGGTGAAGTATTCGTCGTGTTTGAGCCAGGTGAGCGGCAGGCCCGACGGCGGGGGCGTGGCGGTGTCCGCGAAGCCGATCACCAGGTCGGCGTCACCGGAACGCAGCAACGCGAGCGCGTCGTCGGTCTCGGCCTCGACCAGCCCGATCTCCACCCCGGGGTAGGTGCGGGCGAACAGCGCGAGCGGCGCCGGCAGCTCCATCGACGCAAACGAGGTAAAGGCGGCGATCTGGAGGCGACCCACGCTGAGCTCCGCGTGCTGGTGCAGCGCCCGCTCGGCATTGTCGAGGCTGACGGCGATCGCGTTCGCGTGCTCCAGCAGGGCCTGGCCCGCGGGGGTGAGTTGGGTGACGCGGCCCGCGCGCACGGTGAGGGGCACGTTCGCGGAGCGTTCGAGCGCGCGCAGGTGGTGGGCGACGGTGGGCTCGGCTACGCCGAGGGCGCGGGCGGCGGCGGCCTTGGACCCGTGCCGGGCCACGGCCCGCAGGATGAGGAGGCGTTCGACGTCGATCACCAGACCATCATCGCATTGAGGTCTAGATAACAACAACAATGGATTGTGTGAGTCCGCCCACCGGACGATGCTTGTCGTCATGATGAACCTTGCCGTCGCGAACGCGTTCGACCGCGTGCCCGGATACTTGGACACCGCGAGCGTCGCACTGCCGGCGCGCGCGACTTCCTTGGCCCTGCACGCCGCGGTGGACGACTGGGCCGCCGGCCGGGTGGACCCCAGCGCGCTCGACGCGCCGGTGGACCGGATGCGTGCCGCGTACGCCAGCATCGTCGGCGGCCGGCCCACGGACGTCACGCTCGCAGGGTCGGTGTCCCAAGTCGTGGGGATGGTGGCCGCGTCGCTGCCTGCGGGCTCGCGCGTGCTCGCGGCCGAGGGCGACTTCGCATCGGTGCTGTTCCCGTTCATGGCGGACGGCCGACTCGACGTCACGCTGGTGCCGTTCGAGGGCCTGCTGGACGCGGTGCGCCCCGGTGTGGACCTGGTGGCGGTCAGCGCGGTGCAATCGTCGGACGGACGCGTGATGAACCTCGATGCGCTCGCCAAGGCCGCTCGCCGTGCCGGCGCAAAGACCCTGATCGACGCGAGCCATGCGGCGGGGTGGCTGCCGATGCACTCGCGCGACTTCGACGTGGTGGTCTCCGCCGCGTACAAGTGGCTGATGGCCCCGCGCGGCATCGCGCTGACCGCCGTGAACCCGCGCGCCACGTGGCTGCGCCCGGTCAATGCCAGCTGGTACGGCACCGACGAGCCCTGGAACAACCTCTACGGACCCCCGATGCACCTCAGCGCCACCGCCCGACGCTTCGACACCTCGCCGCCATGGCAGCTGGTCGAGGCCGGCGCGGTCGCGCTCGAGCTGCTGGCCGGGCTACGCCGAACCGACGTGCGCGACTACAGCGTGGGCCTGGCCAACCAGTTCCGCGAGGCGCTGGGCATGCCGCCCAGCGACACCACCATCGTCTCCGTGAACGGTGACCCACGGCACCTGGCCGACGCTCGCGTCCGATGCTCAGGACGCGGAGGTCGCTCACGGCTGTCCTTCTACGTGTACAACGACCTCAGCGACGTGGAGCGCGCCGCGCGGGCTCTGCGGGTGAGCGCGGCCGCGTAAAGAGATGGCGCGGGGCTCAGCCGCTCGCGGGGGCCCGCCCTGGGGGGGCAGCGAGGCCGCGCAGGGGGTGGCCGACCAGTTAGTTGCCACCCGCGAGCGCGGCCCGGCGCGCCGCGAGCCCGTCGATGATCAGCGTGACCGTGAACTCGAACTCGGCCTGGGTGTCGCACGTGCTGAGCGAGCCGTCGGATTCGTGCGGGCCCATCTGCGCCAGCTGGAGCAGGTGCGGCATGCCCTCGGCCATGGCCAGCATGGCCTGCTCGTCCACCTCATCGTCGGTGCTCGGGTCAGGGTCGAACAGTTCGTGAGTGAAGCCCAGCACCATGGAACCCAGCGAGTGGATCGCCCGATGCGCAAGGTCGTAGTCGAAGCCCGCGCCGATGAGGGTGCCGACCAGTTCCTCAAAGAGGATGAACGCCGTCACGGGGGACTCGGTCTGCTGGGAGATCAGCCCCGGCGCCCAGGGGTGGGCAAGCATGATGCGACGGGCGGCGAGGCAACGCGCACGCACGGTGGCGCGCCAATCATCGCGGCGGATGGCGGCGCCGGTCATGGCGACCTGGCCCACGATCGCCTCGGCCCTTCCTGCCAGGAGCGCGTTCTTGTCCGCCACGTGGTGGTACAGGCTCATCGCCTCGAACCCCAGCTCGTCCGCGACCCGGCGCATCGTCACCGCCCTCACCACCTCGCCCAACGCTCGCCCCGCCGCCCCCACGCCAGCC
>NZ_JADQBE010000090.1:0-5106 GCF_016278765.1 Demequina sp. | reverse complement strand
AGCACATGCCGCTGGACGGCGGGCACACGTGGCGGCGCGAGGAGATGGTGACGGCGGAGGAGATTCTGGCTGCCATCTCTGAGCGGTTCTCGCTGGAGCCGCTGGGCCACGATGGCGCGGCGCCTGCGGAGACGTTCCGCATTGCGGGGACGGATGCGACGGTGGGCGTGATCGCGTCGGTGACGCGCAAGTTCTGCAACCGCTGCGACCGCGTGCGCCTGACCGCCGATGGTCAGTTCCGCAACTGCCTGTTCTCCCACGAGGAATCGGACCTGCGCACGTTGATGCGCTCTGGTGCCGATGATGATCGGCTGGCTGAGGCGATGATCGCTTGCGTGGCACGCAAGCTACCGGGGCACGGGATCGACGACCCGAGCTTTGTGCAGCCGAGCCGGCCGATGAGCGCCATCGGGGGGTAGGTGGATGCGGGGTTGCCCACCTGTTATCAACACGCCCCCTTCGCATTACCCTCCCCGGCGGCGCCCGGGCTCTATCGTCGGACGAGATGTCTCAGCGTCGTACTCCCGTGCCGACGGTCAACGCGACGCATTCCACGCCCCGCGCGTCACGATATCCGGTCCGAGACATAGGCTCATCCTGTGCCGAACAACTACCGGGAACTCGCCGTCGCTATTCGTAGGCTGTCACGGACATCCGTGCTCGTTGGTCTCGCGCGCGATTCGGCGGAGACTTACAGCGATATGCAGTGGCACGCCAGCCTCGACCGTCTCAGGCAATTCCCCTGGGCAAATGCCCATGTCGCTCGCCTCGCCCTAGTGAATGGCACTGATTTCCAACGGAAGCCCGCTAGTAGGGCTGATCTCATTCGGCTCAAAGAGCAGTATCACTTCCTCGACCCGAAGTCTGAGCCGGGAGACCTCTGGAGCTTGATGAATCGGATGTTGCACGAGCAGATCCCTATGCAACACCCGCTCCTGAACGAACTCGCGCGCGCGTGGCGCCTCCTGGGTCAAGAAGTCAATGGTTGCACCGTCTATGACTGGGCTGAAGTGTTCGGAGTGTCCCTGGGCGAACGAATCAAAGCCCTGTTCTTCATACATGTATGGGCGATCCAGAATCGGGGCGTTTTCAGCATCGCGCCCTTGGAAGGCGAGTATTACACCGAGCTCTTGGGTCGCCTCGGGGGCCGCGATCTGATCTTCTCCGTGATCGCTGACCTTGCTCGAACACCTGACGAGTTTCGAGCCTTGCATGAGAAACGGAGTGGCACCCGCACCGTCCAATCGCTGGCCGAATTCAACGACTTGCACCGTTTCCCGCTTGTTCGGCTCGGGGATCGCAACTTCGCCACCCCGTCGGTCCATCTCGTTCTCGCTTCCGTCTCCACTTACAACCTGTACTACCGCGGGATGGACGCTTGGGGTCAACAGTTCGCAGACAGCCTTGGGTTCCGTGTGGAGAACATCGCTGGTGAAGACCTCTCGCTGCTTGAGGACTCGAGATTGATACGCGAGATCACCTACGGCAAGCCCGAGAAGAAGTCCGTCGACTGGATAGTGGTGTTTCCCGAGTGCGTATTGCTTGTCGAGTGCAAGAGTGCCCGGATGGGGCTTGAAGCGCTGGCCAATGTTCAGGGAGAGCAGAAACTTATCGACCGCTATCTTCGCAAAGCGGCTGATCAAATAGACGAAACAGCGCGCGTTGCTTCTATGGGTCCGGTGGGGTTCGATGCTGTCCCCACGGACAGACCGTTCTACGGCTTGATCGTCGCGGCCGAGCAAATCTACTTGGGCGGTGTCGCCGTGGATCGCTGGTGGATCGATAGCACCGTTCCACACGAAGTGGTCTCGCTCGGCGAGCTTGAGGAGTTCTGTGCACTCGAAATGACGAACCCCGGAACTTACATCGACAACTACTTCCGAACGCGGAACCCTTTGGCAAGTGGCCTCGTGCGCGAAGCGTTAGCTACCTTCGAAAGAGGAGAGAATCCATTCGTCAACCAGGCGTTGCGCGAAGTGGACTTCACCGTCGAATTTCCACGGGATGGGATGGTTAAGCAATAGGCACCCGATGCCCGAGCACGGACTGTCTGTGGCTCTGCGCTAGACACCGACTGCCACCAGCGCCACGTCGGCGCACGCGCGCTTCTCGATGCGCGCGTGAGTCGACTTCGCACGCGGTTACCGACGCGGTCTAGGCGATGCCGACGGACCCAGTTTCTAGGAACGATGGACCGTGCCGCGCGCGAGGAACCTCGGGCCAGTGCGTGTACGGCGAGCGGTTGTGGGGAAGTGCCTATGTGACGGGTTCTGCTTGCGCCCTCCATGAAGTGGACAAGCATTTGGCCTCCGCTGCGCTGGCTTGCGGATCGCGTTGCGCGCACCGCCCGCGTCCCCTTGAGCCGCGGAGAAAGCAAGGAGACCTGACTCTGCGGCTCCAGCGCTTCGCCGAGGCGTCACAAAACTTGTGCCAAGATCGCGCAGCGCCTAATGCTCGATGTTACTGGCGATCTCCGCGGGCGACAGCCCCGCGCGAATGCCGCGGCTGACGGCGTTGGCTCTCGCCTGAGACGCGCGACGTTCCCGCTCGAATCGGGGCATTAGCGATCGGTTGCCTTCATCGAGCATGTAATGCAAATGGAGGGACCCGAATACGACATCGCACTCGCCGGGTTCAGGTTCGGTGCTTCGAATCCGGATCGCGACACCAGGTGCGTTCATCCCGTAGGACCGTACCTGAGTGAGGTTCGGGTCGAGAAGCAAAAGAGCCTCGTCCGACGTTACGACCAGGTGCCCAGTGTCTTTACCGTTTCCGGGATAGTCCTCGCTTGTAGCAAGTTCGTCTTCCGAACGCATCGCCCGCGCCTTCGGCCCCATGAAGAAGCTGTCCTTCGACTTGGTATCCATTCCAATCACGGAGACAGGCCTGGCTCGCACGGGAGCGCCCAGTTCTTCACCGATTGCGACTAGCAATGCCGCGGCCCCTGCACAATCCGGCGTATCGCTAAAAAGCAGAGTGACCACCTGCGCCGCGCGAACAAGGGGCTGACGAGCCGCCTCAACAGCATTTCGCGATCTCTACGCACTCTGGATCGACCGTGAGGCTCTTAGCCGAGCACCTTTGCCCATGTCCGCCAAGGTACCCGTAATGGCGCCCGGCAAACCGATGAGCGCTATCGCGGGTAGGGGGCAGGGCCTGCAAGTTGTAGCCTCGCCTTGTGTGGGCGTTCCGTTGACACGCGAGGCGTGAATGGATCTAGAGGGGCAAGAGCATGAGCGAGTATGGAGCTGACTACCTACGACGCCTACGAGTTGCCGTCGAACGATTCGAAGCTGCGTTCAACGCGTGGATGCGAACGCAAGATGAGTCCGACCACATGTCATCACGCGGGCTCCTCCCGACGGTATGGATGAAGGCGGGCCAAGACTCAAGCGAGGTCGAGCAACTCGAACTCACTTTGGCTGAGGCGTCAGGCATGGCTGCAACGGCAGTAGCCGCAACTGGCGCGTACATCGCGGTCGCGGGCGTGGGAGCAATCGACCCGATCTCGAACTGGTCGCTCATGTCATCCCCCAAAGCGCTGATCGCCCCGCGAGACGTTCGGATGACCGCCGCAAACGTTAAGGGAAGACTCGACGCCATGATCGCAGACGCTGAGTCGCGGTCCGAGTCAAGACTTCCCGCCTTCTCCCCCGGACAGTTCCACGCCGTGGTGTGGGCCGGCGCGTCCGCCCATTGGGTCAACCACCAATATCGCGTCGCGGTTCGCGAGGCCGCCGAGGGCTTGACAATCCACTGGAAGGAAAGGCTCGGCCGTAGCGATGTGGACGACACTGTCTTCTGGCAACAGACCCTCTCCCCGGGGGAACCCGACCTCGATAGACCAAAACTCGTATGGCCCGGCTCTGCCGAGGACAAGACCACGAGGAGCATGCGAGGAGGCATTGAGCCGCTCGCCAAGGCCCTGAATTTGCTCGCAACTGGGCTCAATCTCACGGTTCGCAACGTGGCGACCCACACGAGGACCGAACTTCCTGAACAGGAGGCCATGGAACGCCTCGCCGCGTACAGCTATTTGGCTCGCCTTCTGGACCAGTGCACTATTGAGATCGCTAGCAATCCTTGAGTTCATAAGGCGCTAGCCTGAGGTCAATTCTCATGCTTGGCCGGTTCAACACGTCGTCTCACGCCGCTAGGCACTAGGCAATCGCGAGCACGCATACCCCACCCTCGAAGGGCCTGAGTTCAATCGAGGCGCCCGCTCGCCGCGCAATCCCCAGCGCAAGTCCCCTGTGTACCCCACACACCACCTCCGGGTGGCGGCGCGCGTCCTCCAGGAAGGGGCACGCACGCAACGCAAGCCCACCCTCAAAGGGTGCGGGCGCGAATCCCAGTTCGGTGAACACCGCCACGAGTGCGGCCACGGGATCGAGACCGTCAACATCCAGCCCCTCTGCCCACCGCTCCCCCGCACGCTGCGCACGCTCCGCCGCCGGGCCTTCGCCAGCTGCAGCGTCGGCGAGCGCTGCGAGCATCCCCACCCGAGCGTCGGGCACGCGAACCGCCTGGTAAACCACGCGTGGTCGGCCCCGGCCCCCGGAAGGAGCGGCACGGCCCGCAACAAGACCGTCGGCCGCCAAACGGTCCAAATGAAACCGCACCGTGGTGACGTGCAGACCGAGGCGCGAGCCGAGCTCGGCAGCCGTCACTCCAGCGGCCGCGTCGCGCACCGCCGCGAGCACCCGCCCAGCGCCGGGACGTGCGTCCTCATCGATCCTCATGATTAAAGAGTAGCCTTATCCTCTCAATTCATCTAGGACGGAGGACCGATGGCCGCGCAGACCGCCGAGCCCAGCAGCACGGAGCAGCGCCTCACCAAGGAACGCGCCACCACAGAACGGCCACGCTCGCGCCGCCCGCGCACCGATCGCCTCACCACCGTGTGGATGCTGCTCGCCCTGGCCGCCGCCGTCACCGCGATCGCAACCCGCGACGCCCTGCCGCAGACCTGGTGGACCACCATCCACCTGGTCACCCTGGGCGTGCTCACCAACGCGATCCTGCAGTGGAGCTGGTACTTCGCGCGCGGGCTGCTGCGCCTGCCGCCCAACGACCAGCGCTCGGGCCGCGACGCCCTCATCCGCT
>NZ_JADQBE010000020.1:0-43776 GCF_016278765.1 Demequina sp. | reverse complement strand
ATGTGCCCAGCATCAAGCCAAAACCCCGCTCAACATTGGAGACACGCCCTAGTTCGGCTGCTAGAGCATCTGGTGGGGCCGCATCTGGAGTCGCTATCCGCGTAGCCGATTCGAGATCGTTGTGGGATCGAATCCGAGGCGTCTTCCGATCTCGGCAAACGAGGCGCCAGACTCATAGAGCTCTCGAGCCTGATTGACATGCGCACTTGTCATGTAGTGCGCGCGAACTGGTACGTCGTGGCGGTCAAGGATCGCGGTCACCGTGGTGCGATGGAGTTTGAACTTCGGGGCGACCGCGTAGATTGTCTTCCCGGCCTCGTACATCTCGAGTACTTCGACCTGGTCTTTCGGACCTAGGTGATGCTGTGCCTGCGAGCGGCTTCGTGGACGCGCGGTTATCGCGGGATCCTTCGCCCAGGTTCCTGCCGGCGCCAACAGAGGCGAGCATTTTCTGGACTCCCACTCCGAGAGGTCCACTCCTGAAGGGCCGCCCTTGCGGACGGCCCTTTGTTGTTGTCTCTCCAGGGTGTCCGAGGGCCCGAAAAGGCCCTTCCCGGACCAACCTTTTCGCCGGCGAAAACGCCGAAAATGCCGATGTGACCCAGGTCACCTCGAGCTCCTCCGATGGGTCCCCCCACCATCGGCGGCCGAAGCGTCTGCAAAGTCCCTGGTAAAAGCACTCGCTCCAGAATCGCGTCGGTCAATCCGCGGGAACAGAACAAATGCGACACAGGCGACAGTTGCCACATGTGGCGCCCGGTGAGGCATTCCTCACAATCCCGCATGTCGGCCGCCAGGGGGTCGATAAGAAATGCATGAAGCTACACGTCCGGAAACTCTCCGTCCTGTCCATCGCCACGGCATTGATCGCAACGCTCGCGTTGGGATTCGCGACTCCGTCGGTCGGGGCCGTCGCGGCTCCCAGCCTGCGAGCCGACAACGTGCCCACCTGGTGGTACCAGGCTCCTGAGGTGCGCGAAGCCAAGGTGGACGTGGAACAGATGCTCGCGATGATGGACGTCAAGGTGGCCCTTCGCATCGAGGTGCGCCTGGCGGACGAACTGTTCGCCTCGTCGGCCGGGAAGGCTGCCGAAGAGACGCGTCGGGCCCTTGCCAAGGAGCGCAACCGGGCGCACGCCGCCGTTCTGCTTGCCGACGATGTCGCGGCGGTGTCGGCGGCAGCCGAACAGCTCGCGCCCGCGGTGACCGCAGTGAAGGACGAGGTTGCCGCGTGGGAGAAGGCGGAGGCCGCACGCAAGGCGGAAGAGGCACGCAAGGCCGAGGAGGCCCGCAAGGCCCAGGCGGCGGCGGCATCCCGCACCGTGACCACCACTTCTGCGACCGGCACCGCTACGGCGTCGGGCGGTCAGACCGCCCAGCAGTACCTCAACTCCGTCGCCGCAGGGTACGGGACCAGCATCAACTGGGCGGCGTCCGCATGCGGGCACTCCGGGAGCTGGGTTTCCGGCTGCTACACCGGCGGGCCGACCATCACCGTCACCACCAACGCCTACTCGTCCTGGAGTCGAGCCAAGGGTGAGGGTCGCAACGTGGTGATCCATGAGGCGGCGCACTTCCTGACCCGTCAGCAGTGCGGCACGATCTACGTGGGCGGTGACCGATTCGAGAACGTCGCCGATGCGTACGCGGTGCTCCTGGGCGCTGGCGCAGGCACCGGCTACGGCTACAACAGCACGGACATGGCATGGGCCAAGGCGATCGCCGCCGGAGGGTGTTCGCTCTAGTCGGGACCACCACTCAAGTGTTATAGTTCTTATAGAACAGTTGCACTTGAGAAGGGTCTCACTGTGGTCACCACAACATCCCCACGCGTGGTGCGGAGTTTCGTCATCACGGTGCTGGTATTGCCGTTGCTTGCCTCCGCGACCGCGCTCCTCTTCCAGGTGTCCTGGTTGGGCGAGCTCCCGGATCCCGCGGCGGTCCACTGGGGCGCTGGGGGCCAGCCGGACGGCTTTGGCGCGGCATGGACGTTCCCGGCCGTCACGGCGGGACTCGGGCTGGGCCTGCCCCTCTTGGTGGCGATGACCACCTTGCCGATGCTGAGGCGCGGCGCCCGCGGCGGCACGTTCCGCTTCATGGGGGCTTTCGCGCTGGGGATGTCCGTGTTCATCGTGACGCTCAACACGTGGTCTGTCGCACTGCAACGCGGTCTTGCGTCCTCAACGGACGCCCCTAGCATCCTTCCGGGGATGCTCGCCGCGTTCGGCATCGGCGCCGTCACCGGGACAGCCGACAGGGCGGCGGCCCTGCTGACCGGCCTGGCCGTCCGGGCGTCGTCGCGCAAGGCAGGCTAGACCATGCTGGTGCGCATCGATCCGACGAGCGACGTGCCGATCTTTGACCAGGTTGCGGGATCAATCCGCGCGGACATGGTGGCCGGCGGCATTCGGCCGGGTGACAAATTGGCCCCGGCGCGGGAACTCGCGGCGGCGTTGCGGGTCAACCTCCACACGGTGTTGCGCGCCTACCAGCTGCTGCGCGACGAGGGTCTGGTTGACATGCGCCGGGGCAGGGGTGCCGTCGCGACGCCCGCCGCGGGCGGCCTGTCTCAATTGCACTCGGAGATTGTGGCGCTGTCGCAGAAGGCGCTCGCGCTCGGGATGTCTCCCGATTCGCTCGCGGCGCTTGTGCGCGACGCCGTGCGCGGCGAGTCCGGCTAACACTCCGCGCCCCGCGAGGCGGCGGGCGAAGCGAGCGGCCGCGGTTCAGCGGAACCGACCACAGGAGGCACACTGGCACTGGCGGACGGCGGCGCAACGCGACAGGCTGTTCATCATCACCTCTTTCGATCGGAGAATCTCTCATGGCTCAGCGCACCGCCGTTGTCACCGGAGCTTCGAGCGGCATCGGCGCCGCCACCGCCCGCCTGCTTGCCCAGCAGGGCTGGCACGTGGTGATCGGAGCGCGGCGCCTGGACCGACTCGAGGAGTTGGCGGCCCAGATCGGCGGCACCGCACACGTGCTCGACGTGACCGACCAGGCCTCCGTCGATGCATTCTGCGAGGCCGTTGACGAATGCCATCTGCTGGTCAACAACGCGGGCGGCGCGCTGGGAACAACGTCGATCGCGGAGGCGGACGACGCCGAGTGGATGCAGATGTTCGAGATGAACGTGATGGGCACACTGCGGGTCACGCGGGCGCTGCTGCCCAAGCTCGTCGCGTCGGGAGACGGCCAGATGGTCTCCCTGGGCTCGATCGCCGCGTTCGAGCCCTACCCGAGCGGCGCGGGCTACAACGCGGCCAAGCACGCGGTCAAGGCGCTGACCAGGGTGCTGCGGCTCGAGATGCGGGGCCAGCCAATCCGGGTGTGTGAGATCGATCCCGGGCTTGTGGAGACGGAGTTCTCCGTGGTGCGCTTCTCCGGAGACCGGGAACGGGCCAAGAAGGTCTACCAGGGCATGACCCCGTTGACGGCGGAGGATATTGCCGAAGCGATCGCCTGGGTGGCCTCACGCCCGGCGCACGTCAACATCGACCAGCTGGTCATCATGCCGCGCGACCAGGTGTCCGCACAGGTGGTTCACCGCACGGAGTGATCGCGCCCTGTGACCGCGCGGATCGAACGACGGCTCCGGTCTACCGGGCCCCGGGAGCCCATGCAGGAGCGGGGATCAGGGAGAACAGGTCCTTGGGGTCTTCCGGCGCCGTGATCAGGTCGAGGTCGCCCGCAAAGCGGGTGCCCGTGACGTCGTCGCGCACGTAGGCCAGCGCCACAAAGTCCTCGATCGCGAAGCCCACGGAGTCAAACACGGTGATGTCAGCGTCGTCCGTGCGGCCCGGGGCCTCGCCGGCCACCACCCGCCACAAGGCCTCGACGGGGTGCGTGGCGGCCAGGTGCTGAATCTCACCCTCGATGCGCGTCTGAGGCTCGTGCTCCACAAAGATGCGGGCACGATGCAGGATGGCCGTGTCCAGCTCCGTCTTTCCGGGGCAGTCGCCGCCGATCGCATTGAGATGTACCCCGGGACTCACCATCGCGTCGGTGAGCACCGTCGCACTGGTCTTGTCCGCGGTGCAGGTCGTGACGATGTCGGCCCCCGCCACCGCATCGGCCGCGCTGGTGGCGCGATAGATGTCGATGCCCTGGCCGGCCATGTTGCGCTCGTACTTGTCCATCGCGCCAGCGTCGACGTCCCAGATGCGCACCGCGTCGATGCCGTTGATGGCGCGCATGGCGAGCGTCTGGAACTCGGACTGGCTGCCGGTGCCGATCAGGGCGAGCACGCGCGAATCGGTCCGCGCCAGATAGCGCGCGGCCATCGCCGACGTGGCCGCCGTGCGTAGCGCGGTCAACAGGTTCATCTCGGCAAACATCAGCGGGTAGCCAGTGGCGACGTCCGCGTAGACGCCAAAGCCCGACACCGTCTGCAGGCCGATGCTTGGGTTCGACGGGTGGCCGTTGACGTACTTGAAGGCGTAGTGCTCGCCATCAGACGTGGGCATCAGTTCGATCACGCCGTGCTTGGAGTGCGACGCGACGCGAGGCGCCCGCTCAAAATCCATCCAGCGGGTGAACGCCTGTTCCATGCGTTCCACCAGGTTGACGATGATGGGCTCGACTCCACGGTCGGCAATCCACTCGCGCATGTGGGGAGCATCGACACACAGGACCATCAGGACTCCTTTCCGGTGGCACCGGTCTGGTCAACAGCACTGCGCTGGTCAACAGCACTGCGCAACTCGAGTGTGCAGCACTTGACGCCGCCCCCGCCGAGCAGCAGCTCGGTGAGATCGACGCCGATGGGGGTGTAGCCGTGCTCGCGCAGTTGGGCGTGGAAGCCCGTCGCGGCGGCGGCGGTGATGACGTGCAGGCCATCGGAGACGGCGTTGAGGCCGAACACGGCGGCATCCTCCTCGGACACCTCGATGGCGTCGGGGAAGCGCAGCCGCAGTTCGGAGAGGCTTGCCTCGCTGAACGCGCCGGGCAGGTAGGCCACGTGCTCCCGGCCGGGGCGGCGGTCCAGGATGGTGAGGGCAGTGTCCAGGTGGTAGTACTCGGGCCGCACCAATTCGAGTGCGACCACCTCGCGGCCGAAGATTCGGGCCGCCTCGCGGTGGCTCGCCCTGTCCGTGCGGAACCCGTGGCCAGCCAAGATCACGTCGCCGATGGGCAGGAAGTCGCCTTCGCCCTCGTTGACACACTGTGCCCTGTTGACCTTGAGCCCGGCGGCCTCGAACCAGGCGCCGTACGCCGGTCCCTCCGGCTGGCGCTGGGGGAAGTGAAAACTCGCCGTGTACGCGACGTCATCGATCACCAGCCCGCCATTCGCCGCGAACACCATGTCCGGCAGCCCCTCGATCGGCGCGATCTCGCGCACCGCGAAGCCCAGGCCGCGGTAGGTCTCGCGCAGTTGCTCCCACTGGGCGACGGCGCGGTCGGTGTCCGTGGGGGCATCCGGATCCATCCACGGGTTGATCCGATAGGTCACGGTGAAGTGGGTGGGACGACACATCAGGACCGTCATCGCGGCTGCGATGCGTTCCGTGGCGCGCGGGGACGGCGCGGTAATAGTCATGGGGACCTCCTGAGGACAGGATGCCAACAATCCCGTGCACGAATTCGATCAATCGCGCGGATTGTGAGCGCAGATGAGGGCTCAAATGCAATAATCGAGCGCCTAGGGAGGTGCATGGTGAACATCGACAGTCTAGATCGGCTCATCATCGACGAGCTCAGGGTCAACGGCAGGGCCAGTTTCGCGGACATCGGCCAACGCGTGGGCCTGTCGCCCTCCGCCGTGAAGCGACGCATCGACCGGATGACCGCCGAGGGCGTGATCAGGGGTTTTGGCGTGCGGCTCGACCCCACGGTCGACGGCCAGGCGATCGAGGCCATCGTCGAACTCTTCTGCACCGGCACCGTCGCACCCGAGGAATTGCGGCGCATCCTCGGCGGCAATGCGCATGTGGTGGAGGCGTGGACCGTGACCGGTTCCGCCGACGCTTTGGTGCGCATGCGCGCCGCCACCATGACAGACCTCGAGGAAGCCTTGGAAACGATCAGGCTGGCACGTCAGGTTGACAACACCCGCAGCGCGCTGGTGCTGTCCCGTCTGGTGGAGAACAACAGCGCCTGACTACCAGGTGGGAAGCCAAATGTGGATGGTGCGATACCAGTTCGGAATGGACTGGCCGGTCCACACGGGGAAGAAGAAGGCGGAGAGGGCAATCACCGCCACCAGGAACCAGCCCACGGCCAGCGACCGGCGTCGCGAGAGGCGACCCTCGAGCCACTCCGGTTGCGCGAATCGCTGGAGCCCCCAGGTGAGCGTCATCACCACAAAGGGCACCATCGTCACCGCGTAGAACGTGAAGATGGTGCGGTGAGCAAACGGGATCCACGGCAGCCAGGAGATCAGGGTGCCCGCAGCCAGCACGATCCCCAGGCGATCCTGGTGGACCATGAACCGCCAGATGCCCAGGCACAGCGCGGCGAGACCCACCCACCAGATCAACGGATTGCCCACCGACGTGATCGCCTGCACGCAGTTATCGCCCAGGCAGCTGGCCTCGTCGACCCGCTCGAAGAAGAACGACGTGGGCCGGAACTGGATGATCCACCCGCCGGGATGCGACTCCCACGGGTGCGGGCTGTCCAGGTCCTTGTGGAAGTCGTACATCGACACGTGGTAGTGCCACAGCGACCGCAACGGCGCGGGTAGCCACGTCACACCCTCACCGGGGTGCTTCTCCGCCCAGTCGCGGCCATAGGAGCCGCTGGTGGCGAACCAATTGGCCCACTGTGCGATGTACACGGCGGGAATGATGACCACCGTTGCGATCAGCCCAGGGATCGCGGAGCGCAACGCCGCGGCGGACAGCCAGTGGCGATACCCGGCCGCCTTGCGATCGCCGGCGTCGAGCAGCACGAACAGCACCATGAAGCCCGCCGTGAAGTACAGCCCGGACCATTTCACGCCGGTGGCGAGCCCCAAGGAGACGAGCGCGAGCAGGCGCCACCACCTGACCCCCACCCGGGGTCCCCAGCCGCCCACCGTGTCGGCGGGGTGTGCATGGTAGATGCGTTGCGCCCGCCATCGATCCAGCCACAGCAGCGCAAAACCGGCGACCACAAAGAACGTGAGGAAGACGTCCAGAATCGCGGTGCGCGACATGACAATGTGCAGGCCGTCGATCGCGAGCAGCAGGCCGGCGACGCCGCCCCACAGCGTGGACTTCATGATCCGTCGCATCAGCAGTGCCACGATCAATACCGTCAAGGTGCCCAGCAGCGCCCCGGCAAAGCGCCAGCCAAAGGGCCCGTTCCCGAACACCTTCATGCCCGCGGCGATCAGCAGCTTGCCGACCATGGGGTGGACAACGTAGTCGCCCTCCGTCTCGAGGTCGGAGAAGTCCCCCTGAGCGAAGTGCCCCTCGTCGTCACCCCAATTGCCCTCGTACCCCATGGTGAGCAGCGAGTAGGCGCCACGGGTGTAATAGACCTCGTCAAACACGAGCGCCTGCGGGTGGGCCAGATCCGCGAACCGCAGGATCGCTGCCAGCAGGGTGACGCCGGTGGCCATCACAGTCGCACGCCAGCGCCACAGGGTCACGATCACGGCTAGAGCCTAACTCGCGGGAGGCCGCCCAGCGCTGCATCGGTTCCGGGGTGTGCCAGTCTGGAGCCATGCCCGGCCGCCTCATCCTTGCCGCCACCCCCATCGGCAACGTCGGCGACGGCAGCGCCAGGCTGTGGGAGGCGCTCGCGACGGCCGACGTGGTGGCGGCCGAGGACACGCGCGTGACCAAGGAATTGGCGATGCGCGCGCAGATCCGCATCGCCGGCACGCTGGTGGCGTTGCACGATCACAACGAGGGCCACATGGCTCAGCGGCTGGTCGATCGCGTGCTTGCCGGAGACACGGTGGTGGTGGTGTCCGACGCGGGCATGCCGCTCGTGTCCGACCCCGGCTACCGGCTCGTGACGGCGGCCATCGCGGCCGACGCCCCCGTCGAGGTGCTCCCGGGCCCGTCCGCAGCGTTGGCGGCGCTCGCGCTGTCCGGTCTGGCGACCGATAGGTTCGCGTTCGAGGGCTTCCCGCCGCGCAAGGAGGGCGAGAAGGCGGCCGCGTTGGCCGCGCTCGCGGGCGAGCAGCGCACCCTGATCTTCTTCGAGTCGCCCCACCGCGTCGCGGGAACCCTTGCGGCGATGGCGGAGGCGTTCGGTGGCGACCGCCAGGCGTCGGTGTCTCGCGAAATCACCAAGCGCTACGAGCAGACGCGCAGGGGCCCGCTCGCGGACCTGGCCGCCTGGGCGGCTGAGGATCCACTCCGCGGCGAGATCGTCCTTGTGGTGGCCGGACGCCCCGCCGAGGCCCCCACCGTGGGCCGGCTGGTCGCCGAGGCCCTGACGCGCATCGGCGAAGGCGAGCGCGCCAAGGCGGTGGTGGCGGACCTGGCGGCAACGTTCGGCGTGCCGCAGCGGGAACTCTATGCGGCCGTGGTCGCGGCGAGAACCTCGCACTGAGGTCGAGGCCATCCCGCCCCAAGCGGGCCTCGTGAAACGGCTCCGCAGCGGTCACTAGGATGAGCGGCATGTCTCGCATTCTCTCCGCTGTTGCCTGGCCCTACGCCAACGGTCCCCGACACATCGGCCACGTTGCCGGTTTCGGCGTGCCGTCCGACGTCTTCAGCAGGTATATGAGGATGGCGGGCCACGACGTCCTGATGGTGTCCGGCACCGATGAGCACGGCACCCCGATCCTGGTCCAGGCCGAGCGCGAGGGCGTCACGGCGCAAGAGCTTGCCGACCGCTACAACAGGGTGATTGTCGAGGACCTGGTTCAGCTGGGTCTCAGCTATGACCTCTTCACGCGGACCACCACCGGCAACCACTACCGCGTGGCGCAGGACCTCTTCATCGCGTGCCACAGGAACGGGTACATGGTGGCCAAGACCGCGCGCGGCGCGATCTCGCCCTCGACGGGCCGCACCCTGCCGGACCGCTACATCGAGGGCACGTGTCCGATCTGCGGCGCCGCTGGCGCGCGCGGCGACCAGTGCGACACGTGCGGGAACCAGGTCGACGCGATTGACCTCATCGACCCCGTCTCCAAGATCAACGGTGAGACGCCCAAGTTTGTGGACACGGAGCACTTCTTCCTCGACCTGCCCGCCCTTGCCGAGCGGCTGGGCGAGTGGCTTGGCGGCCGTCACGGCTGGCGGCCCAACGTGCTGAACTTCTCCCTCAACCTGCTCAAGGATGTGCGGCCACGCGCCATGACCCGCGACATCGACTGGGGCATTCCGGTGCCGTTGACCGGGTGGGAAGACAACCCTCACAAGCGCCTCTACGTGTGGTTCGATGCCGTGATCGGCTACCTCAGCGCCTCAATCGAATGGGCGCGCCGCTCGGGTGACCCCGAGGCGTGGCGTCAGTGGTGGAACGACCCCGAGGCCCTGTCCTACTACTTCATGGGCAAGGACAACATCACGTTCCACGCCCAGATCTGGCCCGCCGAATTGCTTGCCGCCAACGGCCAGGGGTCGAAGGGCGGAAGCGTGTCCGACTTTGGTGAGTTGCAGTTGCCCACCGAGGTGGTGTCCAGCGAGTACCTGACGATGGAGTCAAACAAGTTCTCGTCCTCCCGCGGGCACGTCATCTACGTGCGGGACATGTTGTCGCGTTACCAGCCCGACGCGCTGCGGTACTTCATCGCGGTCGCCGGGCCGGAGACGTCGGACGCCGACTTCACGTGGGCCGAGTTCAAGCGCCGCACCAACGACGAGCTGGTGGCCGGATGGGGAAACCTGGTCAATCGCACCGCCTCGTTGCTGCACAAGAACGTCGGCTCGATTCCGGCCCTGGTCGACGTGCAGGACATCGACCGCGCCGCGCTCGACGCCTCCCAGGCGGGATTCGACGAGGTCGGCAGGCTCATCGGCGCCCACCGCCAGCGCCAGGCCGTGAGCGAGGCCATGCGCATCGTCGGCGATGCCAACAAATACCTGGCCGACACCGCGCCCTGGAAGCTCAAGACCACCGACCATGAACGCATGAAGACGGTATTGGGGGTGGCGGCGCAACTCGTCAGCGACGCCAACACCATGCTCGCGCCGTTCATGCCGCACAGCGCACAGCAGGTCCACGAGGCGCTCGGGGGCACGGGGATCTTCGCCCCGATGCCGCGCATCGTCGAGGTGGAGGACCTGGATATCGCCGGCCGCAGCTACCCCGTGATCGAGGGCGACTACTCGCCCCAACACAACACGTGGCGCCGCAACCCGCTTGTCGCAGGGACCGTGGTGCCGATGCCGAGCCCCATCTTCACCAAGCTCGACGACGACGTGGTGGAAGCCGAGCTCGAGCGGATGCGCGCCGAGACGTGAGCGACGTCGTGTGGGCGACGCCGCCCGAGGCGCTTCCCGCACCCGTGGTGGACAACCACTGCCACCTCGACTTTCCCTACCGCGGTGCGGTCGCGCGTTCCGCGGCGCAGCTTCTTGACGAGGCGTGCGCGGTGGGTGTCACGCGCGCCGTGCAGATCGGCTGCGACCTCGACTCCGCCCGGTGGACGGCCCAGGCCATCCTGGCGGACCCGCGCCTGGTGGGGGGCGTGGCGTTGCACCCCAACGAGGCGCCGGTCCATGCCGCAGGCGAGCATCCCAGCGGCCTCGACTACGACGAGGCGCTGGCGGAGATCTCCCGTCTGGCACGCCTGCCGCGCATGCGAGTCGTCGGCGAGACCGGGCTCGACTATGTCCGCACGGGTCCCGCCGGCCGCGCCGCGCAGATGCGATCCTTCCGTGACCACATCGCCTTGGCCAAGGAGGTGGGCCTGGTGCTCCAGATCCATGATCGCGACGCCCACGCGGACGTGCTGGACATCCTGGAACGCGACGGCGCTCCGGAGTTCACGGTGTTTCACTGCTTCTCCGGCGATGCGGCGATGGCGCGGTTGTGCGCCTATCGCGGCTACTACGTGAGCTTCGCGGGCAACGTCACCTTCAAGAACGCTGACTCGTTGCGTGCGGCGCTTGCGGTCACCCCGCTTGAACAGGTGCTTGTCGAAACCGACGCGCCCTTCCTCACCCCCCACCCACAGCGAGGCCGGGTCAATTCGCCGTCACAGGTGGCGACGACGATGCTCACGATCGCCGACGTGCTCGGTCGCGGGCTTGAGGAGGCGTGCACCGCGATCGACGCGACCTCAGAGCGGCTCTACGGACCCTGGTGAGGCTTATACCACACTGCGGGGCATATCTCTCGGGTTTGCGCGCACGTGTGCGGATGTGAGACAAAGGGGGATTGACTTGCGTGTGTTCAACCTAGGGAACCTATGACGTATCGGACGCTTCCTCCAGCGCCGGGCAGTCGCCGAGAGCGACGCCTGCGCGGTCGCGCGCGCCTGCAGACGCTGCGTCAGGTGGGAACCACACTCGTGGTGGGGGCCCTCGCCGCCGCCACCTTCACGTCGGCCGACGCCGCCGATATCGCCGATACTTGGCTGCACCGTGGCAACGCCGCCGCCGAGGTCCCGGTGGCAGAGGTCAGCGCGGCCAGCGCCGACGTTGAAGTCGAGACGGTGGCCACGGAGAACGCGGTGGCGCACAGCGTCGTCAAGCAGTCGGACCCCCAAGCCAAGACGGGCTCACAGCGAGTACTGCAAGCAGGTGCACCCGGAGTCGAGCTGGTGAGCTACACGGTGACCACGGTCAACGGGGTGGAGACTGCCCGGCTGCCGGGCATCTCCGTGCTCGTGACGCCCCCCACGGATGAGATCGTGGCCGTCGGCTCCCTGACCATCCCGCCTGCGACAGCCGTGCAAAAGGGAACCAACCGCGCGCTGGGTCAGCAGATGGCGGCCGACCTCTACGGCTGGTCGGGCGATCAGTGGTCGTGCCTCGACAACCTGTGGGCGCGCGAGTCGGGCTGGTCTCACACAGCCGGAAACCAGTCGTCTGGCGCCTATGGGATCCCGCAGGCTCTGCCAGGCAGCAAGATGGCGGTCTACGGCGCCGATTGGCAGACAAATCCCGCCACCCAGATCAAGTGGGGGCTCGCCTACATCCAGGGGCGCTACGGCACTCCCTGTGGCGCGTGGGGTCACTTCACCGCCCAGAGCTGGTACTAGCGGCCCGTGGCCGCACTGCTCGGGCCCGCTGAGGTCCGCACTCTCGCCGCATCGCTTGGAGCGGCGCCCACCAAGAAGTGGGGCCAGAACTTTGTGGTCGACGCCGGGACGGTGCGGCGCATCGTCCGCATTGCGGGCGTCAAGCCCGGCGACCACGTTGTCGAGGTCGGGCCGGGATTGGGATCGCTGACGCTTGCCCTGCTCGAGGCTGGCGCGCGCGTGACGGCGATCGAGATCGATCCCACGCTGGCCCAGGCGTTGCCGGCCACCGTGGCCGCGCGGGCGCCCGCCGATGTCGGTCGGCTGACCACGATCCAGGCCGATGCGATGACCGTGATCGCACTTGAGGGCGAGCCGACGCTGTTGGTTGCCAATCTGCCCTACAACGTCTCCGTTCCCGTGATCTTGCGCTTTCTCGAGTTCTTCCCGTCCTTGCATACGGTGCTCGTGATGGTGCAGTCCGAAGTGGCGGATCGGCTGGCCGCGCCGCCCGGATCACGTACGTATGGCATTCCGAGCGCCAAGGCCGCCTGGTACTGCACAGTGCGACGCGCTGGGGACGTGGGCCGCTCGGTGTTCTGGCCGGTGCCGCGCGTGGACTCGGCTCTGGTGCTGATGGAGCGCCGGGAGGTGCCCCTCACCACCGCGGCGCGCCGCGACGTCTTCGCCGTCATCGATGCCGCCTTTGGCCAGCGTCGCAAGGGACTCCGAGGCGCGCTGGCGTCCCTCGCGGGCTCGCCGGCGGCCTCCGAATCGGCATTGCGGGAGGCCGGCATCGAGCCGCTCACGCGGGGCGAGCAACTGGACGTGGCCGCGTTTGCCCGCATCGCCGAGGCGCTCGAACGGGCGAGGGTGGCGTCGTGACCGCGGACCTTGCCATTGAAGGAGTCGCGCGCCGCCGCGTGAGGGCCCGCGCCTCCGGGAAGGTCAACCTCCACCTGTCGGTGGGGCCCCTCGCGGACGACGGCTACCACCCGCTCGCCACCGTATTCCAGGCGGTGGACCTCTACGAGACCGTCACGGCCACGGCGCGCGATGACGGCGCCATCACGCTGACGATGGACTGGGCCCCGCACCTGAAGGACTTCGCTTCTCCCGTGCCGCTCGATGAGACCAACCTGGCGTGGAAGGCCGCCGAGGCGGTGCGCCGCGCCTTCGGCATCGTCGACGGCGTGGACTTGCACATCCTCAAGGGAGTGCCGGTGGCAGGCGGGATGGCGGGCGGCAGCGCCGACGCGGCGGCGGCACTGCTTGCGTGCGCCGAGGTGTGGGATTGCGGCGTCACGCGCTCCGATCTCCACGAACTCGCGGCGGGCCTTGGCGCCGACGTGCCGTTCTGTCTGATGGGCCACACCGCGATAGGCCTAGGCAGGGGAGAGCAGTTGTCGCCGGCCATGACCCACGGCGAGTTTCACTGGGTCTTTGCGGTGCAGCACAGCGGCCTGTCCACGCCCACAGTGTTCGAGCGCTTCGACCAGATGGTGGAACGCGGTCAGATCATCCCCACCGATCCGGCGGTCAACACCGAGGTCATGGCGGCGCTCATCGCGGGCGACGCGGGCAGGCTGGGCGCGGCACTGTCCAACGATCTCAAGGCGCCCGCGCTCGACCTGGCACCGGGCCTGGCATCCGTCATCGAAGTCATGGAGTCGACCGCCACCTTGGGAGTCGTGATCTCCGGCTCGGGCCCCACGGTGGCGGGCCTCGCGCGCTCTCGTCAGCACGCCCTTGCCATCGGCGCCATGATCACCGCGGCGGGGGTCGCCGACGTGGTGGTGACCGCCAGCGGCCCCGCCGCAGGCGCGGTCCTGCTGGAGCGCTAGACCCGCGTCTACTTCTTGAGCGAGTCGCGGATCTCGGCCAGCAGCTGGATCTCGGTGGGACCCGCAGGCTCGCCCACCGGCTCGTCCTTCTTGGAGCGCTCGGCCAGCCGGTTGAGGGGCATCACGACCGCAAAGTAGACCGCCGCCGCGATCGCCAGGAAGCGCACGATCGCGTCGAGCACGAGCCCCACACTGAACTGTGCGCCGTTGATCGTGAAGTTCCCGACGCCCGTGAGCGACGCCTCGCCGAAGACTGCGGCCACGATGGGCGTGATCAGTCCGTTGACGAGCGCGGTGACGACAGCTCCGAAGGCGGCGCCGATGACCACGGCGACCGCGAGGTCGACCACATTGCCGCGCATGACAAAGTTCTTGAAACCCGTGAGCATGATTCCTCCCAATCGGTCGCGCGGGGGCGCGTTTGCCTCACAATGTAGGGCATGCGAAGGCGGCTGGGGCAGACGCCAAGCCAGGCGGTGCCGGGGCCTACGTGTCGGCGTCGGACATGGCGGGATTGCGCTCCAGAGCGCTGAGCCCGTTCCACGCGAGATTGACCAGGTGTGCAGCCAACACATTCTTGGCGGGCTCGCGGACCTCCGCCCAGTGTTGGCCGGCAAGAGCGACCTGGCCCACGAGCATCTGCGCATAGAACGGCGCGACAAAGGGGTCGAGACCGCGTCGGCTGAACTGGTCGCCCAAGAGCCCCTCGACCTGGGCCGACACATCCCCCAGAAGCGACGAGAACGTGCCGGAGGCTTGCGCCACCGGCGAGTCTCGCACCAACATGCGAAAGCCGTCGGGCGAGTCCTCGATGTAGCCGAGCAGGGCCAGCGCGGCGCGCTCCACGAGCACGCGCGGGTGGGCACGGGTCGCGAGCGCCCCCGACAGCGCGCTCGACAGGGCCTCGACCTCGCGGTCCACGATCACGGCGTAGAGGCCCTCCTTGCCGCCAAAGTGCTCGTACACCACCGGCTTCGACACGTCCGCACGTAGCGCGATCTCTTCGACCGACGTTCCCTCGAAGCCCTTCTCGGCGAACAGCGCTCGGGCCACTCCGACCAACTGTTCACGACGTTGACGAGCGGTCATGCGGGCGCGCGGGGCGCGCTTAACTTCCTCGGTCACGTCCCTAGTGTGCCGCGATTCCTGGCACACTGGTGCGCCGGGAGTCAATTTCGATCCCGTTCCGCCCTGGTGTAATGGCAGCATGCAGGCCTTTGGAGCCTTGCGGTCTAGGTTCGAATCCTGGGGGCGGAACGCGCGCCGTTAGACTGACCCCGTCAGCCCTACGGGGGTCCCTGTCCCATACAAGGGGGTGCGGTGAGCGTCACGCGACCAGCCGCCGTCATGATCCTCGCCGCGGGCGAAGGCACCCGCATGAAGTCATCGACGCCCAAGGTGCTGCATCGCATCGGTGGACGGTCATTGCTTCACCACGCGATTGCCGCTGCCCAGGGTCTCGACCCAGAACGCCTCGTGGTGGTGGTGCGCCATGCGCGCGAACAGGTGGCGGCTCACGCCCACGAGGCCGCAGCCGACGCGCTGATGGCAGACCAAGACGACGTTCCCGGGACCGGGCGCGCGGTGTGGTGTGGGTTGACCGCGCTGGACGCGACTGCCATGGCGGGCGCCGCGGCACGGGGCCTGGCGCGCGAGGTCGTGATGTCGATGCGCGCGACCGGGGCGATCGTGGTGACCTCCGCAGACGTGCCGCTCGTGGACACGGAACTGCTCGGTGCGATGCTTGCCGACCACGTGGCCGCGTCGCGGGCGGTGACGGTGATGACGGCCCGCGTGGAGGACCCCACGGGCTACGGCCGCGTCGTCCATGACGTGGATGGCGCCATCGCGAGCATCGTCGAACACAAGGACGCGACCGAGGCCGAGCGGGCCACCACCGAGATCAACGCGGGCCTGTACGTCTTCGACGCAGAGACGCTGCGCGACGCCCTGGCGGGCCTTGACCGAGACAACGCCCAAGGCGAGCTGTATCTCACGGACGTGGTCGCGATCGCACGGGCCGCGGGCAAGCCGGTGGGTGCCTTCGTGGCTCCGGACGCGCGCACCGTCGAGGGCGTCAACGACCGGGTCCAGTTGGCGGCCATGGGTGCCGCTCTCAATAGGAGCATCGTCGACCGGTGGATGCGGCACGGAGTGACCATCGTTGACCCGGCCACCACGTGGATTGACGTGACGGCCACCTTGGAACCGGATTCGACGCTGCTGCCCGGAACCCAGTTGCACGGCAACACCTCCGTCGCCACCGGCGCCGTCGTCGGCCCCGACTCGACGCTGACGGACGTCGCGGTGGGCGAAGGCGCGACCGTCATCCGGACGCATGGCTCGTCGTCGAGGATCGGCGCGGGAGCGACGGTGGGGCCGTTCTCCTATCTGCGCCCCGGCACCGTGCTTGGCGAGGACGGCAAGATCGGCGCGTTCGTGGAGACAAAGAATGCGAGCATCGGCGCGCACTCCAAGGTGCCGCACCTCAGTTACGTAGGCGACGCCACCATCGGTGAACACTCCAACGTGGGTGCGGCGACCATCTTTGTGAACTACGACGGAGTCCACAAGAACCACACGACCGTGGGCGATCACGTGCGCATCGGCTCCGACAACTCCCTGATTGCACCGCTCACCATTGGCGACGGCGCCTACACCGGCGCGGGAGCGATCATTCGCCGCGATGTGCCCTCAGGAGCGCTCGCGCGCAACAGTGTGCCGCAGCAGGTGATCGAGGGGTGGGTTGCCTCCCGACGCCCCGGGACGCCGTCCGCCGAGGCGGCCAAGAGGGCCGTGGGCCGGGACCACGACGGCGCGCACGGGTCGCCAGTACCGATATCGTTCAGTCAGGACGACGCGGGTAGCGAGCGGGGTGAGCAATGATGTCGATGATTTCGAAGTCGAGTGAGCGCAGGCTGGTCTTCACGAGCGGTCGGGCGCACCCCGAGTTGGCGGAGCACGTTGCCGAGGAACTCGGCATCGAGGCCGTCCCCACCACCGCATACACGTTCGCCAACGGCGAGTTGTATGTGCGCTTTGGCGAGTCGGTGCGTGGCGCCGACGCCTTTGTGTTGCAATCGCACGCGGCCCCCATCAACGAGGCCATCATGGAGCAGCTGATCATGGTGGACGCGCTCAAGAGGGCGTCGGCCCAGCGCATCACGGTGATTGCACCGTCGTATGGCTACGCCCGTCAGGACAAGAAGCACAAGGGTCGCGAGCCGATCTCTGCTCGGCTCATGGCGGACCTGTTCAAGACGGCGGGCGCGGACCGCATCATGTCGGTCGACCTGCATACGTCGCAGATACAGGGATTCTTTGACGGCCCAGTGGACCACCTGTGGGCCATGCCGTTGCTCGCGCAGTACGTGCGTTCCCGCGTGGCGCCCGACAACCTCACGATCGTGTCGCCGGACGCTGGCCGGGTGCGCCTGGCCGACCAATGGTCGGACTACTTGGGCTCTCCGCTGGCCATCATCCACAAGCGTCGCGACCCCGCCGTTCCCAACCAGGTCAAGGTCCACGAGCTCGTGGGTGAGGTCGAGGGCCGCTCCTGTGTCCTGGTGGACGACATGATCGACACCGGCGGCACCATCATCCAGGCGGCAAATGCGCTGTTCGAAAACGGCGCCAAGGACGTCATCGTGGCATCGACGCACGGACTGCTCTCGGGCCCCGCCGTGGAACGGCTGCGCGACTCTGGCATCACCGAGGTGGTCGTCACGGACACGCTGCCGATCCCCGACGAGAAGCGCTTTGACACGCTGACGGTGCTGTCGATCGCGCCGCTCATCGCACGCGCGGTGCGCGAGGTGTTCGACGACGGCTCGGTGACGAGTCTGTTCAATGGGAACGTCTAGCCTCGTTTCATTGCAGTGGAACGCTGCGTGACCGCGATCGCGCGGCCCCGTGGGGGGCTGTTTCCGCGGATCGCCGCATGCTCGGGGAGCGACCGCAACCGTTCCTGACATCCTGCTGCCGTAGCCGGACATGAGGAAGCGTGAGACCTGTGACTGACGCCGAGCGCGAGCAGCGCTTCCGGGCAATCGCCGAGCTCGTCCTCGAGCCTGCGCGGCGCTATCTGCTACGACGCGCCGACGCGGCGATGGCTGACGACGTGCTGAGCGAGACCCTGCTGGTGCGCTGGCGACGGCTCGATGAACTGCCGGCCGTGACCCCCGAAGGGCTGCTCGCGCGAGAGCAGGCTTTCGCCGCGCGTGTGATCGCCGTCGACGGCGGGGTCGTGACGCTTGAGGTGACCCAGCGCTTCGCGGGCGGTGTCGCCGACCGTGTCGAGGTGCCACAGGTCGATGCGCTCGACAGCGACCTTTCGAGTGTCCCCTTCGAGTTGGGCCAGTCCTATCTGGTCTCGGCCGGTGACGCGACGATCCGCGGATGCGGGCTCAGCGGCCCCGACAGTGCCCAGCTGCGCGCGCTGGACGACGCGGCATTCGGCGGCTAGCGCCGGCGAAGCGGCGCGGTCGCCCCTGGTCAGGGGCGATTCGCGCGCGGCCCGCGGAGGCAGTAGACTGTCGCAGTTCCTCGGCGAGGCTGGCAAGCAGCACGGCTGGCGTGATCGACGCGGCGGATGCGGTGCGTCCTGCCTTGCCTGGGCCCGTATTCGACCGATTCGAGGAGAAACCCCATGGCTGACATGTTGAAGCTTGCGGCTGAAAAGCGCACCGAGTTTGGCAAGGGCGCCGCCCGCCGCGCGCGCATGGCGCACCAGATCCCCGCCGTGATCTACGGCCACGGCGCCGCCCCCCTGCACGTGCTGCTTCCCGGCCACGAGACCATGATGGCGCTCAAGCACTCCAACGCGCTGATGACCGTCGAATGGGATGGCGACAAGCAGATGGTCATCGTGAAGGACGTTCAGCGCCATCCGGTCAAGCGCACGATCGCACACGTTGACCTGCTGATTGTCCGCAAGGGCGAGAAGGTCACCGTGGACGTCCCCGTTCACGTGGTGGGCGAGCCGTTCCCCGGAACCGTTGCCGTGACCGAGCACACCACGCTGTCGATCCTGGCCGAAGCCACCCACATTCCCGAGTCGCTCGAGGTGTCGATCGAGGGCATGGGCGATGGCGAGAAGATCACCGCCGGCGACGTGGCGCTGCCCGCCGGTTCCGAATTGATGACGGACCCCGAAACGACCGTTGTGGGCATCTCCGTACCGCGCGGGCCCGCCTCGGACGAAGAGGAAGAGGCCGCCGCCGAGGCCGAAGAAGTGGCCGCCGAGGCGGATGCCGAGGCCGAGTCCGACTCCGAGTAGAACTGTCCAGCATGAGCGCCCGGCTTGCCCCCGTGTGGCGAGCCGGGCGTCGTGCTTTGCGCCTGCTCGTGGCATCGTCTGGGGGGAGAGTATCGGAGGACGAGGACATCGTGACCGCGCTGGTAGTGGGCCTGGGCAACCCTGGCCCCGAGTATGCGCAGACGCGCCACAACGTCGGCCAGATGGTGGCCGACGAGTTGGCGCGCCGCTGGTCAGGCTCCTTCTCCACGGTGGGACGCACGCACGCCCAGGTGGCCAGCATCCGGCTTGGCGGCGTGGGGCCGTCGTCAGTGCCGGCGGCGCTCGCCAAACCCATGTCCTACATGAATCTTTCGGGCGGCCCCGTCAGTGCCTTGGCGAGGTACTACGGCGTCACGCCGGCCGACGTCATCGTGATTCACGACGAGCTCGACATTCCGTTCGGCGCGATCCGCCTCAAGCGGGGCGGCGGATCCGGAGGGCACAACGGACTGAAGGACGTGTCGAAGGCTCTGGGCATCCCGGACTATGTCAGGGTGCGTGTGGGCATCGGCCGCCCACCCGGCCGGCAGGCCCCCGCCGAATTCGTCCTCAAGCCCTTCAGCGCCAGTGAGAGAAAGGAGCTAGACCTGGTGGTCGCGCTCGCCGCCGACGCCGTGGAGGAAGTGCTGACCAACGGGCTGGCGGAAGCCCAGCAGCGGTTCCACTCCTCGGACTAGTCTCACTGGTCCCGCGCGGCCGGTGGATCGGGGCGTCCCCCGGCCGTGCACTGGACATCGCCCCCGCTTCGGCCAGTACCATCGAAGACGTCGACCCCCACGTTGGGGGCGTGGCACTCCGCATGACTCCGGCCCCACCCACATGCCCAAGGGAGATCACCGTTGACCTCAGGCCGCACCGACTGGACCATTCCGCAGATCAGCGACCGCAGTTTCGGGGCGGTGCTCTTTGATCTTGACGGGGTGCTCACTCCCACCGCAGACGTCCACATGGCCGCATGGCGGCGGATGTTCACCGACTACTTCACGGCGCACGGCATCACGCCCGAATATACGGACGACGACTACTTTGCCCACGTGGACGGCCGGCCGCGTTACGAAGGCGTGCAGGAGTGTCTGGCCTCCCGAGGAGTGGAACTTCCGTACGGAACCCCCGAGGATCCACCTGGCGACCAGACGGTGTGCGCGTTGGGCAACTCCAAGAACGGCGCGTTCAACGCCGTGCTCCGCGAGGACGGCGTCGACCCCTTCCCGGGCTCTGTGGCGTTGCTGGACGCCTTGGAGGCCCTGGGCGTGCCGATGGCCGTCGTGTCGAGTTCCCGCAACGCGACGGACGTGCTGAAGGTCGCGGGCCTTGCCGACCGCTTCGAGGTGGTGGTCGACGGCAACGTGGCCGCCGCCGAGGGTCTGCCCGGCAAGCCCGCACCCGACACCTATCAGTACGCCGCGACACTGCTGGGCGTCTCGGATGCCGTATCCGTGGTGGTAGAAGACGCCATCTCGGGCGTCCAGGCGGGCGCGGCGGGCGACTTCGCCCTGGTGATTGGCGTGGACCGGGGGGCGGGCGCCGATGACCTGGTCCGGGCCGGAGCCGACGTGGTGGTGGGCGACCTCGGGGAATTGGTCATGCCATGAAGGCCGCGCGCACCTCGCGGTCCGAGACAGGATTGGGTGACTACGTTGACCGGCTGCGATTCCCGGCCGACCCGTGGCGGCTCACGGAAACCGGCTTTGACGGCGAGGACATCGGCACCAGCGAGACCCTGTTCTCGGTGGGAAATGGCTATCTCGGCCTGCGCGGCAACGTCGAGGAGGGTCACGACTTCCACTCCCACGGCACCTTCATCAACGGCTTTCACGAGACGTGGCCGATCCACCACGCCGAGGAGGCTTACGGGTTCGCGCGCACCGGTCAGACCATTGTCAACGTGCCCGACTCGAAGGTCATCAGGCTCTACGTTGACGACGAACCGCTGTTGCTGTCCGTCGCGGATCTGATCGAGTACAACCGGTCGCTCGACATGCGCGACGGCGTGCTCACCCGAGACCTCCTGTGGCGCACGCCGGCGGGAAACCGGGTTCGTGTGCGATCACGGCGCATGGTGTCCTTCACGCATCGTCACGTGGCGGTGCTCACGTTCGAGGTGACGCTCCTGGACAAGGAGGCACCCATCGCCATCTCGTCTCAGCTCCTCAATCGTGAGGCGGGCCTCGATGAGTACCGCGCTAACCCGGATCTGACAGGCGAAACGGACCCTCGCAAGGCGGAAGCCTTCCAAGGGAGGGTTCTCGCGTCGCGCATGCACAAGGAGGAAAACGGCCGCATCCAGTTGGGCTACCAGTGCGTCAATTCCGAGATGACGCTGGCCGTCGCGATGGAGCACTGGGTCGACTACGACGGTGACTATGACTGCGCCAGCGAGGTCGAGGAGGACTACGCCAAGCACGTGTTCCGCACCCACCTGAAGCCCGGTGAGACCTTCTCCCTGACCAAGGTGGTCAGCTACCATACGTCGCGTGTGGTGCCGGCGAGAGAACTGGCCGACCGGTGCAACCGCACGCTCGATCGCGTGAGCGACGAGGGAGCGGACAAGCAGTTTGAGGACCAGCGGGAGTGGCTCGATGAATTCTGGGCACGCTCCGACGTTGAGGTAGGAGGAGACGCCGCGCTCCAGCAGGCCGTCAGATGGTCACTGTTCCAGCTTGCCCAAGCGGGCGCACGCGGCGATGGAAACGGCATCTCGGCCAAGGGCGTGAGCGGCTCCGGCTACGGCGGCCACTACTTCTGGGACACCGAGATCTACGTGGTGCCCTTCTTCACGTACACGTCCCCGGTGATGGCGCGCAACGCGCTCAGATACCGATACCGCATGCTCGGCGCGGCCGAACAGCGGGCGGCCGAGCTCGCCCAACGCGGGGCGCTGTATCCATGGCGCACCATCAACGGCGAGGAGGCTTCCGCGTACTACGCGGCGGGCACGGCGCAGTACCACATCGATGCAGACATCTCCTATGCGATCAACAAGTACGTGCGCGCGACCGGAGACGACGAGTTTCTGGCCCGCGAGGGCATCGACATCCTGGTGCAGACGGCCCGCATGTGGGCCGACCTCGGATTCTGGCGCAAGACGGCGGGCAATGAGCCGTCATTCCGCATTCACGGAGTGACGGGTCCAGACGAATACACCACGGTGGTCAACGACAACCTGTACACGAACGTGATGGCACGCTTCAACTTGCGCTCCGCCGCCGAGTCGGTCCGCAAACTCGCCGACACCTGGCCGGACCAGCACGCCAAGATGGTGGCTCGCCTGGATCTGGCTCCGGACGAAGTCGAGGAATGGGAGCGGGCCGCGGAGGCCATGGCGATCCTGTGGGACGAGAACCTGGGCATCCACCCTCAGGACGCGTTGTTCAACGAGCGCGAAGTGTGGGACCTGCCGAACACTCCTCCCGAGAAGCGCCCGCTGCTGCTGCACTTCCACCCGCTCGTCATCTACCGCTTCCAGGTGCTCAAGCAGGCCGACGTTGTCCTCGCGCTGTTCTTGCAGGGCGACCACTTCTCCATGGAGGAGAAGCGATCCGACTTCGAGTACTACGACCCGATCACCACCGGCGACTCGACGCTGTCCGGCGTCGTTCAGTCCATCATCGCAGCCGAGGTCGGCTACCACGAGCTTGCCCTCAAGTACTTCTGGGACAGCGCATTTGTCGACATCGGCGACCTTCACTCCAACACGGCAGACGGCGTGCACGTCGCATCGGCCGGCGGCGTGTGGTCAGCGCTCGTGTATGGCTTTGGGGGCCTTCGCGACTACGGGACGATGCTGCACTTCGACCCGCGTCTTCCCGACCCGTGGCCCTCGCTGACGTTCCGACTGACCCAACGCGGGACCCGGGTCAGGGTGACGGTGCGCAAGGAGTCCATCTCCTTTGACGTCGAGGAGGGCCCCGGCCTCACGGTGGACGTGCGCGGCACTCACTACAACATCCTCGCTCACGCCGAGATGGTGGTGCCGCTCGAAGACCAGGGACCGCGTCTCGACGGAGTTCCCGATCCGGCGAAGTTCCACGGCACGCTGCGCGCCGACGGCACCGTCATTACGGCGTCGCTGCCGCCCAACGTGAACGAGCCGGACGCCATGGACATCGAGGCGGAGGCCCCGCCGTCGCTGACGTAGTGGCGCGTGGCCGTTCCGCCGCGCACCTGACGCCCTGGGCGGATGGCGGGTGCGGGGGCCCGGTAGGTGTGCCCGTGACCGCGCTTAGGATGGTGGAGCCGGAAATCCGGTCCGTTGTCATGCCCTGGAGGCCCCGTTGTCCCGTCCGCTCGCTCCGCTCGTCGCGTCACTTGGCGCACCCAGCATCGGCGACGGGGACCACCTGACGGCCCCTGCGTCGGCGTCGCCAGCATTGCTGGCCTCGGCGGTGAACGACGACAGCCTGCTCGTGGTTCTCACGGCGACGGGCAACGATGCGGAGGCGCTCGAGTCCGCGTTGGGCGCCTACCTTGATCCTCACCTCGTCGCGCTGTTCCCCAACTGGGAGACCTTGCCGCACGAACGCCTCAGCCCCCGCTCGGACACGGTGGCGCGCCGGCTCGCAACGCTGCGGCGGGTGGCGCACCCCGACCAGGCCGCGCGGGAGACGGGCCTGCCCGCCCCGCGCATTGTGGTGGCGCCGCTGCGGGCCGCGCTCCAGCCGTTGGCGCCAGGGCTGGCGGATCTTGAACCGGTGCGGCTCACTCGCGGCGAACGCGTCGACCTCACCGACCTGGTCGCGTCGCTTGCCGACGCCGCCTACGCCCGCGTCGACATGGTGGAGCGGCGAGGCGAGTTCGCCGTGCGCGGCGGCATCGTAGACGTGTTTGCGCCCACCGACCCCCACCCCGTGCGCATCGAATTCTTTGGCGACGAGGTCGAATCGATCCGGCAGTTCTCCGTCGCGGATCAGCGCTCACTCGTGGAGGTGGAGCGCCTGTGGGCGCCGCCGTGCCGCGAGGTGCTGCTGACGGAAGACGTGCAGCGCCGGGCGTCGTCGATGCAGTCGCAGCTGCCAGCGGCGGCCGACCTGCTGGGACGCATTGCGGCCGGCCAGGTGGTCGAGGGCATGGAGTCGCTGCTGCCCGTCCTGGTCGATCACCTCGAGACGTTCCCGTCCCTGCTGCCGCACGGCTCGCGGATCGTTGCCCTCGAACCCGAGCGGCTGGCTCGCCGCGCGGAGGACCTGCACAGCACCGCCGAGGAATTCCTGGCCGCCGCGTGGGTGAGCGCCACGGCTGGCGCCCACGCGCCCGTGGAACTGGGCGCTGTCGCCGAGGCCGCTGCCGACAGCCCGCTCGCCAAGGGCGGCTTCCTGACCCTTGATGAGCTTCATGAGGCCGTGGACTCGGCGGGTCTCGGTTGGGCCACCATCGGGCCATTTGGTGGGGACGATGCGGGCCAGACCGGGTTCGTGGCGCTCGAGTCGTTCCGGGGACGGGCCGGCGCGGCGCTTGAGGTGGCGCGGGCCCGGCTCGCGGACGGATGGCGCGTGGTGGTGGCTGCGGCGGGCACCGGATCGGCACACCGCATCGCCGAGCAGTGCCGCGACGCGGACCTGACGGCGAGGGTGAGCGAGGACGCGGGCAAGGCGGCGCCCGGCGTGATCGAGATCGTCGCCGGTGTGAGCGGCGGCGGCTTCCAGGTCCCCGAGCAGCGACTGCTGGTGCTCCACGAGTCCGACCTCACGGGCCGCGCCGCCGCCGTCGTCGGACCCAAGGTGAAGGTTCCCTCCAAACGCCGCAACGTCGTCGACCCCCTGCAATTGCGCACGGGCGACTTTGTGGTGCACGAAAGCCACGGCGTCGGCCGTTTTGTGGAACTCACCAAGCGGACGGTGCGCGGCGTCGAGCGCGAGTACCTGGTGATCGAGTACGCGCCCTCCAAGAAGGGCCACGCGGGGGACAGGCTCAGCGTCCCCACCGATCAGCTCGACCTCATCACCAAGTACGTGGGCGGCGAGGCGCCGTCCGTGAACAAAATGGGCGGGGCGGACTGGGCCAAGACCAAGGGCCGCGCGCGCAAGGCCGTCAAGGAGATCGCCGCCGAGCTCATCCGGCTGTACTCCGCGCGCATGGCCACCAAGGGTCGCGAGTTTGGTCAGGACACCCCGTGGCAGCGGGAACTCGAGGAGGCGTTCGCCTTTGTCGAGACGCCCGACCAGCTGAGCACCATCGACGACGTCAAGGCCGACATGGAAAAGCCGGTGCCGATGGACCGGCTCGTGTGCGGCGACGTGGGGTTCGGCAAGACGGAGATTGCCGTGCGCGCCGCATTCAAGGCCATTCAGGACGGCACCCAGGTGGCACTGCTGTGCCCGACCACACTGCTGGTCAAGCAGCACGTGGACACCTTCGCCGAGCGGTTCGCGCCGTTCCCCGTCAAGGTGGTGGCGCTCAGCCGCTTCCAGAGCGACAAGGAAGCCAAGGCCGTGGTGGAGGGGCTCGCCGACGGCACGATTGACATGGTCATCGGCACGCATCGGCTCATCACCGGTTCCGTGCGCTTCAAGCACCTTGGCCTGGCCATCATCGACGAGGAGCAGCGGTTCGGCGTCGAACACAAGGAGACCCTCAAGGCGCTGCGTACCGACGTGGACGTGTTGTCGATGTCCGCGACGCCGATCCCGCGCACCCTCGAGTTGGCCGTGACCGGGATTCGTGAGATGTCCACGCTGGCCACGCCGCCCGAGGAACGCCACCCGATCCTCACCTACGTGGGCCCCCAAGAGCCGGCGCAAGTGGCCGCAGCGATCCGCCGCGAGCTGTTGCGCGACGGCCAGGTGTTCTACATCCACAACTCCGTCAAGACCATCACGCGCGCGGCCATGCACCTTGCCGAGCTGGTGCCTGAGGCCCGCATCGCCGTCGCCCACGGTCAGATGGGCGAGAAGCAACTCGAGCAGGTGATCGTGGACTACTACGACAAACAGTACGACGTGCTGGTGTGCACCACGATCGTCGAGACCGGGCTGGACATCTCCAACGCGAACACCCTGATCGTGGAACGCGCCGACACGTTTGGGCTGTCCCAACTTCACCAGCTGCGGGGCCGCGTCGGGCGCGGCAGGGACCGCGCGTACGCCTACTTCATGTACCCGCCCGAGCGCACCCTCACCGAGACCGCCCACGACCGGCTCCAGACCATCGCGGCCAACACTGATCTTGGCTCCGGCATGGCGGTGGCGCTCAAGGACCTCGAGATCCGCGGCGCGGGCAACCTGTTGGGAGGTGAGCAGTCGGGCCACATCGAGGGCGTCGGCTTCGACCTCTACATCCGCATGGTGGGGGAGGCCGTCGCGGGCTTCCGTGGCCAAGGCGAAGAGGAACGCGCTCCGGTCACGATCGACCTGCCCATCGACGCCCACATTCCCACGGAGTACATCGAGCATGAGCGCTTGCGGCTGGAGGCCTACCGCACCATCGCCGATGCCACGGATGAGGCCGCGCTGATTGCCGCGGCCGACGCCCTGGACGACCGCTACGGCGCCGTGCCGCCGCCCGTGGCCAACCTGTTCGCGGTGGCGCGCCTGCGCCTGGAAATGCGCACGCTGGGGGTGACCGACCTTGTCGCTCAAGGCAAGTATGTGCGGTTCGCACCGATCGCCTTGCCGGATTCAGCGGCCATGCGGATCACGCGGCTGTATCCCGGCACGCTGATCAAGCCGGCGGTGCGCAACATCCTCGTTCCTGCGCCCACCACGGCACGCGTCGGCGGTTCGCCGGTGGAGGGTCTCGCCGTGCTCGACTGGGCACGCGAGGTGCTCAAGGCCGCCCTACCGACCCCGGTAGGATGAAAGACATGAAGCGCATCTCCGCCGCACTCCTGTTGACCCTTGTCCTCAGCGCATGTGCCGTCACCGGCCAGCCCGCTCGACCCGGCACCGCCGCAGTGTTCGACGGCAACACCGTCACCAACGAAGAGGTGGGCGCGTGGTCGACAGCGCTGCAGGACCTCGGATTCCAAGACCGTCCCGGGGACGTCCTGACGTTGCTGTTGCTGCAGCCGATCGTCGAGCAGGCATCCATCGCCGACGGCAATGTCGTCACCGATGAACGGATCGCGCAGGATGCCGTCTACTGGGCGCTCGCCACGGGCAGGCCGATCACGGATGTGACGGACGATCAGATTGCTGTGGTGCGCACGGTCCGCGCCCTGGCGACGCAGGCCGTTCCGGCCAACGACACCACCTTGACCTTCACTCAACCCGTGTTGGACGCGCTCGCCGGGTTGGAAACCCGTGCGGAGGTGAGCCCCGAGTACGGCGCCTTCTCGCAAGCGGTGTTCGCGGACAGCATTGCCGCAGCGATCGCAGACATCACCAATTACTCCGGTGCCCAGGGGCAAATCAGCTACCTCGTGCTCAAGAGTGTCAACGGTTTCAGCCCGATTGCGCAGCGCGAGTGGATGGGTGAACCCGCCGCCACGGACGGCGCTTCCGCCTAGGTACTGTGGCCCGGCGGGACTGAACTCACCTCGATAGACTCACGGGGGAGAACCCCATAGATGGCCGCTCACGCGGCACAACGATAGGAGCAACATGGCCAGCATTGAGGCCGTCGGCGCCCGCGAGATTCTCGACTCGCGCGGCAACCCCACAGTTGAGGTCGAGGTTGCTCTTGAGGACGGCACGTTCGCGCGTGCAGCGGTCCCCTCGGGTGCCTCCACCGGTGCTTTCGAAGCTGTCGAGCGCCGCGATGGCGACAAGGGCCGTTACCTGGGCAAGGGCGTCGAGCAGGCGGTTGACGCCGTCATCGACGAGATCGCCCCCGAGGTGGTCGGCCTCGACGCCACGGAGCAGCGCCTCATCGACCAGATCATGATCGACCTGGACGGCACGGACAACAAGAGCAAGCTGGGCGCAAACGCGATCCTCGGCGTGTCTCTCGCCGTCGCCAAGGCCGCCGCCGACAGCGCCGACCTGGCCCTGTTCCGCTACGTGGGCGGACCCAACGCGCATGTGCTGCCAGTCCCCATGATGAACATCCTGAACGGCGGCTCGCACGCCGACTCGAACGTGGACATCCAGGAATTCATGATCGCCCCCGTGGGCGCTTCATCGTTCCGTGAGGCGTTGCGCATGGGTGCCGAGGTCTACCACTCCCTGAAGTCGGTGCTCAAGGAGCGCGGGCTGGCCACCGGACTCGGTGACGAGGGTGGCTTCGCCCCCAACCTCGACTCCAACCGCGAGGCTCTCGACCTGATCCTGGTCGCCATCGAGAAGGCGGGCTTCACGCCGGGCGACGACGTGGCGCTCGCGCTGGACGTGGCCGCCTCCGAGTTCTACACGGACGGTTCGTACCAGTGGGAGGGCGGCCAGAAGTCGGCCGCCGAGATGATCGAATTCTACGAGGGCCTCGTGTCCGACTACCCGCTCGTGTCCATCGAGGACCCGCTGGACGAGGACGACTGGGAGAACTGGACGGCACTGACCGCGTCCGTCGGCACCAAGACCCAGATCGTCGGCGACGACCTGTTCGTGACCAACCCGGTGCGCCTCAAGAGGGGCATCGAAGAGGCCGCGGCCAACTCGCTGCTCGTGAAGCTCAACCAGATCGGCACGCTGTCCGAGACCTCCGACGCCGTGACCATGGCTCAGCGCGCGGGCTTCACCGCCATGGTGTCGCACCGCTCGGGTGAGACCGAAGATGTCACGATCGCGGACCTATCCGTGGCGTACAACTCCGGGCAGATCAAGACGGGCGCGCCGGCACGTGGCGAGCGCATCAACAAGTACAACCAGCTGATGCGCATCGAGGAGGAACTGGACGACGCCGCGGTATACGCGGGCAAGTCCTCCTTCCCCCGCCGCTACGGCAAGTAAGCAGGACGCCCGCGCTCAGCTGGCGACCACCTGAACACAGGTGACTCTCCGCGAGTCACCGCCCCACGCGCGCGGCGCGCCAGGACAATGAGGGCATGTCTGCCCCCACCCGTCCCGGCGCGCCGCGTACGTCTGCGCGCAGCGGATCGTTGCGCACGGGTTCGTCGCGCTCGGCCGCGCCGCGCGGGGGCGGTGTGAGCACGGCTCCGCCCTCCCGCCCGGGTCAGGGCGCATCGTCAGGAAGCGCGCCCAAGGTCAAGCCCGCGATCCAGGCGGCGCCCGCGCGCGGGTCACTCGCGGCCATGCTGTCATGGCGCACTCTGGTGCTCGCGGGCGTTGTGGGGCTTGCCTTTGCGCTCGTGCTGCCGTCGGTGAGGGTATACCTGGACCAGCGCGCGCAGATCAACGATCTACAGGCAGAGCGCGACGCCGCTCAAACACAGGTGGACGACCTCAACGCGCAGTTGGAGCGCTGGAACGACCCGGCCTTTGTGGTGGCGCAAGCCCGTGAGCGGCTGGCCTACGTCTTCCCAGGCGAGACCCCGTATCGGGTGGTGGATCCGGAGGTGGCGCGACCCGCTGCGGTGGGTTCGGTCGATGCCGTGCGTGCCGGCGAGACCGGCGCCACCGAGGGGCCGTGGTACCACACGATGTGGGCGTCGATCCAGGAGGTGGGCGAGGGCGCCGACGCTCCCGCGCTGACGAGCACGGTCCCCGCACAGACAGCGGATCCCGCGCCGTCCTCGTCGGGCACGCCCATAGAATTGGGCGGGTGAGCGTCGCCCCTGAAGACATCGAGACCCTGCGCGCCCAACTGGGTCGCGCGCCGCGGGGCGTGGTGGCCGTGGCGGCGCGTTGCGCGTGCGGCAACCCCACCGTCGTCAAGACGGCTCCCCGGCTGCCAGACGGCACCCCTTTCCCCACGCTGTACTACCTGACTCATCCGGGCGCAGTCGCGGCGACCTCCACCCTCGAGGCCACCGGCGCCATGCGCCCGATGCAGGAGCGGCTGGGCGAGGACGAGCGGCTGGCGGCGGCGTACAAGGCGGCGCACGAGCGCTACCTCGAGGAGCGCTACGCGGTCGAGGACGTGGAACAGATCCACGGCATCTCTGCTGGCGGCATGCCCGATCGAGTCAAGTGCCTGCACGTGCTCGTAGGCCACGCGCTCGCTGCGGGCCCGGGGGTGAACCCGTTGGGCGATGAGGCACTGGCACTGATGGCCGACCGCTGGCGTCCGGACCGGTGCGCATGTGACCAGCCGCGCTCGCGTTCTGTTGACGTCGAGCGCGGCTAGGGTGGGACGCATGACTCGCGTCGCAGCCGTGGATTGCGGTACCAACTCCCTCCGCCTCCTGATCGCCGATGTTGCGGACGGGCACCTCACCGATGTGGTGCGCACCATGACCGTGGTCCGCCTGGGTCAGGGCGTGGACAGGACGGGTGAGTTCGCGGCCGACGCCCTCGACCGGACGTTTGCCGCGGTGGATGAGGCCGCAGCCTTGTGCCACGAGCACGGCGTCGAGGCCAGTCGCTTTGTGGCCACCTCGGCTACCCGTGACGCCCGCAACCGGCAACAGTTTCTCGATGGCGTGAGCGAGCGCCTGGGGGTGGTTCCCGAGGTGATCTCGGGCCATGAAGAGGCGGAACTGAGTTTCCGTGGCGCCACGTCGGTGCTGGACGCCAGCCACGACGCGCCGTATCTGGTGGTGGATCTCGGCGGAGGCTCGACCGAGGTGGTGCTGGGCACCGCACACCCCGAGTTCTCGCACTCGATGGAGGTGGGCTGCGTGCGCATGACCGAACGACACCTCGTCTCCGATCCGCCCGAGCCCGACGAGATCGCGGACGCCGTGAGAGACATTCACGCGGCGATCGACGCCGCCTTTGAGGGAGTGCCAGTGGGCCGCACGCGCACCCTGGTGGGCCTTGCCGGTTCGATTACGACGGTGACTGCTCACGCGCTCGGCCTGCACTCCTATGATCGCGACCGCATCAATGGGGCCGTCCTGCCCATCGATGCCGCCATGAAGGCGTGCGACGAACTGCTGCACGCGTCGCACGCGTCTCGCGCCGCGCTCGGCTTCATGCACCCCGGCCGCATCGACGTCATCGGTGCTGGAGCGCTCGTATGGCACACGCTCATGGGCAGGGTCCGTACCGCCGTGCGCGACGCCGGCGGCGAGTTACCCCATGTGGTCACCAGCGAGCACGACATCCTCGATGGCATCGCGTTCTCCGCGGCGCAGCTCGCACGGTAGCCCCGCCGCCCCCGTAGCCCAACTGGCAGAGGCAGCCGACTTAAAATCGGCACAGTGCGGGTTCAAATCCCGCCGGGGGCACATGCGCAGTCCAAGGGCACTGCGCAGTGTCGTCGCTCGTTAGACTCTCAAGCGCACCCCCTAGGAGGAAATGTGTCCAACCCCGTTTTTTCGAACACCAAGGAATTCACCGCGGGCACGCCCGTCGGCTTCGAGACTGACGCGCAACGCACCGGCATCGAGGGCGCCCACGACCGCATGACGTACGAGGGCACCATTGCCAAGGCGGCCTCCCTGTTCCTCGTCGCCGCGGCGTCGGCCGTGTTTGTCGGCATGGTGATTCCCGGGCTCACGCTTCCCATCTCGTTCGCCGCCTTCGCCATGAGCCTCGTCGTGGCGTTCGGCACGCGCCACCAGCCCAAGCCGGGCCTGATGACAATCACCATTGCCCTGTTCGGCGGCGCGGCCGGCGGCATGTCGGTGTACTACGAGGCGGCCTACGGCGGCATCATTCTGCAGGCGCTCGTCGCCACCGCGATCGTCTTTGCGAGTGCGCTGACTGCCTACCGCATGGGCTGGATCCGGGGCTCGGCCAAGATCCGCAAGTTCTTGGCGATCGCCGTACCCGCGTACGTGGTGTTCTCGCTCGTGAACGTCGCCATGGTGATGTTCGGCGGCTTCAACATGCGCGAGGTGGAGATCGGCGGGCTTGGGGTCAACCTGGGCCTCATCCTGTCGCTGTTCGCCATTACCATCGGCGCGCTCATGCTGATCAGCGACTTCGACTTTGTGGAGAACGGCGTGATCAAGGGCCTGCCCGCGAAGTGGGAGTGGAGCGCCGCCTATGGGCTGGTGTTCGCGATCATCTGGATCTACATCGAGATGCTGCGCCTGCTGAGCTACTTGCGCCGCTGACCACACCCGCCCCACCCGGAGACAACCGCCATGGCGCTGTATGACCTCCCGCTTGCCCAGTTGCGCGAGTACAAGCCGGAGGTGCGCGAGCCGGTCGACTTCGATGAGTTCTGGACCGCGACGGTTGCCGAGGCGCGCGCGGCCGGGGGTGACGTCGTCTGTGGCGACGTGCTGCGGCTCGCGGGCGTCGAGACCACCGATCTCACCTTCCCCGGCTTTGGGGGGCACCCGATCAGGGCCTGGCTTGCCCGCCCCGCGGGCGCTGCTGGCGAGTTGCCTTGCGTGCTCGAGATGGCGGGCTACGGCGGCGGCCGCGGGCTCGCAATCGAGCACACCCTGTGGCCGTCCGCGGGCTACGCATACATGTTCATCGATACCCGCGGCCAGGGCAGTGCGTGGGGCAGCGGTGGAGACACGCCCGACCCCGTCGGCGCGGAGCAGGCCCTGCCGGGATACATGACGCGCGGCATCCTCGACCCCGGCACGTACTACTACCGGCGGGTCATCACCGACGCGGTGCGCGCGGTCGACGCCGTCCGCACGCTACCCGGCATCGACGCGTCGCGCATCGCCTTCAAGGGCGCCTCGCAGGGCGGCGGCGTGGCGCTCGGCGTGGCGGGACTTGTGCCCGACCTCGCGGCGGTCATGCCCGACGTTCCCTTCCTGTGTCACGTTGAGCGTGCGATCGAACTCGTGGACACCATGCCGTACGCCGAGATCACGCAGTATCTGTCGGTGCACCGCGACATCGCCGATCGCGCTCTTGCCACGCTGTCGTACGTTGACGGCGTGAACTTTGCGAAGCGTGCCGCCGTCCCGTCGCTGTGGTCGGTGGCCCTCAGGGACGACGTCAGCCCGCCGTCGACGGTGTTCGCCGCCTTCAATTGGTACGGGGGCCCGTCCGAGTCCGCGGCAAAGCAGATTGAGGTCTATCCGTACAACGGACATGAGGGCGGCCAGGCGCACCAGACCGTCAAGCAGGTGGACTTCTTAGCCGACGTCCTGGGCTGACGCCAGCGCCCAGGGGGCGTCACGCGTAGCTGACCTGGCAGAAGCCGTGGTTGCAGTAGCCGCCGGGATTCTTGTGCAGGTATTGCTGGTGGTAGTCCTCGGCGTAGTAGAACTCGCCGTCTCCCGCAGAGTCGACCATGTCGATCTGCGTGGAGATCTCCCCAAAGCCCTCGCTCGCGAGTCGCGCCTGGTACGTGTCGCGGGAGGCGGCGGCGGCGGTCAACTGCTCGGGCGTCGTCGCGAAGATCGCGGACCGATACTGGGTGCCCACATCCCCGCCCTGACGGTTGGGGGTGGTCGGGTCGTGGTTCTCCCAGAATGCCGCGAGCAGCGTCTCCACCGAGACCTTGGCGGGGTCGTACACCACCTGGACGGCTTCCGTGTGGCCCGTAAGTGACGTGCACGTTTCCTGGTATGTGGGGTTCTTGGTCCAACCGCCGATGTACCCGGCGGCGGTGGAGTGCACGCCGTCGATCTGCCAGAAGATGCGCTCCGCGCCCCAGAAACATCCCATCCCGACATACAGGACCGCGAAGCCCTCGGGCCACGGACCCTGCAGCGGCGTTCCCAGCACCGCGTGGCGATCCGCGACCCGCAACGGGGTGTCGCGCCCCACCAGGGCCTTGTCCTTGGTCACCATCTGTGTCTTCGTCACACCGAGCATGTGATGCACCTCCGATCCTTCAACGTCGTGGGGTATCGGTTGTGTTCCAGTGCCCGCGATACGCTCGGTTCATGGCGTCAGACGAGTTCACTCCCGAAGAGGCTGCGGGCGCGGTCGAAGACGTGATCGGAAGCACCGAAGACAGCGTCGTCACGACCGTTCCCTTGTCCTTGAGGGTCGCGGGCGCGTGGTCTTGGCGCATCATCGTGGTCGGCATTGTGGTCATCGCGATCGGAAACGTGCTGGCGTTGCTGAGCCCCGTGGTGCTACCTCTCGTGATCGCACTGCTCATCGCCGCCCCCCTCGAACGCCTGGTGAGTTGGATGCACCGGAGGAAGATTCCGCGGGGACTCGGCGCCGCGATCGCCGTGCTGCTGCTCGTGACCGTCGTGCTCGGCCTCGCAGTGGCCATCGGCACGTCGGTCATCAGCGGCTTCGACTCGCTACGCCAATCCGCCGCCGAGGGTTTTGACACGCTGGTCACGTGGCTCGTCGACGGTCCGCTGCACGTGTCGAGCGACCAAGTCAATGGCACGGTCGACCAGATCATGAACGCCGCTCGCGACAATGCGTGGGGCCTCGCCTCGGGTGCCTGGAGCGTCACGGGGACACTGGGTGCGCTCGCGGCCGGAGTGGTGCTCGCGCTGCTGTCCCTCTACTTCTTCTTGCGCGACGGCGCCCAGATGTGGGGCTTCTTCGTGAGCCTTGCGCCCAAGCGTGGGCGCGTCAGCATGGACCGCGCGGGCCGGGCGGGCTGGACCACCCTGCGGCGCTACACGCAGACATCGGTATTCGTCGCCTTCATCGACGCCGTCGGCATCGGCACCGGCGCCTGGATCCTCGGCGTCCCGTTGGCGCTTCCCATCGCCATCGCGGTGTTCATGTTCTCGTTCATCCCCCTCTTTGGCGCGGGGATCTCCGGCGCCGTGGCGGTGCTGGTGGCGCTCGTCGATGGCGGCTGGGTGACGGCCCTGCTGATGTTGCTGGTCGTCCTGTTCGTCCAGCAGACCGAAGGCAACATCCTCTATCCGTGGTTGTTCGGCAAGGCCGCCTCGGTGCATCCCATGGCTATCCTGCTGGCCGTGGCGGCCGGCACGCTCCTGGCGGGCCTCGCCGGCGCGGTCATCGCCGTGCCGATCCTCGCGTTCACGGTGGCGTTCGCGCGCGGCCTGCACAAGGAGTTCATCCTGTCGCGCGAGGACGAGTTCCCGATCACCGGTCAGATCCCCCTGATCGCGGAGAAGTCCAAGGAGGCGTTCAGGCGCGCGCGCACCAAGGTCACCACCTCGCAAATCAAGGTGCGCAAGCGCCGCAAGCGCTGACGCGCGCTTCCGTTCGCCGTGGAGTGTCTCGCCTACGATTCCGGCCGGTGTCGTTCCTGCACGCTCATCGAGACGCCCTACCCGCGGCAAGTCGCGTCCAAGCAGGACGCGCTCGAACGCCTGCTGTCCGCGGCGCTGGGAGACGCGGCCTCCGCCATCGCGTGGCGGGAGCCGGTGGTCGGCCCCGAGTCGGGGTTCCGCACTAAGGCGAAGATGGTGGTGGCGGGCACGATTGAGGAGCCGACGGTCGGCATCCTCGACGCTGCCGGCCATGGGGTGGACCTCCGGGACTGTCCGCTGTACGACCCCGCGCTGACCGCGGCGTTTCCGATCCTCGCGACCTTTGTCACGGTGGCTGCCTTGCGGCCGTACAGCGTGCCCGAGCGGCGCGGGGAACTGAAGCACATCATCCTGACCGCATCGCCGGCAGGCGAGCTGATGGCCCGATTCGTGTTGCGCTCCACCGAAGCGTTGGCGCGGATCCGCAAGCACCTCGCTTGGTTGCAAGAGCAGTTGCCCGCGCTGGTCGTGGTGACCGTCAACGTGCTCCCCGAGCATCGTGCCGTCGTGGAAGGCGATGTCGAGATCGTCCTCACGGAGCGCGACGAACTGCACATGGATCTCGGATCTGTGGACCTGCGCCTACGCCCGCAAAGCTTCTTCCAGACCAACACCGACGTGGCCCGGGCGCTGTACGCGCAGGTGGCACAGTGGGTTGGGGAGTCGCTCCCGGTTTCCGTGTGGGACCTGTACTGCGGCGTCGGAGGCTTCGCGCTCCACTGTCTTGCCGACGGCCGCACCGTCACCGGCATCGAATCGTCGGAACAGGCCGTGCTCAGCGCGCGCGGCACGGCCGCACAGATGGCGGGCCGGGGTGTGCCTGGGGCCGCCGACGCCCATTTTGTGGTCGCCGACGCGCCGGCGTGGGCCGAAACTCACGCCGCTCCCGACGTGGTCATCGTGAACCCGCCTCGGCGTGGCCTGGGAGCCGCACTGGCCGGATGGCTCGAATCCAGCGGCGTGGGCCGTGTGGTCTACTCGAGCTGCAACGCGGTCACGCTCGCGCGGGACCTGGCAGCCATGCCGTCGCTCGTGCCCGTGAGGGGCAGGCTGCTGGACATGTTCCCGCACACCGAGCATTTCGAGGCAGTTGTGCTGCTCAAGCGGCACTGAGCATGGGCGCGGAGCGCCCCGGACGTGGGCGCCGGTGGCGCGCTATGGAACGAAGGGTTCGACCTCGATGATGTCGACCTCGATGTCATTGCCATTCGGAGCCTGGTAGGACGTGCTGTCGCCCACCTTCTTGCCGATGAGTGCCTCACCCAGCGGAGACTGCGCGCTGAACACGTCGAGGTCGGTTCCGACGGCGACCTCGCGGGAGCCCACGAGGAAGCGCATCTGGCTGCCCGCAACCTTGGCGGTCACCACCGACCCGGACTGGACGGTGCCGTCCTGGGACGGCTCGCCGACGTGGGCCGACTCGAGGATGCCGCGGAGCTGCTTGATGCGGGCCTCTTGCTTGCCCTGCTCCTCGCGGGCGGCGTGGTAGCCCCCGTTTTCCTTGAGGTCTCCCTCTTGGCGGCGCTCGTCGATTTCGTTGGCGATGTCGACGCGCCCCACCGTGATGAGGTGGTCGTACTCCTGCTGAAGGCGGTCGTAAGCCTCTTGGGTCAGCCAGGTACTGGTCTGCTCGGTCATCATCTCTTCCTTCTTGGCGAAGTGGTCAAGGCTAACGAATAGATCGCCACGACCACAAACACGCCGTGTGGCGCGCGGGTGACTTAGTCGGCCTCGCAGTAGTGCACCAAGGCGGTTGTCGCCTCTTCGGTGGTGACGATGGGGGTGGTGACGCGCTGCTCAGCACCGTCGGCGGGGTCGAAGTGTGCGGTGGTCACGCCCACCTCGGCAAACCGCACGTTGAGCGCCCGCAGGTGGCAGGTGGCGGGCTGGTCGCCGTACAGGAACACGTCGTAGGTGACGGTCGCGGCGGTGGGCGAGATGATCTCAAATCCGACCTCCTGCCAGCGCACCGGCTGGTCCGCAATCCACCACCCCCACACACTGGCCAGGCCGATGAGTGCCGCCAGGCCGATGCCTACCAGCCAGCGGGCACGCGTCGACAGGCGCGCTCTGGTCGGAGCGTCGTCGTCGAGGGATTCGTCAAGAGTCATTGTGAGGCAGGATAGACCCCGTGTCCGCCTTTGATCCTCGGTATTACCAAGTCGGCCCCGGTTTCTGGGGTTTTCTCGCGACGTTCGTGATGGCACTTGCGGTGATTGTGATCTATCGGTCGCTGTCCAAGCACTTGCGCAAGATCCGCAGGGACGAGGAGCGCGCTCGAGAGGAACTGAGGATGAAGAGTTCAGGCTCCGAAGACCGCGAGGGCGGCGGCGATGTAGTGGCACGCGAATCCGGCGACAGTGAGTGAGTGGAAGATCTCGTGGTAGCCGAAGTAGCGCGCTGACGCTCCGGGCCACTTGAAGCCGTAGAACACGGCCCCCACGGTGTAGCACACGCCGCCCGCGCCGATGAGCGCGACCACGGCCCCACCGCCGGCGTCGTAGAACGGGCCGATGTAGGCCACGGCTACCCATCCGAGGGCAACGTACATGGGCACGTACACCCACCGGGGCGCGTTGAGGAACAGAATGCGCGACAGCAGGCCCAGCACCGCGCCGGTCCAGACGATCGACAGGGCGACGGTGGCGGTGTCCCGATCGAGCAGGATCACGCACAGGGGTGTATAGGTTCCGGCGATGATCAGGAAGATGTTCGCGTGGTCCATGCGGCGCAGGACTGCTCGCGCCTTGGGTGACCAGTTTCCGCGGTGATACACGGCCGATGTGCCGAACAGGTTCACGGCCGTGAGCGTGAAGATTGCCGACGACACGCGCCCCGCGAGGGTGGGCGCAAACACCATGAGCACCATGCCGCCGATGAGCACCAGCGGCGCCGCTCCGAGGTGCAGCCATCCGCGTAGTAGGGGCTTGTCGATCGTGGGCGGGGCGTCATCGCGCACGGGGGTCTGGCCCGGAGCGGGCGACGGTGTCTTGGCCACAAACTTACGATACCGTAGGTTGGCGAACGCGCAATTCGTCGTAGCATCGTGTCCGGAGGGTGTCGATGGGCTTGCGTGATGCGGCGTACCGCGGGTACGAGGCGTTGCTGTCGCGCGACCTGAAGGCGCGCGGGTCTGGGCCACGCCACATCGGCGTCATCCTCGATGGCAACCGCCGCTGGGCCAGACTCAGCGGGACATCGGCAGCACACGGTCACCAGCGCGGTGCCGACAAGATCACCGAGGTTCTCGAGTGGTCCAAGGACGCCGGCGTGGAGGTGGTGACCCTCTGGTTGCTCTCCACCGACAACCTTGCACGTGACGGGCACGAGCTGAGCGACCTGCTGGAGATCATCGTGGACGCTGTGGAGCGGCTCGCGCGCGACGGCCGGTGGAGACTTCAGCACGTGGGCGACGCGTCGCTGCTCCCGCCTGACATCGCCCAGCGCTTGAATGCCGCGGTCGAGTCCACTGAGGATGCCACCGAACTCCACGTCAACGTCGCCGTGGGCTACGGCGGTCGACACGAGATTGCCGATGCCGTCCGGTCGTTCCTGCTGGAGGGTGTTGCGGCGGGCCACTCACTGGAGGAGGTCGCCAAGCAGTTCTCGGTGGAACACATCGCCGAGCACCTGTACACCAAGGGCCAACCCGATCCGGATCTGGTCATTCGCACGTCGGGCGAGCAGCGCTTGAGCGGCTTCCTCATGTGGCAGAGCGCCCACACCGAGTTCTACTTCTGTGATGCGTACTGGCCAGACTTCCGCCGCGTCGACTTTCTGCGCGCGCTGCGCAGCTACGCCCAGCGGGAGCGTCGCCACGGCCGATAGCGGTCCTCCCACTGCGGTGCGGCGGCCACCGCCCCCGCGCCACGCCCGGCCGCGTGGGCGTGAGTTACGAACAGGTGACGGGCGGCGTGTCTCGTCGTGTTGGGTTCGCTGCGGCGTACCGTCGGCAATGTGGTACTTCACCTAAGGCGGCCCCAACCGGGACCGTCCTGACCCCATCGCCGCCGGGCGATGGGTGCCCTGCGGCCTGATACCGCCGGGAGACCCCGTGACCCACACCAGCACCGAGACCAGCGTCGTTGCTCACACCGAAGTGGCGGTGCGCACCTTCGTACTCGACACGTCGGTCCTCCTGTCGGATCCGAGGGCTCTCAAGCGCTTCGCGGAGCACTCCGTGGTCCTGCCTGTCGTCGTCATCACGGAACTCGAGGCGAAACGGCACCACCCGGAACTGGGCTACTTCGCCCGCTCGGCGCTACGCGCCCTGGATGACCTGCGGGTCCACCACGGCACTCTGGACAAGCCGATTCCGGTGAACGATGCTGGCGGCACGGTACGCGTGGAACTCAACCACACCGACCAGAACGTGTTGCCCAGCGGGTTCCGCTTGGGAGACAACGACACCCGGATCCTCACCGTGGCGGCGAACCTGCGTGCCGAAGGCAACGCGGTGACCGTGGTCTCCAAGGACCTGCCGATGCGCGTCAAGGCCTCGGCGCTGGGCATGGATGCCGAGGAGTACAGGGCGGAACTCGCGGTGGACTCCGGCTGGACCGGCATGCGCGAAATCCAGCTGAGTGACGATGAGATGGCGGGCCTGTGGGAGGCCGAGACGATCGCGGCGCCCGATGCGGCCGACTGCGGCGAAGACGTTGCGTCGCTTCCGGTCCACACCGGGCTCGTGATGCATTCGGCGCGGGGCTCGGCGCTGGGTCGAGTCACCGAGGAGGGCACCGTCAGATTGGTGCGCGGAGACCTTGAGGTGTTCGGGCTGCACGGCCGTTCCGCCGAGCAGCGGGTCGCGCTCGACCTGCTGATGGACGAAACCATCGGCATCGTCTCCATGGGAGGGCGCGCGGGCACCGGAAAGTCGGCGCTGGCGCTCTGCGCAGGCCTCGAGGCCGTGATGGAGCGTCGCCAACACAAGAAGATCATGGTGTTCCGCCCGCTGTACGCCGTGGGAGGCCAAGAGCTGGGGTACCTGCCCGGCTCCGAGGCGGAGAAGATGAACCCCTGGGCACAGGCCGTGTTCGACACCCTGGGCGCCGTGGTGAGCTCCGCGGTGGTCGAGGAGGTCATGGCACGGGGCATGCTCGAGGTGCTGCCGCTCACCCACATTCGGGGACGATCGCTTCACGACGCCTTCGTGATCGTGGATGAGGCCCAGTCCCTCGAGCGCAACGTGCTGCTGACGATGCTGAGCCGCATCGGCCGCGACTCAAGGGTGGTGCTCACCCACGACGTCGCCCAGCGCGACAACCTGCGGGTGGGTCGCCATGACGGCATTGCCGCGGTGATCGAGGCGCTCAAGGGCCACCCGCTGTTCGCGCACGTGACGCTCGAGCGTTCGGAGCGCTCGGCGGTGGCCGCTCTGGTCACGGACATGCTGGAGCGCCTGGACCTCTAGGGTCCGAACCCTGGGGTGCTACTCGCTTGAGACGTCGATCTCGTGCGCCGGGCATGAGTCGTCGGGCACCGCCACGTCGAGCCCGTACAGCATGCCGAGCGCATCCTTGTATTTGTCGGCCTGACCGGACTCTGCCATTTCCTTGGCGCGCACGGTGGGCGTGTGGAGTAGCGCCTTGGCGAAGTGTCTGAGCGCCGCCTCGATCTCGGTAGCCTGGGCGTCGCCCGAAGGGTCGGCGCCCGGGCCGGGCCGCACTCGTGCCACCTCCCGCTCAAGCAGGCCGAACACGTGCTCGCGCAAGGCGACGATGGCGGGGTCGACCGATCGACCCGACTCGCTCGTCGAGAAGCGGGCGACGGCATGGGCGACGATGGCGCGAGCAGTCTCGAGCGCCACCAGGGATTCGCCGGGAGCGTGGGCCTTGACATCCTCAAGCCGCACCACGTGGACGCCGCGCAGCGACTCCACGCCGGGGGCGACGTCGCGATGCAGCGCCAGGTCGATCAGCGTCAGCGAGTGCCCACGCGAGGTCATCGCCTGCGCGACGAGTGCGGGTGTCAGCACAATCGACTCGCCGCCGGAGCAGGCGAGTACTACATCCGCCTCTTCGAGCGCCGCCACGAGGCCCTCGTCCGTCACCACCTCAAGGTCGTGGAGTCCCGCAAGCCCGGCCGCGTGACCGGAGGGCGAATACACGCCTGTCACGCGTGCGCCGCGACCGCGCAGCACGCCGATCCCCGTCTCGGCGAGGGCTCCAGTGCCCACGACGAGCGCGCTCGCCCCGCGCCACGCGACGGTGGCATCGGCAAGGTCGAAGGCGACGGACAGCACGGACCGTCCGGAGGTCCCCAGGCCGGTGGACGACGCGACGACGCGCGACGTGCGCAGCGCCGACTGGAAGACGCGATCCAACGTGGGCGACAGGTGGCCACCCTCACGAGCATCGATGTGGGCGCGGCGCACCTGGCCGGAGATTTCGCGTTCGCCCACCACCATCGACTCGAGCCCGGACGTCACCGACATGAGGTGCTCGACCGCATCGTCGCCCTCGTAGGCCAAGAGTGAAGCGTCGATGACCTCCACGTCGAGAGACGTCATGGACGACAGCGCGGCGACCACCTCGGCGCGAGCGACGACGGGGTCAACCACGTCGAGATACAGCTCGAAGCGATTGCAGGTGGGCAACACGACGGCGCCGGTCACCGTAGAGCCAATGACGGCGCTCCCCAGGCGGTCCGAGCCGACGCTCAGCTGCTCCAGGGTGTTCAGGTCTTTGTTGTGGTGGCTCGCCACGAGGGACAGCAATGCCATGGACCAATACTGACACGTCCGGGAGTGGTGGAGAATCAAGACATGGTTCTCCCCGACGTTCATCCACTCATCGCCGGTACCGCGTCGGCTTCACCCTTGGTGCGCGCCTTGCGGGGCGACCGCCCGGAGCTCACGCCGGTGTGGTTCATGCGCCAGGCGGGTCGCTCGCTTCCCGAGTACCGGGAGGCGCGCAAGGGAACGGCGATGCTCGAGGCGTGCCTCGACCCGGCGCTCGTGGGCGAGATCACGGCCCAGCCCGTGCGCCGCCATGGCGTGGACGCCGGCATCCTGTTCTCCGACATCGTGGTGCCGCTGCTGGTGGCCGGGGTGGACGTGACGATCGAGCCGGGCGTGGGACCGGTGTTTGCGAACCCGATCTCTACGGCCGCCGATGTTGCCGCGCTTCCCGCGCTCGGGGCGGCCGGCGACCGGGGAAGCTTCGACAGCGCACTCGACGTGGTGCGGGCTTCCGTGGATGCCTCGCTCGAGCAATTGGGAAGCGTGCCGCTGATCGGATTTGCGGGCGCGCCGTTCACGCTGGCCGCCTACATGGTCGAGGGACGGCCGTCGCGCGACCACCTGGCCGCCAGGCGTCTGATGATTGGCGACCCGCACGCGTGGGATGCGCTCATGGCGTGGGCGGCGGACGCGGCAGGGCTCTTCCTGCGTGCGCAGGTGCTCGCCGGCGCCAGCGCTGTCCAGTTGTTCGACTCGTGGGCTGGCTCGCTGCCCCGCGATCGTTACGCGGAGCATTGCGCGCCCGCATCGGCCCGCGCGTTCGGCTACGTGACGGACCTTGACGTGCCGCGCATTCACTTTGGGACTCACACGGGACACCTGCTGGAGGACATGCGCGGCGCCGGCGCCACCGTGATGGGAATCGACGTGACCGTGTCGCTTGACGAGGCGGCGGTGAGGCTTCCCGGTGTGCCCGTGCAGGGCAACATCGACCCGGCCGTGCTGGGCGCGCCGTGGGAGGTGATTGAGGCCCACGTGCGCGATGTTGTCCGCCGCGGCCGCGCCGCGCCCTCCCACGTGGTCAACCTGGGTCACGGAGTGCCGCCCGACGCTGACCCGGCCGTCCTCACCCGCATCGTGGAGCTCGTCCATGCCCTCTGAACTGGGCCAGCGGTGGGTGGTGATTGGCGGCGGAATCGCGGGCCTGCTTGCGGCGCGGCGTCTCGCGGGCGAGGGGAACCGGGTCACGCTGGTGGAGGAGGGCGATGCGCTCGGCGGCAGGCTGCGCCACGTGGAGGTGGCGGGCCTCACCCTCGACGCCGGAGCAGAGTCTTTCGCCACACGCGGCGACGCGGTGCAGCGCCTGTGCGAGGAGCTGGGTCTCGCCGACGCGATCGCGTCACCCACGGCGGCTCCCGCATGGGTGATCGCGCCCGATCGGGCCTACCCCCTTCCTGCCACGGGGTGGCTCGGGATTCCCCTCAAGCCCTTCGCCGCGGACGTGCGCCACGTGCTCGGCCGGTGGGGATCGCTGCGGGCAAGTCTTGATCTGGTGCTGCCCACGCCCCGCATCGGCGACGCCGTCACCGTCGGCGAGGTCGCGGCAACGCGGCTGGGGCGGCGGGCGACCGAGTGGCTGCTGGCGCCAGTGATGTCGGGCGTGTACTCGCGACCGCTAGAGGATCTGCCCATGAACGCGATCGCGCCCGGCTTGGCACAGGACGTGCGTGCGCGCGGCGGGCTGATTCGTGCCGCGCGATCGCGCCGTTCGCTTGGCGCGCCCGGGGCGGCCGTGCGGGGTCTCGTCGGCGGCGTCGCCAC
>NZ_JADQBE010000086.1:0-5235 GCF_016278765.1 Demequina sp. | reverse complement strand
TGCCGTGCCACGATCGGCGAGGTCGGCAATGCCGAACAGTCGAACATCAACTGGGGCAAGGCCGGCCGCATGCGTTGGAAGGGCAAGCGCCCGACCGTCCGCGGTGTCGTCATGAACCCGGTGGACCACCCGCATGGTGGTGGTGAGGGCAAGACGTCCGGTGGACGTCACCCCGTCAGCCCGTGGGGCAAGCCTGAGGGCCGCACCCGCAGTGCCAACAAAGAATCCGACAAGCTCATCGTGCGCCGTCGTCGCACCGGCAAGAACAAGCGCTAAGGAGCGATAGACATGCCTCGTAGCTTGAAGAAAGGCCCGTTCATCGATGGCCACCTCCAGAAGAAGGTGGACGTCCAGAATGAAGCCGGCACCAAGAACGTCATCAAGACCTGGTCGCGACGGAGTGTTATCACTCCCGACTTCCTGGGTCACACTCTTGCCGTGCACGACGGCCGTAAGCACGTCCCGGTGTTCGTCACCGAGTCGATGGTCGGTCACAAGCTGGGTGAATTTGCACCCACACGCACGTTCAGGGGCCACATCAAGGACGACCGCAAGGGCCGCCGCTAAGGCGCCCGGCAAACAGGAGTAGATCAACATGGAAGCCAAGGCGCAGACGCGGTACCTCCGCACCACTGCCCAGAAGGCACGCCGCGTGGTTAACCTCGTGCGCGGTCAGAACGCGGTCGAGGCGTCTGCCTCGCTCAAGTTCCAGCCGCAGGCGGTTGCCATCGACGTCCGCAAACTCATCGACTCTGCGATCGCGAACGCTCGTCAGAAGGCCGAAGCCGCCAGTGAGCGCTTTGACGAGCGTGAGCTCGTCATCACCGCGATCACTGTGGACGAGGGTCCGACGATGAAGCGCATTCGGCCTCGTGCACAGGGTCGCGCCAATCAGATTCTCAAGCGTACGAGCCACATCAGCGTGACTGTGGCGACGCCCGTCAAGGAAGGGGCCAAGTAATGGGTCAGAAGGTCAACCCGCACGGCTACCGCCTGGGCATCACCACCGACCACCGCTCGCGTTGGTTCGCGGACTCCACCAAGGTCGGAGAGCGTTACCGTGACTACGTCGGCGAAGACGTCAAGATTCGCGACATGATGAAGAAGGACCTTGAGCGCGCAGGCGTGTCCAAGGTCGAGATCGAGCGCACGCGTGAGCGCGTTCGCGTCGACCTTCACACGGCGCGTCCGGGCATCGTCATCGGTCGCCGTGGCGCCGAGGCAGACAAGTTGCGCTCCTCTCTTGAGAAGCTCACTGGCAAGCAGGTCCAGCTCAACATCCTTGAGGTGAAGAACGCTGAGATCGACTCCCAGCTGGTGGCTCAGGGCATCGCCGAGCAGCTCGCCTCGCGCGTTGCTTTCCGTCGCGCCATGCGTAAGGGCATTCAGTCGGCCCTCCGCGGCGGCGCCAAGGGAATTCGGGTGCAGTGCTCGGGCCGTCTCGGTGGCGCCGAAATGTCGCGCTCCGAGTTCTACCGTGAAGGCCGTGTGCCCCTGCACACGCTCCGCGCCAACATCGACTACGGCTTCTTCGAGGCCAAGACGACGTTCGGCCAGATCGGTGTCAAGGTTTGGATCTACAAGGGCGACATGACCGAGAAGGAGTGGGCGGCCGAGCAGGCCAAGGCTCCTCGTGCACCTCAGCGCGCTCGCGGCGGAGACCGCGGACCTCGCGGCGGCGCGGGTGACCGTGGCCCTCGCACCGGTGGCGCCCCCCGTGCAGCGGCCGCGGCAGCACCTGTCGCGGTCGAGGCCCCCAAGGCCGAAGCTGGGAAGGAGAGCTAAGTCATGCTGATTCCCCGTCGAGTGAAGCACCGCAAGCAGCACCACCCGGGCCGTTCCGGTATGTCCACCGGTGGCACGGAGGTGTCGTTTGGTGAGTACGGCATCCAGGCTCTCGAGCCGGCATACGTGACGAACCGTCAGATCGAGGCCGCGCGCATTGCCATGACCCGTCACGTCAAGCGTGGTGGAAAGGTGTGGATCAACATCTACCCCGATCGCCCGCTGACCAAGAAGCCAGCCGAAGTCCGCATGGGTTCCGGTAAAGGTTCGCCTGAATGGTGGATCGCCAATGTCAAGCCCGGCCGAGTGATGTTCGAACTGGCCGGAGTCCCCGAGGATCTCGCTCGCGAGGCGTTGAGCCGCGCGCAGCACAAACTCCCCATGAAGACCCGCTTCATCAAGCGTGAGGGTGGTGACATCTCATGACCATCGGTACCAAGGGCCTCGAGCCGATCGAGCTCGACGCGATGGAGGACGAGCGCCTCGCAGAGGAGCTCAAGAAGGCGAAGGCCGAGCTGTTCAACCTGCGCTTCCAGTCGGCCACCGGCCAGTTGGAGAGCCACGGGCGACTCAAGGCCGTCAAGCGTGACATCGCGCGCATCTACACGATCCTGCGCGAGCGCGAGCTCGGCATCCGCACCGCCCCCGCGGCGAAGTCGTAAGTCAAGAGGTAATAAGTATGACGAGCAAGAAGCACGCTACCGCGACCGTAGAGCACCGCGCGCAACGCAAGACGCGCCGCGGCTACGTCGTGTCCGACAAGATGGATAAGACCATCACCGTTGAGGTCGAAGACCGCGTTAAGCACGCGCTCTACGGCAAGGTCATGCGCCGTTCCTCGAAGGTCAAGGCGCACGACGAGACGAACACCGCCGGCATCGGCGACCTCGTGCTCATCATGGAGACCCGCCCGATGTCAGCGTCCAAGCGCTGGCGCCTGGCGGAGATCCTCGAGAAGGCCAAGTAACCCAACGTTCGACCAGGCTCGCCGCCCACAGCGACGAGAACCAGACGACAGGAGAAGAAGACATGATTCAGCAGGAGTCGCGACTGCGTGTCGCCGACAACACGGGTGCCAAGGAGATCCTGTGCATCCGCGTTCTCGGCGGATCGCACCGTCGCTACGCCGGCATCGGTGACGTCATCGTTGCCACGGTCAAGGACGCAATCCCCGGCGGTAACGTCAAAAAGGGTGAAGTCGTCAAGGCCGTGATTGTGCGCACCGTGAAGGAAACCCGCCGTCCCGACGGCTCATACATCAAGTTCGACGAGAACGCCGCCGTCATTCTCAAGGGCAAGGACACGGACCCTCGTGGTACCCGTATCTTCGGCCCGGTGGGTCGCGAGCTGCGTGACAGGCGATTCATGAAGATCGTGTCGCTTGCTCCGGAGGTGATCTGACATGGCGAAGATCAAGAAGGGCGACCTCGTCGTCGTCATTGCAGGACGTGACCGTGGCCAGCAGGGCCACGTGCTTGAGGTGTTGAAGGACGAGGACCGCGTGGTCGTCGAGGGCATCCAGCGAGTACAGCGTCACATCAAGCCGGGGACACGCCGCGACAACATGGAGGGTGGCATTGTCACCGTCGAGTCGCCACTGCACCTTTCCAACGTGATGCTCGTTGACCCGGATACCAAGAAGGGCACTCGCGTGGGCTTCCGCGCGGAGCAGGTCGAGCGTGACGGCCGTACTCGCATCAAGCGGGTCCGCGTCGCCAAGCGCTCGGGTAAGGACATCGACTAATGGCGACCGCTACGACTACCCAAGCTCGCCTCAAGGCGAGGTACCGCGCAGAGATCATCGCTGCGCTCAACGAGGAGTTCGGCTACACGAACATCAACCAGGTTCCCGGCCTCACCAAGGTCGTCGTGAACATGGGTGTGGGCGACGCAGCCAAGGACAGCAAGCTGATGGAAGGTGCCATCCGCGACCTGACGGCCATCACCGGCCAGAAGCCGCAGGTGACCAAGGCTCGCAAGTCCATCGCGCAGTTCAAGCTGCGTGAGGGTCAGCCGATCGGCGCGCACGTCACGCTGCGCGGCGACCGGATGTGGGAATTCCTCGACCGCGTGCTCTCGACGGCACTGCCTCGTATCCGCGACTTCCGGGGCTTAAGCCCCAAGCAGTTCGACGGCAACGGCAACTACACGTTCGGCCTCACGGAGCAGTCAATGTTCCACGAGATCGACCAAGACAAGATCGACCGGGTGCGCGGCATGGACATCACTGTTGTCACGACCGCCACCACCGACGACGAGGGTCGCTCGCTGCTCAGGCAGCTGGGTTTCCCCTTCAAGGAGAAGTAGCGATGGCGAAGACCTCCCTCAAGGTGAAGGCGGGCCGCAAGCAGAAGTTTGCGGTACGTGCTTACACCCGGTGCCAGAAGTGTGGACGTCCGCACTCCGTGTACCGCAAGTTCGGCCTCTGCCGTGTGTGCTTCCGTGAAATGGCGCACCGCGGCGAACTTCCCGGCATCACCAAGAGCAGTTGGTAAACCACTACGCCGCAGGTCCTTCACGGAAACCACGACGAGGAAGAGTGACTCACTCATGACAATGACCGACCCGATCGCAGACATGCTGACGCGTCTGCGCAACGCCAACACGGCGTACCACAACTCCGTGTCCATGCCCCATTCGAAGCTCAAGGCGAACATCGCCAAGATCCTCGAGGAGCAGGGATACATCAATGGCTCCGCAGTCGCAGACGCCGAGGTGGGTAAGACGCTCACGCTGTCTCTGAAGTACGGCCCCAACCGTGAGCGTTCGCTCGCGGGTGTGCGCCGCATCTCGAAGCCCGGGCTGCGCGTCTACGCAAAGTCGACCAACCTCCCCAAGGTGCTTGGTGGACTCGGTGTGGCGATTCTGTCCACTTCCTCCGGTCTGCTCACGGACCGCGAGGCCGAAAAGAAGGGCGTGGGCGGCGAAGTCGTTGCCTACGTCTGGTAGCCGGAAAGGAGAGATCTATGTCTCGCATCGGCAAGCTCCCCGTTCCGGTTCCCTCCGGAGTGGATGTCACCATCGACGGCGCAGCCGTGACTGTGAAGGGCCCTAAGGGCACCTTGCATCACACCGTCGCGTCCCCCATCGTCGCCGAAATGGGCGACGCAGTGATCGATGTCAAGCGCCCGAACGACGAGCGCATCTCGAAGTCGCTTCACGGCCTGACGCGCACCCTGTTGGCCAACATGGTCAAGGGTGTGACCGAAGGTTACGAGAAGAAGCTTGAGATTGTCGGCACCGGTTACCGCGTGGTGGCCAAGGGCTCGGACCTCGAGTTCGCCCTGGGCTTCTCGCACCCCGTGCCCGTCGCGGCGCCTGAGGGAATCACGTTCACCGTGGAATCACCCACCAAGTTCTCCGTGTCGGGTATCGACAAGCAGCAGGTGGGCGAAGTCGCGGCCAACATTCGCAAGATTCGCAAGCCCGAGCCCTATAAGGGCAAGGGTG
>NZ_JADQBE010000022.1:209-46343 GCF_016278765.1 Demequina sp. | reverse complement strand
CCACCACGATGATGCTGGCGAGCACCAGGAATCCGAGCAGCATGAGCATCGCGTACGAGCGCACCTTGCCGGACTGGAATCGGCGGCTTGCCTCGCCAAGGGCCGCAACGCCGGTCGCCTGCTTGTTGACGGCACCGTCGACCAGGGCGGCATCGGCGTACACGAGGGTGCGCGTCAGGTGGGTTCCAGGGATCTGGAACACGGCCCGGTTGACGGAGTCTTGGAACATGTCGTTGCGCGCGGCCAACGCCACCAGGGACGGCGGCGGGGCCTCCTCGGGGACGTCGCCTCGCCAGTACATCCAGTAGGCCAGCGCCACACCGGCGGCCACCAGCAGCAGCGTCAGCGTGGTCAGGACGGGAACGGCCAGGACCGGCTCCTGCTCGCCGTGCGCGCCCGTCACCGGCTCGAGCCAGTGCTGGAAGCGGTTCCCGACGGCCAGGAAGAGGCCCAGGAACGCCGAGCCCGCCGCAAGGATCATCATGGGTATCGTCATCATGAGCGGCGACTCGTGCGGGTGCTGATCGTCGGTCCAGCGGGCCTTGCCGTGGAACGTCATGAAGAACAGGCGCGACATGTAGAAGGCGGTGATGCCGGCGCCGATCAGCGCGGTGAGGCCGAACACCCACGGCTGCCAGCCCTCGCCCACGAAGGCGGCCTCGATGATCTTGTCCTTTGACCAGAAGCCGGAGAACGGCGGGACGCCCAAGATGGCGAGCCAGCCCAGGCCGAACGTGATCCACGTGGTGACCATGGCGGTGCGCAGCGCGCCAAAGCGGCGCATGTCCGTCTGGTCGGCCATGCCGTGCATGACGGATCCGGCGCCCAGGAACATGCCAGCCTTGAAGAATCCGTGCGTGACGAGGTGGAAGATCGCGAAGACGTAGCCGATCGGCCCAAGCCCCGCGGCCAGCATCATGTAGCCGATCTGCGACATCGTCGAGGCCGCGAGCGCCTTCTTGATGTCGTCCTTCGCGCTACCGATGATGGCCCCGAGAATCAGCGTGACGGCGCCGACGATGGCTACCACCACGCGAGCGTCGTCCGCCGCCTCGTAGATCGCTCCGGAGCGGACCACCAGGTACACGCCCGCCGTCACCATGGTGGCGGCGTGGATCAGCGCGGACACGGGCGTGGGGCCCGCCATCGCGTCGCCCAGCCAGGACTGCAGCGGGAACTGCGCGGACTTTCCGGTGGCGGCCACCAGCAGCATGAGGCCGATGGCGGTGAGCACGGCCGTCGAGGCGCCGTCCACGCCACCCAGCACGTCGGCAAAGCTGACCGAGCCGAAGTGGGCGAACATGAGGGCCATCGCAATGATCAGGCCAACGTCGCCGATGCGGTTCACCACAAAGGCCTTGTTGGCGGCTGTCGCATACTCCGGTTTCTGATTCCAGAAGCCGATCAGCAGGTACGACGCCAGGCCCACGCCCTCCCAGCCCACGAACAGCAGCAGGTAGGAGTCGGCGAGCACCAGCAGCAGCATGGCCGCAATGAAGAGGTTGAGGTACGCGAAGAACATCCGGCGATTCGGGTCGTTCTGCATGTACGCCACCGAGTACACGTGAATGAGCGTGCCGACGACGGTGATCAGCATCACGAATGTCAGCGACAGCTGGTCCACCAGCAGGCCGGCGTCGACATGCAGGTCGCTGCCGGACAGCCAGGTGAACAGGTGAACGGACTCGGTGCGCGACTCGGCGTCGCGACCCAGCATCTGGAAGAACGCGCCGATGCCGATGACGGCGGCGGCTGACGACGCGGCGACGCCGAGCCAGTGGCCCCACGCGTCGGCGCGGCGACCGGCAAGCATCAAGACAAAGAAACTCGCAAGCGGGACCGCAATGAGCAGCCAGGTGACGGACAGCATCGTTAACCCTTCAGCTCAGACGGTTCATCAAGCGAAATGCTCTGGCGGGCACGGAACACGGCGATGATGATGGCCAACCCCACCACCACCTCGGCGGCGGCGACGACCATCACAAAGAACGCCATGATCTGACCATTGATCTCGCCAATCATGCGGGAGAAGGACACGAGCGTGAGGTTGGCCGCGTTCAGCATCAGCTCCACGCCCATGAACGCGATGATGGCGTTGCGGCGCAGCAGCACGGTCGCGGCACCGATGGCGAACAGCACCGACGCCAGGTAGACAAAGTTGACGGGACTCACGCGTCGTCCTCCTTGGCTCCCAGCTCGCGCCTGCGAGCCTTGTTTTCGCCCTTGAACTCGGAGCCGTCGATGGTCTGGTTGCGCACCTTCAGCACGCGCGAGACGGAATCCTCGATGGGGTTTCCTTCCGGGTCGAGAGCCGGCGCGTCGAGCGCGTTATGACGGGCGTAGTAGCCGGGGAAGGCCTTGTTGACGGGGTCGGCCCCGGCCGCGACACGCGCCGCCTGAACCTCCGACTGGGTGCGCTTGGGGAACAGGCGCGGCACGTGAGTGAGCACCAGGGCACCCACCGCGGAGGTGATGAGCAGGAATCCCAGCACCTCAACCACCAGCACGTAGTCTCCGAACAGCCAGCCGGCCACCTCGACCGGCTCGCCAACGGTGGGGTTGTCGCTCACCGAGAACGTGACCTCGCTGACCACGCTGATCAGCAGAGCGCCCAGCCCCGCCGCAAGTGCCAACGCGATCCACCGTTGACCCGTGATGGTCTCCTTGAGGGTCTCGCGCTTGTCGACGCCCACCAGCATGAGCACGAACAGGAAGAGCATCATCACGGCGCCGGTATAGACGACGATCTGCACCACGCCCAGGAATGGCGCCTTGAGCGCGATATAGGACACGGCGAGACCCACCATCACCATGACGACGGCCATGGCGATGTGCACTGGCTTGCGTGCGAACATCAGCGACAGCGCGGGGATGACGGTGATGAACGCAACGAACCAGAACAGGACCGGGGAGATCATGGGTTGCCCCCTTGGTCGGTGTGCTTGGCAAAGATCTCGAGGCCGACCGGCTCGGGCGCGTCCGCATCGACATCGGGAGTGAACTCACTGGGCTTGGGACGGTCCTGGCCAAGTGTTTCGTCGTCCGGACGGTGCGCCCGCACCCACGCCCGCTGCTCCTGAGTCGCCTTGATCACGTCGCCCTTGTAGTACTCGGTGTCCGTGGTTCCCTCGACCATCGGATGGGGCGCGGCGAGCATGCCCTCCTCCATCGGCGCCAGGAGGTCGTGCTTCTCATAGATGAGGCCCTCACGGGTGGGGCCGGCCAACTCAATCTCGTTGGTCATGGTCAGCGCTCGAGTGGGGCAGGCCTCAATACACAGGCCGCAGAAGATGCACCTCAGATAGTTGATCTGGTAGACCCTGCCGTAACGCTCGCCGGGGCTCATCTGGTGGTCGGGCGTGTTCGAGTCGGCCTCGACGTAGATCGCGTCCGCGGGGCACGCCCACGCGCACAGTTCGCAGCCGATGCACTTCTCCAGGCCGTCCGCATACCGGTTGAGCTGGTGCCTGCCGTGGTAGCGCGGCTGGATGTTCGCCGGCGTGGTGGGGTACTGCTCGGTGACGGTGGGACGGAAGAAGCTCCGTAACGTCACCCCAAAGCCCGCGACGGGCATGAGCGCCCCGGCGATGCCACCCGGTTGGGGAAGGTTGGACGTAAAGGCCTCGCGGGGTTCTTCGGTGTGATCAGTCACCCTGTGCCTCCTTCACTGCTTCGACGGTGCGGCCTGACCGCGGGGACGGCGGCAACTGTTGACCGGGAAGTGGTGGGACGGGATAGCCGCCTGCGAAGGCGTCGAAGTCCTCCGACTCGAGCTTCTTCTTGCGCTCGGCCTCCGCCTCTTCCCGCTTGATGCTCTTGGAATCGACCACCGTCGAGAACACGACCCACGCAAGCAGCAAGGCGATGATGGGCGCGAACATCACAAAGTAGTTGGTGTTGCGGTTGAACTCGGGCAGCAACACCATGCCGGCGCCCATGAGCACCACCCAGCCGAGCCCCACCGGGATGAGGACCTTCCAGCCGAACCGCATGAACTGCTCATACCGGAAGCGCAATACGGAGCCACGGATCCAGACAAAGACGAACATCAGCAGCCAGATCTTGAGGATGAGCCACAGTGGCGGGAAGATGCCGCTGCTCAGGGTCTCGTACCCGGGCCAGTCATGCCACCACAGGGGGCGCCAGCCGCCCAGGAAGAGGGTGGACGCGACGGCCGAGACATTGATCATGTTCATGTACTCGGCCAAGAAGAACCACGCGAACTTCATCGACGAGTACTCGGTCATGAAGCCCGCCACCAGCTCTCCCTCGGCCTCGGGAAGGTCGAAGGGCAGGCGGTTGGTCTCCCCCACCATCGAGATCAGGTAGATCACGAAGGCGGGCAGCAACGGCAACGCCCACCACACGTTTTCCTGAGCATTCACGATCTGTTGGGTGCTCATGGCGCCCGAGAACATGAACACCGTCACGAGCGACAGGCCCATGGCCAGTTCGTAGGAGATGATTTGGGCCGTGGAGCGCACGGCGCCCATCAGCGGATACGTCGAGCCGGACGCCCACCCACCGAGCACGATGCCGTATACGCCCAAAGCCGCGGCGGCGAGGATGTACAGCACTGCCACGGGGAAGTCGGTCAGCTGAAGCGGCGTGACCTCCTGCGTGAAGGGGATGCGGGTGGCCGGGCCAAAGGGAATCACCGCGAAGATCAGCAACGCGGCGAAGACGGAGATCATGGGCGCGGCGATATACAGGACCTTCTCCGACGCGCGGACGGTGATGTCCTCCTTCATGAACAGCTTCGTGGCGTCCATGACGGACTGCAGCAGGCCGAACGGGCCGTGGCGGTTGGGGCCGGGGCGTTCCTGAAGGCGGCCGATGACGCGGCGCTCGAACCACACGGCAAACAGCACCGAGGTCAGCAAGAACACCAACACCAGCACGGCCTTGATGATGGAGATCCAGATCGAGTCACCCGCCAGGGAGTCCTCGAAGGCGGTGATGCACTGGCGCTGGATGTCGGTGATCGCGGCGGGATCGGCGACTCCGCACCGCTCCTGACCCGGCGTCAAGTCGATGGCCATGGGCAACGCGATCATGCGTCGACTCCCTTCACCAGGACGGTCTCGCCAGGCTGAGTGCCCAACTGCTGAGCAACCCACGAGCCGGGGGACTTGGTAGGCACCCACACCACGTCGTCCACCATGCCTGGGGTGACGGCGAGCGGCACTTCGATCGAGCCGCGACGCTTGCCCGTGATGGTGACGACGCCGTGAAGGCCAAGGCGCCGTGCGGTTGCCTCAGAGACGCGTGCGACGGCCATCCGGCCCGTGCCCGCGAGATAGGGCTCGCCGTCCTGCAACGCGCCTTCGTCGACCAGTTGGTGCCAGGTCGCGAGCACCAGTTCGCCGTCGACTCTCGACGCCGGCTGCGGCGCCGCAGGCGCGCGCTCCGCGGGAGCTGCGGGCCGATCCTTGGCCGCCGCGGCGCCCATCGACGCCAGTTCGGCGTTCACGGCGTCAACGGTGCCGGTGCCGAGGTCGACTCCCATCTGGCGTGCGAGAAGGTCAAGCACGCGGTGGTCGGACATCGCGTCTGTGCGAATCGCGGTCCCGAAGGCGCGCGGACGGCCCTCCCAGTTGACGAACGTTCCCGACTTCTCGCTCGGCGGCGCGACGGGCAAGACCACGTCTGCGGCATCGGCCACTGCCGTGCGACGCACTTCGAGGCTCACCGTGAACGTGGCGGTCGCGATGGCCTTCAGCAGGTCCTCCGTGAGGTCGCTGTCGTCGACACCGCCGATCACCAGGCCATCCAGCGCCTTGGCGCCCGCGGCGGCGATGATCGCGTAGGCCTCGCGGCCCTTGGTGCGTGGCAAGGATGACGCACCCCACGCCGTGGCCACGGCGTTCCGACCCGAGGTGGTGACCACATCGCGCCCCCCGGGAAGCAGGCCCGGAAGGGCGCCCGCTTCGACGGCTCCGCGCTCGCCCGCGCGGCGGGGGATCCACGCGACCCTTGCCTTGGAGCGCTTGGCGAGCGCCTCCACGGCGGTGAGGGTGCCGACGGAACCGGCCGCGCGTTCACCGACGATGATGATCGCGCCCGGCTCGCGGAGGTCCTTGAACTCGGGTGCAGTGCCCTTGAGTGCAGCCAACGTGGCGGCCTCATGACCCGGCACCGTCGGCAACAGGGTCGCGCCCAGCTTCTCCGCGCCGCGGCTGAGGTGCGAAGCGACCGTGATGACCTTCCGACGTCCCGCAGCCTTCTTGAGCCGCAAGAACACCACGCCGCCCTCGTCCTCGGGCTCAAAGCCCACCAACAGCACCGTGGGCGCCTTCTCAAGGTCGGCGAACGTGACTCCCAGGCCGGTTCCGGCGACGCTGGCGCCCAGGAAGGACTGCTCCTCATCGGAGGAGATCCGCGTGCGCGCGTCCACGTCGTTGGTGTCGAGCACCAGGCGCGCGAACTTGCCGTAGGCGTAGGCGTCCTCCATGGTGATGCGGCCGCCAGGCAGAACGCCCACGCCCTTGGCCTTCTTGTCGGCCGCGGTGCCGGTCTTTCCCGCTGCGGCCGCGAGACCCGCGGCGGCGGCGGCGAGCGCTTCCGGCCACGACGCCTCGACCAGTTCCCCGTCTTTGCGGACCATCGGCTGGGCGATGCGGTCGGCCTGGTTCTGCCAGGTGAATGCGAAGCGGTCCTTGTCGGTGATCCAGTCCTCGTTGACCACCGGGTCGTTGTCAGCCAGTCGGCGCAGAATCTTGCCGCGGCGGTGATCGGTGCGGATCGCGCTGCCGGAGCTGTCGTGCTCCGAGATTCCGGGACTGGACACCAGGTCGAACGGCCGCGAGCGGAACCGGTACGCCGCGCTTGTCAGGGCCCCCACGGGGCAAATCTGAATCGTGTTGCCGGAGTAGTACGAGCTGAAGGCCTTGCCCGATTCGTCCTCAGCGGCGGCGCCCACGGGGCCGTACCCGTCGAAGCCGAGCACATCCTCGTTGAACGTGCCGATCTGCTGCATGGCGCCGCGGTTCTGCAGGTCGATGAAAGTGTCGCCGGCGATCTCCTGCGAGAAGCGGGTGCACCGCTGGCACAGCACGCAGCGCTCCCGGTCCAGCAGGATCTCGCTGCTGAGCGCGAGCGGCTTTTCAAACACACGCTTGACGTCCACGAAGCGGCTCTCGGGCCGGCCGTGGCTCATGGCCTGGTTCTGGAGGGGGCACTCGCCGCCCTTGTCACACACCGGGCAGTCGAGCGGGTGGTTGATGAGCAGCAACTCCATCACGCCCTTCTGGGCGCGGTCGGCCTCTTCCGACGTCAACTGCGTGTTGACGACCATGCCCTCGGTGACCGGCATGGAGCACGATGGCTGGGGCTTAGGGAAGGCGCGCAGGTTGCCGTCCGGACCCGGGCTGGCCACGTCCACGAGGCACTGGCGGCACGCGGCGACCGGCTTCAGCGCAGGGTGGTCGCAGAAGCGCGGGATCTCGATGCCGACCTGTTCGGCCGCACGGATGATCAGGGTGCCCTTCTCGACTTGCGCCTCGATGCCGTCGATCGTGACCGTCACCACATCGGTGGTGGCGGGAGCCTTGTCCGCGATCTCGCTCATGCGTTGGCCTCCTCAGCTGCCGAGTCGTAGTCAAACAGGGCCGAGGCCGCGTGGTCGAACGGGCATCCACCCTCCGTCACGTGACGCTCGTACTCCTCGCGGAACAGGTTCACGGAACTGATGACCGACGAGGTCGCGGCGTCTCCCAGAGCACAGAAGGCGCGTCCAGCGATCGAGTCACACGTGTCAAGCAGCTGCTGAATGTCGGCCATAGTGCCCTGGCCGGCCTCAAGCCTGCGCATGATCAGTTCGAGCCAATACGTGCCCTCGCGGCACGGGGTGCACTTACCGCAGGATTCGTGCTTGTAGAACTCTGTCCACCGTTCCACGGCCCTCACCACACACGTAGTGTCATCGAACATCTGCAGGGAACGGGTTCCCAGCATCGACCCAGCGGCCCCCACCGACTCGTAGTCGAGGGGGGTGTCAAGGTGCTCTTCCGTGAAGATCGGGGTGGAGGAACCGCCTGGCGTCCAAAACTTCAGCTGGTGACCCTCGCGCATGCCGCCAGCCATCTCAAGCAGTTCGCGCGCGGTGATGCCGAGCGGCGCCTCGTACTGACCTGGGCGCTTGACGTGCCCCGACAGCGAGAAGAACCCCATTCCCTTCGACCTCTCGGTTCCCATCGAGGCGAACCAGTCAACGCCCTTGGCGATAATCGGCGGCACGGAGGAAATCGACTCGACGCTGTTGACGACGGTGGGGCGGGCATACAGACCGGCGACGGCCGGGAACGGTGGCTTCAGCCGGGGCTGGCCGCGTCGGCCCTCAAGCGAGTCGAGCAGCGCCGTCTCTTCCCCGCAGATGTACGCGCCTGCACCCGCGTGGACCGTGATCTCGAGGTTGAAGCCCGTGCCCTTGATGTTGGTGCCCAGCCAGCCGTTGTCGCGAGCCTCCGCGACGGCCTTCATGAGCCGACGGTGGGCGTGAACGACTTCGCCGCGCACATAGATGAAGGCGTGATTGCAGCCGATCGCAAACGAGGTGATGACAATGCCCTCGATCACCGCGTGCGGGGTCGCCATCATGGTGGGGACATCCTTGCACGCCCCCGGCTCCGACTCGTCCGCATTGACCACCAGGTAGCGCGGCCCGCCGTCTGGTGCTGGCAGGAAACCCCACTTCATGCCCGTGGGAAAGCCCGCGCCGCCACGGCCGCGCAGGCCGGAGTCCTTGACGGCCTGGATGATGTCGGCCGGATCCATCGTGAGCGCCTTGGTGGCGCCCTCGTAGCCGCCGTTGGCCACGTAGGTATCGAGGTTCCACGAGTGGTCGAGTCCCCAGGTTTTGCTGAGAACGGGCGTCAGATCCGTCACTTGTCCTGCCCCTTCCAGCCCTGCTGCTTGGCGGTCTCGATGCCCACCAGCGACGAGGCGCCGGCCGAGATGCCCTCGTCGGCCCTGCCGTCGTCGAACCCTGCAAGCACACGGGAGGTCTCCTTGAATGAGACCACCTTGTCCGCGCCGCGCGTGGGCACGATGTCCTTGCCCGCCAGGATGTCATCCACCAGCTGGAGCGCCGTCTCGGGAGTCATGTTGTCGAAGAACTCCCAGTTGACCATCATCACCGGCGCGTAGTCACAGGCGGCGTTGCATTCGAGGCGCTCGAGCGAGATCTTCCCGTCGGCCGTGGATTCGTCGTGACCCACGCCCACCCGCTCGGACACCCGGCGCCAGATCTCATCGCCGCCCATCACGGCACACAGCGTGTTGGTGCACACGCCCACCTGGTACGTGCCGTTGGGGCGGCGCTTGTACTGGGTATAGAAGGTGGCGACCGCGCTGACCTCGGCGGACGTCAGATCAAGCAGTTCCGCGCAGAACTGGATGCCGTCGGGGCTCACGTAGCCATCGACGGACTGAACCAGATGCAGCAACGGCAGCAGCGCGGATCGCTTGACGGGGTAGCGGCCGACGATGTCGGCGGCATCCTTGGCCAGCTGCTTCGCGGTGGACTCGTCGTAGGTCATCGGTCGACGCCTCCCAAGACCATGTCGATGGTGGCGATGGCGACCACAACGTCGGCGACCTGGCCGCCTTGGGTGAGCATCGACAACGCCTGCAGATTGTTGAAACCAGGGTCGCGGAAGTGAGCACGCCACGGCTTGGTGCCGCCGTCGCTGACCACGTGACAGCCGAGCAGTCCCTTGGGGTTCTCGACGGCCGCGTAAGCCTGACCGGCCGGAACCGGGAAGCCTTCCGTCACCAGCTTGAAATGGTGGATGAGCGCCTCCATGGACTCGCCCATGATGTGGCGGATGTGCTCCGCCGAGTTGCCCTGACCGTCGGAGCCCACGGACAACTGGGCGGGCCAGGCGATCTTCTTGTCGGCCACCATCACGGGCTCGCCCACGCTGGCCTCGAGCCGGTCGGCACACTGAGCCACGATCTTGAGCGATTCGTAGCACTCCTCAAGGCGCAACACCACGCGGCTGTAGGCATCGGCATCGGTCGAGGTGGGCACCTGAAAGTCGTAGGTCTCATAGCCCGAGTACGGTTCGGTCTTGCGCAGGTCGTACGGCAGACCGGCCGATCGCAGGATGGGACCGGTGACGCCGAGCGCCATGCAGGCCGCGAGGTCCAACTTGGCGACGCCCTTGAGGCGTCCCTTGAAGATCGGGTTCTCGAGCTGCAGCAGCGCGAGTTCGTCCAGGCGTTGCTTGACCTTGGGGATCATGGCCCGGATCATAGCGACCGAGTCGTCAGGCGTGTCGATCGCGACGCCGCCGGGACGGATGTAGGCATTGTTGGTGCGCAGGCCCGTGATGTGCTCGATGACCTTGAAGGTCTCCTCGCGGCCGATGAACGCGGTGGTCATCACGGTGGTGGCGCCCAGCTCGTTGCCGCCGGTGCCGATCGCGACCAGGTGGGAGCCGATGCGGGTGAGCTCCTGCATGAGCACGCGCAACACGTTGGCGCGGTCCGGAATGTCGTCCGTGATGCCCAGCAGCTTCTCGACGCCCAAGCAGTACACGGCCTCGTTCGCCATCGACGCGACGTAATCCATGCGAGTGCAGAATGTGACGCCCTGCGTCCACGTCCGGAACTCCATGTTCTTCTCGATGCCGGTGTGCAGGTAGCCGATGCCCGCGCGGCACTCCGTGACCGTCTCGCCCTCGACCTCAAGCATGATGCGCAGCACGCCATGCGTGGACGGGTGCTGCGGGCCCATGTTGAACACGAGCCGCTGTTCGCCCAGGCGAGCCGCCTCCTCGGCCGCGTCGGACCAGTCTCCGCCAAATACGGTGAACTCGGGTGCGCTGCCGTCGTCCTCGCCCAGGCCTGCCGTGGCGTGGGGGCTCGTCGATTCCGTCGTCATCTCGCCCTCCTACCGGTACTGCCTGCGCTCGTCGGGCGACGGAATCTCCGCGCCCTTGTACTCCACCGGGATGCCGCCAAGCGGGTAATCCTTGCGTTGCGGGTGACCCACCCAGTCGTCCGGCATCTCGATGCGTGCCAGCGACGGGTGGCCATCGAACACGATGCCAAAGAAGTCCCACGTCTCGCGCTCGTGCCAATTGTTCATCGGGTAGATCGCGGTGATCGACGGGATGTGCGGGTCCTCGTCCGGCGCGCTGACCTCGATGCGCAGGCGTCGGTTGTGCGTCACCGACTGCATCGGATACACGGCGTGCAGCTCGCGTCCGGCGTCGGCCGGGTAGTGGACGCCGTTGACTCCCAGGCACATCTCGAAGCGCAGATCCTGGTCGTCGCGCAGGTGGCGGCAGACGTCCAGGAGGTGCTCGCGTGCAATGTGGAGCGTGAGTTCGTCGCGGTCCACCACGACGGCCTCGATCGCCGCCTCGGCGTCGCCACCAAGGAGTTCCTCAAGCACGTCGACCACCTGGTCGAACCACGAGCCGTACGGCCGCTGGGCGGCGTCGGGCATGTACACGAAACGCGTCAGGCCGCCGTAACCGGACGTGTCGCCAGCCCCGCCAAACGACCCTTGGCGCACGTTGATGAGGGTGCGACCCTCCGGGACTACGGGGGACAGTTCGCCGCCCTGAGTGTTCTCGACGTCGCTCACCGCAGCAGCCCCTTCATCTGAGAGGTGGGGGTGGCCGCGAGAGCGGCGGCCTCGGCGGCCGCGGCGATGTCCTTGCGGTGGCGAAGCATCGGCTTCTCCTTAGCCAGATCCTGGACCTTGAGGAGCGCGTTGATCAGCATCTCGGGGCGTGGGGGGCAGCCCGGCAGGTAGATGTCCACCGGAACCACATGGTCCACGCCCTGGACGATCGCGTAGTTGTTGAACATCCCACCCGACGAGGCGCACACACCCATGGCGAGCACCCACTTGGGCTCCGCCATCTGGTCGTAGACCTGGCGCACGATGGGCGCCATCTTCTGGGAGACGCGCCCCGCGACGATCATGATGTCGGCCTGTCGCGGAGAACCGCGGAACACCTCCATGCCAAAGCGAGCGATGTCGAAACGGGGTGTACCCGTTCCCATCATCTCGATGGCGCAACACGCCAAACCGAACGTCGCCGGCCACATCGACCCGGCACGGGCCCAGCCGGCAAAGTCTTCGAGTTTGCCGATGATGAATGGAGGGGCATCGGTGTGTTCGCTCATGCGGACCTCACTCCCACTCGAATCCGCCGCGCCGCCATTCGTACACGAAGGGAATCGTGATGAGCGCGAGGAAGGTCATGATGGCGATCAGGCCAAACAGCGCGAGCTGCTCGTAGGCGACCGCCCAGGGGTACAGGAATACCACTTCGATATCGAAGATGATGAAGGTCATGGCCACCAAGTAGTACTTGATGGGAATGTGCCCCCCGCCGGCGGCGCCAGGCGTGGGCATGAGGCCAGACTCGTAGCGATCAAGTTTCGCCGAGTTGTATCGCTTGGGGCCGATGTACGCGCTCGCCACGAGGCCCGCCACGGCGAGCAGTCCCGCGATCACGCTCATCACAACGATCGGTACGTAAGGGTTCACGATTGCGTCCTTCCCGTCATCATGCCGCCGGCGCGACCTTGGTCATCGCTACGAGCAGTTTGTCAGCCCAATTGCCGCCTCGCGGTTCATAGACGTCCGCAAGTAGTCTAGAGACAAATTCCATGATCAGCGGACGTGGCAGTCCATGACGCGTGCACACCTTCATGATGGCGGGCTTCTCGATGAGAGCGGCAAAGACGCGCCCCAACGAGTAGTACCCACCCAGGTCATCCTTCATCATGCGAGCATACGAGGCGAGGGCTCGTTCACGCGCCACATCGTCCGTCGCCTCCCGCCACGCAACGGCCGCCTCGGTGGCTCGGCGGGCCGCCTGCATCGCGTACGCGATGCCCTCGCCGTTGAAGGGATTGACCATTCCGCCGCTGTCGCCCACCAGCATCATGCCCGGCACATAGTGGGGCTGACGGCTGAACGCCATCGGGATGGCCGCTCCCTTGATGACGCCCACCTGGGCGCCAAACTCCCAGTCTTTGGCCGAGTGCTCCAGCCAGTCCAGCAGCAGCGCCTTGTGGTCGAGCTTGGGGGGAGTTCCCGTGGCGCTGAGCGTGCCCAGGCCGACGTTCGCCGTGCCGTCGCCCAGCGGAAAGATCCAACCGTATCCCGGCAACAGCTTGGAGTTGCCGCGCTCGCCATCCCAAATCTCGAGGTGCCCCTCCATCCACTCCTCGTCGTGACGCGGGGTCTCGAAGTAGGTGCGCACGGCGATGCCCATCGGGCGGTTCTTCTTGCGCTCGATCCCCAGCCCCAGGGCGATGCGGGCGCTCACCCCGTCGGCCGCGATGACGAGCGGAGCCCGATACTCGGTGGGCTCGCCTACCTTGCGACCGGTTTCGTCGGTGGCGCGCGCCGTGACGCCCACCACCCGGCCGTCGTCGTCCGTGACAGCGGCGTCGACATGCCAGCCCTCGCGCACGTCGGCGCCGGCCGCGCGGGCGTGCTCGGCGAGTCGGTGGTCGAACTGGGCGCGCGGCAAGGACAGACCGTACTTCGGGAAGGACTCCAGATCGTGCCAAGGAAACTCGAGGCGATGACCTCCGCCCACCATGCGCAAACCCTCGTTGGGGATCCACCCCTCCTCGCGTGGGGTGGGCAAACCGATCAGCTGCAGCTCCTTGACGGCGCGCGGCGTGAGGCCGTCTCCGCAGACCTTCTCGCGCGGAAAGTGCGCCTTCTCCAGCGCGATCACATCAAAGCCCTCGGCAGCCAGATAACGCGCGGTCGCGGCACCGCCTGGGCCCGCGCCGATCACGATGACGTCGGCCTCGGTCTTCACACCCCCACCCTAAGGCGTACGAGACGATGGTCCGGCTCGCCTAGGCTTGCCCGGTGAGCATCGATGCGACCGCGCCCGGCCCCCTGACCGCGCGCACCGTCGAGATCCCGGACCCCGGAGACCTCGTCACGGTGCTTCCCGCCGCCGGCATCTCCTGGGTGAGGCGCGGCGACGGCATGGTGGCCTGGGGCGAGGTCGCACGGCGCGAGACTGCAGGTCCGGGCCGGATCGATGAGGCGCTGCTGTGGTGGCGGCGCACCACCCGCCACGCCACCGTGCGGGACGACGTTCGCGCGCGGGGCACCGGCTTGGTCGCCTTCGGTTCCTTCGCCTTCGCCGACGACGCCGCCGCTGGCGGCGCACTGATCGTGCCGCGGTACGTGGTGGGACGCCAGGAAGGCCGCTGCTTCTTCACCGTGATCGGCGCGGGCGACGCAGATCAGGTGTCGCTCGACGAAGCCCTCGCCGACGCTGTTCCCGTCACGCCCATGCCGGTGGTCGACGTCTCGGATGGCGACGAGGCGGGGTGGCGCACCGCTGTGTCTTCGGCCGTGGAGGCGATCGGCACGGGAGAGGTCAACAAGGTGGTGCTGGCCCGCGCCGTTCAGGCGCACGCCCACGGCCCGCTCGACGTCCGCTCGGTGCTGGCCCGCCTGGCAGACGAGTACCCCATGTGCTGGACATTCCACGTCGACGGCATGGTGGGGGCCACTCCGGAGTTGCTGGCCCGCGTCGACCACGGCCTGGTGACGTCGCGCGTACTGGCGGGAACCATTCGCATGACGGGCGACGAGATGGGCGACCTGGCCCGCGCCGCCGCGCTGGCGCGCTCGTCCAAGGATCGCGAGGAACACTCCTACGCGGTGGGCTCGGTCACGCAGGTGCTGGCCGCCCACTGCACATCCGTCAACGTTCCCGACGAGCCCAGCGTGCTGCACCTTCCCAACGTGATGCACCTCGCGACGGACATTACTGGCGCCCTGTCGCAGCCCGTGGGCGCCCTCGACGTGGTCCGCGAGCTGCATCCCTCCGCCGCCGTGTGCGGCACGCCCACGTTGGCGGCCGCCCGCGTGATCGACCGCCTTGAGGGCCTCGACCGGGGACGCTACGCGGGGCCTGTCGGATGGATCGACGCCGCGGGTGATGGCGAGTGGTGCATCGCCTTGCGGTGTGCGGAAATCGACCGCAACGATCCCGCCCGCCTGCGCCTGTTTGCGGGGTGCGGAATCGTGGCGGCCTCCGACCCCGCCTCAGAATGGGCGGAGTCGGAGGCCAAACTGGAGCCGATGCGGGCGGCGCTTCGCGCTTAGGGCGCCCCGCCCACTGCGCGGCCTACGTGTTTTCGGTGTTGGCCCCTGCCGCGCCGCCGCGCATGCCCGGTCCTCCATCGCGCAGCCCGAAGCCACCGCCGCCAGCCAGACGGTCGCCAATTGGGAGCCTTGCGAGGGCCTCGTCGGCCGAACCGAGAGTCACCGTGACGGTCGTGTCACCGGAGTCGTCAGCAACGGTCACCGTCACCGCGTCACCCGGCGCGAACTCGCGCAGGATCTCGCGCGCCTGCCACCAGTCGGTGATCTCTTGGCCGTCGATCGCGGTGACAATGTCGCCCGCCTCGATTCCGGCGTCGGCCGCCGGGCCGTCGGGGACAACGTAGCGCACCAGCACGCCGTCGACCGTCTCGTAGCGGACCGGCTGTACGCCCACCCAGGGCACCTCCTCGGGAGCGGGCGGCTCGGGGCGATCTTCGGCGCTGCCCACCGTCACCGATGCGGTCTTCTCGGTTCCGTCGTGGGTGTAGACGATCTCAAGCTTGTCGCCCTCCTCGGCGCCCTGGAGCGCCTCACGGAGAGCACCGCGCTCGTCCAACGTGACGTCGTCGATGCTGACCACCACGTCTCCTACTTCAAGGCCAGCGGTGTCCGCCGGGCCGCCGTCGACCACATGCACGACGGTGGCGCCGTCTGGGGTCGGGGCGATGCGGGCCCCGAAGTACGGCCGGTCCAGCAGCGCGCCGTGGCGTGGCGGCGCCGAATCGTCGGCGCTGTCCGCAGCGGTGGCGGAGGATGCAAGGGCCAGCACCAAGGCGCCGGACGCGAGCGCGCCCGTTCCCCATGCAAGGCCTCGGGTAAGTCGTGAACGGAACATCATGTCCTCCTCGGTAGATCGTGTGTATCGATCACACCAAGGCCACCTGCGTTGAACCTGGACGGAACCTGGGAAAGTGCTGAGACTTCGGGCGCCGTGGCGGCGTGGCGGCGTGGCGGCGCAGCGGCGCGTCAGCTACAGGACCGCCTCCACGATGTGCGCGCCGACCGGCGGCTTCGCGAGCGCCGTTGCCAGCCCGCTGACGGACGTGACCGGCGTGTGCGTGGCCCCGTACGCTGCCGCCAACGCCGAGAGGTCCGCCCGGTGGGGCGTCGTGAAGACGCGACGGACGTTTTGTGCGGGCGCCGCCGCGTGTTCGAGACTGCCGAAGATGGTGCCGCCACCGTCATTGACCACCACGATGCGCAGGTCAGGAGTGCGCTCCTCGGTGCCGACCAACAGTCCCCCCACGTCATGCAGGAACGTGATGTCACCCATGAGCGCGGCCGTGGGCCGGCCGAGCGCGAGCGCGAGACCCACGGCGGTCGAGACGGTGCCATCGATGCCGGCCAGTCCGCGATTGGCGAGCAGCGTGGGGGCGTGACCCACGGCCCAGATGGGCGCGACCCCGTCGACCATGCGGATGGGTCCGGAGGATCCCAGCAGCGCCACGTCGTCGGCCGTGAGAGACGAGATGAACACGCGGGCTACCGCACGCGCATCCCAACGTTCCGACGGCGCCGCCACCGCCGCGCATGCACGCCGCCACTCGGCCAGCCAGGCCGCGTCGGACGTGCCCGGTTCGAACCACTCTTCGGGGACGGCGGGCAGCACCCGTTCGGCGTGGCGCGGCGCTTCGCGCCAGCGTGCGCCGTGCGACGCCACCAGGAGCGACGGCGCGGAGTCGACCAGTCGCTGCACCGGCCTGGACAGCGTGGGCCGGCCGATCACGACCACGCGGTGGACGCGGGACGCGAGCTCTTGTCCGGTGTCGCTCGCCAGCATGGTCACGTAGTGGGACAGGGCATGGTCCCCCGAGCGGGCGCCCGACGTCGGCTCCGCCAGCAGCGGCCAGCCACGCGCCTCGGCGACGCGCCTGGCGTCGTCCCCTGCGCCGTCGCCCGCGATGACCACGCCGTACGCGTCGTCGGCCAACTGGCAGGCGGGCGCGGACAGGTTGCGCAGGCGGGTGCGGGTGCGGTCCATCAGGGTCGGCTTCTCCTGCGCGACGTGGGGCCAGGCGCCGCCGTCGGGCCCCAGCGGGTCACGGAACTCCAGGTTGAGGTGCACGGGTCCGGGAGCGGCGGCGAGGTCGTCCCGCTCCGTGTCTCCCATCGCCCATTGCATGGCACGCGCCGCGAGCAGTGTCGCGCGGCCGCCGCGCTCCGCGTGTTCCGGGGCGGACGAGTTCGCCTCCCACCGCACGAACGCGCCGAAGATGCCCTCCTGATCCGTGGTTTGGTTGGCCCCGACGCCCCGCAACTCGCTGGGCCTGTCCGCGGTGAGCAGGAGCAGCGGAATACCCGCGTGGTGGGCCTCCATGACCGCAGGCATCAGGTTGCCGACGGCGGTGCCCGACGTGGTGACCACCGCAACGGGTCGCGGCGGCCCGGTGAGGGCGCGACCGCGGGCAATGCCGATCGCGAGGAACGCGGCGGAGCGCTCGTCGATCCGCACGTGAAGGTTGACATGGGGGGCGCCCAACGGTGGGGCGTCCGATCCGGCCTCCGCCAGCGCGTGGGCCAGCGGGCCGGAGCGGGATCCGGGGCACAGCACGTAATCGGTCACGCCCTGCGCGGCCAGTGCGGCGATCAGTTCGCGCGCAAAGGCGGCCGCCGGGTGAGTCATGCGGTCACTCTCAGGGTCCTGGGTGTCAGCCGTCCGCGCACGGGAACCAGCGTGTCATCCACGGTGTCCGTCGCGAGCAAGGTGCCGGTGCCGAGTCCGTGCGCGAATCGCGAGTCCGGCAACGCCAGCGCAGCCGCCAACGCCGACGCCAGGCCGACGCTGGATTCCATGGCGGAGGAGATGATGACGGGCAGCCCCGCCCTTTCGGCGATCGCAACGCAGGCGCGAGCTCCTCCCATGGGAGACGGCTTGAGCACCAGGATGTCCGCCGCCTCGGCGCGCAGCACCGCGTCCACGTCGCCGGTGAGACGGATGGACTCGTCGGCCGCGATCGGCACCTCCACAAGGCGGCGCAGGGCCGCCAACTCGCCGATGGTCGCACAGGGCTGCTCGACGTACTCGAGACCCTCGAGCCCGCCCGCCCTCGCGGCCGTCTCAAGCGCCTTGACCGCCGAGCCCGCCGCGGCGAGGGTCCAGGTGCCGTTGGCGTCCACGCGCAGCCGCCCGCCCGTGCCCAACGCGGCAGCGACCGCCTCGACACGCTCGATGTCGGCGCGCAGTGTCGCGGCGGGGTCGGGGTCCGCCCACCTCGGTCCACCGACTTTGACCTTGGCGGTGCGACACCCGAACTCACGCACCAAGGCGGCGGCGTCGTCCGGCCCCATCTCGGGGATGATCGCGGCAGACTCGACGAAGTCGCGTATCGGCGCGGGCAACTGACCCGTGGCCGCCTCCACCGCCGCGGCCCACCACCGATTGCGCTGCTCCGGGATGTAGTCCGCGAACGGGGAGAACTCTCCCCACGCGTCGGCGCCGTCGGGACCGGTGTCGCGGATCAGCACGCCCGTGCGCTCGGTCAGCCCGCGGAAACGCCTGTTGAGCGTCACGCTGAATGGCCGGAACTCCATGGGGACAGAGTAAGCGGCAATTGCGATGGCGAGGCCAGCGAGCCCCTGACCACGAACACTTCTGACCGCGAGGCATCTCGACTCGCCGATGCCCGCCCGCGCACCACGCATGTCGCCGGCAGCTACGCCGTTGTGCTTCCCGCCTTCCCTCATGACGACGCTACGGACCTCCGCGTGCGCGCCGCACCGTAGCGTGCGTCCTGGACCGGCACACAGCTGGCGTGTCGGCGCGGCTTCCGGTTCGCGCCGTGGCCCTCGCGGTCAGAACTGTCCAAGGCGCACCCCGGGTCCGAGTCGCATCGGTCTGGCCCGGCTACGCTGGCGACCATGAGCGATATCCCCGCCCAGGTCTCGGACCTCATGGACCCCACCCAGTGGCGATCGATCGACGGCTTCGCAGATGAGGACGTCACGTACCACCGCTGGGTGGAGCGCGACGGCACCATGGAACGTGACCTGCCCGCCGTGCGGATCGCCTTCAACCGGCCCGAGGTGCGCAACGCCTTCCGGCCGCAAACCGTCGACCAGCTGTACCGTGCGCTCGACCACGCCCGCATGACGGCCGCCGTCGGCACGGTCATCCTCACCGGAAATGGCCCGGCGCCGGACGGCGTACACGCGTTCTGCTCCGGCGGCGATCAGCGCATCCGCGGACGCGACGGCTACCTGTACGAGGGCACCGCGGCCCACGCCCCTGCTCACGGCGGGCGCCTCCACATCCTCGAGGTGCAGCGACTCATGCGCACCAGCCCCAAGGTGATCGTGGCCGCCGTCAACGGGTGGGCGGCGGGGGGCGGGCACAGCCTCCACGTGGTGGCGGACCTCTCGATCGCGAGCCGCGAGCACGCGCGCTTCAAGCAGACCGACGCCAACGTCGGCTCGTTTGACGCAGGCTACGGCTCGGCGCTGCTGGCGCGCCAGGTGGGCGACAAGCGGGCACGCGAGATCTTCTTCCTGGCCCGCGAATACTCGGCGGACGATGCCGAGCGGTGGGGAGCCGTCAACGAGGCCGTTCCGCACGCCGAGCTGGAGGACCGCGCCCTCGACTATGCGCGCATCGTCGCCACCAAGTCTCCGCAGGCGATCCGCATGCTGAAGTTCGCCTTCAACCTCGCGGACGACGGCCTCGCGGGGCAGCAGGTGTTTGCGGGTGAGGCGACCCGCATGGCGTATATGACGGACGAGGCCCAGGAGGGTCGCGACGCGTTCTTGGAGCGCAGGGACCCCGACTGGGAGCAGTTCCCCTACGCGTTTTAGCCGCTCCGGCGGGGCCCAACGCTACCTGAACGTGGCGTGAGCGCCCGACGCACCCACGCCCTCGTTCGGGATCAGCTCCACCCACGTCTGACCGGCAGCCAAACTGACGGGCCGACCGTCCTCCGTGGTGAGCACGTACTTGCCGGTGCGTTCGGCCTTGCTCCACGTGATCGGGATGTACTTGCCCCCCGTGGCCACATAACCGGGGCGGTCCTTGACGATCATCTCCGTCACCGGCAACGCCCAGTGGTCGTGGATCTTCACCAGCAGCACCACCACGTTGGTGGCGGAGATCTGGTGCTTGTCCACCGTCATGTCGGGCTCACCAAACTCGGTGCGGGTCCAGATGCCCTTGTCCGCCCGCCAATCCCACCCCGGCTCGCCGTACCGCGACAGGCGCAGGTCAATGTGGGATGCGGCCGTTCCTTCGAGCGCCGCGGTCGCGAGAGATGCGGGATATGCGTAGTTGAACTGCTGCGGCGGCGGCGGAGAGTCGCCCGCCTGCTCCAGCGCGGTGGCGAGGGTCACGTGCAGGTTGTAGGGCGCGGCGCGATCGTTGGTACGGAAGAAGCCGCGGTCGCCAAGATCCTGCGCGATGAGCAGCTGGCCGGTGCTGCGCGCGTAGTTCATGACGTTCGGATTGGCACCGGAAAACACGAGCGGACCTCCGAAGGAGCCGACAATATTGGGGTCCATCTCGCGCATCGAACGGACCGGCCCCACCTCCTCCGGCTGATTCGAGTGGAAGACGGCCACAAGCCGCGGGATGCCCGCCTCGACGTACTGCTCGAACACCATGTCCGCGTACTCCAGATTCTTCTGGGGCCGCGAGTGCGAACCATCGTTCGGGATCTTGATGGCGATCGACGGCCGCGCGAGCAACGCGGGGTCCGCCTCGCCGGCGCCCATGCCGGTGAGGGGCCACGCGACGGCGGGAATCGGGTCTTCGGGAGGGTCCGCCACCGGCTGCCGCGTCACCACGGGGTCCGGGGTGAACGTCACGGAAGCAGGAGTGATCTCCTCCGGGGCGCACGCGGTCACGGCCAGTGCGACGGCGACCGCCGCGATCGCCCCCATACGTCTGCGCATAGTGGAAGTGTAAGCGCGGCTTAGGCTTGCCCCATGGAGTACGCGCGGCTCACCGACGGTGCGGCCGACGCTATCGCCGACGCTTTGGCCGGCAAGGTGAGGGGCGTCGCCGCGGCCACCTCTGGGTCGACGGGCGAACCGTCCGAGGTCCTGGTATCCGCGGACGCGCTGCGGGCATCGGCTCGCGCCACCTCCGAGGCGCTCGGCGGCGATGGCCATTGGCTGCTGGCACTGCCGACGGACCGCATCGCCGGGGCCATGGTGGTGGTCAGGTCCCGGCTAGCCGGCACCGCCCTGACAGGCGTCGGCGTCGGGTCGTTTACGGCCGAGGCCTTCACCGCCGCCGCGGAGCGACTTCCCCACGACGGGCCGCGCTTCACGTCTTTGGTGCCTACCCAGCTCAGCCGGGTCCTGGACGCGCCTGACGCCGCCGACGCCCTTGCCTCCTTCACTGCGGTGTTGGTAGGGGGCGCGGCGCTCGGCTTCGATGCCACCTCCAACATCGTGCGCACCTATGGCCTCACCGAGACCGCCGGGGGCTGCGTCTACGACGGCGCGCCGATCGGCGACACGGCCATCCGCCTGCGGCCAGACGGGCGAATCCTGATCGCCGGATCGTCGCTCGCCGACGCGTATCGCCCCGAGCGGGACGGCGCGTGGGAGACCGCCGATGGCCGCCGGTGGCTCGTCACGTCCGACCTGGGTCAATGGGCCGCGGACGGGCGGCTCACCGTTCTGGGCCGCATCGACGACGTGATCACCACGGGGGGCTTCAAGGTCAACCCGCGCGCGGTGGAGCGGGCCGTCGACGCCCAGCCGTGGGTCAAGGAGTCCGCCGTCGTGGGCGTCCCCCACCCCGAGTGGGGCGAGATCGTGGTGGCGTTCGTCGTGGCGACGTCGCTCAAGGACAAGGAGCGCCTCAGTGACCTTCGCCGCGCCCTTGAGCCGGTCATGGCGCGCCATGAGTTGCCACGCGAGCTGGTGGTGGTCGAGTCCCTGCCGCGCCTTCCCACCGGCAAGGTGGACTACCGGACGCTACGCTCGATCGCCGCCAACGTTGAACGGGATACCCCATGACGACTGCCCAAGACTGGATCGACGGCGCACGCCCGCGCACCCTGTGGACCTCGGTGTCGCCCGTGGCCGTCGGCTCCGCCGCGGCCGGGGCGCTCGGCGCGTTCCGTCCGCTGCCGGCCCTGCTGGCCCTGGTGGTGGGCCTTGCCTTGCAGATCGCGTCGAACTACGCGAACGACTATGCCGACGGCGTGCGCGGCACGGACGTCAATCGGGTGGGGCCGTCGCGCCTGGTGGCGTCGGGGCGAGCGCGACCCAGCGTGGTCAAGCGTGCCGCCTACATCGCATCGGGCATCGGAGCGTTGGCTGGCCTCGCCCTGTGCGCCGTGAGCGGGCAGTGGTGGCTGATAGTAGTGGGCGGTCTGGCTATTCCGGCGGCGTGGGCCTACACCGCCACGTCGAACCCGTATGGGTACCGGGGGTGGGGCGAGGCCGTCGTCTGGATCTTCTTTGGCCCGGTGGCCCTGCTGGGCACGATGTTCACGCAGGCCGGGACCATCACGTGGTGGGCCGTGGTTGCGAGCGCGTCGGTGGGCCTCTACGCCGTGGCGTTGCTGATGGTCAACAACATTCGGGACATCGAAGGCGATGCGCTCGCGGGCAAGCGCACGCTTGCGGTGCGGCTGGGAGACCACCGCGTCCGCCGTCTCTTTGCGTTCGTGGTGCTCGCGCCCGTGGCTGGGGCCATCCTCGTGGGCCTGGCCATGCCGTGGGCGATGCTGGGGGCGCTGTTGGCCTTGCCGAGCCTGATTGTCGCGGTGACCGTGTGGGTGGGGGCCAGCGGGGTGGCGCTCAAGCCGGTGTTCTTGGGGCTGAGCGCCATGGGCATGGCCTATGGGATCTTGCTCACCATCGGCATTGCGCTGGGCTAGACGGCGCAAGGCTCAGGGGCGAGGGCCGCTACGTGTCCCGGCCTTCTGAGTCCTCGACTGCCTCGTCGGACTCGATGCCGCGTCGCGAACGGTTGATCCACCCGTCCATCTGCGCGGCGGCCCGCAGCCGCATCGCCGGGAACGCCGCATAGCTGACGGCCCATCCCACGATGAACGCGAGCACCACAGCCCAGATGTCGAACCAGCCGAGCGCCCACAGCACCGCATACATGGCAACGAACATGGCGGTTCGCATGAGCCAATAGGTGAGAACCTGCATGACCTCCACGCTACCCGCGGCGCTGATACAGCGAGAGCACCCGCTCCGTCACCACGGACATGTCAAAGTCACGCACCCGCGCAGCCTGCTGGGTGTGAATCGCGGCCCGTGCATCGGGGTCCGCGATCAGCGTCGCGAGTCGAGCTGCGAAGGCCGCCGTGTCACGCGGGTCGATCACCGCGGCCGGGTTGTCCAGCGTCCAGGAGTAGCCGGGGTTGTCGCCGCCCAGCACGGCGCCCGCGCCCGCGGCCATCGCCTCCGTGAGGACGATGCCGAAGCTCTCGCCCCCCGTCGCGGGAAAGACGGCCAGGTCCGCCGCGGCCAGGAATCCCGGCTTGGCCTCGTCGGCAACAAAGCCCTCGAGGCTGACGGTGTCGCCCAAACGATGCCGCGCCACCAGTTCCTCGATGTGGCCCCGCAGCGGCCCCTTGCCGCCGATGCGCAGCGCCACGCCGTCCCGCACATCGGCGGGCAAGGCGGCGACGGCCTGAACCAGTTCGACGGCGCCCTTGCGTTCCACAAGACGGCCCAGGAACGCCACCACCACCCGGCCCCGCGCGTCGGCGGGCCAGGGCTGGGCGGAGGCCTGAGCGGCAATCTCGTCCACCCGCACTGCGTTGGGAATCACGGTGGCGCCGATGTTGAAGGCCCTCAACGCGAACGCGGCCGCGGGCGCCGACACGGCCGCGAAGGCGTCGAACACCCGCAGGTTGCGGCGCAGCGTGAGCCCCAAGGCACGCGTGCCCCACTCGCTGACCGCGCCGTCGGGAAGGATGTGGAAGGTCGCGACGATGTGCACGGCGTCGCCCTGAACCCTCCGCGCCGACCGCACGACGCGCGCGGCGAAGAACGGCGAGTGCGGGGTCTGGACGTGAATGACGTCATACTGCTCGGCGGCGAGGTGCTCGCGCAGGCGGTGGCGAGATGCGGGTCGCGGGGTGCGCAGACCGTTGCCGTTGAAGGTCACGCCCACGTTCGACGTCAGGCCGTACACTGCGGCGATACCTGCAGGAGGATCGCCCCCCTCACCCGAACACAGCACGTGAACCTCGTGACCGAGATCGCCCATCGCGCGGCCGATGGTCCGCACGTACTCCTGGACCCCGTCGGGACGCGCAAGCGCATCGTCGATGACCAGGGCGATCTTCACGCCAGCGAGCCTATCCGGGCCCGCGCCCCAACGAGACCGGCGCGCCTACTTGAGCCCCGAGTACGAGTGCAACCCCTGGACATACAGGTTGACCACCGTGAAGTTCAGGATGATCGCGATCAAGCCGGAGACCGCCAGCCAAGCCGCCCGGCGGCCAGCCCAGCCCTGCGTGGTGCGGGCGTGCAGGTAGGCGGCGTAGAGAATCCAGATCACGAAGGACCAGACCTCCTTGGGGTCCCAGCCCCAGTACCGGCCCCACGCGTGTTCGGCCCACATGGCACCGGACATGACCGTGAACGTCCACAGCACAAAGCCGATGGCGTTCAGGCGGAAGGCGAGCGACTCCAGCGCGCCGGTCTTGGGTGTCGCCTCGATCCAGCGCCAACTCTTGACAGCGCGGTGCGGCAGGTTCAGCCAGCCGAAGCCGCGGCGGCGCACCGTGAGATCGCGCGCCCTGGAGTAGCGCATCAACTGCAGCGCGGAGACGGAACCGCTCACCGCGAAGATGCCGGACGCGATGGTCGCGATGGGCACGTGAATGACCAGCCAGTAGCTGTCGAGCGCGGGCTGGAGGCCCACGGCGTCGCGGTAGAACACGCGCAGCCCGCTCACCACAGCGAACGCGGCAAAGCCGGCCACGGCGGGGGCGATGTAGGTGACGTCGCGCCTGCGCTGCACCAGCATGAATACGCCCACGGCCATCATCGAACCCGTGATGGTGAACTCATACATGCTGGACCATGGCGGGTGTCCGGCGTCGACGCCGCGGGTCACCACGCCCACAAGGTGAAGCGCCAAGCCCACGAGCATGGCGGCGCGGCCGATGCCGAGAGCCCGGGCGCCCGGGCGGGGCGCGGCCGAGGCGGCAGGGGCGTCGGCTGATGCGGCCTCGGCCGGTGCTCCGGCGGGGACCAGCGCTGGCTCGGCCACCGGTGCGGCCTGACGCTCGGCCAGTCTGGCCTCGGCCACGCGGGCGAGGCGCACGGAGTACGCCACCATGGCGATCGCGTACAGGGTGGCAGCGGTCCACAGCGCCATCACGCTGAGGTCGGTCACATTCACAGGTCCTCCTGGCGCGCACGGGGACGGGGCGCGGGTTCCCCGGCGGCAATTGCCAGGGCACTCGCGAGTGCGCGGGTGGCCGCCTCGTCATGCGGGGGTGCAAGCGCCGCGGCCTCCACGAGTGTACGTTCCCGATCGCCGGGGGTGAGAATCAGCCACAACCGTCGGCGCGGGGCAAACAGAGAGATGCCGATGCCGAGCAGGGACGCAAGCGACGTTCCAAGAATCCACGGCAACGACGGGTCGGCGCGCAGGTCGAGCGCCACGAACCGCGGCAGCGAATCCCACGTCACGGTGCCCAGGCCGTCGGGAAGGGTGATCGTGTCGCCAGGGCGCAGGTCCACCACGAGTGGGAGGTTGTCGTCGCCGCGGACGGGACTCAGCTGGCTCTCGTCCAACTGGTACACGTTCTGCGGGATGCCGGCATCGAGCCCCAGGTCGCCCGTGTAGGCGGTGAGCAGGATCACGGGGTTGTTCGCCTGCGGATTCACGGAGACGATGCTGCCGTCGACGGTGGGGACCGCAGAGGGGTACAGCGTGGCCCGAAATCCGAGCTGATCGCCGCGCGTCACGTCGGGAACCTTGATGACGCCGGTGGAGGTGTACACGCCGTCCTGGGGCAAGAAGGGGACGGCGCCGGAGAACGCGATATTGCCGTCGGCGTCTCTCACCGTGAAGGACGGCGCGTAACCATTTCCCTGCAGGTAGATCTTGCCGCCGTCCACCTCGAGCGGGTGGTTGACGCGGATGGTGTCCGCCTCGGGCTGCCCGCCCGGTTCGGTGAAGGTCACGTTGGCTTGGAACGACACGGGCAACCCGGACGCAGTGAACTCGGAATCGAAGTGGACGAGCCGCAGCCGGAACGGATCCAGCCACGCCGGGTCGAACAGGCGGCCGGCCTCGAAACTGTCGTAGGCGACGGCGGCATTGGTGAAGGTCTGCCCCTCGACCAGCACAGCCTGGCCGCGGTAGGTGTAGGCGGACCCAAAGGCCATGGCGAACAGCAGGGCCACGAGCGCCGAGTGGAACAGCAGGTTTCCCCACTCCCGCAGCGATCCCTGCTCGAGCGCCACGGCCACCTGACGCGTGCCGTCGCGGGACGTGCGCTCGTCGACCCGACTGCGATAGCCCACCAGCCGTGCCAGTCCGCTTCCGCGTCCCCAGGACACCAGGGCGTTGGTGGCCTCGGCCGGCGTCAGCGGCGAGGAGCCCTCAAGCCTCCCGTCGTAACGCGCGAGCGAGCGGGGGGCCGCCGCCACCGGGACGCGGGCCGCCTTGCCGTGCGCCACGGCGCGGGGCACGATGCAGCCGACGAGCGACAGGAACAGCAGCACGTAGATGGACGTGAACCACGCGGAGCCGAACACGTCCAGCAGGCCGACCCGATCGAGGATGGGCCCCCACGTGGGGTTGTTGTCCACGAACGACTGGGTCTTGGCGGCGTCCTGCGGCCACTGCGGCAACAGCGATCCGGGGATCGCCGCGACGCCCAACAGCAGCAGCAGCACCAAGGCCAGGCGCATCGACGTGACCTGCCGCCAGCCCCAGCGCAGCCAGCCGCGCACTCCGAGGCGCGGGGCCTGCGGATACGCGTAGTTGTCGACGGAGAAGCGCTTGGGCCGCTCCGCGGGCGCCCCCGGGGAATCGGGTGCGCTCACACGGCCACCCAGAACCCATCGATCCAGCCCTGCAACGCGTTGGTGATCTGGGCCCACAGGCCGGTCACCAGCAACAGGCCCAGCACGATCAGGAGGCCGCCGCCAACGCGCATGAGGGCCACGCGGTGACGTCGCAGCCACGCGAGCACGGGCCGCGAGCGTTCCATCCACACCGCCAGCGCGACGAACGGCAGCCCCAGGCCCAGCGAATACACGACCGCGAGGATCACTCCCCTGGTGATGGTCGCGTCGCTGAGCGACAGGGTCAGGACGGCGGCCAAGGTGGGGCCGATGCACGGCGTCCAGCCCAGCCCGAACACGATCCCGAGCAGGGGCGCGCCCCACAGGCCGGCCTTGGGTGACAGGTGGATGCGCCGTTCGCGCTGCAGGAATGGCACGGAGCCCAGAAAGACGAACCCCATCACCACCACCAGCACGCCGAGAATCCTGGTGATGATGTCGAGCTGCTGCTCGACCTGGCTGCCCACAGACGCAAATGCCACACCGAGCACCACAAACACGGAGGCGAATCCCAGCACAAACAGGAACACGCCCCACACCAGCTTGGGTCGCGACGCGCGTCCCGGTGTGGTGGTACCCGCCATCGAGGACAGGTAGCCCAGGTAGCCGGGCACCAAGGGGACGACGCAGGGGCTGACGAAACTCACCAGCCCGGCCAGGAGCGCCACCGGCAACGCGGCAAGCAGGGAGCCCGACAGCACCGTGTCGGCAAAGGTGCCGCCGATGCTGGAGATCACTCGCCCACTCCTGCGTCGAGCATGGTTGAGGTCACGGTGCCGTTCGACGCCGCCTCCACGAGCGCGCGCAGGGTCGAGGGCTCGATGCGGCCCACCGAACGCGCCGCCACGTACCCGTCAGGGTCCAGAATCAGAGCGGTCGGCACGGCCCGCACCGCCACGAGGCCCTGGAGTTGGGCCACCGCGGTGCCGTCCGTCCCGTCCAGCGACGGGTACTCGACCCCAAAGGTGCGCTCGAAGGCCTTGGCGGTATCGGCGTCGTCGCGCACGTTGACGCCCACCACGCTGACTCCGTCGACCGCGTCGAGCGCGACCAGGTCGGGGGCCTCGGCCCGGCACGGCGGGCACGCCGCGTACCACGTGGTCACGACGACCACCTGGCCGCGGTAGTCCGCGAGATCGAGGGAAGCGCCGTCGATGCCGGTGCCCGTCAGTTCGACCGGTCCTGGCCGCTCCCCTGCAGCCCACTCCGTCACGGCGCCGTCGCCGGAGACGTAGCCGGGCGAGGTGTTGGCGTCGGGCGGAGCGCATGCGGCCAGCCATAGCACCGTCGCAGTGACCACCGCGAGCAGCACTGCCAGGCGAGCGCGCCTGGTCACGTGGGCGCCTTGATGTGGGCGGCGGGGGTGGCGTAGGTCATCTGAACGGGTTCGCCGTCTTCGAAGCGGAACGACGTGATCGACGCGAGGCCGCACTCCCGCTTGCGAGGGTCGTGCAGAAAGCCCCGCTTCTCGAACGACAACCGCGCCACCCAGATGGGCAACTGGTGACTCACCATGACGGTGTCGCCGTCGGGCGTGGCCGCGGCGGCATCGCGGATGGCCGACCACACGCGTTCGGCCTGCTCCTTGAACGGCTCTCCCCATGAGGGCCTCCACGGGTTGCGCAGCCGCCACCAATGGCGCGGGTGAACAAAGTCCTTGAAACTGGTGGGCAGCGTCTCGCCCTCGTAGATGTTGCCGGCCTCGATGATCCGGGGCTCAGTCTCGATCGGCAGACCGAAGGCGCGGGCTATCGGCGTCGCCGTCTCTTGCGCCCGCTGCAACGGCGAGGCGATCACTCGGGCAACCGGAAGGCCCGTGTCGACGAGGTATTCGGCGACGGCATCGGCCATCTTGCGCCCCGTGTCGGACAGGTGAAAATTGGGCAGGCGCCCGTAGAGCACGGCATCCGGGTTGTGGACATGCCCGTGACGCACCAGGTGGACGGTCGGCATGGGACTATTGTCCCCCCACCGCGCGGTCCCCTTCCACACCGGGGCCCGTGTCAAGCGCGAGACGCACCAGTTCCGGGCGAATACGCCAGTAACCCACCTGCACGCCGTCCACCTCGACCACGGGCGTGAGGTCGCTCAGGCGAGCACGCACCGCCGGGTCCGAGTCGACGTCCACCTCTCGCCACGCGACGCCCTCGTCGGCGCAGACCCCGCGCACCAGATCACGGGCGTTGTCACACAGATGGCAATCCTTGCGGGTGTACAGCACAACGCGCTCATTCACACCGCAACCCTAGGCCGACTTCGCGCCACGTGAAACATGGCCGCTGCCAGGGGGCCCTCCTCGCGATGACCGCAGGCGCGGCCATTGGCGCAAGGACCGAGGCTCACGGCACCGCCGAGCGCCGTTAGGCTTGCCTCATGACGCGCCAGGAGCCGGTCGCGCCGACCCCTGTCGCCGCGTTCTTCGATGTGGACAACACGATCATTCGCGGCGCCAGTGCTTTCCACATCGCGCGCGGCCTCAAGCAGCGGGGGTACTTTCGCAACCGCGAGCTGATCCGATTCGGTTGGGAGCAGCTCAAGTACCTCGTGTTTGGCGAGTCTCAACAGCAGATCTCAACGGTGCGCAACGAGGCGCTGTCGATCATCAAGGGCTGGTCGGTGGCCGAGATGGCCGCGATCGGCGAAGAGGTGTACGACGAGATCCTCGCGATGCGCATCTTCCCCGGCACCAAGGCGCTGATTGACGAGCACTGCGCCCAGGGACATGAGGTGTGGCTGGTCACCGCGTCGCCCCTTGAGATAGGGCGCCTCATCGCGCGGCGCCTCAAGGCGACCGGAGCACTCGGCACCATTGCGGAGCACAAGGGCGGCTTCTACACCGGGAATCTCGTCGGCGACCTCATGCACGGTGAGGCGAAGGCGGTCGCAGTGCGTGAGCTTGCCGCGCGCAGGGACTTGGACCTTTCCCGGTGCTTTGCGTACGGCGACTCCATGAACGACGCCCCGATGCTAGGCGCCGTGGGTCACGGTTGCGCGATCAACCCCGACTCGCGGTTGCGCCGCCACGCTAAGCGCCACGGCTGGCCCGTCCAAGACTTCAGGGGCCGCAACCCGCAGGGGCGACGCTCGATTGTGCGAGCAAGCCTGACGGGGTGTGTGTGGATGGTCATGACAATCCTGCGCGGCGTCGGACACACCCTGCTCGCCCCTCTGCGGGCGCTCAAGCGGAGGCGGCAATCGCCGCGACCCGACGCATCCTAGTCAAGCCGGGCCATCGCAAGGGCTGGCGGGCCCGGACACGACAAAGCCCGCACCCCTGACGGGCACGGGCTCAGCGTTGTTGACGTGCAGAGCGTTGTTGGCGTCTACTTCTTATTGCGACGCTGGTGGCGAGTCTTGCGAAGCAACTTGCGGTGCTTCTTCTTCGACATGCGCTTGCGACGCTTCTTGATGACGGAACCCACGGAACCTACCTTGATCGAATGCTTGCGACGGGCGGAGGCACGCGACGGGCGCGTGACACGGTGCCTTAGCCTACAGCGGTGACGCCCGTACCGCCATCCTCGTCCACATCGGACGTCAGGGCGGCGCGTTGCACGAACTCCGCAGCGGCCTGCTCAGGCACCCGGAAGGACTTGCCGAACCGCACAGCGGGCAGGTCGCCATTGTGCACCCACCGGTACACGGTCATGCGCGACACCCGGCACATATCGGCTACCTCCGCGACGGTCAGGAATCGCGGGGACGTGTTCTCTGACAACCCAAGTCTCCTTTGATGCACTCGCCGGTTCTATCGGCCGAATGACCTTCCCACTGTAGAGGCTGCCTGGACTGTTGTGAAGAACGACAAAAGTGCCGATGACAATCAGGGCAAGCCCGTGCGCGTGCCAGAGTAGGTGCGTTGAGCCCGAGGGTGCCCACGGAGTACAGAACAGACGGAGAGGAGTGGGATGGCTCACCAGCGAACGATGCGCCAAAAGGTCGACGATCAGATCGACAGACTCGCTCTGCAACACCCCGCACGCATTGCGTTGGGTGCCTTCGGTTCGGTCATCCTCCTGGTCACCGGCTTGCTATCACTTCCCGTGGCTACCGTCTCCGGCCATCGGGCGCCGTTCATCGACGCGCTGTTCACCGCCACCAGCGCCGTCTGCGTGACCGGGCTTGTCACAGTCGACACCGGCTCCTATTGGTCGCCGGTAGGTCTGACAATCATTGCCGTGGCGATCAAGGCTGGTGGCCTCGGCATCATGACGCTCGCGTCCATCGTTGGCATCGCCGTGAGCCGGCGCATCGGGCTCACGCAGCGCATCCTGGCCGCAGGCGAGGCACGCGCCACCGGCCTTGGCGACCTCAGTTCGCTCCTGAAGACCATTGTGATCGTCTCCACCGCCGCCGAGGCGACCATCGCGCTCGTACTATTCCCGCGCTTCCTTACCTTGGACTACGGGCTGGGCAAGTCCGCTGGTTACTCCGTCTTCTATGCGATCTCCGCGTTCAACAACGCCGGCTTCTCCCCGGACCCGCTGGGACTGACCCCGTATTCGGCGGATCTGTGGATGCTCCTACCGATTGGCCTGGGCGTCTTTGTGGGAGCGCTCGGCTTTCCGGTCTACCTGAACATCCTGCGGCAGTGGCGGCACCCGCGCCGATGGACGTTGCACACCAAGCTCACGCTCGTCACCATCGCCTCGCTCGCCTTGGTGTCCGCCACGTTCCTTGCCCTGTTCGAGTGGAGCAACCCCAATACCCTGGGCACCGCCAGCAGCGCCGAGACGGTCGGCAACATCTTCTTCCAGTCGATCAACCAGCGTTCCGGCGGTTTCAACTCGTTCGATATCGGGCAGGCACGGGAGCACACGTGGCTGCTCGAAGTGGTGCTGATGTTCATCGGTGGCGGTTCGGGATCAACCGCTGGCGGAATAAGGGTCACCACGCTGGCGGTTCTGGTGCTGGCCATCTGGGCGGAGGCGCGAGGTCGGCGCGATATCGAGGCGTTTGGCAAGCGCATCGGCACCGAGATTCTGCGCCTGGCCGTGTCTGTCACCTTGGTGAGCATGTTCATGGTGATCCTCGGAACCACCGTGTTCCTCTGGCAGACGGACATACCGCTCGACCGTGCCCTGTACGAGGTCGTGTCCGCCTACGCGACGTGCGGGCTCAGCACCGGCATCACCGGTTCGATTGACTCGGACGCCAAGGCCACCCTGATCGTCATGATGTATGTGGGCCGTGTCGGCTCGCTGACCGTGGTGGCAGCGCTAGCGTTGAACAAGCGGCGGCGCGTCATCCGCTATCCGAAGGAGAGGCCCCTCATTGGCTAACGAGACTCAAGACCAAGGCGTCCTCGTCATCGGGCTGGGCCGCTTCGGCTCGGCGCTGGCGGACACGCTCGACTTGATGGACGTGGAAGTGCTCGCGGTGGAGCGTGACCCGGACCTTGTGGAACGGTGGTCCGCCCGCCTTCCCGTGGTTGAGGCCGACGCCACGGACCCCCGCGCGCTCGAACAGATCGGCGCGAAGGACTTCGGTGCGGCCGTCGTGGGGGTCGGCACGTCGCTCGAGGCCTCGGTGCTCATCACCGGCAACCTCGTCGACATCGGCATCAAGGAGATCTGGGCGAAGGCCACCACGACGGAGCACCAACGCATCTTGGAGCGCATCGGTGCACACCACGTCGTGCTGCCAGAGGCCGACGCTGGTGCCCGGGTCGCGCACTCCGTGGGCGGCAAGATGCTCGACTACATCGAGGTCGAAGACGGCTTCACCATCGTGAAGATGCGGCCGCCCAAGGAGACCCACAACTTCACGTTGAGCGAGCTGGACCTGCGCAACAAGTACGGGATCCAGGTCATTGGTGTGAAGACGCCGGGCGAGGACTTCGAGTACGCGGGCCGTGACACCACGATCCGTCCGGACGACCTGTTGGTGGTCGCCGGCGACGGCGAACTGCTGGAGCGTTTCTCCCAGCGGCCCTAGCCCTGGCAAGGGTGTCAGCACGAGTCGCTGGGTGCGTGGCCGACGAACCACCCTAAAGGGTTACTTATACAAAGACCTTTAGAGTTCGTTAGTCCGTCGGCTCCCATGTTGCAGTCGGATCGTTCGAGTTCGTACCGACCCACTTGATCAGTCCTACCTCGCGCAACACATTCAAGTGCTTCAACACCGTTGGCCGCGAACGCCCGGTAATCTCCACAACATCACCAGTCGTCACCGGACGAGCTGCGCGACGGATATCCCTCAGCATCTCTCGCGCCGCTACAGCGAGGTTCCCCGCAACCTGGTCGTTCAGACGCTGGCGTGATGACAATGTCAGCCGCACATGGGAACTTCCCTGTTCGTAGAGAGGGTCCTCTAGGCCACGAGATCTCATCTCGTCAAAGATCCGATGGATGCCCTCGCCGAGTTCCTGTGTGATCCTCAGGTCGGCGCATACACGCGCGATTCTTGGGTTGCGAGCGTACCGAACCACGTCGAGAGGCTTGGTCAAGTCGGCGAGTCCGGGGAATCGTCCCGGGCTCACGATCTCGATGCGGTCTTCATAGATCTCGACCCGAATACTGTCGCCAGCGATGCTGTAGGACCGATGCACAACAGCGTTGACGAGCCCCTCCAGCCATGCTTCGCGTGGCACGATCGGCTCGCCCACGAAGAGCCCCTCGTGTCCGAGCGCTCTCCGTACAGGCATCAGATCTTCGACGATGCTCGCCGCTCGGGAAATCACCGCGGGAATCGGACCCTCTACCCGAAAGTCCGCATCCTCGTCGAGCGCAAGACGAGCGCCGGTACCCCTCGTCGTTCCCAGGAACTTGAGCACGCGGACATGCGCGTTGGGAAACATGTCTTGCGGGTGACGAGCGAAGAGGAGGTATGCCCCGTTGGTCACCTCGAGTTGCTGGGTTAGCAACCCACGACTCGCCAAGAACTGCTCCGTGGGTGCAGAAGCTCCCGCAGCCTTCTTGTACGAGACGACGAGGCCTCCGTCAAGGTCCGCTAACGTTCGCCCTGCGAGTCGCTGCGCTTCGTACTTGGCATGTTCCCGATCAAACTCAAGTTCCTGTCGGTGGGCGAAAGTAAGTTTGCGTGTCTCATCGCCAACTCGCAAGTAGCACTGACCATCCGCAGTTTCATGCACGACTTCACTCGGCTGAACGGAGATCACGATCACGTGGTCGGATTGACCTGTGCTAGTCCTACATTCGAGAAGTTCGACCTTCAAGGGAACCGGGGGACGGATGAAATCGATGGAAGACTGCCGGATCGCATTAACGCGTTGGGGCTCGGCATCGACGCCTTGAACCCTGCCCTCTGAGATTCCGACGACTACTAGGTGGACCCCGGATCGCCTACGCTACCCCCTCAGTCCCCTGCGGCCCCTCGATCGCGCAAAGCCCTCATGTAGCGCTCCAGCGGCGGGTTGCGGAACGGCCCGGGGCGTGACAGCCCTTCCAGAATGCCAGCGACCACCGCGTCGGGCTTGTCTTGACTCATCTTGCACTTCGCCTCGAAGCGATCGACCGTCATGCGGAACGCCACGGTGCCGTGGACGATGCGCTTGGCGTAGGCGGTGTTGGCCGCGCTGGCGTGAAGCCCGGTGGGGGTCTCGGCCTGATCCTCAAAGAAGTCGACGAGCCGGTCCATGAGCCGGAGGTTCTCCTCGAGCGACACCACCTCGGGTGTGCCCGTCAGGTGGGCCACCACAAAATTCCAGGTGGGCACCGCTGGCGAGACCCCGTACCAACCCGGCGAGATGTAGCCCTGGGGTCCCTCGACGATGATCGTGAGTTCGTGCTCCCCCAACTCGTGAAGGCGCTCATCCGGCTTGCCCACGTGACTGAACACGCTAAACCCGTCCGCATCGTCGTCCACCAAGACCGGGTAGTGCGAGGCGACGATGCCGCGGCCGGGAGCGTGGGAGACGATGGTGCACCACGGGTGGTCATGGAGCAGGGCGGCGACGTCCGCGAGGTCCGTCATGGCGTAGTCGGGGTTCGGTCTCACCGATGCTCCTTGCGTTGAAGGACGCCTCTACCGTTTTGTCGATGACGCGCCTAGGTTCAGGCTCCCACAAGCAGGCGCACCACCTCGTCATCCGGGACCTGCGAGAAGTCGCGATACCACTGGCCGACGGATGAGAATTCGTGGGGGCTGAGTGCCACGAGGACCTCGTCCGCCGCGGCTCGCAACCGGTCCGCGGCATCGTGCGGGGCCACGCCGACCGCGACCACGATGCGTGGGGCGCCCAGCGCCCGAGCCACATCGATCGCCGCGAGCATCGTGCCTCCCATGGCGACGCCGTCGTCGACGATAACCGCCGTGCGCCCCGATAGATCAAGCGCGGGTTGGTCTGGGCGGTACAGCGCCACGCGGCGCTCAAGTTCTGCGCGTTCCCTTTCCGCCACCTGCTCGATAGTCGCGGGGTCGAGGGACAGACGGGCCACCACGTCGCCGTCGAGCACGCGAGCCCCACCCTCGCCGATCGCCCCGAACCCGAACTCCGCATGGCCGGGAACACCGAGCTTCCGCACCACCAGCACGTCAAGGGGGGCGTGGAGGGCGCTGGCGATCTGGGCGGCTACTGGGACTCCCCCGCGAGGGATGCCGAGCACAGTCGGCCGGTCCAGGCGCACGTGCTCCAGCAGAGCCGCGAGGCGTCGCCCGGCATCTACCCGGCCCTCAAGGACCTCCATGCGGCAAGTCTAGGACGGGTACTCGAAGGGGTCCCGTTTGATTCCGGGCACCCAACGTTGTCGGGCCCCCACGCGTCTCACTAGCATGAGCACTATGAATGACACCGGAGAGGGGACGATGCGCCGCGCGCGACGCATCGGGGTCATCGCCGGACTGATCGTCGCTGTAGCAGCGCTTTCAGGCTGTTCGTCGTCTTCCGACTCGTCCAGCGCTGCTGATGCCGGCTACGGCGGTGACGCTCAGCAGGGAGCGCCAGCGGCCGACGGCGCCGCCGCGAACGAGTCCGGTGGCGGGGAACCGGCCACCGACCGTTCCATCATCATCACGGGCGCGATGTACATGACCGTCGACGACCCGATCGCGTCCGCAGACCGGGCAACGGGCATCGTTCAAAACGCGGGCGGGCGCATCGACGCGCGCAGCGAGACCGCTCCCGACGAGCACTACGGAGGTTCGGCTTCGCTGACGATGCGGATCCCCTCGAACCGCCTCGACGCGGTGGTCGACGACCTGCGCAAGTTGGGGACGGTGGACCAGTTCAGCACCGACTCCTACGACGTCACGACCGAGGTGGCGGACCTGGAGGCGCAGATTTCGACGCTGCGCGCCTCCACCGACCGCATTCAAGCGCTCTTGATTGAGGCGGAAGACATCTCGGACATCATCACGCTCGAGAACGAGCTTGCCCGACGCCAGGCCGAGCTCCAGAGCCTCGAGGCGCGCCAGCGTGGCCTCGACGACCAGGTATCTATGTCCACGATCGATCTGTCGCTCACCACGGAGCCCGTCGTGGTCGTGGACGATTCGCCCGAGACCTTCTGGGACGGCCTGGTGTCCGGTTGGGACGGACTCGTGGCGTTCCTCTCGGGCGCTCTGGTCATTCTCGGTGTGATCCTTCCCTGGGCCGCCCTGGGCGGGCTCATCTTCCTCTCGGTGACCGCGGTGGTCCGCGCGAGGAAGTCTCGCATCGCCCGCCGAACGGCAAGATCGGACACAACCGAAGCGACATCGGCCGGCGCGTAGGGCGCGGAGACGGTCACCTGTCTCTATTCCCCGCTCGCGATCCTGGGATCCCCAGCTAACGACGCAGGTGCCGGTGCCCACCCTGAGGCCATCCAGCGTGTCCTTCTGGGAGGTTGCAGTGTGCACGAGAGCGAGGCATCCACGCCCCACAGACCTTCCGTGGGTTTGCTCGCGCACCCGCCCCGCTGTCGTCAAGCGAAGGCCTCCGCCTCGTCGACATGGCATCGGCAATCGGTGCGGCGTCGAACCTCGGCGCGGAGATCACCTCGATGTCCCGTTGGGATCGACCAATGACATCAGCGACAGAGTCGGCAACGAACACCACGGAGCCGTCGGCGCTCTTCGAAGCGCTCAGTGCTCCGATCCTCTCCAGCCGGTGGAGTGCTGTGCGTGCGGCACCCTCCCCCACGTTAAGGCGAAACGCCAGGTCGCGGGCGGTCGTAGCCACCGCCCCCAGCAGGTAGTTGACCGCGCCATATGCGGTAGCTCCGGTACGCGCGCCATCGTGACGTAGCCGGTCCGTCCAGTCCGCGCCAATGTCATCAATGTGGTCGGCAACGTCCTTGGCGTTTGCCGCAGCGCTGTAGGCGCAGTCAGCGAAGTTCTCAAACCACTGACCAAGTGCGTGCTGGTCTGGCTCGTCACCGTCAAAACGCACCGCATTGAGGCCGTCAACGTACGAGCGCGGGTTCATCGCCAGGTACGGCGACAAGGGCAGCGTGATGTGCTTGACCGCTCCGTCGCGGCGCAGCATGGCCTGAATCAGCGCACGGCCGGTGCGCCCATTGCCATCAGGGAATGGGTGGATCGTCTCGAACTGTGCGTGCGCCAGCGCGGCGCGCACTAGCGGCGGTGCGTCCGTTGGCGCGCTATTGATGTAGTCAATGAGATCGGCCATCGCGCCCCCGACCCGGGACGCTGGTGGCGGGATGTGGGTCGCCTCCGACATTGATGCGGACTCACCTCGTACAGCCCCCGGGGGGATGAGCACTGCCTGAGATGTGCGCAGCCCGATGAACGGTGAGCGCGAGCCGCCGCGCGGATGTGTCTCCATCAGGTCGGATTGAATGCGCACGATGTCTTCGATCGATATCGGTCGAGATGGATCTGACAGAAAGCGCACCGCGCGGTGCGTGGCCTCAATGTTCCCCATGACCGCTCGGACGTCAGCCGACGCTGTGCGCGGGTCAGTTGCCTGGCGTGCCAGGTCGTCAGCCGAAATGCGGTGCCCCTCAATGTAGGACGACGCAATCGCCTCCGACTTGACGAGTGCTGCTAGTGCAGGCAAGGAAGGGGAGCCTCCGAGGCGAGTATCGATCTGAGCGATCTGGCGCGACGCCCGGTCGACCTTGCGAGCGACCACTGGCGACAAAGACAACGGGATGGCCTGCAGCCGCGAGGGGATGTACGCGCGATACGGGCGCCCATGGTCGACCGCCTCATCTGTGACGATCTCAAAGAAGCCCATTCACAACCCCTCCCCAGCACTGACTCACCACAGTTGCGCGTTACTGCACACTTCGAACTCGAACTGTGCACTCGGAGAGCACAGTGACCTACTGATCCTTGCACTAACAATCACCTAGGTCCATAGTTGCATGTTAGTGCACAGCCTGCAAGTGTTTTTGCAGAAGTTCGCTGCCGCACCCGCAAGGGCATTGTCACGCGCAGTAGCGCGACGGAGTGTGACTACAGAGCAGCCACGACCTCCACCGTCGCGCCGGCCGCCGCGTAGGGAACGCGGTTCCCCTCGATGGCCACGCCGTCGACGGTGAGCGTGGCGCCCTTGGCGCCCGTGTTCTTCACGGTGATGACGTACGTCGCGCCGCGGATCTGGCGGCGCACCGTGTACTCGCCCACCTCGGCGCCGATGCAGGGGTCGACCACGAGTCCGTCGTAGTCCGCGCGTACGCCCAGCAGGTACTGCGAGACGGTCACGAAGTTCCACGACGCCGTGCCGGTGAGCCACGAGTTCTTCGCCTCGCCGTGACGCGACGCCTCCTTGCCTGCGATCATCTGCGCGTAGACGTACGGCTCAAGGCGGTGCACCTCGGAGATCTCCTCGCGGTATGCGGGGGTGATCTGCTTGTAGTACTGCCAGGCGTACTCGGCGCGCCCCACCACGGTCTCGGCGATGATGACCCACGGGTTGTTGTGGCAGAAGGTGCCACCGTTCTCCTTGTAGCCGGGCGGGTACGTCGACACCTCGCCCAATTGGATCTGGTAGCTCGTGTACGCGGGGCTCTGGAGCACCATGCCGTGCGGAGTGCTGAGGTGCTCGCGGCACGAGTCGAGGGCCTTGATGGCCTTGCCGTCGTCGATACCGATGCCGCCCATGATGCAGAAGCCCTGGGGCTCGATCCAGATCTTGCCCTCGGCCGTCTCGTGCGTGCCCACCTTGTTGCCGTAGAAGTCGTAGGCGCGCAGGAACCATTCGCCGTCCCAGCCGTGGTCGACCACGGCCTGCTTCATGTCGGCGATGGCCTGCTCGGCGCGGTCGCCCTCGGCATCGTCCCCGCGCCTGCGCGCGAGCGCCGCGTAGTCGGGGCCGATCGCGGCGAACATGCCCGCGATCAAGATTGACTCGGCCACGCCGCCAGCCTGGTTCTCCGTGGTCTGGAAGGACTCCCCTGGGGTCGATGAGAAGCAGTTGAGGTTGAGGCAGTCGTTCCAGTCGGCGCGGCCGATGAGGGGCAGGCCGTGCGGGCCGGCCTTCTCGAGCGGGTGGTTGAAGGAGCGCTTGAGGTGCTCCATCAGCGGCTGCGCGAGAGATACATCATTGTCGAACGGCACCATCTCATCGAGGATCGCAAAGTCGCCGGTCTCCTTGATGTAGGCGGCCACGCCCAGGATGAGCCACAGCGGGTCGTCGTTGAAGCCGGAGCCCAGCGCATGATTGCCGCGCTTGGTGAGCGGCTGGTACTGGTGGTACGCGCTGCCGTCCTCGAACTGCGTCGACGCGATGTCGATGATGCGTTCGCGGGCGCGTTCGGGAACGAGGTGCACGAAGCCGAGCAGGTCCTGGCTCGAGTCCCTGAAGCCCATCCCGCGTCCCATGCCGGTCTCGAAGTACGAGGCGGAGCGGGACATGTTGTACGTCACCATGCACTGGTACTGATTCCAGACGTTGACCATCCGGTTGAGCTTGTCGTCGCCGGATTGCACCGTGTACGAACCCAGCAGGTTGTCCCAGTAGGCGTTGAGCTTGGCGAACTCGGCTTCGGTAGCATCGTTGGTGGCGAAGCGCTCAAGAAGCACCTTGGCGCCCGTCTTGTTGACGACGCCGGGCGACTCCCACTTGTCGTCCTCGGCGTTCTCGAGATAGCCAAGCACGAACGTGGAGGACGTGGACTCGCCGGGGGCCAGCTCCACCTCAAGGTGGTGGGATGCGCACGGGTACCAGCCCGAGGCGATCGAGTCGCCGGACTTGCCGGCGTGGGGAACGGCGGCCTCGTGGAAGCCGTTGCCGTAGCCCAGGAAGGTGTCGCGGTCGGTGTCGAAGCCCGCGATCGGCGCGTTCACGCCGTACACCGCGTAGTGGTTGCGACGCTCACGGTATTCGGTCTTGTGGTAGATCGCGCCGTCCTCGACCTCCACCTCGCCGATGCTCAGGTTGCGCTGGTAGTTGGTTTGGTCGTCCTCTGCGTTCCACAGGTTGAACTCGAGGAATGAGAACAGGGAGAAACTCTTCGGGGCGTCGGTGAGGTTGGTGATCGTCACCTGGTGAATCTCCGCGTTGATGTCCACGGGCACGAACAGCAGAACCGACGCGCGCAGGCCGCCGCGCTCGCCGGTGATGCGCGTGTAGCCCATGCCGTGCCGTGTCTCGAACGCGTCGAGGTCCTTCTTGTACGGCCGGTACGAGGGGCTCCACACGTCGCCGCCGTCGTTGATCGAGAAGATGCGACCGCCGTCGTCAACGGGCACGTTGTTGTAGCGGTAGCGCGTCAGCCGCCGCATCTTGGCGTCACGGTAGAAGCAGTAGCCGCCGCCGGTGTGTGAGACGAGTCCGAAGAAGTCCTGAGATCCCAGGTAGTTGATCCAGGGGTAGGGCGTGTGCGGCGTCTCAATGACGTACTCGCGGGCTTCGTCGTCGAAGTGACCGAACTGCATGTCGAGCCCTTTCAAGAAGTGGTGGGGCCGGGTGATGAGGAGCCCGGTGATGAGGGGCGGTCGCAGACCCAAGCGTAGTCCCATGAGCGCGCTCTCATCGGGCCCTGGGTCGCGCCCGGCTCGGAAGTTCTCCGTGCGACCGGTTCGATTTGCGCCAAGGGGCCATGTGAGCCCCACGACATGGGCTGGACGCGCCCGCATCGGGCACCTACTGTGATGGCATGCGATACCTGTTGCCGGCGATCCTGTACATCGGTCTTGCGACCTATGTCATTGCCGACATCGCCCAGCACCCGGACGAGGAGCCGTACCGCCTGCCCAAGACGCTGTGGGTGCTCATCGCGCTCTTCGCGCCCTTCGTGGGCGCCGCCGCGTGGCTCATCGCGAAGTTCAATGGAGGCCAGACTCCCAGGTCCGGTCGGGGTGGCCCCAGGTACCCGCAGGGTCCCGACGACGACCCGGAGTTCCGCATCTGGCTTCGCGAGAAGGAACGGCGCGAGCGCCGACGCGACGGCAAGGACAAGTAGCGACCCGCGACCCGGCGGACTAGGTTTGCCCCATGCTGCTTTCGGACCGCGACATCCGTATCCAGATCGACACCGGCCGCGTGGCCCTCGATCCGTACGACCCCGTGATGATCCAGCCGTCGTCAATTGACGTGCGGCTCGACAAGTTCTTCAGGGTGTTCGACAACCACAAGTACGCGGCGATCGATCCCTCGATTGAGCAGCCCGACCTGACGAGGCTGGTGGAGGTCGACGGGGACAATCCGTTCGTTCTTCACCCTGGTGAGTTTGTGCTGGGGTCGACCTTCGAATCGGTGACGCTTCCCGACGACATTGCGGCGAGGCTCGAAGGCAAGTCCTCTCTGGGTCGGCTGGGGCTGCTGACGCACTCGACAGCCGGCTTCATCGACCCGGGGTTTGAGGGGAACGTGACGCTCGAGCTGTCGAATACGGCGACGTTGCCGATCAACCTGTGGCCTGGCATGAAGATCGGGCAGCTGTGCTTCTTCCAGTTGTCCTCGCCGGCGGAGCATCCCTATGGGTCGAGCAAGTACGGGTCTCGGTATCGGGGTCAGCGGGGGCCGACGGCGTCCAAGAGCTTTCAGAACTTTCACCGGAGTGCGGTCTAGCGGGCATCGCCCAAATGTCGCATTTGTCACATGCGACGCGTGAGTGACGCCCAACGTCCCCATATTCCGGGTGCAGTCTGCTTATCCTTTCGGAGTGTGGAGACCTGTGCGCCTGGCCCTAGTTTGCGCGGGCATCGTTGCGATGCTCGCTACTTCTGGTTGCTCGAGTTCTGACCCCCGGCCCGACGCCACGGTGACCGCACCGGTTTCAAAGTCGGCGGTGCCGTCACCTCCTTCGCCCACCGCGGGCACAGCAAGCCCTTCGCCCTCACCCAGCCCGAGCGCTACGCCCTCCGGCGAGCCGGGGGACAGCCCGCAGACCTCGTCACCGCCAGCGGAGCCGACTATTGCGGGCGCGTCTGCGCAGGTGTCGCTCGCCACGCGCGATCCCGCCACTGGGGGCCTCCTAGTGGGTGGTTATGTGGAGGGCTTGGTGGAGGACGATGGCGACTGTTCGTACCTCATACGGCGCAAGGGAGGAGCCGACATCACCGCGCACACCACTGGCGTGGCCAATAATGGCACCACCTCGTGCGGATCCACCGTGGTGCCTGCTACCCAGGCCCCAGCTGGCACCTACACGGTGACCCTGACCTACGCGAATAGCAAGGGCTCTGTGAGTTCGGACCCGATGACCGTGGAGATTACATGAAGAGCGTCAGGGCCGCGTATTCGGCCGCGCTTGTGCTCGTCGTGAGCGCAACTATCGTTGTCGACACGAGCGGACCCGCAGAGGCCGTTTCAGGATCCGACTGGGACCCAGGATTCATCGTCTCAGACCAACAGTTTTACGACTCCGCGTCCATGACTGCGTCCCAAATACAGAGTTTCCTTGAGGTGCAACTGAGCCAGACAAGTGCAGGACGGTGCGAGCCAGAGAAGTCGTATGGGCCCGACGATCCTATCGTTTGCCTCAAGGACTACCGGATGACCACGACGGACATTGCGCCGGATGCGTACTGCCCGGGCGGATACAAGGGGGCCGCGAACGAACTGGCTTCGACCATCATCGCAAAGGCAGCGGCGGGGTGCGGGGTGAGTCCCAAGGTCATTCTGATCACGTTGCAGAAGGAAATGGAACTGGTAAATCACACATGGCCTAGCGACTGGCGGTACCAGAAGGCCACCGGCTATGCCTGCCCAGACACCGGGCCATGCAACCCAGCGTATGCGGGCTTCCAGAAGCAGATTTACTACGGCGTTAGGCAGTTTCAGATTTACCGCGTCAAACCCACCTCGTACAATCACCTCGCAGGGGTGGTCAACTACGTTCGCTACCACCCAAGTTCGAGTTGCGGCGGTACTAACGTGCTTATTCGGAATCAGGCCACGGCCGGGCTCTACAATTACACGCCCTACCAACCGAACGCCGTCGCGCTCAGCAACGTTTATGGTGGCCAGAATGACGGCTGCTCTTCGTACGGAAACCGCAACTTCTGGAGCCTATGGTGGACCTGGTTCGGCAATCCGCACGCAACCGGGGCGCTCACCAATGTGACGACAAGCGAGCGAATCTCGGGCGCCAACCGCTACGCGACGGCCGCGGCACTCACCAAGACCTTCGCGCCGGGAGCGGCTGTCGTCTATGTGGCGTCCGGTCAGGACTATCCCGATGCATTGGCAGTTGCGCCTATTGCGGCGTCCGCCAATGCGCCGTTGGTTCTCGTGAGGCACGACGCTATCCCCCCGGAGACCGCGGCCGAGCTCAAGCGCCTGGCCCCCACACGGATCGTCGTTCTTGGGGGTACCGGCGCGGTCAACACGGCGACCTATAAGGCCCTCACCGCATATGCGGAGCCGGGCGGCATCACTCGGTTGGGTGGCCTTGACCGCTACGAGACCGCGCGGCTCGCCGTGCGAGACCACTGGGACGCAGGGTCGGCGAGCGTGGTCTACATCGCCTCCGGACGGGACTTTCCCGACGCACTCAGCGCGGCTGCTGCCGCCGGAACTCAAGGTGCTCCTGTGATCTCCGTTGATGGCACGGCCACAAGTGTCGACGCGGACACCACGGCCCTGATCACAGAGCTCGGCGCGACCACCATCGTGATCGCTGGGGGTACCGGCGCAGTCTCCAAGGGTATCCAGACCGCTCTCGCAGCAATTCCGGGAGTCACCGAAGTGCGGCGATTGGGAGGCAGCGACCGCTACGCCACGAGCGCCGCTATCAACACCGATGCGTTCCCCACCGCGAGTCGTGTCTATCTCGCCTACGGTGGCGACTACCCTGACGCGCTCACTGGCGCAGTACGTGCCAGCATTGGGGGATCACCTCTGTACATCGTGCGCGGAGACTGCGTTCCGGCCTCCATCGCGGATGACGTCGCTCGTTTCGGCCCGGTTGAGGCGACACTTCTTGGGGGAACCGGCGTGCTCCCCATGAGCGTCTCCACCGCAGCACTATGCAGATAGTGGTGTGCGCGTAGCCCGCGCTTCACGACTGGAAGTCGAGTGGTCACGTGCCCCTGCTTTCCGAGGCTGACGAAATGTCACGGACGCGGGGGAACCGCTTCACGGTGAAGGGTCACCGATCGTAGGCCTTGGGCCGCCCCCGTTGTTAGGTCCGGTCGTTGTGTGAGTCGTCGGTTTCCATTTTGTGGGTGCAGTGGCGAGCATAGTCGGCGGGGGTCAGGTAGCCCAGGGCCGAGTGGCGTCGCACGGTGTTGTATTCGATCTTCCAGTCACTGATCACGACTTGGGCGTGTAACAGCGAGTAGAAGCTGTTGATGTTGAGGACAGCTGGTGCGCCGTGGATGGCGACGAGGTCGTCGAGGTGGTTGGTGAGACGGTCAGCCGTGATGGAGCGTTCTACGAGCCCACCAATGCACTCACGGGTGTGCTCGTCCACGATGGAGGCGATCTTGATAGCCCGACCCCGCTCGTCGACGTCGAACTGGAAGTGTGACAAGCCCACTTCTTCGCATAGGCGCAAAGCCAGTCCCGTAGTGCTCGGTCAGGATCGGCCACGGTGTCGCCCTTGAGCGTGCGACGGTACGCAGATCTACTCAGCCCGGCCAGACGGCACGCCATCCGTTCACTCACCTGCAATGTCCTCTCATCAAGTGAGCGACAGCGGCGCGGCGCCTGATTCGGGCCTAGAAGTTTCCCTCGAGCCAAACTCCTTCAGCGCCGCCTTCTCCAACTCCGCTTCGGCCAGCAGGCGCTTGAGGGTGCCGTTCTGCTTCTCAAGCTCCTTGAGGCGTTTCGCATCGTCGGCCTTGAGCCCGCCGTACTGGTTACGCCACCGGTAGTACGTCTGCTCGGACACACCCAACTCGCGGCACACCGCCGCGACCTCGGCACCGTCAGCCAGCATCCGATCAGCCTGATTGAGCTTGCGTACGACCTGCTCGGGCGTGTGTCGCTTCCTTCTATTCGTCATGATCAGACCAGTCTTCATACCCGCACCCGCGAGCTGCAAGACGACTCTCACAACAACTGGACCTAAATCACGGGGTCAGCCCAATGTTGGTACCAGTCTTGACCTCGACCAACGCCGTAAACGGCGTTTGGCGCCCATAGGTGACTCGGATCAGCCCGTCGGGCCTCACGTCAGTCTTGATGCCGTTCTTGAAGGGCGGTTCGATGAACGCATCGACATGAGCCGCCGCAGCCTTGCTAGCACCAAGTGGTCCGAGTAATGCGTTGGAGAATGGCCGCACTATCGACACCACCGCCAACAGCGCCGACGTCGCACGTTGCTTGCGTTCGTTGCCCGCGCCCGTGCCGCCGACTGGGATCAGCCTTGCCCGCTGCAGTTGTTTTCCATCTCACTCCCCCACTTCGACGGCACACCAGATATCTGTGCCCACATTACCGTCGTGCCGAAGAGGGCCCCAAGTGGCTAGCCGGAGCGCCCATGCGGCCAGCCACGCTCCGCAGCGCAGTCCTACCAAGTCGTTTCGGTCCCCGATGCTCAGACTCAGTAGCCTTGGTGGAGTCATGGAGACCGTCATCTGTGCGGCAGCAAGACGACGAAATACCTACGCTTTGCAACGTTGGACCCGGGGTTGCGCTCGTCTACTTAGAGGCCCACTTGGTCGACGCCATACGTAGCCTGCGCAGTCGTGAAACCCTCAAACTCCAACTGGTCGATGAGACC
>NZ_JADQBE010000022.1:0-199 GCF_016278765.1 Demequina sp. | reverse complement strand
CATACGTAGCCTGCGCAGTCGTGAAACCCTCAAACTCCAACTGGTCGATGAGACCAGCACGAGACCACCCGTAATAGGTATCGAGGTACGACTGCGCACTCAGCACCGCCTGCTCGTTCCAATCCACAACAACGTTGTCCACCGCATACGTAGCCTGCGCAGTCGTGAAACCCTCAAACTCCAACTGGTCGATGAGACC
>NZ_JADQBE010000050.1:0-5328 GCF_016278765.1 Demequina sp. | reverse complement strand
GGCGCTCCGGTGTTGGGCGCTCCGGCATCGGCTACTTCCCGGCGATGAGGCTCATGGCCTCGGCGCGCGTGGCACCGTCGCGCATCACACCCCGCACGGCGGAGGTCACGGTGCGTGAGCCGGGCTTGCGCACCCCGCGCATGGACATGCACAGGTGCTCCGCCTCGACCACCACCAGCACGCCACGGGCGCCGAGCTCGTTGACCAGGGCGTCGGCCACCTGCGTGGTGAGGCGCTCCTGCACCTGCGGCCGCTTGGCGAACACGTCCACCAGGCGCGCGATCTTGGACAGTCCGGTGATGCGCCCGTCCGCGCCGGGGATGTAGGCCACGTGCGCGACCCCGTGGAAGGGCACCAGGTGGTGCTCGCACATCGAGTACAGCTCGATGTCCTTGACCAGGATCATCTCTTCGTGGCCCAGCTCAAACACGGCACTGAGGACGTCGGCGGGGTCTTCGGACAGTCCCGCAAAGAACTCCTGGTACGAGCGCGCGACCCGTCCCGGGGTGTCCCGCAGGCCGTCCCTGTCGGGGTCCTCGCCAATCGCCGCGAGGATCTCCCGCACGGCCGCCTCGATGCGGGCCGTGTCGATGCCCTCGCTCATGGGATGCGCCTAGGCCTTGTCCGCGGTGTCGGTGGCGCCATCGCCGATGGTGTCCTTGGGTTCGGTGACGGGCCGCACGGGCGCCTTGGCAATGCGGCGTTTGGGGGTGCGCTTGGGCGCCCAGTCCCCGCTGATCCACTTGGGGCGCTCCGGTGCCTTCTTGACCTTCTTGAAGAGCACGGCCAGCTCCGCCTCGGTGAGCGTCTCCTTCTCCAGGAGCTGCTCGGCGAGAGTGTCGAGCACGCCCCTGTTGGCCTGGAGGGCCTTGGTGGCCTCCTCCATGGCGTGGTCCATGAGCTTGCGGACCTCGTCATCGACCACCGCGGCGAGCTGGTCGGAGTAGTCGCGGCCGTGCCCCATGTCGCGGCCCAGGAACACCTCGCCCGAGGCGCCCGCCAGGCGCACCGAACCGATCCTCGTGGACATGCCGAACTCGGTGACCATCTGCCTGGCGATCTCGGTGGCCTGCGAGATGTCGTTGCTCGCGCCGGTGGACGGGTCCCCGAACACCACCTCCTCCGCGACGCGCCCGCCCATGGCGTACGCCAGGTTGTCGAGCAACTGGTTGCGCGTCTTCGAGTAGCGGTCCTCGACCGGCATCACCATCGTGTAGCCGAGGGCCCGGCCGCGCGGCAGGATCGTCACCTTGGTGACGGGGTCCGTGTAGTTCATCGCGGCCGCGACCAGGGCGTGGCCGCCCTCGTGATACGCCGTCACCGACTTGTCGTGGTCGTTCATCACCCGCGTGCGCTTCTGCGGGCCCGCGATGACGCGGTCGATGGCCTCGTCCATTTCGGTCGGGCCGATGGCGGTGGCGCCGCGTCGCGCCGTCAGCAGGGCGGCCTCGTTGAGAACGTTCGCAAGGTCGGCGCCCGTGAACCCGGGCGTGCGCTTGGCGACCGCGTTGAGGTCGACCTCCGGCGCGATGGGCTTGCCCTTGGCGTGCACCTCAAGCACCTTGAGTCGGCCCTTGAGGTCGGGCGCGTCCACGCCGATCTGGCGGTCAAAGCGCCCGGGGCGCAACAGCGCGGGGTCGAGGATGTCGGGCCGGTTGGTGGCCGCGATCATGATGACGTTGGTGCTGATGTCGAAGCCGTCCATCTCCACCAGCATCTGGTTGAGGGTCTGCTCGCGCTCGTCGTGACCGCCGCCCATTCCGGCGCCGCGGTGACGGCCCACCGCATCGATCTCGTCCACAAAGATGATGGCCGGGCTGTTCTTCTTGGCCTGCTCGAACAGGTCGCGCACGCGGCTCGCGCCGACGCCCACGAACATCTCGACAAAGTCGGAGCCCGAGATGGAGAAGAAGGGAACGCCCGCCTCGCCGGCCACGGCGCGCGCGAGGAGCGTCTTGCCCGTTCCGGGTGCGCCGTAGAGCAGCACGCCCTTGGGGATCTTGGCGCCCACGGCCTGGAACTTGGCGGGGTTCTCCAGGAACTCCTGGATCTCCCGCAGCTCCTCGACCGCCTCGTCGGCGCCCGCGACATCGTCGAATTTCACCTTGGGCGTGTCCGCGGTGACCTCTTTGGCCTTGGAACGGCCGAACTGCATGATCTTGTTGCCGCCGCCCTGCATGGAGCTGAGCAGGAACCAGATCAGCCCCAGGAACAGCAGCAGCGGCAGGATGTTCAGCAGCAGCGACTGCAGCAGCGAGCCTCGCGGCACCACCGAGTCGTAGCCCAGTTCCGGATTGGCGGCCTCCACCGCCGCCACCACGTCGTCACCCTGCGGTGCGACGTAGAAGAACTCGATGAGCGCGCCGCCCTCGAGTTCGTATCCGGCCAGCGCGTCAGGGACGGTGTCGCTCAGCGTGATCCGCACCCGTTGGTCGCCGTCCGTGATCTCCACCTGGGTCGCGGCCCCAGACTTGAGCACGGCGAAGCCCTCGCTCGTGTCAACGTGCGTCACCGGCGTCTGGGTGGCGGCGGTGAAGGCAAACACGGCGATAGAAATCACCGCGAAGGATAGAAACAGGTACGACCAGCGCAGTCTTCTCATGGTGTGCACGACTTTACGCGAGGTTGACCATCACATTGTCAGGTTTCGCGCTCAGCGGGACGGCGTTGCCGACGGGAGGCCCCCAGCGCGGCCCACGGCGTCGCTAGTCCTCCGAATACACGGACGGCTTGAGCACCGCCACGAACGGCAACGTGCGGTACTTCTCCGCCCAGTCGAGCCCGTAGCCGACCACAAAGTCGTTCGGAATGTCGAAGCCGATGTAACGCACGTCAATATCGACCTGCACGGCGTCGGGCTTGCGCAGCAGCGTGGCGACCTCGACGGACTCCGCGCCGCGCGAACGCAGGTTTCCCAGCAGCCACGACAGGGTGACGCCCGTGTCGACGATGTCCTCCACAATCAGGACGTGGCGGCCGGTGAGGTCGGCGTCGAGGTCCTTGAGAATCCTCACCACGCCGGAGGACTTGGTGCCGGACCCGTAGGAGGAGACCGCCATCCAGTCCATCTGGAAGTCGGGAGGAAGGCGCCGCGCGAGGTCGGCCATCACCATGACCGCGCCCTTGAGTACGCCCACCATCAGGACTTCCTTGCCCACATAGTCCTCGCGAATCTGCGCGGCGATCTGATCGAGTTTGGTGGAGATCTGCTTCTCCGTGACCACCACGCGCGTGAAGTCGTTCATGGTGAAGGCGGCATTCGTGAAGTCGGGGCTCACTCTTCGGGTCCGTTCTGATCTGGTTGGTCGAAGCGTTCAAGGGGATCGGTGAAGATCAGCCTGCCATACTCGCGGCGCGCCTCGTAGCCGCCGGGCAACGACACCGCGCCTTGACCCGAATACGTGGTGACCAGCCGGTCAAGGGCCGCCACGTGGGAGGCCGCCAAGGGCCCCGCACCGTGATTCTCCGCGACCATCTTCAGCATGCGCGTGCGGATGGCGTCGGGCAGGGCCGCGAGCATGTCGCAACGCCACTCGTCGCCGCGCACGGTGGACTCGGAATTCTGGATCGCGTGGCGCGCCTGGCGTTCTAACTCGTCGGCATCGGCCTGCAGCATCGCGGCGGATCGCGCGAGCCCGGAGACGACGCCGGGGCCCAGGACGTCCACCAAGGCGGGCATGACGATGCCGCGCAGGGCCGAGCGGCGCGGGCCCCCGTCGGGCTCGTTGGTCGGGTCGAACCACGGCTCGAGGCCGAGCTCCTCGCACGCGGTCACCGTGTCCTTGCGACGCAGGGACAGGAAGGGGCGCACGTAGCGTCCGCGCTTGACGGCCATCCCGGACAGGGCCCGGGCGCCGGAGCCCCTGGCGAGCGCGAGCAGCACGGTCTCGGCCTGATCGTCCATCGTGTGGCCCGTGAGAATGTGCGGCGTCAGGCCACCCTCCCGGTCCACGCGGGAGTCGAGCGCGGCGTACCGGGCGCGCCGCGCGGCGGCTTCGAGCCCACCCTCGCGGCCCACCACCACCTTCTCCACGAACGCGGTCACGATGCCCGCCTTGTGCACTTGGGCGATGGCCCTTTCCGCCACACCGGCGCTGCCGGGGGTGAGCCCGTGGTCGACGACGATCGCGCCGACGAGGAAGCCTTGCTTGCGGGCCACGAAGCTGGCCGCCGCAGCCAACGCCAAGGAGTCGGGACCCCCCGAGCAGGCCACCCAGATCCTGGCGCCCATGTCGACGCCGTCCAACGCCTCGCGCACGGCGTTGCGGGTCGCCGCCACTGACGGATGCGGTCCAGTCACACGTCTCCCAGGTGGGTCTCGGGGGCGATGTCGGGCTTCACGGCCCCCGGCACGCCGGTCACCCCCGACACCCACATTGTGCCAACGCGTCGGCGAAGGCGTCGATGGCGGCCTGCGGCCGGACCTGGCCATAGGGCATGCCGTCCGCAAGCACGGAGAACACGAGCGGCCGCCCTTGCGCCGTGATGACCACCCCGGACAGCGCCGTCACCCCCGTCAGCGAGCCGGTCTTGGCGCGCACCACTCCCGCGCCCGGCGTCGACGTGAAGCGGTCGTCCAGCGTGCCGGTCAGGCCCGCCTCGGCCAGCAGGCCCACCACGTCGTGGGTGGGATCGGCCAGGGTGGCGGCGCGCAGAATCTCCGTGAGAAATCGGGGCGGGATGCGATTGCGGACCGAGAAACCCGCGCCGTCGTAGAGCGCGAGACCCGTCTGGTCGACGCCGAGCTCGCCCAGCGCCGCGCGCACGGACCGCATCGCCTCGGATGGCACGGCCCGGCGGCCGTCGTGCACCGCGAGAACCCGCGTCAGCACCTCCGCGATGGTGTTGTCGGACGCGTGCAGCATGTACTCGACCACGTCGCGCATGGGCGCCGAGGTGACCACGCCCACCTGCTCACCCGTGGTTCCCGAGCGCGCCGACACCGCCGTCACGGCGATGCCGCGATCGCCGAGCCGCGCGGCAAAGACGTCGGCCGTGCGGGCGGCCGGGTCGGGCCACCGTGGGGCGTATTCGTCGTCGGTCATCTTGCCGACGTTGACGGCCAGCCCCGTCACCGGCGCGGCGTAGCCGTCGCGCAGCGCATACGAGGGCCACTCGGCGGGGTACGCCGGGCCGGGGAACGACGAGGTGTCATAGGCGACCGCGACGCTCGTGACGCCGCGCGCCGTCAGGGCGCTCGCCACCTGGTCGGCCAGGTCCCCCACCCCGGCGAACCCGACCGCGACGGGGTCTGTGCCCGCGACGGGGTCTGTGCCCGGGACATTAAAGAGAGGGCGCATCATCGGTTCCAGTAATACACCCATAAAG
>NZ_JADQBE010000048.1:2596-5409 GCF_016278765.1 Demequina sp. | reverse complement strand
GCGACCTCGGGTTCCGTGCCTGCGGGGGGCGGGGGGCCGTCGGGGTCGATATCGAAGATGCAGATGGGCGAGCCCACATCGACGGTGTCGCCCTCCCGGGCCACCAGTTTGCTGACGATGCCGTCCACGGGGCACGGCAGCTCCACCAGCGACTTGGCGGTCTCGATCTCCACGAGCGGCTGATTGATCTCCACGCGGTCGCCCACGGCGACGCGCCACGTCACAATGTCGGCCTCGGTGAGACCCTCACCCGCGTCGGGCAGTGGGAAATTCTGGAACTTCGGCATCGGAACTCCTAGTGCGCCATCACGGCGTCGATGGCGTCGAGAACTCGGTCGAGTGAGGGAAGGTAGTCGTGCTCGTGGGTCGAGCCCGGGTAAGGGGTGTGGAAGCCTCCCACGCGGAGCACGGGGGCCTCGAGGTGGAAAAACGCCAACTCGGTGATGCGGGCCGCGATCTCGGCGCCGGTGCCGAAGGCCACGGGCGCCTCGTGCACCACAACGGCCCGCCCGGTGCGCTTGACGGACGCCAGCACGGTGTCGAAGTCGATGGGAGAGAGGGACCGCAGGTCGATGACCTCCACGGAGATGTCGTCCTTGGCCGCGACCACGGCGGATTGCAGCGCGAGGCGCACGGTGGGGCCGTATGCCAGCAGCGTCACGTCCGTGCCGGGGCTCGCGACGCGGGCGCTGCCCATCTCGGCCGTGCCGTGCGACGCGCCGGCGTCGGCGTCGGCGTCCAGCTGTGTCGCGACGCGCGCCGTGTCCACCTCACCCTTGTCCCAGTAGCGAGCCTTGGGCTCGAAGAACATCACGGGGTCGGGCGAGGCGATCGCCTGCTGGATCATGTCGTAGCCGTCTTGCGGAGTGGCCGGGGTGACGATGCGCAAACCAGCCGTGTGCGCGAACAGCGCCTCGGGGCTTTCGGAGTGGTGCTCGATCGCGCCGATGCCGCCCGCGAAGGGCACTCGGATCACCACGGGCACGGTGATCCGGCCTTGAGAGCGGTAATGCAGCTTGGCCAGCGACGTGGTGATCTGGTCGTAGGCCGGGAAGATGAAGCCATCGAACTGGATCTCCACCACGGGCCGGTAGCCGCGCATCGCCATTCCGATCGCGGTGCCGACGATGCCGGACTCGGCCAACGGGGTGTCGATCACGCGCCGCTCGCCAAAGTCCTTGTGCAGGCCGTCGGTCACGCGGAACACGCCGCCGAGCGGGCCGATGTCTTCACCCATCAGCACCACCTTGGGGTCGCGATCCATGGCGGCGCGCAGGCCGGCGTTGATTGCGCCGGCGAGCGTCAGGGTCCGCACGCTGGAGGGCGCCTCCGACGCGTCGGCGCCCTGGGCTTTCGCCGTTGCCTTGGACGACGCGCTTGACGACGCCGCGGCGGTCATCGGGCCACCTCCGCATCGGCGAAGGTCGCCTCGTAACGCTCGAACCAGGCGCGCTCGGCCTCGACGCGGGCGTGGGGTTCCGCGTAGACGTGTTCAAAGATGAGGTGCTTGGGGGGCTTGGGCCATGAGCGCACAGCCTCACGGGTGCGCTTGCCCATCTCCTTGCATTCGGCCGTGACCGACTCGACAAAGTCCTCGGGAAGTTCGCCCATGGCGGTCAGATAGGTCTCGAGCCGCGCGATCGGGTCGCGTTCGCGCCAGTAGTCCTCGTCTGCGCTCGTGCGGTACTTGGTGGGGTCGTCGGACGTGGTGTGGGCTCCCATGCGGTACGTCAGGGCCTCGACCATCACGGGACCGGCGCCGGCGCGAGCGTGTTCCATGGCCCAGCGGGTGACGGCGTGCACCGCGATCACGTCGTTGCCGTCCACGCGCACGTTCTCCATGCCCACGCCATCGGCGCGCCTTGCGAGCGGCACCTTGGACTGGCGGGTGGTGGATTCGGAGATGGCGAACTGGTTGTTCTGCAGGAAGAACACGACGGGCGCGGTGTTGACGGAGGCGAAGACCAGCGCCTCGTTGAAGTCGCCTTGGCTGGTGGCGCCGTCGCCGAAGTAGCAGATCACGGCGCCGTCCGCCTCGGGATTGCCCGAGCCGACCAGGCCGTCCCAGTCCATCGCCTGGGCGTAGCCGACGGCGTGCAGGGTGTGTGCGCCGATCACCAGCGAGTAGAGGTGGAAGTTGTGGGCAGCCGGGTCCCAGGCGCCATGCTGGTGGCCGCGAAACGTGCGCAGGATCTCGGGCAGGTCGATGCCGCGCGTGAAGGCGACCCCGTGTTCCCGGTAGCTGGGGAACACATAGTCGGGGTTACGCAGCACGCTGGCGGAGCCGATCTGCGCGGCCTCCTGGCCGAGCGACGCGACCCACAGCCCCAATTCGCCCTGACGCTGCAGGCTGGTGGCCTCGTTGTCGAAGGCCCTCGTCATCATCATGTCGCGCCAGAAACCGCGCAGGTCATCGACGGTGATGTCCTCGGCGTACGGTCCAAACTTGGCGTTCTTGACGCGCTTGCCCTTGCGGTCAAGAAGGCGCACGAGTCCCTCTTCTGACAGCGGCCCAATGCCTGCCATGCAAACCCCTTTGCGGTCTCAGTGGTGCGGGTGCGTATACGCTCGCGGGAACGCCGCCATGCAACCTACGCAAGCGTAGGCTACGGTTCCGTAGGTTGGCAAGTAGGTGCTCCCTCACGCATAGCGACCAGCCTCAGTCCCCCTTGGCGGCGTCGGGTCTTCCGTCGGGCGTGGTCCCCGGCTTCGCCGCAGGCTTGGTTCCCGCCTGCGCCTCAGGCCCGGTCTCCGGCTTGGTCTCCGGCTTGGTCTCCGGCTTGGTCTCCGGCTTGGTCTCCGGCTTGGTCTCC
>NZ_JADQBE010000048.1:0-2586 GCF_016278765.1 Demequina sp. | reverse complement strand
GGTCTCCGGCTTGGTCTCCGGCTTGGTCTCCGGCTTGGTCTCCGGCTTGGTCTCCGGCTTGTCTGCACCCGGCATCGTGGCGGAGCCGGCGGCGGGCGCGTCGGCGGTCTTGTCGTCACGCGCGTCGGCGGTCTTGTCGTCAGCGGCCGTCGCCACCGCTGCGGCGTTCGCCGAAGCCACGCGTGTAGCCGCGTCCCGTGCCTGGGCCTCGCGGAACTTCTCGCGATCCGCCTCGGCCCTCTCGCGTTCCGCCTGTGCCTTCTCCATGCGTCGCCGAGCCTCGTCCTCGATCTGCTTCTTGCGCTCGGCCTCCTTGATGGCGGCGCGCTCCTGGCTGGGCAACGTCAGATCATGGGCCTTCAGGATGCCGAGAGCCTCGTCGCGCTCCTTGAGCGCGGGCCACTTGAGGAACGCAAACAGCAACGCGAGCAGCAGGCCGAGCGGCGGCAGTAGCGCCGCGAGAGCGCCCCACCAGCCCGAGTAGCCGGCCTTCTTGGCAATGACAATCGCCAGGATGAGGAACACCACCAAGACTGCGGCGGTGGTGATGAGCGCGACCTGGCCCGCCGTCTGCAAGAAGTCCGTGACGCGATTGCCCACCTCATCGCTGTCGATGGGTGTGACGTCGTCGATGCTGGTGAACATGAGCAGTCCTTTCGTAGGGACTTCTGTCGTCGGGCGCAATCAACGCAACTCTTGCGAGCCCTTAAGTCGTTTCTACACTCGCCAACTCAACCCCGCGAGTGCAGCGAGTGCGGCATCGTTCTCTTCCCGGGAGCCGATGGTCATGCGAACACCCTCGTCGGTGAAGGGTCGTGCCAAGATCGCCGGGCTCTGGGAGCCGAGATGCGCGACCAGTTCCGAGGTCCGGTCGCGCGCCTCAATCCACACAAAGTTACCCTGCGGATCGGGGATGGACCAACCATCGGCCGTCAGCGACGCGAGCACCCGCCCCCGTTCCGCCACGATGCCCTCGACGCGCTCCAACAGTTCCGCCTCGGCCGTCAGCGACGCGAGTGCCGCGAGTTGCGCGACGGACGACACGGAGAACGGGGTCACGCACGCACGCGCAGGCGCAAGAATCTCGGCCAGCCCGAAGGCAAACCCGACGCGCAGACCCGCCAGCCCGTAGGCCTTGGACATTGTCCGCAAGACCACGACGTTGGGGTGGGTCGCCCACGCATCGGCGCCGATGTAGTCGTCGCCCTTGACGGTCGCCGGGTCAGACACGAACTCGACGTAGGCCTCGTCCAGAACGATCAGCACGTGGGGCGGAACGCGGTCGACGAAGGCGGCGAACTCATCCGCCGTCACTGCCGGGCCCGTGGGGTTGTTCGGGGAGCAGACCATCACCGCGGCCGTGTGGTCGGAGATGGCCGATGCCATGGCGTCCAGGTCGTGTCGTCCGCCCCCTGCGAGCGGAACGGTGACGGGCGTGGCGCCGGTCAATGCGGTGAGGATGGGATACGCCTCGAAGCTGCGCCACGCATAGACGACCTCCCGGCCGGGCCCGGCGTAGGCCTGCAGCAGGTGCGCGAGCACGGCGACCGAGCCGGCCCCGACGATGACGTCCACCGCCGGCAGACCTTGGCGTTGGGCGAGAGCATTTACCAAGTCAGCGGCAAACATGTCGGGGTAGCGGTGTACCGATTCCCCGGCCGCGGCGATGGCTCGCGACACCGAGGGCAGCGGCGGCAGCGGGTTTTCGTTGGAGGACAGCTTGATGGGCGCCGGGCCCGCCGCCGAGCCGCGTGCGCCGGGCACGTAGCTGGGCAACGAGGAGATATTCGGTAAAGGCTGAGGAAGGACCATTGCCTCAGCATGCCAGGGTCATGCCAGAATCGGTGCATGAGATTTGTGATCAAGTCGGCAATTGCCGCGGTGGCCGTGTGGATCGTTTCGGAACTTCCCTTCGACGTTGTCGTGACCGGCGGGGAGAATGGCGACTGGTGGCATCGTCCGGCGGTGTTCCTGGTCATTGGCGTGCTGCTGGTCATGCTCAACGCCGTGCTCAAGCCGTTGATCAAGGTGCTGACTTTGCCGGTGCAGATTCTCACGCTGGGGCTGTTCTCGTTCGTGATCGCCTGGTTCATGCTGTGGCTCACCGCGTGGATCACGGACAAGCTCGACTTCGCGACGCTCACCGTAGGCGGCTTCTGGAAGACCCTGTTCGCGGCGGTGGTCATCGCCCTTGTGACAGGCATTCTCGAAGCGATCATCCCCGGGGCCAAGAAGAAGGACTAGGTGTTGCGTCTCATGAGGTTGGTAGCGGCGCTCACTCGACATTCAACCAACGCGATTTCGTGTTCGTGACGCGGCTACCCCGTTAGCAGGTCGCGCTCCCAGGCAGGGTCCGGCCAGGCAGGGTCGGGCGCGGCCGGGTCGTCCCAGGGGTAGTCCGGGGGCGGGTAGCCGTCCCACGCGTGGTGCTCCCAGGCAGAGTCCTCCCAGGCAGAGTTCTCCCACGGTGGGTCGGACGGCAGGCCGGGGTGACGACGGTCGTCACCTTTGGCCACGTCGCCCACGTCGAGTGCTGCGAGTCCTCCGGGTATGGGGCGCCGCTTCGGGTCGATCGTGGGTGGTGGG
>NZ_JADQBE010000014.1:0-47611 GCF_016278765.1 Demequina sp. | reverse complement strand
AGCGCCTGCTTTGCAAGCAGGAGGTCAGGGGTTCGATTCCCCTAGGCTCCACCATCCCGCGACATAGCCCGACGGCGCGTCACGGTCTGGGCTCACGCTGGCGACGGGCTGGTGGGGTGCAGTTGGGCGTGCAGGCCCGTGAACAAAGTGTCCATGCCTCGCTCGAGTTCCGCTGCTCCGTCGTAGGCGGCCAGGACGGATGCGAGGGCGCGAAGTCGAGGGAACTCGCGTAGGGGGAGCCGATGCAGACCCAGTCGGAGCAGATCGTCGGTCTCCTCGGGGTTCTCCACGATTTCCTGGAGTTCGTTCAGGACATGGCCCTGGATGAAGCCGAAGAACGAGCGGTACACGTGCAGAGCGTCGACCTCGGAGAATCCCGCGCGGATGAGCAGTTCGAGGATTGCTTCCAGAGGTCGCAAGGTGCCCAACGGCCGCATGGCGAGTGGAGTGCTCAGCGGTCGGGTGACCAGGAGCGGAATCACGTTGGGGTGGGCGAGCGCGAGGCCTCGGAACTGGCGGGCCACGGTGCGCAGTTGGGCCTCCCAGTCGCCGGAGGCGGTGTCGACGGTCAGTTCCGCGAGGACCGTTTCGGCGACGCCATCGAGAAGCTCAGCCTTGGTGGTCGCGTGGCGGTAGAGCGACATCGGGTCGCGCCCAAGGGCGCGACCGAGCCTGCGCATGGACAGCCCCTCGACACCATCCTCATCGATGATCTCCAGAGCCGCGCGAAGGGTGGACTCCCGGGTCAGGGCGACGTTCTTTGGAGTAGTGCGGGGTGTCACCTTGAAATCCTCCACTTTCACAGCGGCCTCATGCACGGGTTCTTGGCTACACCGTATACCAACAATGTAGCCCTACACATTGACAGATGTCGGCAATGGGAGTTCAATGACATCTACACCGTAGGTCTACTGTGCAGAACGAGTCCCCGGTTCAGTGCAGTCCTACGAACGCCGCCTCGGCTTGGAGTCGACATGATCATCTTTGGCATTGTCCTGTTCCTCATGGGGATTATCGCCGGCATCCCCCTCCTCGAGACGGTCGGCGTGATTCTCGTGGTCGTGGGAGTCGTCTTAGCCATCCTCGGCATGATCGGTCGTGGTGTGGGCGGTCGCCGCCACTACTGGTGACCCCGGCGCCACTGCTTCGCAACACCGTCGGCTGAGCGATTCTTGAGCGAATCTGCGAGTCGACCGGAGATCCATTCCCCCAACGAAAGGAACATCATGGGCATCGGCATCAACATCTTCTTGATGGCAGTCGGAGCAATTCTCACGCTGGCCGTCGACGCAACAGTGGCCGGGTTGGACATCAAGGCGGTCGGCGTCATCCTGATGGTGGCGGGCGCCGTGGGCCTCATTCTCACCCTGTTCGTGTTTTCGCCGCGACGTCGCCAGACGGTTACCGAGACCCACCAGGCCGGGGCGGCGGCGCCCAACGCGGCCTCGTCAGTGGTAACCACCGACGACGTCACCGGGCCGCCGATGCCGTGACGGCGCCGTCGGGTGACCGTTCCGGCCGGGGGCTCGGGGACTTAGACTGGTTCGCGGATCTGACGCGTGGGCGTAGCAGCGGCCTTCCGCGCGCGTGCCGCGTGCCAGCTCGGGCCATCGGTTGCTACGGGGATTGTGAGGGACATGGACGTCCGACAACTAGAGTTCTTCCTCGCGGTGGTGGACGAGCGTAGCTTCACGAAAGCGGCCGAGACCGTGTTTGTCACGCAGTCGGGCTTGTCCGCGTCGATCCGCGCGCTTGAGCGAGAACTCGGGGTTCGGCTGTTTGACCGCGGTCCACAGGGCGCAACGCTCACCAGGACCGGCGAGGTGTTCTTTCCGCGGGCGCGGCGAATGCTCGCCGATGCTCGGGCGGCGCAACGGGAGCTGCTCGAGGTCTCCCAGCGGGAGGCCAGACTGGTCAGGGTGGGGTCCGAACAATGCGTGGGGGACCTCGTCGACCTCGTGGATCTCATGGCGGCATTCCGGATCGACGAACCGCAGGCGGAGATGTCCTTCGAGCAGTCCTCGACGGGAGCGCTCGTCGCGGGTCTGTCGGAAGACGACCTTGACATTGCGTTGATAGCCGGTCCGGTGGTGGGCGAACCCTGGCAGAGGAGTTCGGGCTTCAGTTCGGTGGTACTGCGCCGCGAACCCTTTGTGCTCCTGACGCACCCTGGCCACCCCCTGGCCACCGAGCGATCCCTGGCCTGGCGGGACGTGGTCGGGCAGAAGTTTGTGGACTTCCAGCCGACGTGGGTGGTCAGACGAGTGCTTGACGCGGCGACGGAGGCGCGTGGGCTCATCCGCCGGAGCGTCGTGACCGTGGATGACGTGCACATGCTCATCGACATGGTGCAGCGCGACTTCGGTGTCGCGGCGCTGCCCGTGTCTCTGGCGCACAAAGAGTCCGCCTCAGGACTGGCAAAGGTCGAGTTGGTCGACGACGATCTGGGCTGGGAGATCAGGGTTGCGGTATCCGACCGAGCGGGCTCGACGGCGCGCGCCTTCGAAGCCATGCTGGTTCCGAGCGTGCTCGTGTCCGAGGTGCGCACCGAACTTTCGGCGGTGCCCCGAGCGTCATAGTGCCGTCCGCAACCACAATCAGTTGTCGCCGCCTCAACAATTCCTTGTTGGCGGAGCCACCAACAAAAGTCGTACAGTCGGTGGCATGACAACGATGCGCGCAAACCTCCTGTTCACCCCGGCTCCCCTCGCCGAGCACCCGCTTGCATGGCAGGAGACCGACCGTCCCGAGCCCGCTGCCGGCCAACTCCTCATTAAGGTCGTGGCGTGTGGGGTGTGCCGGTCGAACCTTCACACCGTCGAGGGCGACTGGGTTGACGGCGGGGTGCCCGCCATCAGCCCGATCATCCCCGGGCACGAGGCCACGGGCCGGGTGGCCGGCATCGGCGAGGGAGTCACCGGTTTCAAGGTGGGCGACCCGGTGGGCGTCCAGCCCATCTGGTGGGCGTGTGGAACCTGCGAGTTCTGCGCCAGTGATCGGGAACAGCTGTGTCACGAACGCAAAGTTGCGGGCGAGCACGTGAACGGCGGTTACGGCGATTACATGGTGTCGTGGGCCGACTACACGTATCACGTTCCTGAGAGCCTCGACCTGGTCGACGCCGCTCCCCTCTTCTGCCCTGGAATCACGGCCTACGGAGTCATGGACAAGGTCGACGTGGGACCGGGCGACGTGGTGGCGCTCTTTGGCCTCGGCGGAGTGGGTCACATGGCTTTGCAGATGGCGCTCCTCACGGGCGCCGAGGTGGTGGCGGTCGGACGCAATGCAGCGCACCGTGACGTCGCCACGGAACTGGGCGCCACGCGCGTCGTCGATTCCACGGACCCCGCAGCGATGGAGGCCATCGCGGACTCCGCCGACGTGGTGCTGACCTTTGCCGCCTCCGACGAGGTGACGGCGCAGGCGATGAACACGCTCAAGTGGGGTGGGACGTTGGTCAACGCCGTGCCGATCAATGTCGAAGAATTCCATTTCAACCGGGCGCAGACGATCAAGGGCTCAATACTCGGCAACCGCGCTCAGATGCGGGCAGTGCTTGAACTTGCCGCGGCAGGCAAGATCCGCACCGTCGTCGAACGCTTCCCGATGGAGCAGGCCGACGTGGCGCTCGGGAAGCTCGCCGCCGGTGAGTTGCGATCGCGCGCTGTGCTGTTCAACTCCGAGGCGTAACGGCGGCCAAGGTCTCCTGCGAGCGGACCCTGATGAGAGGTATGGGGAACTGCGCCGCCCGCATGGGTTCGATGTAGTCGTCGGTGATTCCGGCACTGAAGGAGTCCAGATCGAAGACCTTGAAGAGTGCTTCCCTGCCAAACTTTGAGCTATCGGCAACGAAGAACGCTTCCGTGGCGACCGATCGCATCGTTCTCTTGATCTCGAGTTCGTAGCTCGACGTGTTGAAGACGCCGTTCTCCGTGACGGTGTCAGCACCGAACACGGCAACGTCGACGCGCAAGTTTTCGAGTTGCTGGATCGAGGTCGGACCCCACATCGTATATACATTCGGTAACAATTCTCCGCCGATGAAAACGAGGTGCGCGTTCTGCTTTTCGGCGATCGTGGCGCCCACGAGGAGGTCGTTGGTCACGACCGTAAGTTGCCGACCTCTGAGGTTGCGCGCCACCTCGAGGGTTGTCGAACCGCTGTCAAGCAGCACGGTCTGACCGTCCAGAATCCGATGAGCCATGGCCTTGCCGATGGCTTCCTTCTCGGGTCGGTGAAGTGACTGTTTGAGGTCAAAAGGAGCGTCTACCTGGCCCACTGGAAGCGCGCCGCCGTGGGTCCGCTGAACCAGGTCGCGCGCCTCCAACTCGGTCAGACTGCGCCGGATTGTCGACTCGGTGACGTCGAAGTGAGACGCCAGGTCGGACACGGAAGTGAACCCTCGCTCAAGGAGCAACTCGACGATCTGTGCCTGTCGAGACATGGCGACCTCCTTTGGTCTGATGCACGAGTCTAGCCGCCCGGTTGCGCGAAAACGAGCAGTAAAGTGAAGGAAAGCGCGCACTGGGTGCGCAGTTGTGATTGACAGCGGCGCAAACCCAGGCATATGGTCCTGTTACTGCCACTGCAGCTTCGACGAAGGCGTAGAGGCGCAGGGTGCTCGATCACAAGGGAGTGAAATATGAAGCACAAGAAACTTTCCGGCGGACTGTTGGCCAGTGCCCTTGCCGTGACCCTCATCGGTTGCAGCTCGACAGCCGAGACGCCAACCACGTCAGCCACCACCGGCACCACGAGCGCTGGCGGCGGAGACGGCGCGTACGTGGTCATCGTGAAGGCGACCGGCATCGGTTGGTTTGACCGCATGGAAGTCGGCGTCAAGGAATGGGGCGCAGAAAACGGCCTTGACGCACGTGAAGAGGGACCTGCAGAGGCGACGAATGAGGGTCAGGTCGCCATCATTCAGAATCTGATCGCACAGAAGCCAGTCGCCATCGGCATCGTTCCCAATGACCTTGAGGGTCTCGCGGCCGTGGCTCAGCAGGCACGCGACGCGGGAATCATCGTGGTGGGTCACGAAGCAGCCGGCATGAAGAACATCGACATTGACATTGAAGGCTTCGAGAACCGTGCCTACGGTGCGCAGATCATGGAGAACCTTGGCCAGTGCACCGGTGGTACCGGCAAGTACGTCCAGTTCGTCGGGCGACTGACCAACGGATCTCACATGGACTGGGTGGGCGGCGCTTACGACAAGCAGCAGGCCGACTTCCCGGACATGACTCGCGTGGAAGACCCCATCGAGTCGGAGGAGAACGAGGAAACGGCCTACAACAAGGCCAAGGAGATCCTCGCGAAGTACCCGGACATCGCGGCATTTGAGGGCTCGGCGGGCACCGACGTCGTCGGTATCGCGCGTGCGGTCGACGAGGCCGGTAAGGCCGACTCGGTGTGCGTCATGGGCACCTCGATTCCCTCCGTTGCCGGAAGCTACCTCGAAAGCGGAGCAATCGACAAGATCTTCTTCTGGGACCCGGCCATGGCCGGCAAGGCACAGTTGGAGATCGGCCGCATCCTCGCCGAGGGCGGCACCGTTGAAGAAGGCACGAACCTGGGAATCCCTGGCTACGAGTCCCTCGTGAAGCTTGAGGGCTACGACAACGTGTTCGCCGGCAACGCCGGTGTCGCGGTTGACCTCAGCAACGTCGGCGACTACAACTTCTAAGTCGCTCGACTCCTTCACACACCATTCCCGGGTGGGTTGGACCCTCATCGGTCCGGCCCACCCGGGAACTTGGAAGCACTAGGGATGTAGCAAACCATGACAGTGGTCGCCGAACCCGTCCTCGAGGTCCACAACATTGTGAAGACTTACGGCGGAGTCCATGCCCTGAAGAGCGTGTCGATTTCGCTACTCCCGGGTGAAGTGCACTGCCTCGCCGGAGAAAACGGGAGCGGAAAGTCAACGCTGATCAAGATCATCAGCGGCGTCGAGCGACCAGACTCCGGGAGCATCTCGATCGGCGGCAGTCGGCGATCACATCTCACGCCCAATGAGGCGATTCGCAGCGGAGTCCAGGTGATCTACCAGGACTTTTCCTTGTTTCCGAACCTCACCGCCGCCGAGAACATTGCCATGCTCAGCGAACTCGCGGAGCGGCGGAGGTTCTCCTCCCGCAAGCGAATCTATGCGGAGGCCGACCGGATCGTCAGAGAACTGGGCTTGAAGATCGATCTGGGCGCGGAGGTCGAGAGCCTGTCGGTGGCCGACCGCCAGCTTGTGGCAATCTGCCGAGCCCTCGTCGGCGACGCCAAGGTGCTCATCATGGATGAACCCACCACGGCCCTGACCCATACCGAGGTTGACCGGCTCTTCACGATCGTGCGCAGGCTCCAGGAGCGCGGCGTTGCGGTGATGTTCGTCAGCCACAAGTTAGACGAGGTGCTCCAGATCGCTCAGCGCCTCACCATTCTTCGTAACGGTGAACTTGTCGAAACCGGCCCAGCGTCGGATTACACCGGGCGCAGCGTCGCCAAAGCGATGACCGGCCGAGAGGTGTCGGAAGACAGGCTCGTCGCGCCGGTCGACAAGGACGCCGCACTCCTGCTTGATGTGAAGAACCTGACGCGGTCCGGCGACTTCCACCACATCGACCTGCAGCTCCGCGTCGGCGAGATTCTGGGCATTACGGGGCTGCTGGGTTCGGGACGATCAGAGATCGCCGAGGCGATATTCGGCATTCGACCCGCCCACAGCGGCGAAGTGATCGTCGCGGGGCAGTCTCACAAGATCGACTCGATCCGCGACGCGGTGAGGGCCGGAATCGGCTACGTGCCCGAGGATCGGCTGACGCAGGGTCTCTTTCTTGACGCCTCCATTGCGGACAACATGGTCGCATCGTCCCTGGACTCCTATCGCACAAAGTTCGGCCTGCTTAACCGCAAGCGGATTCGGGACTCGATCGCAGACCTGTTCAAGCGCCTGCGCATTCAGGCACCGAACGTCGCCGCCGTCGTGCATAGCCTCTCGGGTGGCAACGCCCAACGCGTCGTGCTCGCCAAGTGGCTTGACCGGAAGCCGACCATCCTCGTCCTCAACGGACCAACGGTGGGCGTCGACATCGGATCGAAGGAAGAGATCCTCACGATCCTGCGCGAACAGGCCGCCGCCGGGATGGGCATCATCGTGATCTCGGACGACATTCCGGAACTCGTCTCCAGTTGTCATCGGGTACTGATCGTTCACGAGGGACGCATCGTGTCCGAGTTCGTCGGTGAAGACATCAATGCGAACGAGATTCACAAGAGGATGGCGGCATGAGGACTGCACTGGGGCGATTGCGCGGCGCCAACAACGAAGGACTTCTTGTCGCGGTCATCATCGTGGTGGCGGTGGCGATGTCCATCGCGTCGCCAGCGTTCCTTACGCCCGGCACATTTTTTGCGCTGGTGCGCAGCTCGATGGTGCCGCTCGTCTTCGCGCTCGGCGTGCTGCTCGTCATGATCTCCGGTGGCATTGACGTCTCGTTCCCCGCCATTGCCATCTTCGCGGCGTACACCACGGTGAGATGGGCCAAGGATGGCAACCTTGATCCGGGACTCGTGCTGATCTTTGTCATTGCCATGGTCGTGGGTGGGTTGCTTGGCCTGTTCAACGGCGTGGTGATCGCGCGGTTCAGGCTGCCGACCCTGATCGTGACTCTCGGCACTCAAACCATCTACAAGGGCGTTCTGCTCACCTACATCGGCTCGCTGTATATTTCCGCGAGCGAGCTGCCCAAGTCGATCACCAGGCTCTCAGATGTTCACCTCTGGGATGTTCCGGGCGGCGGCTACCTGCACTTCATGATTATCCCGGTGGTGCTGGTGGCGGTGTTCATCGCCTGGATGCTGAGGTGGACGATGTTCGGCCGCAGCATCTACGCCATCGGCGGCGACGCAGAGGCGGCGCGGCGCGTCGGCATCCGTGTGGTCAGGACGCAAGTCTGGCTCTACACCCTCGTGGGCGCCCTCGCGGCCCTCGGCGGGGTGGTGTTCGTGATCCTCGGCAAGAATGCAAATCCTCAGGCCATCGTCGGTACCGAACTCGACATCATCGCGGCCGTGGTGCTCGGAGGGGCATCGATCTTCGGTGGCCGCGGCTCCGTGGTCGGCACCGTGCTGGGCGTCGTTCTCGTCCAACTCATCAACAACAACCTCGTGCTGGTGGGAATCCCCAGCACATGGCAGAGGGCCGCGGTCGGGATGTTGCTGCTGCTCGGCGTCACTGCTCAAGCACTCGGCCGTACTCGCGCGCGAAAACGCCCGGTCATCGTGCAGAAGGAGGTTGAGGCATGAGCGATCCGTCACGCGGCTCCCTGAGTCAGATCAATCAGCGAGTCGAGACAGCGTACAACGCGGCCATTGCCCGAATCCACGTGCAACGGGGTGTGGGTCGCATGGCCCTGCTGCTCGTCGCGACCTTCGTCCTGTTCGCGGCCCTGAACCCCGGCGTCTTCCTCAGCGAGGTCAACCTTCAGAACATCGGCCTGGTCGCGCCGGAGATCGGCCTTCTCTCACTCGCCGTCATGATGGCGATGCTGACTGGCGGCATCGACTTGTCGGTGGTGGCGATCGCCAATGCCACGGCCATTACCGTGTCTTCCCTCTACACGTCCGTGCTGAACTCACAGGGCCAGGGGGCGGCGGACTCGATGACGCCCCTGATTCTGCTCGCCGGGGTGGCGGTGGGCGTTGCCTTGGGTGCGATCAATGGAGTGCTCGTGAGCGTGGTGGGAATCACTCCGATCCTCGTGACCCTCGGCACGATGCAGCTCTACAACGGCCTGGCGCTGGTGTGGACCGGCGGCGTCACCATTTCGGGCGCTCCGGGCGGGCTGACCTCGATGGGATCGACGGCGATACTCGGCGTTCCCGTGCTGTTGCTGATTCTGATCGTGGCCGCCGTCGCGATCGCCGTCCTCATCAACCGCACGGCCATCGGCCGAAAGATCGCCCTGCAGGGTGCCAACCCGGTGGCGAGCAAGTACTCGGGCATCAGCGCGCGATCGACCCTGATGATGACCTACATCACCAGCGGCCTGCTCTCCGCGGTGGCAGGTCTGGTGTTCCTCAGCCGGAGCCCGTCAGCGAGCGCCGACTATGGCTCAAGCTACGTGCTGTTGGTGATAGTGATCGTGGTGCTTGGCGGCACGAACCCCAACGGCGGGTTCGCGACGGTGCTCGGTGTGGTGCTCGCAACGCTCACACTCCAAGTGCTCTCCAGCGGATTTACGGCCATGAGGTTGTCGGCCTATGAGTACGCGATCGCTCAGGGCCTCATCTTGGTGGGCGTGATGGTCCTTGATCAAGTGAAAATCAAAACGAGGAAGCGACGACCGAGCACCGATGGTGAAAAGCAGGACGCCGTGGCCGAAGCAACAACAAAGTGAACGGATAAGACCATGAAGAAGATCATCAACAACCCGGATAGCTTCGTCGACGAGTTTGTCGAGGGGATTCTGCTGGCTCACCCCGACCTCGTGAAGACGCCAGGGGACGACATCCGGGTTCTGGTCCGGGCCGACGCTCCGCTGGACGGCAAGGTCGGCATCGTCACCGGCGGTGGGTCGGGACACCTGCCGCTGTTCAAGGGCTACGTCGGCAAGGGCCTGTGTTCTGGGGTGGCAATCGGCAACGTCTTCAGCTCGCCAAGCTCCGACCAGATCTTCCAGGCAACCAAGGCCGTCAATGGCGGTGCCGGAGTGCTGTACCTCTACGGAAATTATGGCGGCGACGTCTTCAACTTCGACCTTGCGGTCGACCTGGCCGAACTCGAGGACATTGACACCAAGACCGTGCTGGGTCGCGACGACGTCGCAAGCCAACCCCACGAGCGCAAACTCGATCGGCGCGGTGTTGCCGGGATCTTCTTTGCCTACAAGACCGCTGGGGCAGCCGCCGAGAGAGGCGACTCCCTCGAGCAGGTCGCCGCCATCGCGGAGGACACCGTCGAGCACACGGCAACCATCGGCATCGGACTCGCTCCGACCATCCTTCCGACCACGGGAAAGCCAAGCTTCGAGCTTCCCGAGGGTGAGATGGAGTTCGGGATTGGCATCCACGGGGAGCCGGGAACGCGGCGTGGCGCCCTCGAGACGGCCGACGAGATCGCCGAACACCTCACCTCGGCGCTCGTCGATGACCTGGGACTGGGTGAGGGTTCGCGAGTCGCGGTGCTGGTCAACGGGATGGGGGCAACGCCTCTCGAGGAGCTTTACGTGCTCTATCGCAAGACCCACACGTTCCTGGCTGAACGCGGAATTGAGGTCGCAAAGAACTATGTGGGCGAATATGCGACCAGCCTCGAAATGGCAGGCGCGTCCATCTCCATCTTGGATCTGAATGATGACCGACTGGAGTTGCTCAACGCGCCCGCCCAGTCGCCGTTCTTTCGAGAGGGCTGATCCGCCATGGAAAGCAAGGAACTCAAGGACCGCATCTGTCGAAGTCTCACCATCCTGATCGAGTCTTCCGATGAACTGCGCGACCTCGACCAGGCGCTTGGCGACGGCGACCTCGGAATCACGATCACGGCGGGTTCGCGCGCGGTGATCGCGGCGCTCGAGGAGTTGCCGGACGACACCACGCCGACCGAGATTGCCCGTACCTGCGCCAAGGCCTTCGCCAACGCCAATCCGTCGACGATGGCGGCCTTGGTCGCAGGCGCGCTCTTGTCCGGCTCCCGGGTCTGGGAGGGCCAGCGCAACATCGGCGTTGCGGAGGCGGCCAAGTTCACCAAGGCCGCCGCCGACAGCATCGCGCAACGAGGCAAGACCCAGGTGGGCGACAAGACGATCCTCGATGGAATCGCCGCGGCGTCGGACGCACTGGAATCCGCCACCGATCCCGGCGAGGCGACGGAGGCCGCGAAGGCAGCGGCGGCTCGCGCGGTGCGGGACACCACCTCATTGCAGTCTCGGAGGGGCCGTGCGTCATGGTTGCAGGAACGAAGCATCGGACTCGCCGATCCTGGGGCCACGGCGTTCCAGAGGTTCGTCGAGGCGTGGGCGGCGGCCGGCGTCACCAAGGACTGAACACACCACTTCAACGACGAATGGGATACCGCTCATGACAACCTGGCTCGACGACGTCTTCGACGTACGCAAACCGATCATCGGAATGTGTCATCTGCCTGCTCTGCCCGGCGACCCCGGGTATGACGCCGCGGGAGGAATGGCCCGGATTCTCGCCCATGGGCGTCAAGAGATCACAGCACTTCAGGACGGCGGCATCGACGGCATTCTCATTTCGAATGAGTTCAGCCTTCCCTACCTGACGGAGACGGAGCCGATCACTGCGATCTCCATGGCGAGGGTCATCGGTGAACTCCGAGCGGAACTGACCGTCCCGTTTGGTGTCAATGTGCTGTGGGACGGGGTGGCCTCGATCGATCTCGCGATCGCGACGGGAGCCTCGTTCGTGCGGGAGGTGTTCACCGGCGTCTACGCATCTGACTTCGGTCTGTGGAATACCGATGTCGGGCGGGCGGCGCGGCATCGCGCCAAGGTTTCGGCCAAGGACGTCAAACTGCTCTACAACATCGTGCCGGAGGCCGCCACGTACCTCGGCGGCCGGGATCTTGGACAGATGACGCGGTCAACGGTGTTCAACGGCGTTCCCGACGGCCTGTGTGTCTCGGGGTTGACCGCCGGTGCGGCCACCGACACCCCCACCCTCAAGATGGTGAAGGAGAACGCGGGCGACACCCCTGTCTTCGTCAATACCGGTGTGAGGCCGGATACCGTCGTGGAGAGCCTCAAGTACGCGGATGGGGCGATCGTGGGCACCTGGTTCAAGCGTGACGGCAAGTTCGAGAACGACGCGGAGTCGGCTCGAGTCGCCGAGCTCATGGAAGCGGTGAGGACGGTTCGATAATGTCCTTCATCGGCATCGACGTCGGCACCTTTGAGAGCAAGGGTGTGCTGGTCGATGCCGAGGGCGAGGTGCTGGCGATGGCTCGCCGTCGCCACGGCCTGTCCACTCCCCGACCCGGCCATGTTGAACACGATCCGGAATCGGATTGGTGGGCAGGAGTCGCGGCCATCTCGAGAGAGTTGATGGCTCACCCCGAGGCGCGCCACGTCCGGGCCGTAGGGGTCAGCGCCATTGGCCCGTGCGTGGTCGCGACCGACGCCGGACTGGTGCCGCTGAGACCAGCGATCCTGTACGGCGTCGATACTCGCGCGACCCGGCAGGGCGAGGCGCTGACGGCGACGCTGGGCGCCGATGAGGTGTTTCGTCGCGGCGGGAATCCGCTCACCAGCCAGTCTGCAGGACCCAAGATCGCCTGGCTCAAGGATGAGGAGCCCGAGGTCTGGCGGGCCGCTCGGTGGTTCATGACGAGCCAGTCGTGGATCGTCGCAAGGCTCACCGGGGAGGTGGTCATCGATCACGGTACCGCCGGTTACTTCCACCCGCTATACGACCTTGGAGAGAAGCGCTGGGACCTGACCGGCTGCGAGGGCTTCATCGACGAGGAACGCCTGCCGCGCCTGGCCTGGAGCACAGAGGTGGCCGGTCATATTCACGCAGGGGCCGCGGCGGCAACGGGTCTGCCCGCGGGAACTCCCGTCATCGTCGGCACCACAGACTCACCCGCTGAGGCGGTTGGCGCTGGGGTGATCTCTGACGGCGCGCTCATGGCGCAGTACGGGTCTACCGGGTACTTCATCCGGGTCAGCACCACGCCCATCACTCACCAAGACCTGTGGGCGGCGCCCTTCGTTTTCGAGGACACCTACGTGCTCGCCGCCGGCACCGCCACGCTCGGGACTGCGACACGGTGGATCTCGGATGTGCTCGACATCACGGACGCGGAGGACGACGTCACGTTCGGGCGGCTCTTGGCGTTGGCCGCCGACTCGCCTCCGGGAGCCCGTGGCGTCCTGGCGGTGCCGCACTTCTCCGGCGAGCGGACGCCCTTCCAGGATCCGCACAGCCGTGGCGCACTCATCGGCCTTGGGCTTGGGCACTCGCGTGCGGACATTGCCCGCGCCGTGCTCGAGGGTCTGGGGCACTCGGTGGCCGAGGCGCTGCTGACCTATGGGCGGGCCGGGGTTTCGATCGACCGGGTGATAGCGATAGGTGGCGCGACCCAGAATGACGTGATGATGAGCACCGTCTCGACGGTGACGGGGCTCGACCAGCACGTGACGGTTTCCCCCGGGGCCGCCTTTGGCGACGCCTTCCTCGCGGCCGTGGGCGTGGGCACGATCTCCGACCCGTCTGCTCCTGATGGCTGGCGGCACTCACGCCGCACGATCAGTCCAAATCCGGACGATGCCGCTCAACTACGCGCCGACCACGAGGACTTTGTCGCGGCGTACCGTGCCCTGGCGCCGATCCATCGCGGCCGGTTTAGCGATGACTGAAACGGGACTGTGATGCAGGGAATTGACTGGGATGAGATCGTCCGACTCGTTGCCGATGGCGTTGAGATGTCCGCGGGCGACCGCGTGTCAGTGTTCGTGACGGACGTCTCGGTCATGGATGCGGCAGCCGCCCTCGTCGAAGAGGGGTGGCGGCGCGGCGCGGTGGTGCAGGTCATCGCGACGGACGAGCGCTTTGACGCGAGCGCCCTGAGATGGGCCCAGCCCGACACCCTTGCGCAGGCGCCAGCGCTCGAGGCGGCGGCGATGGAGTGGTCCAATGTCCACGTCTCGTTTCGAGCGATGGTGAACCCGGTTGTCGACGCCGACCCGGAGCGCATCGCCGCCCTGCGTCACGGTCGCGGAATCGTGTCGACCATGCGGTGGAAGGGCACCAGATGGGCCCTGGTGCGCGTCCCCACCCCCGCGTGGGCGCAGGCCATGTCCCTCGATCCCGGTGAGTTGATGGCGGAGTGGTCGGCGTCCTTCGACGCGAACTGGCCCGAAGCGGCAAGCAGGATGCAGGTCCTGTGTGACAGGTTCGCCTCGGCCCGCACTGCGGTCATCGAGGACGAGTGGGGCACGCTTGAGCTCGGTGTGGAGGGGCGGACCTGGGTGCCGTTCTCGGGCAAGGCGAACTGGCCCGATGGCGAGATCGCCACGGCGCCGGTCGAAGACGACATCTCCGGGCGCATTCGCTTTCCCGGCGTGTTCTCCTTTGGCGGCGTGAAGGTGGAGGATCTCGAGTTCGAGTTCGAGGGCGGACTGATTGTGAAGGAGAACGCGGCCGACGGTCTCGCGTTTGTGCGCAAACTCCTTGATGGAGACAAAGGCGCGCGTCGCGTCGGCGAACTTGGCGTGGGCACAAACTCCGCCTTGAAGCAGATGACGGGAGACCTGCTGATCGACGAGAAGATCCTCGGCACCGTCCACATCGCTCTCGGTCGCGCCTACCCAGAATGCGGTGGCGTCAACACTTCCGCGCTGCATTGGGACATCGTGAAGGACCTGCGCGGTACCGGCGGCGCCCCTCAGGGTTCGTTCCGCATCGACGACGAGTGGCTCATCCGCGACGGAGTGGTGCAGCCGGTGTTGAGCGAGGTCGCGGTTCCACGCTCGTCTCGTTGACGCGGCCCCGCTCCTAGCCCGCCGACGCTGGGATCGCTGCGTCAGCGCGGACCACCACGGCTCCGCGACAGGCGGGCGCATCGGCCAGCAGTTCCATCAGGTGCGGGGCCGCCGAATCGGACCCGGCCTTGCGGGATTGCACCACGGACACCTCCCAGCGCGGGGCGTCGTGCGGCAGGGGGACCGTGACCAGCCGCGCGGCCTGCGGCTTGTTGGACACGTGGCGCGGCACGATCGCGACGCCCAAGCCGCGGTCTACGAACTCGAGCAGGGTGTGGACGTCGCTGACCTGGAACCGCACGCGGCGCATCATCCCGCGCGACTCGAATGCCGCATCGGCCAGCGGCCGCACTCCCCAGCTGGGGTCGAAGTCCACGTGATCCTCGACGGCGAGCTGCTCCCAACTGGCCACGGAGGCGTCCGCGAGTGGGTGGCCGGGAGGGCACACCAGCACCAGGTCCTCGTGCCCCAACTGCTGGTGCGGCAGGGTGCCCAGGTGCGCGGCGGCGGCCACGAACGCGATGTCCAAGGTGTCCGACCGCAACGCGTCGATGAGGTCGTGCGAGCCGGCCTGGCGGAACTGGATCTCGACCTGTGGGTGGCGCCGGTGGAAGCGGTCAATCAGCGCGGTCGCGTCGACCACGCCCAGGCACTGCTCGGTGCCGATGCGCAGGGTGCCCGACACCTGGTGGGTGGCGTGCACGACGGCGTCGCGCGCCGCGCGCTCACCGTCGAGCAGGGCGCGGGCGTGGGGAAGCAGGGCGAGCGCGGCCTCGGTGGGTTCGACGCGCCGGGTGGTGCGGGTGAACAGGCTGGTGCCGAGTTCCTGTTCAAGCCCACGAATACCAGCGGACAGCCCCGACTGCGAGACACCGATGAGCTGCGCGGCGCGCGTGAAGTGGCGCTCGTCGGCGAGCGTCACGAGGTACTCCATCTGCCGCAATTCCATTAAGCACTCCAGATTGTGAAAACCATCGCGCGAAGTCGTTGGACTTCTAAGTTACCCGTTCCTATGCTGAAGGGGAATCCCCTCTCAACACTGGAGTTCACTGTGCACGAGCGCACCATCGGCAACCGTTCCGTCTCGGCGATCGGACTGGGCGGCATGCCCATGTCCATCGAGGGCCGCCCCGACCGGGCGCAGGCCATCGCCACCATCCACGCCGCGCTCGACGCGGGCGTCACCTTCATCGACACCGCCGACGCGTACCACCTCACGGCCACCGACGTGGGTCACAACGAGGAACTCATCGCCGAGGCACTTCGCAGCTACGGATCCGACACCTCCGGCATCTTGGTTGCCACGAAGGCCGGCCACCTGCGCCCCGGAGACGGGACCTGGACGCGAAATGGCGACCCGACCTACATCAAGCAGGCGGCCAAGGCGTCGGCCAAGCGTCTCGGCGTCGAGGCCATCGGCCTGCACCAGCTCCACCGCCCCGACCCCAAGGTTCCGTACGCCGACTCCATCGGGGCCATGGTCGAACTCCTCGACGAGGGCGTCATCCAGATGGCCGGCATCTCGAACGCCAACCCGGAGCAGATCCGCCAGGCGAACGACCTGCTGAGCGGCCGCCTCGTGAGCGTCCAGAACCAGTTCTCCCCAGCCTTTGTGAGCAGTTACCCCGAGCTCGAACTGTGTGCCGAGATGGGCATCGCCTTCCTGCCCTGGAGCCCGCTCGGCGGCATCGCCCGCGCCGGCGCGGTCGGCCACAACCACTCGGCCTTCCAACAGATCGCCAATGCGCATGGCGTCAGCCCGCAGCGCGTCACCCTCGCGTGGGAGCTCGCGTTGGCCGATGTGGTCATCCCGATCCCCGGCGCCTCCAAGCCTGCGTCTATCACGGACTCCGCGCAGGCCCCCGAACTCACGCTGACGGCCGACGAGGTCGCCCAGCTCAGCACAGTACTGAAGGGTTAACAACATGAAGACCTACAACCTCCCCGGCATCGACGTCCCGGCATCGAACGTGGTGCTCGGCCTGATGCGCATCCAGGACAAGACCGACGAGGAGGTGCGCACCTTGGTGGGCACAGCCCTCGACGCGGGCATCACGGTCATGGACCACGCCGACGTGTACGGCTCACCCCTGCACGGCTGCGAGGTGCGGTTCGCCGAGGCCATGAAGCTCACCTCCTCCCAGCGTGAGTCCATGGTGATCCAGTCCAAGGCGGGCATCGTCCCCGACGGGCCGTACTTCGACTTCTCATCCGAACACATCGTCGCGTCCGTCGACGCATCGCTGAAGGCGCTCGGCACCGACTACCTCGACCTGCTGCTGCTGCACAGGCCCGATGCCCTGGTCGAGCCGGAAGACGTCGCCAAGGCGTTCGACGAACTCGGGGCCGCGGGCAAGGTCCGCGCGTTCGGCGTCTCGAACCACACGCCCGGCCAGATCGACCTGCTGCGCAAGCACGTCAAGCAGCCGATCGTCGCCAACCAGGTGCAGTTGTCCGTCACCCACGCGCCGATCATTGCGCAGGGCGTGGCCATGAACATGGCGGGACTGGATCAGTCGATCTCTCGTGACAATGGCATCGTCGACTACTGCCGACTGCACGACATCACGCTGCAGGCATGGTCTCCGTTCCAGGCGGGCTTCTTCACGGGACCGTTCCTGGGCAATGACGACTACCCCGAGCTCAACGCCGTGGTCGGTCGCTTGGCGGACAGGTACGACGTTCCCGCTCTCGCGATCGCCACCGCATGGATCACGCGCCACCCTGCGCAGTGGCAGGTCGTCATCGGCACCACCACGCCCGAACGCGTGGCCGCCGCTGCGCAGGGATCCGAGATCCCGCTCACGCGCGCCGAGTGGTACGAGATGTTCAGGGCCGCCGGCTACGCAGTTCCGTAACCGCGCACGGCCCCGGTGGCGGCGATCGAATGGAACTCGTGGAGAGTGTCGGCACACGCCTGGGCTTCAGCACGCACGCGGTCCTCGCCCCATCCCAACTCCTGCCCGAGGGCGGCGGCGATCTCCGTGAAATGTTCTGGACGCAACCCGCCGACGAAGGCGAGGTTGGTGCGCCGCAGCACCACGTCGGTCACGTGGACCACACTCTCCCACCTCGCCATCCGGGCAACCTCGCGTGTGGACAGCGCCCCATCCACCAGGGGCGAATCGGGACCCTCCGCGAGGAAGGCCGCGACCTCCGTGGCGCGGGTCCCATAGCGTTCCAGCAGCGTCGCCCCACGATCCGGATCCACGCCGGGGAGGTTGCTCGCGACCCAGGCCGCGCGCCGGCTCGCACGCTTCGGGTAACCGCGGCCGCCGCCGATCACGACGCCGTCGGTGGACCACATGCGGGGTCGGTCCAGCAGTTCCAGCACGCGGTCGGCCAATGTCTCGCCCAGCGCCCTGAACGTGGTCCACTTGCCGCCGACCAGGCTCAGCACTGGGCTACCGGCCCGGTCTTGGTCAACCTCGATCCGGTAGTCGCGTGAGACGAGTCCGGGCTTGATGTCATCGTGGCGTGGGAGCGGCCGGATGCCCGAGTACGTGAAGACGATGTCGGAGCGGTCCAGCTCAATCGTGGGAAAGACGTGCCGGATGAGGTCGAAGAAGTAGTCCACTTCCTCATCGGTGCATACCGCGGGTTCCCGCGGGTCGGCGCGGACGTCTGTGGTGCCCACCAGGACGCGTCCGTGCAGCGGGTAGATGAGCACAATCCGGCCATCGGAGTGCTCGAAGAAGATCTCTCGCCCGCCCGTGGCCTCCAACAGCTCCGGATGGTCCAGGACGATGTGTGAGCCCTTGGTGCCGCCCATGAACGACGTGTGCGTGCCGAGCGCCTCGTTCGTGAGGTCGGTCCATGGTCCCGATGCGTTGACGATCACCTCCGCGCCGATGCTGAACTCTTGGCCCGTCTCCACGTCGCGCAGACGCACGGAGGACTCGTCCAGGCCGACGGCCTCGACATAGTTGACTGCTATCGCGCCGCTGTGCTCCCTGACTCCATCCATCAGCACGTCCAGCGCGAGGCGCTCCGGGCTGTGCACCGAGGCGTCGTAATAGGTGGCGGTGTACTTGATGTTCGGGTCGAGCGCTGGCAGCGCGGCGAGTGACTCCTTGCGTCCCATGAAGCGGTGACGGGGCACGGTGCCGTTGGCGCGAGAGAACGTGTCGTACAGCGACAGTCCGACCTTGATCATGACTGCGCCGCGTTCAACGTGCCGCTCGCCGGATCGATGCCGCAGGATCTTCATGGGCGACGCGATCATGCTGGACAATGTCGAGTAGATCGGGATGGTGGTGCGCAGCGGCTTCACGAAGTGAGGTGCGGTGTGCAGCAGTCCGTTGCGTTCGTGGACGGATTCGCGCACGAGTCGCATCTCGCCGTTCTCGAGATAGCGCAGCCCGCCGTGGATCATGTGGCTGGACGCCGCGGTAGCGCCGGAGCCGAAGTCCCCGCGCTCCACGAGCACCACATCGACACCCTGCATTGCGAGATCGCGAAAGGTCGCGATGCCGTTGATGCCGCCGCCGATCACGATGACGCTGGTGTGCTGCAGCGTTCGCAGCCGCGTCACCGTGGCGCGTTCCGGGTTGTCGGGTGAAGGGGAGCCCGATGAGGCCACGAGCCAGTCCTTTCTTCGCGGGGGAAATGTCTCTGTGCCCTATGATCGCCAGTGCCACACATTCGCACAAGCACCGTGCACACATGTGCAGAAAGAGGGTGATGACGATGGACCATGTGGCGGAAGATCGCCGTCGGGTGGTCGCGCTACGCGCCGCGCAGATGTACTACCTGCAGGATCAGACCATGGAATCGATCGCCAGAGAACTCTCCACATCTCGCTCAACGGTGTCCCGGCTGCTCTCTCACGCGCGAGACACAGGGTTGGTGGAGATTCGCGTCCACTCACCCCACGACAGCGGCATGCAGCTGGAGCGCACCATCGCCGAGCGCTTCCACGTGACCGCGCACGTGGTTCCCGTTCCTTCCGCGGTCAGCGACATCGATCGCCTGGAGCGGGTCGCGACAACGGCCGCGCGGCTGCTGGGCGGATTCGTCGACTCGAATGCCACGGTCGGCGTGGCGTGGGGCTCGACAATGAGCGCAGTCAGCCGACACCTCGTCACCAAGGACGTGCAGAACGCGGTCGTCGTGCAGATGAACGGCGCTGGTAATACCGAGACCACCGGCATCGACTACGCCAGCAAGATTCTGCAGCGCTTTGGCGATGCGTATGGAGCCCAGGTGCAGCAGTTCGCCGTGCCCGCATTCTTCGATGACCCCGCGACCAAGGAGGCGCTGTGGCGCGAGCGCAGCGTGATCCGCGTGCTCGACGTCCAGGCCCGCATGGATGTCGCGATATTTGGATTGGGCTCGCCTTTCGCGGAGGTCCCCAGCCGCGTCTACATCGGCGGCTACCTCGAACCCGCGGAGTACGAAAGCCTCATGGAAGATGGTGTCGTCGGCGACCTCGCGACGGTGTTCTTTCGTCCCGACGGCAGCTCGGAGTCGATCGCTCTCAACGCGCGTGCGAGCGGCCCCGACCTGGGTCGCCTCCGCCGCGTGCCGCGCCGCGTGTGCGTCGTGTCCGGCGTGCAAAAACTCACCACTCTCAAGGGCGCCCTCGCCGGCGAACTGATGACCGACCTCGTGCTTGACGAGGCGCTCGCGTCCCGGCTTGCCGAGTCCGACTGACCTGCACATGTGTGCATCCGTGGTGACCTTCGCGGCCGACCCCCTTAGATTGACGATGTCCCCAAGCAAAGGAGCTTGTCCATGAGCTTTGTCCTCGCCATCGATCAAGGAACCACCAGCACGAGAGCCATGGTGTTCGACGCGCAAGGCAAGCCCGTGGCGACCGGCCAGATCGAACATCGTCAGTTCTTCCCCCGGCCGGGATGGGTGGAGCATGATCCCCTTGAGATCTGGCGCAACACCCGTGAAGTCATCGGCGTGGCACTCGCCCAGGCGGACATCACCCGTCACGATGTCGAGGCGGTGGGCATCACGAACCAACGCGAGACCACGGTGGTGTGGGATCGTCGCACAGGCAAGCCCATCCACCGCGCGATCGTGTGGCAGGACACCCGCACCCAAGACCTGGTGGACCGCTTGGCGGACGATGGTGGCGTCAACCGCTTCAAGGACCTCACCGGCCTTCCGCTCGCCACCTACTTCTCGGCCACCAAGGTCGCGTGGCTGCTGGATCACGTGGACGGCGCGCGCGCCGGCGCCGAATCCGGGGAACTCCTGTTCGGCACGATCGACACCTGGCTGCTGTGGAACCTCACGGGGGGCACGGATGGCGGGGTTCACGCCACCGACGTGACCAACGCGAGCCGCACCCTGCTCATGGATCTGCGCGAGCTCGAGTGGAGCGATGAGCTGCTGAGGGCGTTCGACATTCCGCGGGCGATGATGCCCCAGATCAGGGCCTCCTCCGATGACTACGGAAGGATAGAGGCCTCCAACCTGCTGCACGACATCCCGATCGCGGGAATCCTGGGAGATCAGCAGGCCGCGACGTTTGGGCAGGCCGCGTTCGACAGAGGTGAGTCGAAGAACACGTATGGGACCGGCAACTTCCTGATCGTCAACACGGGCGAGGAGTTGGTCACCTCAAGTCACGGGCTCATCAGCACGGTCGCGTACCAGGTAGCGGGAGAGAAGCCGCGGTACGCGCTCGAGGGCTCGATTGCGGTGACGGGGTCGCTGGTTCAGTGGCTGCGTGACAGCCTGGGCCTCATCGACTCCGCCGCGCAGGTCGAGACCCTCGCGAGGAGCGTGGACGACAGCGGAGGGGTGGTCATTGTCCCGGCCTTCTCCGGCCTGTTCGCGCCCCACTGGCGGCCCGACGCTCGCGGCGCCATTCTGGGCCTCACGCGGTTCGCGAACCGCGCGCACATCGCGCGCGCGGCGCTTGAGTCGGTCGCCTTTCAGTCGCGCGAGGTCATCGACGCGGCGGCCGCGGATACAGGCGTCGACATCCCCGAGCTCAAGGTGGACGGCGGCATGGTGGTCAATGACCTCCTGCTTCAGATCCAGGCCGACATCCTCGGCACGCCAGTAGTGCGGCCGGTCGTGGCCGAGACCACCGCATTGGGCGCGGCATATGCCGCGGGCCTGACGGTCGGATTCTGGTCAAGTCGAGACCAGTTGCGTACCCTGTGGCAAGAACAGGCCCGCTGGGAGCCGTCCATCGACGCGAACGCACGGGAGGCCCGCATGGCGCAGTGGCGCAAGGCGGTGACCCGCTCCTTGGACTGGGTGGAGTGACCCCAGCCGCATAGCACAAACGCGGAGCGCCGGCGGTGGGTGTGGCGGTCCGCGTTTGTGCGTGGCTACTGAGTGTCGGTCTTCTTGGCCGGAGCCTTCTTAGCAGGAGACTTCCTGGCGGCAGGCCTCTTTGCCGGAGCCTTCGTGGTTGGGGCGTCGTCGGCGTCGTCCTCCCACACGTCCTCGGCGTCGTCGAGCGTGTTGGCGATGCCGGTGGCCGCACGCGATCGCGCGGTCGTCACGCCGTCACGCACTCGCTTGGCCTCGGCAGCCGCGGTGGTCTTGGCTTTGTCCACGTAGGGCTGGCCCTGGTCGGCGAGTCTCTTGGCCTCGGCCGCGGCGGCCTCACGAGCCTTGGTCACGTACGGCGTGGCCTGCTCCATGGCCTTGTCGATCATCGGAACGGTGGCCTCTCGAGCCTTGGTGGCTGCCGCCGCCGCGGCGTCCTTGGCCTTGCCGACGTAGGGCTGGCCCTGGTCGGCGAGTTTCTTGGCTTCTGCCGCGGCGGCGGACCTGGCCTTTTCGTACGCAGGTCCCGCCTTGTCTCCCACGGTGCCAGCCGCGGCGGCGACCGCGGAGGCGGCCTTCTTGGCAGCGGCGGTAGCCGAGTCGGCCGCGCGATTCACGTCGCGTCGCAGCTTCGCTGGGAAGTCGCCGTCTTCGGCGGAGAACTCCCAGTCGTCGTCACCGGCCCAGTCGTCGCGGCCACGGTCGCGGCGCGCCCACGCCACCAGCGCCGCTCCAGCAGCGCCAGCGACGACGATGGGGATGAGCACCTTGGCCCACGTCCCCCCGCCGCGCTTGTCCGACTCTTCCTCGCCCGCGCGATCGATCGCCGAGACAACCGCCGGGATGGCGGCGCCCACGAGCGCTCCGCGAGCCACGTCGACCCAGTGGCCGGCCGCGTCGCTCGCCTTGTGCACGTAGGGGCTGGCCTTGCGGGCGGCCGAGCGCGCAGCCTTTTCGGCGCGCGGCGTGGCCCACTCCTTCGCGTCCTCCACGCGCGGACCCGCCCATTCCCTGGCGCGTTCGGCGCGCGGACCCGCCCATTCCCTGGCGGTGCGTGCGGCTTTGCCGGCGGCATCGGCCGCACGTTCGGCGGCTTCGCGCGCGGACTCGGCCGCGTCCAGAGCTTGCTTGCGGTACTTGTCCACGTCGATGTCGTCCCAACGTCTTTGCATTGCGGCCTCCCAGCTCGTGGTGCTTGGTTCCATCCTGCCACTTGGGTTGACGATGCGCGAGGCCCGGATGTTCCCTGCGCCACCAGCGAACAGGGCCGCACCAGCCCAAATGTGCCCCGAGGCGCGTGACACAATGGCCGAATGATCGCAACGCTGCAGACCACCGCGGGTGACATTCGCATCGAATTGTTCCCGAACCACGCCCCCGTGACCGTCGCTAACTTCACGGGCCTCGCTTCCGGCTCCAAGGAGTGGAAGGACCCGATGACGGGTACACCGAGCAACGAGCCATTTTACGACGGGCTCGTGTTCCACCGCGTCATCGACGGTTTCATGATCCAGGGCGGCTGCCCGCTCGGCACCGGCACGGGAGGCCCCGGCTACACGTTTGACGACGAGATCCACCCGGAACTCGCCTTCAACGAGCCCTACCTGCTCGCCATGGCCAACGCGGGCAAGCGCCTGAACCCCATCACCGGCAAGCCGGGCGGCACCAACGGTTCACAGTTCTTCATCACCGTGAGCCCCACCCCGCACCTGACGGGTGCGCACACCATCTTTGGCAAGGTCTTGGACGATGAGTCAAGGGCCGTGGTCGACAAGATCGCGACCACGCCGGTGGGCGCAGGCGACCGCCCTGTGGACGACGTGATGGTCACGGGCGTCTCGATCGAGGAGTAGTCGGTACGTGAGCGAGCCGACGCAGGGCGCGGCCGGTCAGGCACCCCCTGTGTGCCCTCGGCACCCCGACCGCGTGAGTTACGTGCGGTGCCAGCGGTGCGAGCGTCCCGTCTGTCCGCAATGCCAGGTGCCGGCTCCCGTGGGAGTGCTGTGCGTCGACTGTGTGCGCGCCGCGAACCAAGCCGCGCGCACCTCTCGCACCGGACTCGGCTTTCCGCGCGCTCCCGGACGTCCGTATGTCACTCTCGGCATCATCGCCGCGAATGTGGCCTTCTACGTGTACGGCATCGGCGCGGGTTTGTACCGCTGGCAGACAACGTGGGGCCTGTGGCCAGCGGCGTCCGACCAAGAGCCGTGGCGGTGGGTCACCTCCGGCTTTGTGCACGGCGGCTTGTGGCACATCGGCCTGAACATGTTCGTGCTGTACCAATTCGGTAGCGAACTCGAGCGCGTCATGGGCCGCTTGAGGTTCGGGTTGCTCTACGGGCTGTCACTTCTGGGCGGGTCCGCGGCCATCCAGGCGTTGGCCGCACCGAACTCGCTCCATATCGGCGCATCGGGCGCCGTCTTCGGATTGTTTGGCGCGTATGGACTGCTGTTGTACAAGCTCAAGTTGCCGTGGCAGAGCATGGCCGCTACGGCAGGGATCTGGCTGGCGGTCGGCTTCTTCTTGCCGAGCATCTCGTGGGAGGGGCACATCGGCGGTCTCGTGATCGGCACGCTGACCATGGTGACGATGTTGCGCCTCGCGGGACAGTCCCCCTTCGGTCGAGCCTCGACCTCACAGAGGAAATGACAGTGGTGTAGTTCTCCACCGACTGTGGAAATCTCTGGGGAGAACTACAGCCGTGTAACTCAGGGCCAGCCCGAGCACTACTTCCAGCGAGTCAGCAATCCCATCGCGGCCAGCAGCATCGCAAAGCCGATGAAGATGTTGACGTTGCCGATCGCGAACGGGTACGTGCCGCGGGAAATGTAGTACACGAGAATCCACACCAGGCCCACCAACAGCAAGGTGGAGAACGTGGGTACGAGCCACTTAGGGTTGTCGGACTGCGGCTTGGTGGCGCTACGCGGTACCTTCACGGCGTTGGACTTATTGCGCTTCTTCGAGACGGCCACTGTGCCCTCCTGACGATGTGGGGTGGCGCGGTCGCGCGTGGCGACCGATTCCGCCCCAGCGTACCGGGCTCGGCCGCGTGCCTCACCATCGCGGTGCACCCTGGGAGCCGTCACGCCCGCCGGAGTCACGTACCCTAGAACCGCTATGACTCTGCAATCGCCCCCAAACGTCGGCCCCGACGTCAGACCGACAGTTCGCCCGGCTCGTCGCGCCATCGACCAGGCGCTGGCCGTCGCGGGCGAGATCCTCATCACCGCGGGCGTGATTCTCGGCCTGTTCGTGGTGTGGCAACTGTTCTACACGGACGTCCAGTCGGGCCGGACTCAGGCCGCGGCGCTCGATGAGTTGGCGTTCCCCGAGATGCCCCGCGTCGAGGCGTCCACCGGCACGGTCACGACCGCGCAGCCCGATGCACCCGCCGTCGTCGCGCTGATCCCCGAGGCGGTCAAGGTGTACTCGCCGAGCGGCGCACCTGTCCTGGGCAGCCAGAGGGAGGCCACCACGTTTGGTGCGCTACACGTCCCGCGGTGGGGCTACGACTATGTCAAACCCGTGTCGCAAGGCATCAGTCGATCCCGAGTGCTCGACCCCTTGGGCATCGGCCACTACCCCGACACCGCCATGCCGGGAGAGGTGGGCAACTTTGCGATCGCGGGACATCGGACCACCTACGGAAAGCCCTTCACGGACATCCAGACGCTCCAGGTGGGCGACGCACTCGTGGTGCAGACCGATGCCGCGTGGTACGTCTACACAGTGACGAGCACAAAGATCGTGAGGCCGACCGATACGGCCGTCATCGCGCCCACCCCCAACCAGCCGGGGGTGACGCCAACGGTTGCGTCAATCACCCTGACGACCTGCCACCCGAGGTATTCCGCCGCACAGCGCTACATCGTGCACGGCGAACTCGAGTATTGGGCGCCCGCGGGGCAGGGCTATCCGAGCGAGATTGTGGAGGGAGCCTGATGTACGCCTGGATCTGGAGGCACCTGCCGGGACCGGTCTGGACGCGGACCATCGTCGCCGTTCTGACCCTCGCCATTGTGGTGTTGGCGCTGTTCGAGTGGGTGTTCCCGGCGGTATCCGCCCTGCTGCCCTTCCAAGATCAGACGGTGACCGACGGATGACACGCATTCTGGTCATCGACAACTACGACTCGTTCGTGTACACGATCGTGGGGTACTTGCGGCAGATGGGTGCCGAGACCGTGGTGGTGCGCAACGACGCCGTCGACTTCGCGGTGATCTCATCCTTTGACGGCGTGCTGGTCTCGCCGGGGCCCGGAACTCCAGCCGACGCGGGCGCGTCGATGGATGTGATTCGGGCGTGCGCGGCGACGGGCGTGCCCATGCTGGGCGTGTGCCTCGGCCACCAAGCACTCGCCGAAGTGTTCGGCGGCGTGGTCTCCCATGCGCCCGAGCTCATGCACGGCAAGACCTCGCTCGTGTCGCACGAGGGCGGCTCCGTGCTGGCGGGACTGCCATCGCCGTTCACCGCGACGCGTTACCACTCGCTCGCCGTCGAAAACCCCACAGTTCCGCCGGAGCTTGAGGTGACCGCGACCACGGCCAACGGGATCATCATGGGGCTGCGGCACCGCGAACTTCCGCTTCACGGCGTGCAGTTCCACCCCGAGTCGGTGCTCACCGAAGGCGGCCATCGACTGTTGGCCAACTGGCTCGAGGTGTGCGGAATGCCGGACCCCGTCGGCCGGTCTGCGGGACTGTCTCCACTCGTGCGCCAGTAGCGTGGCGACGGGGGCAGTTTCGCGCGCCGCGCGGGACGCTACAGCCAGCCGTTGGCGCTGACGATCAACAGCATCGTGACCAGGAACCCCACCGGCTGATTCAGCCACAGGAACGTCCGCCAACCACGGTTCGCGTCCTCGCACGTCTCATCCGTGATGCGCGCGAAACGCGCGACCGAGGCCACGTACGCGAGCGGCAGTACGGTCGCAAGCACCCCGGGCCACGGCAAGACGAGCAACACCGCGCTCGCGGCCGTGTACATGAGCAAGGCGAACCACGTGGTGACTCGGGCTCCCATCACGGTGCCCACCGAAGCGATCCCGCCCTCGCGGTCGGCGCGCACGTCTTGCACGGCCCCAAAGGCATGGCTCGCCATGCCCCACGCGAGGAACGCCACCCAGATGGGCCACACCCCGCGCGCCGTCAGCCCGGCCCCGGTCAACACCAGCGCATACACGAGCGGCCCCGCAAAGTGCACCGCGGACGTGAACGAGTCAAGGAACGGGCGCTCCTTGAAGCGCAGCACCGGCGCCGAGTAGGCCACCACCGCGAAGACCACCACCGCCAGCGTGATCGCCGACTCGCGCGTCCCCTGCACGATGAGCCACGCCATCATGGGTGCCACGGTCAGCGCGGACGCCGCGATGATCCCGCGATGCACCGTGCGGGCCCGCTCCCGATTGCGTACCACATCGCCCTCGATGCCGCCCTTGCGGGGGTTGAGCAGGTCGGACTCGTAGTCGAAGACATCGTTCACGCCGTACATGAGCAGGTTGTAGGGGACCAGGAAGAACAGGGTGCCCACGATCAGCAGGGCGTCGACGCGACCCTCCACCATGAAGTATCCGGCGGCAAAGGGGTAGGCGGTGTTGATCCAGCTCACGGGGCGGGAGGCGCGCACGATGCTGCCGATCACTCGCCGCCCCCCTTCGTGTCGGCGCGGCCAAGCCACGTCCACAGCGCCGGCACCAGCATCACGGCGCCCAGCGTGTACGAGAAGTCCTCGATCGGCGCGATCGGCACGCGGATTCCCAGAATCTTCGCGTCGTCGTACGCCACCAGGTCGAGGCCCACGATGACGTTGTCGAACACCGCCGTGAGCGCGAGCAGCACCAGCGCCGTCACCAGCAGCGGAGGCAGCGGAAGCCTGCGCAGCGTCGGCACCGTCGCGGCCGCGATGATGGCGAGCACCGTGAGCGAAAGCACCAGGTAGGTCACGGCACGCGCCGCCCGCTCGCCGCGCGCCACAGCAGCAGCGTCTGGTAGGTGAGCAGGATCAGGAAGAACAGTTCCTCCAGCGGGACCTCAGGCGCCAGCTGCACCCCGGTCATGTATTCCGCGCCGCCGCGAAAGAAGATCCCAAGACCCACTCCCACGATGTCCCAGGCCAGAAACACCGCCACGCCGATGCCGAGGGTCGCGAGGGCGCGTCGCGGCTGCGCGAACACGGCAACGCGGTAACGCCTGTCCAGGAGGCCGAGGCCGGCGATGCTCACCAGCAGCGCCCCCAGGTACGCAAGGCTCACGCCTTGCCCGCCTTGCGCGCGATATCTCCCAGCACGCCCTTGCGCACCGAACGCGCCAGGAACCCGGGCGGCGCGGGGGTGGGCAGGGGCGACACGGTCGTGGCGCCAAGCAGCCGCTTGGCGACCAGCTCGGCCGAGATGAGGCAGATCGGCATGCCGATGCCGGGAACGGTCGAGGAGCCGACGTACAGGAGGTTGGGGACCTTGCGAGACACGTTGCCAGGGCGGAAGACCGCCGACTGACGCACCGTGTGCTCGAGGCCGAGTGCGGAGCCGCGCCACGTGCTCAGTTCGGTGGCGAAGTCGGCTGGCGCCGTCACCCGGTACAAAGTGGTGCGCTCGCGAAGATCCGGGATCGATGCCCATGCCGCCACTTGGTCGAGGTAGCGCCAGGCGTACTGCTCGAGCTGGGCGCGGCTGGCAGGCGTTGCGCCCAGCGCTGGGTCCGCGGGGAACGGCACCAGCATGGAGAGATTCTCGTGGCCAGCGGGCGCCGCGTCGGGCTGGGTGGCCGTCACGCGCGAGACGTACACCGACGCAGGGAAGGGGGGTTTCAACTCGCCGGTGCCCACGATGGCCGCGAAGTTGGCCTCCCAGTCGCGTGAGAAGAACAGGCTGTGGTGCGCGAGTTCCGGAAGCTCGCCGCGCACGCCCGCGTACACGAGCAGCGCGCTGATGCCCGGCTGACGCTTGGCCCAGCGGCGCTCGGGCTGCCATTGGTGCTGGGGTTCCAGGAGCGCCGTCTCGGTGTGGTGCATGTCCGCGCCGGAGACCACGGCGTCGGCGTCGATCACCTCGCCGCTCGCGAGTTCCACGCCGTGGGCGAGCCCGTTGTCACCCACCAGGATGCGCGTGACGTCGGCTCGGGTCCTGATGTCGACCCCCTCGGCCACCGCGAGCGACTCGATCGCGCGAATCACCTGGTACATGCCGCCGCGCGGGTAGCGCACGCCGTCGGTCAGGTCGAGATGGCTCATCAGCGAGAACAGCGACGGCGCGCGCGACGGCGAGGAGCCAAGGAACACCGCATGGAAGCTCAGGATCTTGCGCAGGCGTTCGTCGTGGACGCGGCTCGCGACCTTGGCGCCCAGGGAGCGGGTGAGCAGTGAGGCGAGCCTCGGCAACTGACGCATCACGGATGCGTTGGGCACCTTGTCGACGCGCTCGAAGGTGGTGTAAAGGAACCTGTCGAGCGCGAGCTGGTAGAGCCCTCGGGATTCCTTCGCATAGCGACGCATCGCGTCGCCTTCGCCGGGTGACATCTCGTTGAAGCGCGCGTAGTTAGCCTCGGGGTCCGCCACCACGTCGAGCACCTCGCCCGCGCCGTCGACGTCGTCCGACTCGTAGAAGACGCGGTAGCGGGGGTCCAGGTCGATCAGGTCGAGCTGCGCGTCGGTCGACGTGCCCATGAGCGCGAAGTACTGGTCGAACGCCTCCCGCATCAGGTACCAGGAGGGCCCCGTGTCCCACGTGTAGCCGTCGTGCTCCCACAGTCCCGCGCGACCGCCCACGCCCGCATGACGCTCCAGCAAGGTGACCTGCGCGCCGCCGCGGGCCAGCAGTCCTGCCGTGGCGAGTCCGCCAATGCCGCCGCCAATGATGACGATGCGCGGGCCGCGAGACGCGGGCTCGGTCATGCGACCCTCCTGGTCGCGCTGATGCCTGGACACGCGTTGCGGAAGGCATACGCGGCCTTGATGGGGTTGGCCACGCGGATGCGGGTGCTACACAGCTTCTGCGCCGGGATTCGCTCGATGCGGCGAAGCAGCCGCGAGTAGATGTCGACGGTGGTGGTGACGCCGATGCGCGCGCGGCGCGGCAGTGCGGGCAGGCACGCCTCGGCCGCCCGGATGTCGGCGCGACAGTCGTCCACCAGGGTGGCGAGCATCGCGTCGTCGAGGTTTGCGGCGGTCACGCCCGGAAAGTACGAGCGGCCCAGCTCGCCGTCATCCATGGCGAGGTCACGCAGAAAATTGACCTTCTGATACGCGGCGCCGAGGCGGCGAGCGCCCTCGCGCACCTGTGCGGGCAGCTCGCGGGGCCCGGTCTGCGTGTTGAGGAACACGGCGAGGCACATCTCCCCGATCACCTCGGCGGAGCCGTACACGTAGCGGTCGAAGCTGGCTTGCGTGTGCTTGGTGGTGTCCAGGTCCCTGCGCATCGAGGCGAAGAACGGTTCGGTGAGATCCCGGCCGATGCCCACCTGACGGGCGCTCAGTGCGAAGGCGTGGGCCACCAGGTTGGCGCTGAACGCGCTGTCGAGCGCGGCGTGAACCTCGTGCTCGAAGCCGTCGAGCATGGCGCGGGCATCCTCCCCCCGGTAGGTGTCCACGATCTCGTCCGCGACCCGCACCATCGCATAGATCGAGCGAATGTGGGTGCGCATGTGGCGGCCGAGCAGCCGGGTCCCCGCTCCGAAAGAGGTCGAGTACTTGTCCAACACCGCCGCCGCCGCCGCTTGAGCAGTTTCGTCATAGAGGCTCAGTGAGGTCTGGTTGTCGTGGTGGACGCGGCCTCCGGCACCTGCGGTCGGGCGTTTCATGAGGAACGCTCTTCGAGCGAGTCGATCAAGCCGATGAGGTAGCCGGACAGCGGTGCGGAGATCCGCTCGGACGCGATGCGTCGTGCGGTGCGGGCGTGCTGACGCGCGACCTTGAGCGCGCGGGCGCGTGCCCCCGAATCGATGAGCACCTGTCGCACCGCTGCCGCACCGTCCTCGTCGAGATCCGGATTGCCGATCGCCGAGTTCAAGAGTTCTCGCCCAGCGTCGTCCGTGGTGTGGAACCCCAGGCGCATCAACTCGGTGCGCTTGCCGGCGCGCAAGTCGGAAAGCACCGACTTGCCGGTCACCTCAGGGTCACCGAAGACGCCCAGGTCATCATCCACTAACTGGAATGACAGGCCGAGGGACGCCCCCAGTCGCTCCATGTGGCTGACCATCGTGGGGTCCGCGCCTGCGAGTTGGGCTCCCGCGCGCAACGGCACCACGCACGAGTAGGTCGCGGTCTTGAGTTCCGCCACCAGCAGCGAGTTAGCGTTGGCCGGGTCGATCAGGTCGCCGTACATGTCGAGCAGTTCGCCCGCGATCGTGGTGCGGATCGCGCGAGTGATGAGATCGAGGCATGCAAGCCGATGGTGCGCGGGCAGGGGCGCCCGAGAGATCAGGTCGTATGCGGAGGCCAACGCGAGGTCGCCGCCCAGCAGTGCGGCCGCCATCACGTGGTCGTCCACTTGGGTGGGACTCAGTCGCGAGCCCACGAGCTCCGCTCGGCGGGTGCCGGCGACATTCGGCCGTCCGCGGCGCACCTCGTCGTGGTCGAGCACGTCGTCGTGAACCAGCATCGCAATGTGAAGCATCTCCATGGCCGCGGCCACGGGCAGGATCGCGTCGTCGTCCTCGCCGCCCAATCCCGCGTAGGCGGCGAGCGTGAAGGAGGGGCGCAGGTTCTTGCCTCCGCCGAACTGGTTGCCAAGCGTCTGCCACAGATTGCGGTAGTCGGGGCCCGCGTGGGGCAACTCGGCGGTGGCCGCGATGACGTGGTCATCGAGCGTGGCCTGCACCGCGCTGAGGCGTGAGGCGACAAACTCCTGCAGGGCGTCCGTAGTCAGCAGTCCGGTCATGGTGCCTCATAAGACGCTCGCGGAGGCGTAGTCATTCCCGCGGCGGCCGACAAGTCTCTGGCACCCGCCCCCTCCGGCGACGCTCGCTCACAACACGGCATGGGCGGCTCCTTCGCTCCGCTACCCATGCTACGCGGGCATCGTCCCTGCCGTTCCCAGCGGAGACGAGGCCAGCGGCCCCTAGGGGGTTGGCGACGGCGGCGTCTTGTCCGGGAGCGGGCCGGACGACACCGTGATCGTCACGGTGGTGCCGATGGCGACCTTGATCCCGGCCGACGGGTTCTGCGAGATCACCTGGCCCGACGGCACGGCGGAGGGCTCTTCCGTGACCTTGACGTTGAGCCCCGCGTTGGACAACAAAGTCTGCGCCTCCGCCTGAGTCTTGCCCACGACGTCGGGAACCGCGACGGTGGAGGGAGCCTTGGCCACCTTGATGGTGACGGTGGAGCCCTGATCGACCAGGCCCGGCAGCGGGTCCTGTTCCACCACGGTGCCGGGGTTGGCCTCGGTGGTTTCGACGTCCTGCAGATTCACGATGAGGCCAAGCGCCACCAGCGTCTGTTGGGCGGCAGACTCGGTGCCGTTGCGCAGTTCGGGCAGCTCAACCTTGCCGTCCGAGATGAACAAGGTGATGGCGGCGTCGGGCGTGACCACTTGACCCGCAGCGGGCTCCGTCTTGGTGGCACGGTCCGCCTGGATGTCGGGATCGTGGTCGGTCTCGAAGGTGCTAATCACCAGGCCCGCGTCCTCGAGCTCCGTGATCGCGGCTTCGCGGGTGAGGCCGCGCACCACAGGCACGGTGACCTCGAGCGGTCCGGTCGAGACGTACACGGTCACCACGGGATCCGTCACCGGATCCACCCGTTCGCCCGCCGGGGGGTCGGTGCGAATCACGAGGCCCGCGGCGATATCGGCGGAGGTTTCTTCCTGGAAGTCGGGCTGCAGCTCGAGCGCTGTCAGGCGCGTTTCCGCGGTCGCCTGATCGACGCCCTCGAGAATGGGCACCGTGACCAGCGTGGCCGTCGGTTCAGGGGTACCGCCGCTGTTGTTGAACATCGAGAACAGGGCGAAGATGACGAGGATGAGCCCGATCAGGGCGGCGGCGGCGATCCCCATCTGGATCATGAGCCGACGGCGCGGGTTGTCCTCCACCATGTCGTCATCGGCGACGATCGTGCCGGTGCTGGGCGGGCGCACGGAGGGAGGCGGCCCGGGGGGGCCGCCCATGACCGAACCCCAGCCGGATGACGCCGGCATGACGGCGGTCGCCGCCGTGTCCGGACCTCCCGGCCGTTCGGGCGAAGCCTCGTTCTGGGCGGCGGCCGTCCCGGCGGCCGCGCCAGCCGCAGCGACTCCCGCAGCGCCACCGCCCCATGCGGCGGAACCGACCGGCGTGGCGCCGGTGGTGGGCAACGGGGTGCCACCCATGGCGCGCTCCAGGTCGGCGGAAAACTCCTGAGCGGACGAGTACCGCGCATTGCGATCCTTCTGGAGCGCCTTGCCGACGATCGCGTCGAGTTCGGGGGGAACGTCCGACGCGAACTGGGAGGGTCGCGGCGCCTCTTCACGCACGTGCTGGTACGCGACCGAGACGGGAGAGTCACCCATGAACGGCGGGCGCCCCGTCAGCAGTTCGAACAGCAGACAACCGGTCGAGTACAGGTCGGATCGGGCGTCGACATTCTCGCCGCGCGCCTGTTCGGGCGACAGGTACTGGGCGGTGCCGACCACGGCCTGCGTCTGCGTCATCGTCTGGCCTATGTCGGCCAGGGCGCGGGCGATCCCGAAGTCCATGACCTTGACGGCACCCGTGGGCGTGAGCATGACGTTGGCGGGCTTGATGTCGCGGTGCACCAGACCCGCGTGGTGAGCGTATTCGAGGCCGGCCAGCACGCCCTGGGTGATCTCCACGGCCTCCTCGATGGGCGCGGCCACGTCGCCCTTGAGGATGTCGCGGACCGTGTGGCCCTCGACGTACTCCATGACGATGAAGGGGACCGCCTGGACGGCGCCGTTCTCGTTGCGACGGTGGTCCTCGCCGGTGTCGTAGACCGCGACGATGGACGGGTGGTTGAGGCCAGCCGCGGCCTGAGCCTCACGGCGGAATCGAGTCTGGAAGGAGGGGTCACGCGCCAGGTCGGCGCGCAGGATCTTGATGGCGACGTTGCGGCCAAGGCGCGTGTCGTAGCCGATATGGACCTCGGCCATCCCGCCGCGACCGATCAGGTCGCCAACCTCATACCGGCCAGCTAGTAGCTGTGGTTCGTCGTTCATCATCTTCCTTGCCTGTAGCCCGAGGGCACGTTATCTAGCGCTTATTGTGGCATCCCCGCTACGTGTGGCGAATCGGCGGCGCGTCGGGGCGCGGCCGATATCGTGCGGGGGCAATCGACGGCGGCATGGCGCGCCCGGGCGCCTGGCCGCCTCTCTTGGGTGGAATGGTGCCAGGGACGTCGCGCTCGCGAGCGGAGCGTTCCGCCTCGGTCGGCAGCCGCAACTTCCTGAGAATCGCCTCGAGTTCCAGGGCGGTGTTCGGCCTGCGCTTGGGGTTCTTCTCCAACAGGTCCATGATGAGCGCCGCCAGCGCGGGCGACACGCCCGAGGGCAGCGGAGGGACGGGTTCGTTGACTTGTGCGATCGCGATATCCACCGGCGACGCCGCCGTGAACGGCCGCTTTCCCACCACGGCTTCGTACGCGATGATCCCCAGCGCGTACAGGTCCGATGCCGGGGTTGCGGGCTTGCCAAGCGCGAGTTCGGGGGCGAGGTATTGGGCGGTGCCCATCACCATGCCGGTGGCGGTCAGCGTGGTTTGGTCGTGGCTGCGGGAGACCCCAAAGTCGGTGATCTTGACGTGGTCTTCACCCTCGATCAGCAGGTTGCCGGGCTTGATGTCGCGGTGCATGACCTTGGCCTGGTGGGCCACGTGAAGGCCTTGGCAGGTGCCGATCATCATGCGGACCAGCCGATGTTCGTCCACCGTGAGTTCGCGCTCGAGCACGGTGGACAGCGGCTCGCCGTCGACCAACTCCATCACCAGGTAGGCGGCGCCAGCCTGGTCGCCGTAGTCGAACACCTGGGCGATGTTGGGGTGCATCAGGCCCGCGGCGTTCTTGGCCTCGTTGCGGAAGCGCTTCAGAAACGTCTCGTTGTTCTGTGCCTCTTCCTTCAGCACCTTGACGGCCACCGGCCGATCGAGTTCGCTGTCGACGCCGCGCCACACTTCACCCATGCCGCCCACCGCGAGCAGGGACCGCAGCACATAGCGGCCTCCCAGCGTCGTCCCCGACTGCATCTGCATGTGCTACCCCCCCGCCGCGCTGTCGATCGCCGCCTGGATGACGGCTCTGGCAATCGGAGCGGCGACCTTGCCGCCCGTGGCCTCGCTGCCAAGGTCTCCACCATTCTCAACGAGAACGGCCACCGCCACCACCGGATCGTTGGCGGGGGCAAACGCGACGAACCAGGCGTGGGGGGCGGCGTCGGTGCCGGTCTCTGACGTGCCGGTCTTGCCCGCAATGGTGATGCCCGCGATCTGCGCGTTCCGCCCCGTGCCGTCCGACACCACCGCCTGCATCATCGCGTTGAGCGCGCCCGCAGTGTCGCGGCCGAGCGAGGAGGAGAACACCTCGGGCGACGTGTGCTCGATGACCCGGAGGTCCGGATCCCGCACGGTCGCAACCAGGTACGGCTTCATGAGGACGCCGTCGTTGGCGATCGCTGCGGCCACCATCGCCATCTGCAGTGGAGTGGTGCGCACATCGAATTGGCCGATGCCGGATTGCGCGATCTGGGGGTTGTTGGGGTCATCGGGAAGGCGCGAAGGGGTCACGTTGAGGGGAATGTTCAGCGATTGTTCCCAGCCGAACTTGGCGGCGGTGCGTTCGATGACGCCCCACCCCAGACGCATGGCGAGGTCCGCGAAGGCGGTGTTGCACGACACCCGAAGCGCGTCGATGAGCGGGATGTTGTCGCTGGCCCCGCACCGTTCGCCGCCGTAGTTCTTGATGGTGGCGGTGGTGCCGGGCAACGCGAGTTCTTGAGGGGCGTAGACGAGGGTGTCCGGGGTGTACCCGGAGTCGAGGGCCGCCGCGGCGACGATCAGCTTGAACGTGGACCCCGGCGCATACGTGTCCCCGCCGATGGCGCGGTTGATGAGGGGGTCGGTCTGGTCGGCCACGAGCGAGGAGTAGATGCGGTTCGCCTCGGACGAGGAGTGGACCGCCAACGTCGAGGGGTCGTAGCTGGGCGTGGACACCATCGCCAGGATCGCGCCGGTGCGCGGGTCGATCGCCACCACTGACCCGCGGTTTCCTCCCATCGCGTCGTAGGCGGCGCGCTGCACCGTGGCATCAATGGTGAGTTCGACCGACGCGCCTTCCTGCTCCTGGCCGGCGAAGAGGTTGCCCAGTCGGGTCCAGAACAGGGCGTCCGCGCTGCCGTTAAGGAGGCTGTTCTCGGTGGCTTCGAGGCCGGAGCGTCCCGGACCGATCGAGTAGTACCCGGTCACGGGTGCGTACAGCGGGCCATCCGTGTAGGTGCGCTGGTAGTTGAAGGGGTCGTCCACGGGCACAGACCTGACGACGGCCTGACCATCCACGATGATCGGGCCGCGGAACGAGCCGAACTGGCGGTACAGGGTGCGGACGTTGCGCGGATCATCTCCCAGTTGGCTCGCCTTGGCGAACTGCAGCCACGAGGCCGACACCATGAGCGTCAGGAACAGCAGGAGTACCACCACGGACAGGCGGCGGATCGGCTCGTTCATCGCGTCGCCTGTGTCGCTCGCGCGCCGTCTGCCGCGCCCGCGCGCGCCGCGTCGGACACCCGCAGCAGCAGCGCGATCGCCAGCCAGTTCGCGATCATGGAGGACCCGCCGTATGCGAGGAAGGGGGTGGTGAGACCGGTCAACGGGATCACCCGGGTCACTCCCCCCACCACCACAAAGAGTTGGAGCGCCATCGCGAAGCCGAGCCCTGCCGCCATCAGCTTTCCAAAGCCGTCCCGCACGCCGATCGCGGCGCGAAGGGCCCGCTGCACCACCACCAGGTAGAGGGCGAGGATCGCCATGAAGCCGGTCAGGCCAAGCTCCTCGCCGAGCGACGCCATGATGAAGTCGGACTCCGCGTACGGCACGAGCGCGGGTGAACCGTCACCCAGACCGGTGCCGAACAGCCCTCCGGAGGCCATGCCGAACAGGCCCTGCACCAGTTGATAGGACCGGCCCGAGTCGTACACGTCCGAGTCCAGCGCGTGCAGCCAGGCGTCGTACCGGGCGCCCACGTGAGAGAACAGGGTGCCCGCCATGACGGCGCCCACGGAGAACAGGCCCATGCCGACGATGACCCACGAGATTCGCTGCGTCGCCACGTAGAGCATCGCCACGAACAGGCCGAAGAACAGCAGCGAGGCGCCTAGGTCGCGTTCGGCGATCTGCACCAGCAGCGCCGCCGCCCACACCACGAGGATCGGGCCGAGGTCGCGGGGACGCGGCAGCCGAATGCCGAGCACCTTGGGCCCAGCGAGGGCGAGGGTGTCGCGGTGAGACACCAGGTAGCCGGCAAAGAAGATCACGAAGGCGATCTTGGCGAACTCGCCGGGCTGGAGCGAACGGCCGAACAGCCCCACCCAGATGCGCGCGCCGTTGACTTCGCGGCCGATCCCTGGGGCGAGCGGCAGCAGCAGCCCCACCAGGCCGATCACGCCCGCGGTGTACGTATAGCGGCGCAGCAAGCGGTGGTCAGGAAGCACGGCCACCACGATGAGTGCGCCCACGATCCCCAAGATCGCCCACAGCGTCTGGGTCTGCGCAAAGTGAGTCTCCCGGCCGCGGGCGAGGTACGCGAAGTCGATGCGGTGGATCATGGCCAGACCCAGGCCGTTCAAGGCGAAGACGGCGGGCAGCAGCACCGGATCCGCATCGGGCGCCTTGAGGCGGATCACCACGTGCGCAGCGGCGGCGAGGGCGACCACGGCCATCGCGTACACGGCCAGCGAGGCGCCGACGCCTGGGCCCGCATGCGCGTCCACGAAGGCCCGCGCCGCGATGGCGATCGCGCAGGCGATTGCCAACAAGACGGCCTCCGACCGTCTCCCGACGCGTACAGAGACCTCGAGGACGGTGGCCACTAGCCGGTGCCCTCGAGTGAGGTGACGATGGCGCGGGCCTCGGAGAGCTTGCCCGTCCGGATCGACGCGTCGACGCGCTCGCGTTGGAAAGGCGCCAGGGAGTCGACGGAGATGCTGGTCGACTCGATCACGTGGTGAAGGCTGATGGGGCCGAGTGACTGGGGGATGCCTCGGTAGATGGCGACCGAGTCGCCATCAGTGCCCACGTAGTACTGGGTCTGCGACCACGCGTAGGAGCCCCACAGGGCCGCCATGACGGCGACCAGGGCGACCAGGGGCAGCAGCCATGGCTTCAGTCGCGACCAACGACCCGCTTGATCCTCCTCCTCGTCGTCATCGGCGGCGGCCGATGAGAGCTTGGCGGCGCGTCCGGCCGACGATTCAGAGCCCTGGGAAGGGCGCTTGCGGTCGCGGGCGGCGGAGCCGACGATTTGGTTGGGCGCGGGCTTGGCCTTGCTGGCGGAGTCGATGTCGACGATGTCGCCGATCACGCACGTGACGTTGTCCGGCGCGCCGGCCGCGAGCGCGAGCGACACCAGGGCGTCGGCGCAGTCGGCGGCGTCCTCGACCTCAAGCATGGTTTGGTGAATGGTGTCGCGGGACACCACCCCGGACAGCCCGTCGGAGCACAGCAGCCACCGGTCCCCCAGCCTGGCCTCGCGCACGGAGATATCCACGGGGACGTCCGCGTCGATGTCGCCCAGGACGCGTAGCACCAGGTTGCGTTTGGGATGGTTTTCCGCGTCGGCCATGGACAGGCGGCCGGTGTCCACCAGGTGCTGCACAAAGGTGTGATCGGAGGTGACCTGGTCGAGGTCGCCGTCGCGTAGCAGGTAGCAGCGGGAGTCGCCGATGTGCGCCATGGCCAGCGTCGTGCCGGAGCGCAGGATTGCGGTGACGGTGGTGCCGAGGCCGGACAGTTCGGGGTCGTTGTGGGCGCGTTCCACGATGTCGGCGTGGGCGTCGGCGATCGCGCCCTTCAGGTGGTCGAGCGACTCGTCAGGTCCAAGGGCCTCACCCTCGAGGGCGGCCAGTCGGCCCACCGCCAGGGACGATGCGATGTCGCCTCCCGCTGCGCCGCCCATGCCGTCGGCGACCACCAGCAGATGAGGTCCGGCGAATGCAGAGTCTTGGTTGTCGGCACGCACCAACCCCACATCGGAGCGCGCCGCAAAGCGCAGCGTCAGGTACATGTCAGGCCCTCAATTCCAGTGTGGTGGCGCCGATACGCACGCGCTCGCCGATCGAGAACGGAACCGGGTCTTCAACCTTCTGATTTCCCAGGAAAGTGCCATTGGTGGAGCCGAGATCCTCGACCAACCAACGCCCATCCTCGGGGAAGATGCGGCAGTGCCGTGCCGAGAGGAAGTCGTCCTCAATGACCACGGTGCAGGTGGCCGCGCGACCGATGAGGATGGGAGAGGCACCCAGTGGCACGGTGGTGCCCTTGAGCGTGCCAGAGACGATGGCAAGGTGAGCGGCTGCTGGCGCCTGGGTCGAGACCGCGCCGGTTCTTACGCCGGTGCTCGCCCGAGACGGCGCGGCCCGCTTGTTTGCCCGGCCGTCGGTGCGGGCGCGGCGCTTCCTGCCCTTGCCGCGCGACGTCACGCGTGTGCCATACAGGTCGGAGCGCAAGACGCCGATGGCGACCAACACCATCGCCCACAGCAGGACCAGGAAACCCAGCCGAAGCAGGGAGACGGACAGTTGACTCATCAGGCTTCCTCGTCCGTCGGCAGGCCGTCCCAATACAGGATGGTGGTGCGGCCGATCGTGATGGCGTTGCCGTCCAGCAGGGTCGCCTCGCGGATGCGTTGGTCCTCCACGAAGGTGCCATTGGTGGATCCCAAGTCCGTGACGATGGTGCCGTAGTCGGTGCGTTCCAGGCGGATGTGTTGGCGGCTCACGCCGGTGTCATCCACCACGATGTCCGCCTCGGTGCCGCGGCCGAGCACGGTGGACTCGCCCGTCAGGTGGTAGCGCTTGCCATCGATGTCGAGCAGCGGGTAGCGGGAGTTGGGGGCGCGGTTGCCTGCGGGGGCCACGGGCCCGCGGGTGGAGCGCGAACGCACGGCGTAGCGACCGGTCGCAAGGTCCGGATCCTCCTCGAACCGCACGGCCACCTGACCCACAAAGCTGTAGCGCTGGCGGTCGGCGTGGTCGTGAAGCGCGTCCTCGAACTCGTGTGCCAGCGCCGCGTCACCCCACTCGCGCAACGACTCCATATCTACGGAGCTGAGCGCGAGCACGTATTCATTGGGGACCACCGTGCGTTGCCGGTCCACGACGGCCGCACGGGCGTCGCATTCGCGTTTGAGCGCGCTCGATAGTTCCACCGGCTTCACGCCGGAACGGAACGTCTTGGCGAACGCGGACTGCATCACGTTCTCGACGCCTTTTTCGAAGCGATCGAGCACTCCCATACGTGGAATCGTAACCTGCGAGGTACGCACGGCCCGAGCGCCCCGCGTGAGTGGGCCCGGCGACATCGCGGACAGACGTCGGAACTCAAGCGACTCTTCGGCGGGCGCGGGCACTTCAGACCCGCCGCGCGCGGGTGGTCATGATGGCCGTCGGCCCATGTATGCCCTGACTGAGATGGGCGAATGCGGGTGTGACGCCACGACCGTGTGACGCCCCGACCCGTCTAGCGCAGAAACTCCCGCAGCGTCGTCTGGATGACACGTGCGGTGGCGCTCAACGCGCCTTGGTACGCGACCTCTTGCGTCTTGAGTTCCACGAGGGTCTCCGCGAGGCCGATGTCGTCCACACCGTCCGAATTGTTCATCGTGCAGTTTCTATCGACCTTCGCGCGCGAACGGTGAGTGTTCTGCGCGAGCGGCGGATTACATCGAGGCGTCACTGTGGAACCCCAAGAGCGCATCCTGCGTGGCGCGCATCGACTGCACCAGCGCATCCCGGTTGGAGTGGGCAAGCGCGTCAATCTGTGACGTGATGTCCGTCAGCGCCACGTGGTGGCTGCGCAGCAGGTCGTTCCATGGCGTCGGCGCGGCCCTGGCCAACTCCTGCAGTGAGGCCCCGGGGGTGAGGCCCACTTCCCGAGCGGCGTCGTCGGCCTCGACAGCGCGTTCCAATTCGATTCCGCGAACCTGATCGAGGACCGCTTCGACCTCACGCGTGGCGCGCCCCACCCAGCGCGCACGCCCGCTGGCGAGCACGAACTCCTCTTCTTCCAACTTGAACAGCAGCGACTCGAGAAGCTCTCGCTCTCGCCACAGCACGGTCGAAAGTTCATTGAGTCCCAAGGCAACTCCCATGTGTCCGCTGCGCCCGAAGGTGGCCGGTAGCACCACTCTCATCGGCCGCCACAACCACAATGTGACAAGTCTCACTGAGAAACTTTCCCCCTGCACGCACTTTTGTGCCCTGCCACCCGCGTGGAGGGCACTGTGCGTACGGAATGGACTACCTCACACCCAGCGTGTCGCAAAACGGACAAAGCGCCCACGCGCGTGTCGTGTGATATTTCCCGCTCGTGTGGGTGACGAGCGTCACGTGTGACTTTTCACCTGGTCCGCTGGTGAAACGTCAGTCACATTGGCCCCATGAACGAAGCGATGAACCGATCGAACGCCTTGGTGGAATCCCACCTCGCGTTGGTGGGATACAGCGTGAACGAGGTTCTCGCTCGCGTGCCGTCGCACGTGTCGCGTGCTGACCTGATGTCTGCCGGGGCGATGGCGCTGGTGAAGGCAGCACGATCCTTCGACGACACCAAAGGCGTCCCCTTTGCCCGATACGCGTCCGTGCGTGTTCGCGGGGCCCTCGTCGACGAGCTTCGGTCGATGGATTGGCTCTCACGGGGTGTGCGCCGCCGCGCTCGTGCCGCTTCAGCGGCGACGGACGCGCTCGCCGGCCGCCTCGGTCGCACGCCCACCAAGGACGAGATCGCGCAGGCGATGGGCGTCAGCGTTCATGAGGTCCACACCGCCCAAGCAGACGCCGAGACTCGCGTCCTGTCGTTGGACGCGTTCGAAGGTGCCGTGGGCGCCGCGATCGTCGACTCGACGGTGGCGCCGCTCGATGCCATGGTGAGCGCGGAGCGCATCGAATACCTTCGGGCCGGCATTGCCTGCCTGCCCGACAAGCTCGCATATGTCGTGGACCAGCTGTTCTTTCACGACCGCCCCGTTGTGGAGCTCGCGGAGGAGATGGGCCTGACCCGCTCTCGCATCAGCCAAATTCGCAGCGAGGCGCTCGGGCTGCTCAAGGAAGGCCTTGAGGCAAACCTCGAGGCCGACGCGGTCCCGGCGGTCGACCCCAAGGAAAGCGTGGTTGAACGCCGCCGCCAGGCGTACTCCGCGGCCATCGCCGCCCGGACCGCCCAGGCGCGCGCAGGCGCGGCGCTCGCGCCTTCCGTCAAGGTGCTGGCCCTCGTCGGCTAGGCCCCCCACCACCATTCGTGGGGCGATCACGCTGCGTGTTACGCTTTCCCGGCGCGCGCGAGTGGCGGAACGGCAGACGCGCTGGCTTCAGGTGCCAGTGTCCGAAAGGGCGTGGGGGTTCAAATCCCCCCTCGCGCACCACAGAGGGCCCCCGAGAGATCGGGGGCCTTTCTCGTTCCACGGTCGCGGTGCGATCACTCCTGTCCACGTCCACCGAGTCCGGCACCGCACGGACGCGGCAGACGGGTCATGCAGCGGCGTTAAGGTCCCGCACCCACTGGTCGCCCTCAAGGCGGAATCCCGTCTTGCGGAGGTACTCGGTATCGGTCGCCCCGTGCGGCGTGACGGTGACGCGAGAGAAGCCAGCCTCGGGCAGCGCGCCTGAGTCGCGGTAGACAAACTGGCCCGCCGTGAAGTCGCGGAACCGCGGCTTGACCCAGTCGAGTTCCACCACGCCCTGGCCGCCGCCAGCATCGTGCAAGGCCACCACGCCCACCGCCTCGTCCCCGCGCACCACCAGCAACGTGGATCGGGCGGGGTCGCCGGGCTGCGCGACGAAGTCCGGCTGGTGCGAGGCGATGTCCTCAGCATGCACGGCGAGAAGGTGCTGCAGGAACGGGTCGTCGGGCGGCACCTGAAGCGCTTGGTACCCGCCGGGCTCCTGCGCCTCGCGGTACAGGCGTCGCAACCAATACGCGCTGATCACGGCGATCACGGCGTTCATCGCCACGAACGGCCAGATGCCGAGCACCGCGTTGTAGAACGTCGCGATGATCGAGCCGATCATGTTGATCCAGCGGAATCGGAGCACCCGCGCCTGCATGAGCGAGATCACGATGAGGGCCGAGCCGATCCACCCGATGGCTTCCAAGAGTGTGTTCACCGGCCCAGCCTACGCGGCGGGCCTAGTCTCGTGAGATGACCACCGGTACCGTGCGCGTCGACGCGTGGGTGTGGGCCGTCCGGTTGTACAAGAGCCGGACGCAAGCAACCGCTGCGTGTCGCGCGGGTCACGTGCGCGTCAACGGCGAGCGAGCCAAGCCCGCCACTCGTGTCAAGATCGGTGACCGCGTGGTGGTGCGTGCGGGCGGGCTCGACCGGATCGTCGAGGTCCGCCAGTTGCTCCTCAAGCGCGTGGGAGCGGAACCCGCCGCGGCCGCCTACGCGGACCACACGCCCGCGCCACCGCCTCCGTCCGAGTTTGTCGCCCCACCGGCCGTGCGCGACCGAGGTGCCGGCCGACCCACCAAGAAGGAGCGCCGCCAGCTTGACCGCCTGCGCGGCCGCGGCTGACGTCGGTCCCCAGACCCCTACGGGATTAGGCTCACTTCCATGCCCGGTCCCTCCGTCGACGTCGTGGTTGTCACCTATAACCCCGGTGACACGATCACCTCCTTCTTGCAGTCCGCGGTGGGCGCGGAAGGAGTCGCGAGCGTGACAGTGGTGGACAACGCCTCGAGTGACGACGTCGCCCAGCGAGCCGCCGCTTGGGCCGACGTGTCGTTTGTGCAGACGGGACGCAACGCTGGATATGGCGGCGGCGCCAACATCGGCGCGCTGCAGGGGTCCGCCGCGTGGATCCTGGTGTCCAACGCGGACATCGTGCTCGAGCCGGGCGCGGTCGCAGCGCTGTTGGCCGTCGCCGAATCGGACGAGACGATCGGCGCGGTGGGCCCGCGGGTCCAAGAAATCGACGGCACCACCTACCCGTCCGCACGCCCGTTGCCGACGCTGATGCTGGGTGCGGGACACGCACTCTTGGGGCGGGCCTGGCCGCGCAATCCCTGGACGCGTCGCTACCGACTCAACCTCCACCCCCTGGGCGGAGAGGTCGACGCCGGTTGGCTGTCCGGGTCGTGCTTCCTGGTGCGCCGGTCGGCGTGGGAGAAACTCGGCGGCTTCGACGAGCGGTACTTCATGTTCTTCGAGGATGTGGACCTGGGCAGGCGCCTTGGTGCGGCGGGGTTCCGGCAGGTGTGGACGCCGCGCGCGGTCGTGACCCACCTGGGCGGGCACAGCTATCGCTCGGATCCGGCGCCCATGCTCAAGGCGCACCACGATTCTGCCCGGCTGTATGTCGCGAGCGCCTACCCGCGCTGGTGGCAGGCTCCGGTGCGGGCCGTTGTCGCGGCAGGACTCACCGCCCGGGAAAGGGCCGAGGTGGCCGCCGCGCGCAGAAGGCTCTCAACTCCGGCAGACTAGGCCCATGCGTGGCATCATCCTGGCCGGCGGTTCCGGCACCCGACTGCACCCGATCACCGTGGGCGTGAGCAAGCAGCTCGTCCCCGTCTACGACAAGCCGATGATCTATTACCCCCTGTCGACGCTCATCTTGGCGGGGATTCGAGACGTGCTCATCATCACCACCCCTCACGACGCCGAGCAATTCGAGCGGCTCCTCGGCGATGGTTCCCAATTCGGCATCGCCATCACGTATGCGCAGCAGCCCGAGCCCAACGGCCTGGCGCAGGCCTTCACGATTGGCGCCGACCACATCGGCTCCGAGAAGGCCGCGCTCGTGCTGGGCGACAACATCTTCTACGGCCACGGGCTGGGCTCGCAGCTGCAGAAATTCGCCGACGTTGACGGTGCGGCCGTGTTCGCGTACCGGGTGGCGGATCCGACGGCGTACGGGGTGGTCGAATTCGATGCGTCCGGCACGGCGATCTCACTCGAAGAGAAGCCCACCCACCCCAAGTCACACTTCGCGGTGCCTGGCCTGTACTTTTACGACAACGACGTGATCGAGATTGCCCGCAACCTCAAGCCGAGCGCGCGCGGCGAGTATGAGATCACCGACATCAACCGCCACTACCTCGAGGCGGGCACACTCCAGGTGGGCGTCTTGCCGCGCGGCACCGCCTGGCTGGACACCGGAACCTTCGACTCGCTGCTCGACGCCAGCCAGTTTGTCCAGACGGTCGTCCACCGCCAGGGGATGAGCATCGGCGCCCCCGAAGAGGTCGCGTGGCGGCAGGGCTTCCTCAGCGACGACGAGCTGCGCGAGCGGGCGGACAAGCTCACCAAGTCCGGCTACGGGCAGTACCTGCTGAAGGTCTTGGACGAGGGCAAGTAGGCGCCGGGCCCACCAAGGCTCAGGCAAGCACTTCCTGGGCCGCGACCGCCCAGCGTTCGCGCCAATCGCCAATTCCCTCGATGCCGAGTGCCTCATGCGCGGTGTGGCCAAGGACCGACCACGCGGGTCGTGGCGCCTTGCGCGCAGAGCCACTCGAGTCGGTGGGCGAGACGATGTCCCTTAACCCGGCCGACGCGACGACTTCCTTGGCGAAGTCGTACCAGGAACACTGCCCGGCAGACGTCGCGTGATAGGTGCCGGCGGGCGCATCGGCCGCCAGCAACCGCAGCATGAAGTCCGCCACGTCGCGAGTCCACGTCGGCTGGCCGATCTGGTCGTCAACCACGCTCAGGGCCCCCCGTTCACGGCCTGCCTTGGCGATGGTCTTGGGGAAGCACGGCCCGCCCCGCCCGTAGAGGTAGGCGGTGCGCAGGATCAGGGCGTCCGCGCCAGACTCTCGCACCGCGGCCTCTCCTGCCGCCTTGGTGCGCCCATACGCGCCGACGGGGTTCATCGGCGCATCTTCCGCGTACGGCTCGGTAGCGTCTCCCGCGAAGACGTAGTCGGTGCTGATGTGCACCATGCGAGCACCCGCCGCCGCCGCGGCACGCGCGAGATTCCTGGGCCCGATGGCGTTGACCGCGTACGCCACGTCCTCCTCGTCCTCGGCGGCATCGACGGCCGTGAACGCCGCGCAGTTGATCACCAGATCCCGCCCGGCGACGGCGATCGCCACGGCGTCGGCGTCGAGGATGTCCAGATCGTCGCGATCCGTGAGGACCATGTCGGTCGCGGCGGCGGCGCGGAGGGCGTCAGCGACGTCGGCGGCAAGCATGCCGCGCGCGCCGGTGAGCAGAATGCGGGCGTGGGAGGGGTTCACCCGGCAAGGCTAACGGCGCTACTAGGCTAGGTGAGGCAAAGGAGGCCCCGTGGAGTACCGAGAACTGGCGATTTCAGGCGCGTGGGAGATCACGACGCGGCACTTTGGCGACGATCGGGGACTCTTCCTCGAGGTCTTCAAGGGCATTCCGTTTGCCCAAGCCGTGGGTCACGACTTCTCGCTCGCGCAGGTCAACTGCTCCGTGTCGGCCGCCGGCGTGCTGCGCGGCATCCACTTTGCGGACGTCCCGCCGGGCCAGGCCAAGTACGTGACGTGCGTCAAGGGCGCCGTCGTCGACGTGGTGGTCGATATTCGCGTCGGCTCCCCTACGTTCGGCCAGTGGGACTCGGTACTCCTCGACGACGCGGACCGCCGCGGCATCTACATTGCCGAAGGTCTGGGGCACGCGTTCATGTCGCTCGAAGACGGCTCGACCGTGATGTACCTGTGCTCCACGCCCTACGCCCCGGGCCGGGAGCACGAGGTGCACCCCCTGGACCGGGCCATCGGGATCGAGTGGCCCAGCGTGGGGCGCGGTGGCGAACCGCTCACGCCGCGACTGTCGCCCAAGGACGGAGCCGCCCCCACGCTCGCTGAGGCTCGCGCGGCGGGCCTGCTTCCCGCGGCCGACGCCGTGGCCGCCTACGTCGACGGGCTCGCGGACGGCACCACCGCATAGGATTCTTGGGGCCCCGCGAACGCGAGGTCGAGGAAGGTTGTCATGAAGGCTCTGGTCACTGGCGGCGCCGGCTTTATCGGCTCCAACTTTGTGAGACTGACGCTCGACGAGCGTCCCGACGTGGAGATGACCGTCCTCGACGCCCTCACGTACGCGGGCAATGCGGCATCCTTACCGGACGACGATCGGGTCACCCTGGTCAAGGGCGATGTTGCGGAGCCGGACCTGGTGGACGACCTGGTGAGGGACCATGATCTGGTCATCCACTTTGCTGCGGAGAGCCACAACGACAATTCCCTCGACAACCCATGGCCGTTCGTGCAGACCAACATCATCGGCACGTACCAGCTGCTCGAGGCGGTCCGCCGTCACGGCAGGAAGCTCCACCACATCTCCACCGACGAGGTCTACGGCGACCTCGAACTCGATGACCCCGCCAAGTTCACGGCAGAGACGCCGTACAACCCGTCGTCCCCTTACTCGTCCTCCAAGGCGGCATCGGACCTGCTGGTGCGCGCGTGGGTGCGGTCGTTCCAGGTCGAGGCCACCATCTCCAACTGCTCCAACAACTACGGTCCGGCCCAGCATGTCGAGAAGTTCATCCCCCGTCAGATCACCAACGTGCTCGACGGCATCCGCCCCAAGCTGTACGGCAAGGGCGAGAACGTGCGCGACTGGATTCACGTGGACGACCACAACCGCGCCGTGTGGACCATCGTGGACAAGGGGCGCGCGGGCGAGACGTACCTCATTGGCGCCGACGGCGAAATGGACAACAAGTCCGTGATCGAGATGATCCTCGAGCAGATGGGCCAGCCCGCCGA
>NZ_JADQBE010000079.1:0-5796 GCF_016278765.1 Demequina sp. | reverse complement strand
GCGGCGGCGCTTATTTGTAGCGGTAGACGATGCGCCCGCGGGACAGGTCATAAGGACTCAGCTCCACCACTACGCGGTCCTCCGGAAGGATCCGGATGTAGTGCTGGCGCATCTTGCCTGAGATGTGGGCTAGTACGAGGTGACCGTTCGTCAGTTCCACACGGAATGACGCGTTCGGCAACGCCTCAACTACTGAGCCTTCTACCTCAATGACGCCGTCTTTCTTGGCCATGAACTCCGCTAACGTCGATGAATGGGTGTGCAGGCGCGCAAAAACGCCCGACCGTCGAGAATACCTGAGATGTGGTGAAGTCTCAAATCGCGCGCATACGGCGTCCTGCCGCGCGGGCGAGCGACCCCGCGTGAGGCTAGCGGTAGGCGTTGCGCAGACGCTGGACCGCTAGATCGGAGATCTGCTGATTGCGGTGGTCCGCGAGCGCCCTGACCACCGAGGACGGGGTGCGCACGTTGCGCACCAGCGCCTCAAGAACCGTGGTGTCGTGGTCGTGGCCCAAAGAGATGAGCGCGCCAGCGGGGCAATCGGTCCTGGCTGCGACCGCCGCGCGCACTCTCGCGTCGCGGTGCACCGCGAACGGAAGCAAGGCCGAACCCGTGAGTTCGGGGTCGAGGGCGCGAAGAACATCGTCGGATGCGTCGCGTGCCGGGGGAAGTACCACTATCGCTCTTTTCACCCATTCGACGGGGCGCCCGTCACCCCGTACGTTGTGCCCAGCGTAGGACGGATGCGTGTGCCATTTCGACCTTTGTGAGAAATTAGACATTTCTGCGGCGGGGCGAACCCGGGCCGAGGAATCGGCGCCGTCGCGGGGACGACAGTGCTATGACGTTGCGCTGATCGCCAGGCCGTGCGTGCCTGGCATGGGGGCATGCGCCAGCTCCATGGCGGCGCCGTGCGACGGGAAGCGCGACGGCCGCGCGATCGATTCCTCGGCGACCGCCGCGGTGGTGCCTCGCTCCCGCAGCTCGGGAAACCTCGCGTCCTCGTCTCGAGGGTCTTCGACGCGCGGCAATCGGATCGCGTCGTTGCGTCGCGCGGACGCCAGCCTGCGCACCTCGGAGCGGCGGTGACGTGTCAGGCCGTCAACGATCTCGAACGAGATGCCGGGGTTGGTGAGCAATGCGGTCAGGACGACCTGGCTTCTGTCCGAACTGAGGTCCTCAAGCACTGACCTCACGGTGTGGGCGTTTGCCGCGAGCGCCGCGCGCACCTCGGTCGCACCGTCTTGGGCGAGCAACGCCTGAATCCCCAGGGGGACATCGTCGCGACTCGCGATCGTCTCGCGGACAACCCGGTTTCGAGACTGGGCGAGCAGAGCGATGTGAGTGCGGTGCAATCCGCGCGTCGCGGCGTCGAGCACCTCGACGCTTCCGCCCGGCGCCTGCGAGAATCCACGTGCCATGGTCGAGCCCCTTGGGTAGCCGACGGGGCCGTGGTGGCCGCGCCTCGCCTTTCGGTGGTCAGGCTGATGCCTTCCCCTCAGCGGATGCTCTAGTCATACATTTGGGACAAGTCGGTCCGCGACTTTTCGACCTCAATTGTGAGAATGTCCACACGGACCGCCGCGACATGCCTACTAAACACCACATTGGGGGGCAGAGAGTTGGGGGCGCCCCCACTAGGGGGCGACGGGAGAAACCCGATACGCGGCCAACTCCGCGGCGCCCCCGTCATGAGCCGTCAACACCCAGATTCCGTCGTCGTGAATCGCAATGGAATGTTCCCAATGCGCGGCTCGCGACCCGTCTGCCGACACTACGGTCCAGTCGTCCTCGAGCACCGTGGACTCCCCCGTGCCCACGACGAACATGGGCTCGATAGCCAGACACATGCCGGCTTTGACCTTGGGCTGACGCCCTCGCGTGCGGTAGTTGAGAACTTCGGGCGCCTGATGCATCGCCGTCCCGATGCCGTGCCCCACATAGCCCAGCAATGGGTGAAGTTGTGCGGCACCGGCAACGTCCTCAATCGCCCCCGCAACCTCGTCAAGCCGGTCCGCGGTCGCCAATGCGGCGATGCCCGCCCACAGTGCCACTCTGGTCTGTTCGACCAGGTGCGTGTCCTGGCCGCCACGGGGCGCACCGGCGATCACCGTCACCGCCGCGTCGCCATGCCACCCATCGACGATCGCTCCGCAGTCGATGGAGACGATGTCGCCGTCCTCGATGACCCGGGGCCCGGGTATCCCGTGGACCACCTCATCATTCACCGAGACGCAACTGACTGCGGGAAAGCCGTAGTAGCCCAAGAAGTTCGATTCTGCGCCCGCCCCCTCGATCACACGGCGAGCGGCCGCATCCACGTCAGCGGTGGTCGCCCCCACGACGGTGGCAGCCGACGCGGCTGCGAGGGCGTCGGCCACGATGCTGCCCGCGCGAGCCATGACCCGCATCTGGGGCCTGGTCTTGTACTCGACGCCGCGTGCCACAGGCTCCTACCGGGCGCGCAGGGCGTCGACCAGGCGATCGGTGACGGCGTCGACTTCGCCGATGCCATCCACCTTCACCAGGAGTCCTTGACCCTCGTAGTAGGCCACGACGGGCGCGGTCGTCTCCGCGTAGACCGAGAGGCGCTTGCGAATGACGTCCTCGGTGTCGTCCACCCGACCCTCGATCTCGGCGCGCTTGAGGAGCCTTCTGGCAATCTCGTCACTGTCTGCGACGAGCTCCACCACCGCATCGAGCGCGGCGCCGTGATCGGCGAGCATTCCGTCGAGTTCCACCGCCTGCTCGGGATTGCGCGGGTAGCCGTCCAGCAGGAACCCCGCCGTAACGTCGTGCTCCGCCAGACGGTCGCGCACCATGTCATTGGTGACGTCGTCCGGCACCAACGCACCGTGGGACATGTACTCCTGCGCCTTACGACCCAACTCGGTCTCACCCTTCACGTTGGCACGGAAGATGTCGCCGGTGGAAATAGCGGGCACATGGTAGGCGTCCGCCAGCCGCGCCGCTTGTGTTCCCTTGCCAGCCCCAGGGGGGCCCACGAGTACCAGACGCATTACTTCAAGAACCCTTCGTAGCGGCGTTGCTCCAACTGGGCCTGAATGCGCTTGACGGTGTCGAGACCCACACCCACGAGGATCAGGATCGTGACGCCACCCAACGGTATGGACGTATTGAGTCCCAGGAACACGAGCGCCAGCATCGGCAACAAAGCGACGATTGCGAGGTAGATCGAGCCCGCCGCGGTGATGCGCGAGAGGACGTAATCGAGGTAGTCGGCCGTCGGCTGTCCGGGTCGGATGCCGGGAACGAAGCCACCGTACTTCTTCATGTTGTCGGCAACCTCGGTGGGGTTGAACGTGATCGCCGTGTAGAAGTAGGCGAAAAACACGATCAACAAGATGTAGAACGAAATGTGAAGCGGCGAGTCGGTGCGCGTCACGTTGTTCTGCAGCCAGACCACCCAGCTGGACGGGTTGTCGCCAGCGAACTGCACAATCACGTAGGGCAACTGCAGGAGCGACGACGCAAAGATCACGGGGATCACGCCCGCCATGTTGATCTTCAGCGGGATATACGTGGAAGACCCACCGAGCATGCGGCGGCCGACCATACGCTTCGCGTACTGGACCGGAATGCGGCGCTGCGACTGCTCGACGTAGACCACGGCTGCGATGACAGCGAAGATCACGAGCAGGATCACGATGGTGTTGCGCACGCGGTCCGAACTCTGCCAAATGGTGGTGATGGCGCCGGGGAACGACGACGCGACCGAGGTGAAGATCAAGAGCGACATGCCGTTGCCGATGCCCCGCTCGGTGATGCGCTCACCCATCCACATGATGAGCACGGTGCCCGCGGTCATGGTCAGCACCATCGTGGTGATCACGTTCCACGACTGGTCGGGAACGATCTCCGAAGGGCAACCGGGGAAGAACACGCCGTTGCGGGCCATCGTCACGTACGAGGCCGACTGCAAAGCGGCGAACCCCACCGTGATGTAGCGGGTGTACTGAGTCAGCTTCGCCTGGCCGTCGGCGCCCTCCTTCTGGAGGGCTTCGAAGCGAGGAATGAGGACGCGCAGCAGCTGCACCATGATCGACGCGGTGATGTACGGCATGATGCCGAGCGCGAAGACCGAGAGCTGGAGCAGCGCTCCGCCGGAGAAGAGATTGAGGATCTGCAGCGGACCGCCGTCAGCACTGTTCGTCGAAATGCACTGCTGGACGTTGCCGTAGTCAACACCCGGGGTCGGCACAGCCACGCCAAGTCGGTAGATCGCGAGAATACCGAGCGTGAAAAGAAGCTTCTTGCGCAGATCCGGTGTGCGGAACGCGCTGAGAAAGCCTGAAAGCATGAGTCCTCCGTTAAGGGGGCGTCGCGGGTCCGGCGCTTACCGGACCCGCGACGAGCCTAGCCCTCGTTGACGGTGCCGCCGGCCGCCTCGATCTTGGTCTTCGCGCTACGCGAAACCGCATCGGCGTCCACGAGGGTCACCTTCACCGCGATCTCGCCGTCGCCAAGCACCTTGACGGGCAGGTTGTTTCGAACCGCACCCTTCTCGATCAGGTCGGCCTTGGTCACCTTGCCGCCCTTGGGGAACAGCTCGGCCAGCTGGTCGAGATTGACCACCTGGTAACGCACCTTGAACGGGCTCTTGAAGCCGCGCAACTTGGGGATCCGCATGTGCAGGGGCGTCTGACCGCCCTCGAACGCTGCAGGCACCTGGTAGCGAGCGCCCGTGCCCTTGGTACCGCGGCCGGCCGTCTTGCCCCGCTTGCCACCCTCACCGCGACCCACGCGGATCTTGGCAGCGTGTGAGCCTGGCGCGGGACGCAGGTGGTGCATCTTCAGCGTCGTCACCTTGGGCTGCTCCGCGCTGGGAGTCGCCTTAGCGGCGGCCGACTTCGCGGCGGCCTTGGTGGCCGCGGCCGACTTGGCCGTGGCCGTGGTCGCCTTGGCCGGAGCCGTCTCGGCAACAGCCTGCTTGGAAGCGGCCGCCTTGGCCGGAGCCTTGTCAGCAGCCGGCTTCTTCGCAGCCGTCGCCTTGGCAGCAGGCTTCTTGGCAGGTGCCTTGTCGGCAGCCGGCTTCTTCGCAGCCGTCGCCTTGGCAGCAGGCTTCTTGGCAGGCGCCTTCTTGGGCGTCGCCTCGTTTTCCTCGGCCATTACTCGACCTCCTCCACGGTCACCAAGTGGTTGACCGCCTTGACCATCCCGCGAATCTCGGGACGGTCTTCCTTCACGACAATGTCACCAACGCGCTTCAGACCGAGCGAGCGCAAGGTCTCGCGGTGCTGAGGCTTGGTGCCGATCTCCGAACGCTTCTGCGTCACCTTCAAGCGTGGCATTACTTCAACCCCGCAGCCTTGGCGCGCAGCATCGCTGCCGGCGCCACATCCTCGACGGGCAGGCCGCGACGGGCGGCGACAGCCTCCGGCTGCTCGAGACGCTTCAACGCAGCCACAGTCGCGTGGACGATGTTGATCGCGTTCGAGGAGCCCAGCGACTTCGTCAACACGTCGTGGATGCCCGCGCACTCCAGCACGGCACGCACCGGGCCGCCGGCGATCACGCCGGTACCGGGCGATGCCGGACGTAGGAACACCACGCCGGCCGCGGCCTCACCCTGCACGATGTGCGGGATGGTGCCCTGAATGCGGGGCACGCGGAAGAACGAACGCTTCGCCTCCTCGACACCCTTGGAGATAGCGGACGGCACCTCCTTGGCCTTTCCGTAGCCGACGCCGACGTTGCCTTCGCCATCGCCCACCACGACGAGCGCGGTGAAGCTGAAGCGACGGCCGCCCTTGACGACCTTGGAGACGCGGTTGA
>NZ_JADQBE010000074.1:0-5926 GCF_016278765.1 Demequina sp. | reverse complement strand
TCGACAAGCCCGGCGGCACCATCGCCTCGGAGTTCCGCTACCTCTTGGTGCCCATTCGTATCGCCGGCTAGCGGTCGATGCGCATCACGCACCTGATCCTCACCGACTTCCGCTCCTACGAGGACGTCCGGATCGAGTTGGGTCCCGGCGTCACCACCCTTGTGGGACGCAACGGCCACGGCAAGACGAACGTGGTCGAGGCGGTGCGCTACCTGTCCACGCTGTCCTCGCATCGGGTCGCCACCGATGCGCCGATGCTGCGGGCAGGCGCTCGCCGCGCCATCGTCTCCGGCCGGGTCCAACGGGGAGAACGCACGCTCACGCTCGAGGTCACCATGATCCCGGGCAAGGCCAATCAGGCCCGGCTCAATCGGGGCAACGCGAAGCCGCGCGACCTTGTCGGGATTCTCCGGACCGTGGTCTTCGCGCCGGAGGATCTGGCTCTCGTCAAGGGAGACCCGGGCACCAGGCGCGTGTTCATGGATGAGTTGTGCGTTGCCCTGCAGCCCGCGCTTGCCGGGGACCTGGCCGACTATGACCGGGTACTTCGCCAACGCTCGTCGCTGCTGAAGTCGGCGCGCGGCAAGCCGCGCTTCGATGCCAGGACTCTCGACGTCTGGGACGAGAAGTTGGCGGACCTGGGCGCACGCATCATGCACGCCCGCCTTGCGGCCGTCGAGGCCCTGGCGTCCCACGTGACGCGGGCGTACGAGGACGTTGCGCCAGGCGAGGGCACCTGCTCGCTGGGCTACTCGACGTCGGCGAGGGTGGCGCGCGACCACGCCGACGGCACCGACCCGCCGTCACCGGAGCCACCCACCGCCGCCACGCCCGTCGCCGATCTCGGCGCGGCGCTGCTCGCCATGATGGTCGAACGCCGCGCGCAGGAAATCGACCGCGGGGTGTGTCTGGTGGGCCCGCATCGCGACGACCTCGACATCCGCATCGGCGACCTGCCCGCCAAGGGATACGCGAGTCACGGCGAGAGTTGGTCGTGCGCTCTTGCGCTGAGACTGGGGTCGTTTGCCCTACTGGCGGACGATGGCGATGACGGAGAACCGGTCCTGATCCTCGATGACGTGTTCGCGGAATTGGATACCGGCCGACGCGCGGCGCTCGCGGGCCGCGTCGCCACCGCGGGCCAGGTGCTGATTACGGCCGCGGTCGCGGAGGATGTTCCTGAGCAACTGCGGGAACACCCCGACGGCCACCGACTCCTGTACGTCACGCCGGGGATCGTCAGTGACGGCGAAGGCGAGGGCAAGACGCATGACCGATGAGCGCGAGGAACCCGGGCCTGAAGCACCGGGGCCGGACGTGAACGCCCCACTGGGTTCGCCAGCACACGGTTCGGGTGCGTCACCGCCCCGCAAGGACGCCGCTACCCAGGCCCGCGAGGCGATGGAACGGGCGCGAGCGTCGGCACGGGAGCGGGGAGCCGCCCGGATCTCTCCCGAGACAGCGCGTCGGCGCAAGGCGGCGAACAAGGACACGGCGGGAGGCGGATCGCCGATGCCATTTGGCGCGGGCCGCGACCCGCGCGCGATGAGCGACAACGTCACCGCACTGCTGCGCCGCATGGGATGGACGGAGAACATCGAGGTGGCGGCGGTCACCGCCCGCTGGCGCGAGGTCATTGGCGACCAGATCGCGGACCACTGCGAGCCCGTGAGCTTCGAAGGCGGCGTGCTGCTGCTCCGCGCTTCGTCGAGCGCGTGGGCCACCCAGATGCAACTGATGTCGGGTCAGGTGCGCCATCGACTCAATGAGGAGTTTGGCCGCGAGGTGGTCAAGGAGCTCAGATTCATCGGTCCCAGCGATCGGCACTGGGTGAAGGGCCCACGGCGCGTCAAGGGCCGCGGACCCCGCGACACATACGGGTAGGGGGCTGGATTCGAGGTGTGTCGCCGTGTGCACCCCCAAAGGTCCCGCCTCGACCCCTTCCAGAGCCGCGCACGACCCCTCCCGGGAGTCTCCTCAGAAATGCGCGCGTGACCACATTCCCCAGATTCCCCCTGAATCGCCCAGGGAAGCCGCTCAGAGCGCGTAGAATGGACCGAGGTAGGACGCGACCCGAATCGGGGCACGTGAGGGGCTTGGAAAGGCAATCTGTGGCCAACACCGACGTAAGGGCGAGCGAGCCCGCATACGGCGCTAGCGACATCACGGTTCTCGAGGGTCTCGAGGCCGTGCGCAAGCGCCCCGGCATGTATATCGGCTCCACGGGGGAGCGGGGTCTTCACCACTTGGTCTACGAGGTCGTGGACAACTCCGTGGACGAGGCCCTCGCCGGGCATTGCGACACCATCACCGTCACTTTGCTCGAAGACGGCGGCGTGCGCACCACGGACAACGGGCGCGGCATTCCGGTCGACATGCACCCCGTTGAGGGCAAGCCCACGCTTGAGGTGGTCATGACGATCCTCCACGCGGGAGGAAAGTTCGGCGGCAGCGGCTACGCGGTGTCGGGCGGCCTGCACGGCGTCGGCATCTCCGTGGTGAACGCGCTGTCGCGCAAGGTGGAGACCGAGGTCAAGCGGCAGGGCCACGTGTGGCGCCAGACGTTCGCCGACGGCGGCAAGCCGCAGGGCGACATTGTCAAGGGCGAGGCGACGTCCGAGACCGGAACGATGCAGACGTTCTGGGCGGACCCGACGATCTTCGAGACCACCGACTATGACTTCGAGACGCTGCGCGCCCGCTTCCAGCAGATGGCGTTCCTCAACAAGGGCCTGAGCATCACGCTCATCGACGAACGCCCCGACCACATCTCGGGGGACGACGACGAGGAGGCACCCACCTCGCGCAGCGTCACCTATATGTACGAGGGCGGCCTCGTCGACTACGTCACGCACCTCAACGCCATGAAGAAGGCCGAGCTGGTGCACCCCGAGGTCATCAGCATCGAGACCGAGGACGTGGAGAACAAGATCTCCGTCGAGCTTGCGCTGCAGTGGACCAACGGATACTCGGAGTCGGTGTTCACGTACGCCAACACGATCGCCACCACTGAAGGCGGCGCGCACGAGGAAGGCTTCCGTGCCGCCATGACCTCGCTGGTCAATCGCTACGCGCGCGACAAGGGCATCCTCAAGGACAAGGACGAGAACCTCACGGGCGACGACGTCCGTGAGGGCCTCACCGCCGTCGTCTCCGTCAAGCTGGGCGAGCCCCAATTTGAGGGCCAGACCAAGACCAAGCTGGGCAACACGATCGCCAAGACCTTTGTGCAGAAGGTGGTCAACGAGCGCCTGACCGACTGGTTCGACTCGCACCCGAACGAGGGCCGCGACGTGATCCGCAAGGCGATCCAGGCGTCGCAAGCCAGGATGGCCGCGCGCAAGGCCCGCGAGGCTACGCGCCGCAAGGGACTCCTCGAGTCGGGCGGCATGCCCGGAAAGCTGTCCGACTGCCAGAGCCGCAACCCCGATGAATGCGAGATCTTCATCGTCGAGGGAGACTCCGCCGGCGGCTCCGCGAAGCAGGGCCGCGAGCCGTACAACCAGGCGATCATGCCGATCCGCGGCAAGATCCTCAACGTGGAACGGGTGCGTCTGGACCGGGCGCTCGCCAACCACGAAGTCCAGGGCCTCATCACCGCGTTCGGCGCGGGCATGGGCGAGGACTTCAACATCGACAAGGCGCGCTATCACAAGATCGTGCTGATGGCCGATGCCGACGTAGACGGCCAGCACATTCGCACCTTGCTGCTCACGCTGCTGTTCCGGTACATGCGGCCGCTGATCGACGCTGGCTACGTCTACTTGGCGCAGCCGCCGCTGTTCAAGATCAAGTGGTCCAACTCGCCGCACGAGTACGTGTACACCGACAAGGAGCGCGACATCATGCTCGCCGAGGGCATGAAGGCGGGCAAGAAGATCCCCAAAGAGAACGGGATCCAGCGCTACAAGGGTCTGGGTGAGATGGACCACGAGGAGCTGCGGGTCACCACCATGGACCCGTCCAGCCGAACCCTCCTCAAGGTGTCGATGGACGATGCCGCCATGGCCGACGAGGTGTTCTCGGTCCTGATGGGCGAAGACGTCGAGTCTCGCCGCAACTTCATTCAGCGCAACGCGAAGGATGTGCGTTTCCTTGACATCTAATTCGACGCCGCCATCTGACGGCCCAGAACTCATCAACCACGGCCGCATCGAGGCGGTCGACCTCAACACCGAGATGCAGCGGTCCTACATGGACTACGCGATGTCGGTCATCGTCGGCCGTGCGCTTCCCGACGTGCGCGACGGCCTCAAGCCGGTGCACCGGCGCGTGCTGTACGCGATGTTCGACGGCGGCTACCGCCCCGACCGCGCCTTCTCGAAGTGCAGCCGCGTCGTCGGCGACGTGATGGGCAAGTACCACCCGCATGGCGACTCGGCGATCTACGACACCATGGTCCGCCTGGTGCAGCCGTGGTCGCTGCGCTACCCGCTGATCCAGGGTCAGGGAAACTTCGGTTCGCCCGGCAACGACGGCGCCGCGGCCTCGCGATACACCGAGTGCAAGATGGCGCCGCTGGCCATGGAGATGGTCCGCGACATTGACAAGGACACCGTCGATTTCGAGGACAACTACGACGGCCGCGAGCAGGAGCCGATCATCCTGCCCGCCCGCTTCCCCAACCTGCTGGTCAACGGCAGCGCGGGTATCGCGGTGGGCATGGCGACCAACATTCCGCCCCACAACCTGCGCGAGGTGGCGGCCGGAGTGCAGTGGCATCTCGACCACCCGGACGCGACGCGCGAGGAGCTCCTTGACGCGCTCATGGAGCGCATCCCGGGCCCGGATTTCCCGACGGGCGCCACCATCTTGGGCCGCCGCGGCATCGAGGAGGCGTACCGCACCGGTCGCGGCTCCGTCACGATGCGCGCCGTGGTCAACATCGAGGAAGTCCAGGGGCGCATGTGCCTGGTCATCACCGAGTTGCCGTATCAGGTCAACCCGGACAACCTCGCCATCAAGATCGCCGACCTGGTCAAGGACGGCAAGGTCGCCGGCATCGCCGACATCCGTGATCAGTCGTCGGGCCGCACCGGTCAGCGCCTCGAGATCGTGCTCAAGCGCGACGCCGTGGCCAAGGTGGTGCTCAACAACCTCTACAAGCACACGCAGCTGCAGGACACCTTCGGCTGCAACATGCTCGCGATCGTCGACGGCGTGCCGCGCACCCTCGCTTTGGACGGCTTTGTGCGCCACTGGGTGACGCACCAGGTCGAGGTCATCCAGCGTCGTACCGCGTACCGCCTGCGGGAGGCGGAGCGCGAGGCCCACATCTTGCAGGGCTACCTCAAGGCGCTCGACGCGCTCGACGAGGTCATCGCCCTGATCCGCCGTTCGCCCGACGTGGACGCGGCGCGGACCGGGCTCATGGACCTGCTTGACGTGGACGAGGTTCAGGCGACCGCCATCCTCAACCTGCAGCTGCGTCGTCTGGCCGCGCTCGAGCGCCAGAAGATCACCGACGACTTCAACGCGCTCATGACCGAGATCACCGACCTGCGCGAGATCCTCGCGTCCGAGCCACGCCAGCGCACCATCATCTCGGACGAGTTGGGCGAGATTGTCCGCAAGTACGGCGACGCTCGCCGCACGGAGATCTCGCCGTTCGACGGCGAGGTTTCGATGGAGGACCTCATCGCCGAAGAGGAGGTCGTGGTCACGATCACGCGCGGCGGCTACGCGAAGCGCACCAGGTCCGACCAGTACCGGGCTCAGCGCCGCGGCGGCAAGGGTGTGCGCGGGGCGACCCTGCGCACCGACGACCTTGTGGACCACTTCTTTGTGACGACGACCCACCATTGGTTGCTGTTCTTCACCAACCTGGGCCGCGTGTATCGCGCCAAGGCCTACGAGCTGCCCGAGGGCGGCCGTGACTCCAAGGGTCAGCACGTGGCCAACATGCTCGCGTTCCAGCCGGGCGAAC
>NZ_JADQBE010000028.1:0-51259 GCF_016278765.1 Demequina sp. | reverse complement strand
TCCCATAATGGACATCCTCTCTTACAAGGTGTCCACCAAACCGGGGCAAAGCCATCCGCGATCTTCGAATGGATCGAGGGGTTCTACAACCCCCACCGCCACCATACGGGCCTCACCGACGACCACGGCCGATCCCTCAGCCACGTCACCGTCGAAGCACTTCACACCCATCTTGAATTTGCGGCATGATCAACACACACCCCGTGTCTGGAAAAGCGGGGTTGGCTCCCTGTCTGCCAATGCGCAAGTCGCACCCGCTATCGGTTGACGACCTGGCTACCCTTGTCGAGTGACTATTTCGGTTGAGACATGGGCAGCGGACACTAGGCTGATTGGCGAAGTGAGGGACCAGTTTGACCGGGCAATCGATGCATACAGGGTCCACCCAGACCTAATATCTGAGCACGCCAACCATGAGGAATCGATACGAACTGGCGGCTACGCGAATCGAACACTCCTGGAACTTGTCCAGAATGCGGCCGACGCGCTGTCGGGTGCCTCGGAAGGGAGTGCGGGCCCCAATTCGGGTCGCGTCGAGATTGTGCTCGACACCGAGAATGACACGCTATATTGCGCGAACGCTGGACGCCCGTTCTCATCCAACGGGCTGACCGCGATTACCATGGCGCACCTGAGCGGCAAGCGTGGTGATGAGATTGGACGCTTCGGACTCGGATTTAAGTCGGTCCTCGCCGTCACAGATTCTCCTCAGGTGTTTAGCCAATCGATGTCGTTCGAGTTCAACTCGCAATTTGCGCGCGACGCATTGACTTCCGTTGGGCCTAGAGCCAAGAGGTACCCAGTGCTTCGCACTGCGACACCACTCGATGCGGTTGAGGAGTTTCGGAGGGACAAGACCCTCGCAGAACTCGGCGAGTGGGCGACGACGATCGTCAAATTGCCGCATGCCCGGAATCTCCAGCGATTGCGGGAGGAGATGGAGAGTTTCTCCTCGGAGTTCCTGCTATTCGTCCACGAGGTCAGGGAGGTGAAACTGCGCATTCTCGGCACAGACTCCCTCACCACAACCCACACCTCGCGAGACCTCGGCAACGGGGTCCTCAGAATCGAGGATCCCGATGGCCAAGGCGACGAATGGCTCGTTCAAGATCGAATGCACGCGCCAACGCCCGAAGCGCGGTCGCAAGTCGGCGAAGCCGTCTCACGAGAGCAAGTTAAAGTCACCGTCGCCGTGCCAACCCGCCAAACCCGCCTACGGATTGGCGAGTTTTGGTCTTACTTCCCTCTGCAGGATAGGACTTCGGCATCCGGTCTCTTCAACGCACCCTGGAGCGTCAACGATGACAGGACGACACTGCTAAACAACGACTACAACCGCGAGATCCTTCGCACGCTTTCAGAGATGTTTGTCAATCTGATGCCACGGGTGAGAACCGCTGACGATCCTGCGGTTCACCTCGATTACATGCCCGCGCGTGGTCGCGAGATACTGAGTTTCGGTGACGAAATCCTAATCGCACACATACCTCTCATCGCCAGTGAGACGGGACTCGTGCCCGACTCCGAAGGGAAGTTGCGACACGCAAGCGAGCTTCGGCCACTTGATTTTGCCATCACCTTCGACGCGCGCATCCACAAGGCGTGGAGCGACTCACCGAACACTGGGCTCGACGTACCGTCCTGGCGTTGCTACGGCACACCCACCCGGGCGACGCGACTTCGCGACATGTTCATCTCCAGCACCGCGCGTGACAGCATGGCGGGAGGGGTCAGAGACGCCAAGCGTGCTCTGGAGTCGGTGCCGACCCGGGGACTCCTCTCCTGGTTGCGGGAATGGGCTGAGGGAGACGACCCTGCGTCAGCAGCTGACGCTTTCAAGGTGGTGTGCGCGAATAGCCGCCTCGAGGGAGTTGACCAAGCCAAGGTGATCCCGACGACAGATGGCCTACGGGCGGTCGCCGACCACAGCGTCGTGTTCCTCACGCGCGACCAGGATGTTGAACTCGAGGGTTCCGCTTTCATAGATGAGAAGTTCCTGAAGCAGCCAGATGTTGAGGGCCTGCTTCGCAAGTGCGGTTTCCGGAGTCTCGACCCGCAAGCGATCCTCAACGCACGCCTCGCGAAACTGACGAGCAAGTCCGGTGACGAAGAGTTCGCACGACTCTGGGAGGCAGTGCTAGATGTCCCAGTCCAAGCGGCTGTGAAGTCGCTGCGCGCGGACCTACCGAAAATAAAGGTGCCCACACTCGCCGGAGGTTGGGCAGCCCCCTACTCGGTATTCGACGTCGATGATTCGATCGGCGCCGCTTTCCCCGAACGCTCGCTCGACCGCGAGCGCTGCCTGCCTGACGTGACGTACCAAATCGGTGTGGTACGGCACCCCGCGAAAGACTTCCTTCTTGAAGACGAGCCCCTCGTCGACGACTACCGCTCGTCGATTCTTGATGCGCTCAACGGAGTTCGGGGCCCTGGCGAGCGAGCCACGGAGCGCGTTGAGCTTACTCCGGGGCAGGGACCTGGCCCAGCGTCGATGCTCTTCATGTTGCGCGACGCGGGCGCCACTGAGGAAGCGCGTGAGTCGTGGACCAGCGCTCTGCTAAGTCACGGCGACAGCGAGTGGGTCGCTGAAGACCTGGATACCGGGCGGACATACGCCGCGAAGTCGCCGGTACGTTGGGCCGTCGACGCAGTCGGCCTCCTGAAAACAAACAGAGGCTTTCGAAGCCCAGCCGACGTGGTCGCGCCCTCGTTAGTCAAGTATGAGAGCCTGCTCCCGCTGTTGCGCGGATCGAGCAACGTTGCCACTTTGCTCAATCTCCCGGATGAGATCGAAGACGTGCCTCGACATTTGTTGCGCAAGGCGCTCGAGGCCGAGTTCTTCGCCCCGGCGATTTCGGATGCCACCTTGGTTGAGTTCATCCTCGTTGCGGTTCGGCGAGCGTACTCGGGAACAAGACCACCGAGCATTCCGGCTCGGGTCCGTCGGGCAGTGGAGGCCCGGTCTCCGAACGCCGTGTATTTGGCCACTACGGATGAGCAGGAAGAGTTTCTGTCGAATAGACAACGCCCCAGCCTGCGCGTGACCGAAGAAGACGCGCTCGAACTCGTTGCGGTCGTCGGCTGTAAGCGCTTTGAAGACAGCTTTGCCTTCTCAATGCTCGTCGAAGGGCAGCAGGATACTGAGCGTCTCGTCGACGTATTCACCGGGCTCAGGAACACAAGTGTGTCAGGCAAAGTGATCAACGCGAGCCTCACTCGCGCCGCGCTGCTAACGAAGCGAGTCACGACCGAAGACGGCGTTGAAGATCAGTCCATCGATTACCACCTCGATGCCGGGAACCTCATCGTAAAGAGCGAGGCAGACGCACCCGCAATCCTTCGATTCGCGAATGAGGCGTTTGACCTGGGTCTCAACAACGCTGAACTGGCAAATGTCCTACAGGCCGGCCTCGACCATCACCTTGAGGCGCTACGAGAGGAAGCCAAATCCGCATCGTCGGACGCTGAACGACTTGAAGTCTATTTCGGTCCGGACGATCTCCGCGACGCGCTACCCACAGGCCTCTGGTCTGCCTTGGAAGCTCAGGAACTAGTCAACCGGGAAACCTCCGTGGCCCAACTGTTCTTGACGGTATACGGCTCTGACTCGATCAAGATGCTCAGCGATCTGTTCCGCCAAGAGGGATTCTCAGATGTACCGAACGCTTGGGCTGGTGGAGGCGCGACGATCTCTTGGCTAAGGAAGATGGGCTTCAGTACAGAGTTTGCAGGTCGCCGGAACCAGCGCCAGGACGATGAGTTCGTAGTGCCAGGGGCAATAAAGCTGAATCCGCTCCACGAGTTCCAAGCGGCCATCAGCCGAGACCTGCGCGAGGTCATTACCACGCAGGAGGCCAATGGGCGCTACCAGAAGGCAATGGTTGAGTTGCCGACAGGCGCTGGCAAGACTCGCGTGGTAACGGAGACCGTGCTGCAAATGTTCATCGATGGCGAGCTGACGGGTCCCGTGCTGTGGATAGCCCAATCGCAAGAACTTTGCGAACAAGCAGTCCAGACTTGGAGCGAAGTGTGGAGGGGTCTCGGCGATGAGCGCCCGCTCACTATTGGTCGGCTCTGGGAGAGCAACTCGATACACAAACCCGATACCGAGTTCAGCATTGTGGTGGCCACCGACGCGAAACTGAATGTCATCCATGGCAGCCCCGAGTATGACTGGCTGAGCCAAGCATCGCTCGTGATCGTGGATGAGGGACACCGCGCAGGCGATTCTGCAATGTACGCACGCATCTTTGCGTGGCTTAGCATCGCGGGCCGCGGCTGGGAACGGCCGCTGGTCGGGCTTTCGGCTACACCGTTCAAGGGGACGTCCGTGAGTGCGACGCGTGCGCTTGCCAGTAGATTTGGAAATCACATCATCAGAGCATTCGAGGGAGACGCCTACCGTGAGCTCGCCCAACTCGGCGTGCTCGCTCGGGTGAACCACGAGGTCCTGCCGGGCGTCGAGGTAACGCTGTCCTCCGGGGAGATGGAGGACGTCCGCAATATCAGACGCCTTAGCCCCGCAGTCCTCGACCGAATCGGTCGCAATCAGGCTCGAATGTCTATCCTGGTCAGGCACATCATGAGTCAGGACTCTGATTGGCCCATCCTGGTCTTCACTCCCAACGTCTTATCTGCACAGGTACTCGCTGCGACGCTGCGGTACCGGGGGGTTGAAGCTGAGTCCGTAAGCGGGCAAACGGGACGACAGCAGCGCCGCGACGTCATTGAGAAGTTCAAGCAAGGCGAAATTCAGGTGTTGGCGAACTGCGATCTTCTCATTCAAGGCTTCGACGCGCCGGGTGTCCGCGCCTTGTATATTGCCCGGCCAACCTTCAGCCCCAACGCCTATATTCAGATGGCTGGGCGCGGACTCAGAGGTCCCGCGAACGGCGGGAAAGACGAATGCCTCATTGTCGATATGGCAGACGACTTTGGCGACATGAGCACCTTCCTCGGCTACCGCGAATATGAGCCACTCTGGCGGGAGCGGGACTCGTGATTCTTTCACCAGATCTCACAAGTATCCTGCAGACTGCGCAGAGTGACGCTGAGCGTCACCTCGCACGACTGCTTCTTGCAGTCGATGGTGACAACGATGCGGTTGGATTCCATTCCGTGAGGCTGAGATCTCATCCAGGGAAACAGCAGAGCGAGATCGATTTCGTCATTCTTTGGAGAGGGGTGGTGATTGTCGTCGAGGTAAAGGGCGGTGGGGTTCGGTGTATAGACGGCAAATGGTGGACCATTGATCGTCGCCAACAATGGAATGCGCTGCGCGAGTCGCCCATGGATCAAGCGGATGGCGCAAAGCATGCGCTGCGCGGAGTGTTGCATGAAGAGGGCCTTGCCTGGTACGCCGACCAACACGCTGTTGTGACACCTGATGTCGAAAACTTGGACCACGCGATTGGCTGGTACCCGTCACACTGGTTGGCAGCGCCTGACATGACTGTTGCTGGCATAAGAGATGCTCTGGATGCCATCGCGAAGCGCGCCCCATCGCCAGGGCCCGCGACAAAGCGAGCACGCATCGTGGACGTCCGTGAGCGGCTATATGGCGACTTCTCGCGACTGCCAATCATCGATGCCCAGCGGGGGGCCGTGCTTGAGGAACAGAATCGGGCGACCGCGGGACAAGCAAGATACTTTGAGGGGCTGTCTCGAAATTCACGGGTCCTTGTCCTCGGCGGAGCTGGCACGGGCAAGTCGCTCGCGCTCGCGGAAGGTGCAAAGCAAGACTTGGATCAAGGCAAGTCGGTGCTGATCACCTATCGGTCTCCGGGTCTCACTGACTTCTTCACCACACTCGTCGGCGAGCGCGAAATCGACGTCGTTCCGTTCGCCGAAATTCGGGCTGACCGCACCTATGACTCGGTGTTTGTCGACGAGGCCCAAGACCTCATGACTGCCGAGGACATGGACCGACTCGACCAAGTCATTGAGGGCGGTCGGGCGAACGGGCACTGGAGAATGTTTCTTGACAGGAACAACCAGGCCCACATAGACGGCGGCTTCGATGAGGATGTATTCGAGTTGGTCGTTGGAGAGGCCGTCGCTTATGAACTTCCCTTGAATGTTCGCAACACGAAGCCGATAGTCGACCTCGTTCAGAACTATTTGGGCGCGGATGTTGGGCAACCCGGAATCGTTCATGGCGAACCGCTCCACTGGCACGACGCAAAGGGCGCTGCAGACTTGGAGGCGGCTGAGACTCTTGCTGATGAATTGGTCGCCGACGGGACTCCGTCAGACTCGATCTGGATCATTGATGCTTCGTCCACGGATGCGCCAAGATCGACGCAATCTGGGTGCGTGATCACGAGTCCTCGCTACTCAAAAGGCTTGGAAGCCGACCGAGTCATTTTGTGCAATCTGCCAGAGGTCTTTGATCGTTTCGGCTCTGCCGCGTTTTATGTTGCTGCGACACGAGCACGCGTCGCGCTACACGTACTGCTGTCGAAGGCGGACAAGAAACGGCTGCAACAGTTGCTACGCACGGGGATGGGGATGAAGTGACACTCACGGCGGCGCAGGAAGCAGCCCTAAAGCATATTCGTTCGGCGTATATCGGCCCGGAGGGCGGGCCCAACGAGTTGATTGTAAACGGACGCCCAAACTTGCAATACAGCGTCGGAATGCTGTTTCCGCCCGAGTCCGACACGAATCCAGATGCGGAGTCCTTCGGGACGAGTGATGGAGACGACGGGGTTGATGCAGATGTCGCCGAGGGTGAAGTCGAGGACCTCGAGGCTGGAATTCCACTCGCGGAGGACTGGCGCCCGTCGTCAGTGGCCATATCCTTCGTGACAGATTCCAAAGGCATAAAGTGCGAATTCGCGGGTGGTACGTACGCTCCGATCGACGTAGACGGTCCACCTCAATGGCGTCGTGAACCCTTCGCCGTAGGCGACCTCGAACTGTCCGCAGACGCTCCGCCGCAAGAGCATCGAGTTGGAGAAGTGACGGTTGAAATCGGATCACGATGGCGACCGTACGGCGATGCTTCGCTCGTCACAGTTCACGCGAGAATACTTACCCGTGCCACGGGTGACAGCAAAGCGGATGCGGCCCTGATGCTCTACCAGGTGGCGCTAGCAGTAGTACCTGGAGCAGACGGACAATTCTTGGAATACGACACCTCGAGCGCGCTGGATACCGATTCCGAGTCGTCAGAACTCCGTCTGAGGTACGCGAATCGGAAGAACTACGCTGTCGGACACGGTATGGCGGCCGACTGGGAAATGATTGACGGAGCGTGTGCGAGAGTATTCATCGATCCGGTGCCTTCGTTCGTGGTTCCCGCCGTTGAGACGGTCTCCTTCGATCCAGAGTCCGTGGAGGCCCAGGCCCTGCAACTTGAATTTCTTTCAACCATCGATAGTGCCCCAGACTCTGTTGCCAACGCGCTCGATGAGTTCGTCAACGCGTTTAGCCAATGGGTCAAGCAACAGGAAGACCGGGTAGCCGGATACGGTGCCAGCGAACCCATAGCAAACGACATTGTTGGGCGATCACGTATCGCGGCCGATCGAATGCGGGCAACGGTAGAACTCTTGCGCAGTCCAAATCGCACCAATTTGCGAACTGCTTTCGCCTTGGCAATGGCCGCCATGCGGCTTCAGATGCGCCAGGCACGTGTCAGTGAAGGTAAGAGTCCAGACTCCTTGGCAGAACCAGCGTGGCGGCCATTTCAGTTGGGATTCATCCTCGTGTCCCTGGCCTCAGCAGTTGACGAGAATCACGAGGATCGTGAACTTGTCGACCTGATCTGGTACCCGACGGGTGGAGGCAAAACCGAGGCTTACTTGGGACTCGCAGCGATCGAGATGTTTCGAAGGAGGCTCGACTACGGCGCCGCCGGTGGAGGCACCGCAGTTGTGACGCGGTACACCCTGCGTCTCTTGACAGCACAGCAGTTTCACCGTGCTGCGGCACTGGTGTGCGCCATGGAATTGCTGCGGCGCACTGACCGGATTGCTGACGTCCGCGCTCGAGGAGTGGCCCCGTTCTCGATCGGACTCTGGGTCGGCAACCAAGTTACGCCGGGCTCTCGCGCTGAAGCGCGGCGCGCTCTAGAGCGTCTCCTCAAAGCTGCCCGCCCTGAAGAGGCCAACCGATTCCAGATCGAAAGTTGCCCATGGTGCGGTGCCTCGCTCCTGCCGACAAACCACTCGGCAGACCCGAACGACTACGGAATACGCGCGGTTGGCAATGACGTAGTAGTCGGATGCATCAGTGAAAGTTGTGAGTTTCAGTACGAGCTTCCTGTGTCTGTCGTGGACGAGATGCTCTACGAGAACCCGCCAACTTTCCTCCTAGCAACGGTGGACAAATTCGCTCGGATGCAGTTCAGGCCCGATGCGGGCCGACTCCTGGGTTTGGGTACGACATTCCGCCAACCTTCGATGATTATTCAGGACGAGCTGCATCTGTTGTCTGGCCCTCTCGGGACCACCGTTGCCGTATTCGATGCAGCAATTCAGCTGCTCGCGAGGAAAGACGGAACCACTCCGAAAATCATCGCTTCTACGGCTACGATCCGTTCCTCCGCAGAACAAGTCACAGGCCTGTACGGACGAGAGGTCGCCCTTTACCCGCCTTCCGGACTCGAGGACGACCGGAACTTCTTCTCACGCCCCGTCGCATCGGGAGAGGGGCGTCTATACCTCGGGCTTATGCCTCAGTCCATGTCGCAAGCCTCCGCGGTAATCGCGGCGGCAGCTCCGTTGCTGGAACTGCCAGAAGTCGTTAGCGCAGGTGAGGGACCCTCCAAAGACGCGTACTGGACCGCAGTGATGTACCACAACAGCCTGCGAGAACTGGGACGAACTGGGACTCTCGTGGTCGACGACGTCAATGCGAGGCTCGCAGCTCGCGCCGATCGACTGAGCCTGCCACTTCGTGGGGTGCGACCCGACCGCGTGCTCGAACTTACGAGCCGGCGTGGGCCCGAAGAATTGCCCAATGACCTGCGCGAACTGGGCCGGAGCATCGATACCACTGATCAGGCAATCGATGTAGTGCTCTCGTCCAACATGCTGTCCGTCGGTATCGACGTACCACGCCTAGCGCTCATGCTGATGGTCGGCCAGCCCAAGACTACATCCGAGTACATTCAAGCCACTAGCCGAGTTGGGCGCGGCGACGTGCGGGGGATCGTCGCCACGCTCTTCAGGTCGAACCGCGCCCGAGACCGCTCTCAGTTTGAAACGTTCCGCGGGTATCACGAGTCTCTGTATCGGACGGTCGAGCCAACCAGCGTTACGCCTTGGTCACTAGCGTCCCGTGAGCGTTCGCTCGCTGGCGCACTTGTGATGCTAATTCGACAGCAGTTCGGCAATTACGCAAGCAACGAGGCGGCGGCGCACCTGGACCTGAGTAACCCGAATATCAAAGGTGCGATAGACGCGCTTCTGGCGGAGTTCATCAAGCAAGTTGCCAAATCAGACAACGTGGAGGAGGAGGAGACAGCCACCCAGCTCCAGTTGTTGCTCGCAGATTGGGACCGCCGGGCAAGTGAGGCCCGCAGAACTGGGACCGGCCTGACGTACGAGCGTTCAAAGAACATCGATGCAGCATTGTTGAAGAGATTCGGGCAACCGGGAGAAGGGTGGCTTGTTGCTGACTCGATGCGCTCCGTGGACCCAAGCGTCGCGGTGGAAGTCCGTGAGCCGGAGGGTGGCAGCAACTAATGGATCCCATCAAACATGACCTACGGCTCTCGGAGACGGTCGCGCCATATGGCGTCGGAGCCATCGTCGACGTTCGCGGTGAGTCACTTATCGCACCTGACACTTCCTGGTGGGACAAGAAATCTTCACCCGAGATCAGTTGTGATCGGTTACTCAGTCGCATCGGCGTCGGGGTGCTGCGGCAGGCACCATCCCACTCAGGGCCCGCTGCCAAGGACACTCCAAGCCTGCGGTATTGGAGATTCCCCGAGTGGCGATTCTGCGAACGTTGCACGAGGGTCTCAAAGTGGACGGGCAAGAGCAAAGGGAAGTGGGTCAACAAGTGCGAGTGCGGCGGAGTGCTTGTTCCAATGCGCTACGTCGCGATTTGTGAAAAGGGGAGCCACATTCAAGATATCCCTTGGTTCAAGTGGGCGCACCGAGGGCATGATGCTGGCGTCACGGATGAGGTGCGATTCTGTCGGGCGTACAAGGAGCTCAAGTTCGTGCGATCAGCTAGCCTCGGCGAAGGCCTTGCTGCGCTAAGCATCCATTGCTCCGCGTGCAAACGATCACGCTCCATAGCGGAGTTGGTCCTTGCTGGTGCGCTTGCGCGCGATGGAATCCAATGCGACGGTCGTCAACCGTGGGTCGAGTCCGCCCCCGACGAGCCATGTGAACACAAACTCTTAGCGGTACAGCGAGGAGCTACTGGCAATTACATCGCCGAGCGTCTCTCAGCGCTAGATATTCCAGAAGAGAAGTCACAGTCGGCCGACCTCGCGGACGGAGTGCGAAGGCACATCTACTTCGAGAAAGTCGTGTCGGACAACGGTGGGCCTCAGGCGCAGATGGTCGCGGGATGGATTGCGACCGAGCTTGGCACCACGGAAGAGGAGGTTCTCAGGATCGCCTCAAACGACGTCTCTGATGACATAGAGACCAATCCGCTGTTGGACCTCAAGGATGGCGAATGGTCAGCCTTCCTAAAGAAACTCAAGAACAGCCGAGACGGAAGCGGTAGCGATTTTGTTGTCGACGGCTGGCCCATTGAATCCACACGCGCGTGGCCGCAGGCTTTGACTGATCGCTTGGTCGCGGTTGGGCAAGTTCGCCGTGTCCGAGAGGTACGAGCCTTGCTCGGGTTCCGCCGTCACTCCGCAGACGCTGAGTTCATCCCCGCCGATCTCGGACCGGACCAGAAGAGAAGGCCCATCTACCCAGCGATCGAGATGTTCGGTGAAGGTCTCTTTCTGCAGTTTGACGAACAACGGGTTAGTGCGTGGGAGAAACTCCCCGAGGTGAGGGCGCGCGCCAATGTGCTCGCACGACGCAGGGAGCAGTCAACGTGGGCCCACAGGCTCGACGTTCCCGAACCGCGGTTCATCGCACTCCACACTGTCGCTCACCTGCTCATCCGGAGGCTCGCGTTCGACAGTGGCTATTCGTCAGCGTCGCTTCAGGAACGCATCTATGCGAGTTCGGAACGGCCCGACCGCACTGCTGGGATTCTGATATACACCGCGGCGGGTGATGCACAAGGGACTCTCGGTGGCCTTGTGCGGCTCGGGGCACCCGACAAGCTCGTACCTCTACTCATTGCCGCGCTTGATGAGGCGGACGTTTGCTCAAACGACCCCGTTTGCATAGAGAGTGACCGTCAGGGTTCTTCGAGTTTGAACTTGTCGGCGTGCCACGGGTGTGCACTCGTGAGCGAGACGTCGTGCGAATGCGGCAACCGCCTTCTCGATCGTCAACTCGTCCTCGGCGGCAGCGCTACCGCTGGGTTCCTTGAAGGGGTGCTCAATGATTTCTGGGCGAGCGCGGCAGCCAACTAGCCGGGGCGCTGAAGGAGCGCACCGAACCCAGCCAGCGACCACAAGAGGGAACACGTGAATCTCGCATCAGACCCTCGTGTCGATCGTGGACGAGCACACCCGTGAATGCATTGGTGGCCTCGTGGAGCGTTCCATCACCGCCGGACGCCTCACCTCCCGCCTCGAGGACCTCGTCCAACTACGTGGCGCCCCCGACTTTGATCACGGTTTCGGTGCTGGGTGACCTGCGGGGCTGGGACCTGGGGTGATGCTCGTGGGTGGGGTGCTTTCTGTGCACTACGTGTGGGCGCTCTAGGGTTGTGTGGTGGCTCATATTCGTGTCGTGACGACTGCCTCGGGGGCGCGGGCGGTGCAGATCGTGTATTCCAATCGCAAGGGTTCGCGGGACATCGAGCACATTGGTTCGGCGCATGATGATGCCGAGTTGGAGTTGCTGAAGGCGGTGGCGCGCCAACGGCTCGCGGCCAACCAGGGCGAGCTGGACCTTCGACTATGCTCGGCAATGCACCCCTCACTTAGTTACCGACGACTCCCACAACGTCCAGACCTAACAACGGGGGCGGCCCAACTTCGCTGCACCGGGGGCCGTGATGCGACCGCCTTCCGCCGAGCCCAGGGGTCAGTTCGGTGTAGTCCGCAATCAGTTGGGAACTAACATCTGCGTCACGGTCCACATGCAGAAGGCGGCCGCGGCCAGCGTCGCCCTTAGCGCTGGCCGGGCGCAGACCAGAGGGATCGGCCAGCCTGCTCACGAATCTCGAAAGGCCTCGACGCACGACGTCAGCGCGACCAACGCTTGGCTCTCGCGGCGCGCGTTCTGCTCGTGCTCCAGCGATGCGCCCCCAAACGACTCGCTTTGGCGGATACGCTCAAGCCATGCAGCAAGGCGCCGTGACGGAGCGTGAATCGATGGAGGTCAGTGGCGTGAGCGAGAGGACCGATCGCATTCGTGTGCTCGACCTCTTCGCGGGTGCGGGCGGACTGACGTGCGGATTTCACGCGGCAAGTGACCGCTTTGAGACGGTCACAGCCGTGGAGATGGACGCGGAAGCGGCGGCGACGTATCGGCAGAACTTCGGCGACGTCGTCTATCAGGGGTCGATTCAGGATTGGCTCGCGGCAGAACAGGTTCCGCGGGCGGACGTGATAGTAGGAGGTCCGCCGTGTCAGGGGTTCTCCACGCTTGGTAAGCAGGACGTCGAGGATAAGCGCAACACCCTGTGGCACGAGTACGCGAAGACCATCGCACTCGCCAAACCGATGTACTTTGTCGTCGAGAATGTCGCCACATTCTTGAAGTCGAAGCAGTATGAAGACTTCCTCTGGGAGACGCACCGCGGCAAGCCGCTGGCCGCATATCGGATTCAGTCGACCGTCCTCAATGCCGCCGATTTTGGCGCGCCCCAGGCACGCAAGCGCGCGGTGCTGATTGGGCACCTGGCGACTCTCCCCTTCCCCGGCTTCCCGGAGCCGACCACACCGGGCGCGCATGTGACCGTGCGGCAGGCGCTGAAGGGGGTCCGGCGCTCCGTGACGGAGACTTTGCTGCCCCCGCGGTCCGTCGCAGTCGGTGGGCGGGTCCTAGCAGGGCCGTTCAAGTCTCGGGAGCTCCACCTCGGGCGTGACTATGAGCCACTGTCGCTAGCCCGTTTCGCCAGCATCCCATCTGGCGGAAACCGTTTCGACCTCCCTGACGCGCTCAAGGCGCGTTGCTGGATAGGCCACACGAAGGGCTCGGGTGATGTCATGGGGCGCATGCACTGGGACCGACCTTCGGTGACAATCAGGACAGAGTTCTTCAAGCCTGAGAAGGGCCGGTACCTGCACCCGGACGAAGACCGCGCGATCACGCACTTCGAGGCGGCGCGACTTCAAGGGTTCCCCGACGACTTCAAGTGGATTGGGTCCAAGACTTCTATTGCTCGGCAGATCGGCAACGCCGTGCCGATTCCTCTGGCGCGGGCGATCGGTGCGCAGCTTGTTGCCGCGATCGATCGCGAGAAATGACCAGCTCAAGGGCATGTGCCCCTCACTACTTAAACTTGCTCGGTCGGAAAGCCCACGACACCAGCAAGTGAATTGCTACGGATTCGTTGGCCGCCGAGTCCTCCCCGCTCCGACCGCGGCGCGAATCGGCTACTACCGACCAGCCTCGGCCACACCCTTGGTGTCCCCCGCCAGCACAGTCCCCACCAACGCGAACACAGCCACCAACACGGCGAGCCACCAGACGCCCGCCATCCACGCCGCCGCCGCACCGCCGAGCATCAGCATCAGCCGCACCATGACGTTGAGCGCGCGCTGCACAGGGCGCGGCGCCCGTGGAGACAGGAACATCCCCCAGAACACGGCGACCGCCACAGGCAACGCCACGCCTAGCACGACCCCAAGAACGCCCGTGGCGAGCGACCACCCCAGGACGGCAAACCCGGCATACATGCCGAGTTCTGCGAGGAACACGACCCCGGCCCCAAACGGCTTCATGCGCCCAGAATGCCACCGCGGGGTCGCCTCACGTTCGGAGGCGGCCCCACGGCGCACACGGCGAGCGCAAGTCGCCCGACTGCCCGGGTTCACCACAAGAGGACCCCGAGGCGTCGTCAGCGGTCACTCCCGACACCTGCTATCGGTAGCACCACGACGAAACGTGCGCCTGTCCCAGCACCGTCACTTTCGGCGCGCACCGCACCGCCGTGCGCTTCGACCAGGGCCTTCGTGATTGCGAGGCCGATGCCAGAACCCCCGTGAGCGCGGTCTCGCGCCGTATCGGCACGGTAGAAGCGCTCAAATACGTGAGGGAGGTGCTCCGGGGAAATTCCTCCTCCCGTGTCCGACACCGAAAGCTCCACGTTCGCCCCCGCAGGCCTCGCGGCGAGCACGATGCGACCTTGAGCCGGAGTGTGCCTCAACGCGTTGTCGACCAGGTTTCCGAGTACCTGGGCCATCCGATCAGCGTCCACCCTGACGCGCGCGCCGCCCGGTTCCGCATCGAGCGAGAGCGACACGTGGCGGTCCGCTGCGGCTTCGCGTGCCACCTGCTGCGCGGCGCGCAACAACTGTGCCGGATCGCATGGCTCGAGCGACAGCACCAGCTCCCCACTCTCAGCACGCATCACCGCAGCAAGGTCCTCGGCCAGGCGCGTCAGCCGCACGCTTTGCGCGCGCAACATCGCTACGGTGTCAGCGTCGAGATCCGTCACACCATCCTCGAGTGCCTCCAACGACGCGTGAATCGTGGCGACCGGAGTCCGCAATTCGTGGGCAACATCGGCGAGGAGGCGCTGACGCAACCTCTCACTCGCGCCGAGCCGTGAAGCCATCACATTGAACGACTCCACCACTTCGTCGAACTCGCGACCCAGGCGCGGCGAGGGCACTCTGGTGCCCACTTCACCGTCGGCCACTCGCCGGGACGCGGAGGACAGCGAAGCCAGCGACGACCCTATCCGGCGGGCGATCACCGCGCTCACCACCAACGCGGCAACAATCGCCACGCCCAACGCGACCAACAGGGCCACACCGCTCGCCGACCGGAACGCGAGTTCCGCGTGAGCGGCCTGCTCTGTGGCATTTCGACGCCCGTCACCCACGAGGTGTTGATGGAAGATGTATGGGCCGATTGCCGCTGCAACCAACCACGCGGTCAGGACGACTACGGCCAGCACAAGTGCGAGCGCTGCCAGCAGACGCGCCCCAAGCCCCGCCTGCGCGAGTCGATGTGATGTGGCTTCATGAATCCTTGCGATGCGCCCGCGCGACGTCGTCATTGGCCCGTGCCGATGCGGTAGCCCACTCCACGCACAGTGCGCACGTAGCGCTGCAGCTCTGCATTGTCGCCGAGCTTTTGCCGCAAATGGAGAACGTGCACGTCAACAAGGTGTTCGTCGCCATTCCAGCCACCACCCCACACCTCTTCGAGCAGCGCGGCACGACTGAGCACCATCTTGGGGCGGACCGCGAGCGCGGCAAGCACGTCAAATTCCGTACGCGTCAGGGGTACACCGTCGCCAGCAATCCGCGCGTCACGCGCAGGGACATCCACCACAAGATTGCCGATGACGATGGGGGCGCCTTCGTCGGCGGAGCGTGGAACTCCGGTCCGGGGACGGCGCAGCATCACCCGAATCCTCGCCACCAGCTCTCGTGGGCTGAATGGCTTTGTCAGATAGTCGTCGGCCCCCACTGAGAGCCCCACCAGCTTGTCGACCTCCTCCGCCCTCGCCGTCAGCATCACGACGTAGCAATCGGAGAAGGTGCGCAGGCGTCGGCACACCTCGACGCCGTCGATTCCCGGCAATCCGAGATCGAGCACCACCACGTCCGGGTCGAGCGTCCGCGCACGGCGAATGGCTTCTTCACCATCGCCCGCGACTTCCACTTCGAAGCCGTCGTGCCTGAGATATCCGGAAACCAGCTCCGCCAGTGGCGCTTCGTCCTCGACCACCAGCGCACGCAATCCGGTTGGCGCCGCGTCAGGGGTCATGGCACTCATTGTCACGCACCTCGCGACCGGAAGCGACGGAACCGTGAAGAACACTTCACGGTCTTCATCAAATCTTCATCGAACGACAAGCAATCCTGCAGGGAGGCGGAGTGAAGATGCTGGGGACACTCTTCAGAACGGGAGCCACCTGTGAACCAGCTTCACCCCACGCGGCCGGTAGCCGTCACCCTGGTGACGAGTCCTGCGTGCCACTTTTGTGACGACGCGCATCGCGCGCTGGGTGACCTCGCCACGACCTACGCGCTCGACATCACTGCGGTGGCGATCGACTCTCGCGAAGGACAGGCCCTCACCGCGACCCACCGGCCGCCCATGAGTCCGTTGGTGCTGGTCGACGGGGAGTATTTCTCGGCGGGCAGATTGCCGCGGCGAAAACTCACCAAGCTACTGGAAGAGCGCCGAGCGCGCCCCAGAGCAGTCAACGTGGCGCGCTGAGATGGGCGCCGAACTTCTCACCACCGGATCCATCCTCGCCGCCTTCTTCGCTGGCGGCGTCGCATTGTTCGCACCGTGTTGCATCGTGTTTCTCGCCCCGAGCTATGTGGCGGGCGCCATGAAGAATCGTCGCTGGAGTCTCTTGCCGCTGACGTTCACGTTCGCGGCGGGCCTCGCCCTTGTCCTGGTCCCCATCACTCTTGGGATGAGTTTGTTGGCGGGCGCCATAGCGCGCTACCACCAGGAGATCTACTTCGCGGGTGGTGCGCTCATGATCGCTCTCGCGGCACTGTCGCTGACCGGGCGCATGTGGTCACTGCCGTCCATGCTGAGAGCGCCCGACACGAGTCGTGGAGACACCGGAAGCTTCTTTGCCTTGGGTGTGTTTTCCGGAGTCGCTTCGAGTTGCTGCGCCCCTGTATTGGCGGGAGTCATGACGCTGTCCGTCCTGTCGGGCTCAGCCATCGGCGGCGTCACACTGGGGCTGGCGTACGTGTTTGGCATGGTCTTCCCGCTGTTCGTCATGGCACTGATCTGGGATCGTGCACGCCTCGGCGAACGCAGTTTTCTCCGCGCCAAGGCGGTGACGCTCCGACTTGGCGCGCGAACTCTTGTGACCAACACCGTGAACATCGCCGTCGCCGTGGCCTTCGTGATCATGGGCGGACTTGTGATCGCCCTTGCGGGATCCACGGACATGACGGGCGGCACCCAGGCGCAGACGTGGGCGAGCGGCTCTTTGACGACAGTCTTCAGTCGGGTGCAGGAGTTCCTCTCCCCCATTCCCGAGTGGATCCAGGGCGCCGGGCTTCTTGCGATCGTCGTCCTCTTCATCTGGGTCATGCTTCGGGACCGCCGATCGTCCAAGCCCATGCCCGCACCGACACCCACGGAAGCCCAGCACGAGTGCTGCGCTCCTGAGCCGGAGCGGACCGCCACCATCGATCACAAGGAGCGATCATGACCTCTGGAAGCACCGCAAAACATCAGCGCGCCGTAGCGGCCGTCATGGACGAGGCCCAAGCGCTGGAGCACCGCGGCGCGATGCGGGAACGGATCGGCTGGCTCATCGCGATCGTCGTGGTCGGGGCACTCGTGGCCTTTGCCTTGGTGTCGTCACGGCCAGAGACCGACACCGCGTCGTCGCAAGCAAGCGCCTTCACGTTGCCTACCAGCGACGGCGGATCGGTCTCGCTGTCAGACTTCACTGGCGAGCCTGTGCTCCTGTACTTCAACGAAGGCGCGGGATGCGACTCGTGCCTGTTGCAGATGGCTGCGATCGAGGCGAATCCCCAATTCGCCGACGCGGGCATTTCGGTGGTCCCCATCGTCATGAACACCGCCGATCAGATCAACGCGGACCGCGATCGTTTGGGGGTCGCAACGCCCTTTGCGCTGGACGACGGCACCGTCTCCGAAGCGTACGGAACGCTCGGCACGGGGATGCACGCCGGCCTGCCCGGTCACGGCTTTGTGCTGATCGATGCGGACGGCGTGCAGCAGTGGTACGGCAACTACCCGTCGATGTGGCTCGACCCGGAAGAACTCCTGAACATCGTTCAGTCCGAACTCGCCTAGCGCGCGGGTGGGCCCGTCACACCGACTGGCCCACCGCTCAGCTCGCCTCAATAACGCCCATCATGCCAAGGTCCTCGTGGTCGAGGATGTGGCAGTGATACACCGTCCGGCCCGGGAAGCGATCGAACGCGATCCGCACCCTGACCGACCTCCCGGCGGGCACGTCCACCACGTCGCGCACGTCAACGCCGTTATGGTCCACCAGCTGCATTGGCCAGATGTGCAGGTGGAAGGGGTGACCCATCATCGTGGCGTTGGCCAGCGTCCACTCCTCCACGGTGCCGATGTCGACCGTCTGGTCGACGCGGTCGGGATCGAAGGGACGGCCGTCTATCAGGAACCTCATGCCCCCTCCCATCCCCATCGTGAAGGTGAGGGTGCGCGCGTGGTCAATATCCCCATTGCGTAGGTCCCGCGGCGGGCTCTTCGCTGGGGCGGCGGCGGCGGTCGGACCGGCCCCGGCGTCGGGCACCAGCGTGAGAATGGTGGCGTCGGACTCTTGCTCGACCGCGCCCATCATGCCCATGCCGCCCGCACCCCGGTCGTAGGCGCGCGCCACCAGCGCGACGGGCCGGTCGGGCCCCTCAACCAGCACGTCGGCGCGGTTTCCGGGAGCGAGCACCAGACGGTCGACGGTGCGCGGCGGAACGAAGGAGCCCGAGTCGAGGCCCCGCACCGTCATGGCGAGGCCACCCAAGTCAAGGTAGCGGCTGACGCACGCGTTGACGATCAGCAGTCGCTCGGTGCCGCCCGAGGGAACCGCCAAGGGCGGCGCCGCGAGCCCGTTGGTCAAGACGACGTCGCCCACACGGCCCTGGAGTCTTTCCGCATCGGAAACGGACGCCACGGCGCCTCCCGCGAGGGTGACATCGGACACGACGACGACGCGCGGCGGCCGCTGAGACCATTCCTCCTCGTCCACGACGATCGCGCCGTACAGGCCCCCAAATACCTGGTCCGCGACAAATCCGTGCCGATGGGGGTGGTACCAGAACACGCCGTGCGGATGGTCATCGGGCAGGGATATCTCGTAGTCAAACGACTCCCCCGGCTCCACCGACACAAAGGGGTTGTCCCCGTTGCCCCGGGCGCTCACCACCAGGCCGTGAGTGTGCAGGTTGGTGGGCTGGTCCAGGCGGTTGACCAGGTGCACGCGGAGCGTGTCTCCCGGACGCACGTGCAGCGTGGGCCCCGGGACCGTGCCGTTGTACGCCAGCATGCGCGCGGACGTGCCCGCGACGTCGACCGTGGCCTCGGAGACGGTGAGATCGAAGGTCAGTACGCCACCGGAGGAGGCAAGCACGGTCGGCTCCGACCATGAGGTCGCGGGGGCACCTCCCGACGCGTTGGCGGCCGAAGGCCCTGAACGCAAGCCCGACGACGCCACACCGGCGACCCCGAGGCCCAGGGAACCCACTCCGAGCAGGCCAAGGCCGATCGCCCGGCGTCGCGAGATCGGGTGGGTCATTGTCCGTCGAGGGCACGCATCCGGTCGCGGAACTCGTCGCTGTCGATCTCGCCCCGTGCGAGCCGCTCCTCAAGGATCTGGCGTGCGGTGGAGGGCTTCGCCTGACCCGGCGCCGCCGCATCGCCACCACCTGACGGCTTGCCGTCACCCGAACGGGACGCCAGCCTCACCGCCACGTAGACGAGGACACCGATTCCGATGACAACGAGCAGCCACCAGGCGCCCATCCACCACAGACCGCCCATTCCGACTCCGTGATCCCAATACCCCATGGCTTCCTCTCCCGGCCGCCGACCTCCGTGCGACCCTTCGCTTCCATCATGTCCTTCAATTCTGAGAATCAGCGGTGCACAACGATGAAGGTTCCGTGAAGATCGGGCGACCGGGTGCCGGAAGTGTTACCGGTCAAGTACATCCCCCAGCATCAGCCACGCTCCGCCTGCAGCGCAGGCCACCGTCACAAGCCAGAACACCCCCACCCAGATCACGCCTGGTATGCGGGTTGCCCGGGCCAGAGCGTCGGCGTCGGAGCTGCGCCCTCCTGCCGACCGCCGCGACCCGTGCAACTCCACTACTGCCCGCACCGCCCCCAGCAGCAGCAGCCACGCCACCCCGTAGGCCACGCCGATGCGCCACGCGTCCGGGGCGGACCACGCCAGCCACCCGAAGCCGCCGATTGCGAGCACCATCACCACAAACCCGTAGACGTTGCGGATCTGCACCAGGACGAGCACCAGCAGGATCACCACGACCCACAGCAGCGCGAACGCGTAGCCCTGGCGCAAGAAGGCGGCGGCGAGCACTCCCACCACGGCCGGGGCGGGGTACCCGGCGAAGGCGGTCAGGGCCAACGGGAGGCGCTTGGTCGAGCCGGAATGCGTCGTCAGCCCCGAGGTGTCGGAATGCAGACGGATCCCGCGCACGTCGCGGCCCAGCAGCGTCGCCACGGTCGCGTGGCCCGCCTCGTGCGCGATGGTGACCACGTGGCGCACCAGGTGCCACAGCTGCGGCACCAGAAGGCAGACTGCCACGACGCCCAATGGCCACAGCGCCGCCGACGTTGAGGCAGTCACCTGGGTGGTCACGTCGGCCCACAGTGTGTCGATCACGTCCGCGATGCCGCTCATGCCTCAAACCTAGCGCCGGTGCGACACCCCCGTTTGTTCACGGAGCGTCGAGACTCGACCACCACATCTCAAGCAGCCGTGCGATCTCGGCGGGATGGTCAAGCCATGGTTGGTGACCCGAGCCTGTCATCACCCGCACGGTCGCGTCCCTCGCGTGGCGGGCCCAGGACCGTACGCGCTCGGGCGTCGCGAAGGGGTCGTTCTCCCCCGCCACCCACAGCGACGGCGCCGCGAGCGACTCGATCTCTTCGGGACTCGCCACCCACTGTGGCCGCGGTCCCCGCCACGTCGCCGCCAGGCGCAGCATCGTCATCTCATGCGCGTATGTCTGGGTGTCGCGGGACAGCGCGTAGCGCCATTCGAGATCCGCTTTGGAAAGTGCCCCGTTGCGCACCAGATCGCCATGGCCCATGGATCTGAAGGACCGGCGCAGGTCACGTTCGTTGACCTGGTGGCGAGCGACCGCACGCGCGACGGGCGGGAAGGTCGCTATGCACATCGACGGGGGAAGGCGCATGCCGTCGACGGCTGGCGCGCCCAACAGTGCGAGGGTGCGCACCAAATCGGGGCGCCTCGCGGCGAGCACCAGCGCGGCCAGGCCTCCCGCAGAACTGCCCACCACGTCCACCGGTCCTGGGGAGACCGCTTGAATCAGCAGCGACATCCATGACTCGACCACGTCTCGCATGCGCTCCGGCGTCATGCCAGCGAAGTCCAGAGGAGCGCTGAGGCCACAGCCCGGACGGTCCACGACGATGGCGCGCACGCCACTCAACTGGCCCACGAGCGGCACAAATACTCCGCCAGCGGTGGGCGTGCCGTGCACAAACAGCACCGGGCGGCCCCCGCCGTGCTCGAGCGCGCGGACGCGCAGGCGGTGCGCATCGGCCTCCACCCACCGCTCCGTCGGCTCCATGCCATGGTGGTTCCACATGGCCCGCTCGGCCGCCCGGTAGCGCTCCTCGTCGCGCTCGCGTGCATCAGTTGCGTGGACCTTACCCGCAGCGCGGGATCGGTCCGTGCTCATCGCGAGTAGGTGCCGACAAGCCTGGCCTGTCCCACCACCACGCCGCGATACTCGCGAAGGAACTGCTCCCTCGTGGGCGTGCCCGCGACGCGTGCCTTCAATGCGTAGACCCAGAAGTAGTAGTGATGCACGCCGTGCCCCACGGGCGGAAACGGCCCGACGTAACCCACGCCGTCGTCGTCATGGGGGCCAGCCCGGCCAGCCGACACGTCAATCTCGCCGTCCTGGGCCGGCAGACCGTACAAGGTCCAATGGGTGAACCCTTCCGGCAGGGGCGCGTCGGGATCGTGGCAGATGATCGCAAGTTCGACCGCCCCGGCGGGCACGCCGAAGACGCTCAACCGGGGCGTTTGGGCACCCGTCTGACCGGCGAAGCGCTCGGCGATGCGCTCATGGTCCGCCAGGTCAGGGCTGGTCAACGCGAAGTCCTTGGTGGACACGTCCGCCTCCTCTATCCAGGTGCAACTGGACTCTTCTCATCATGCGCCCGCGACGCGCGGGACGCGAGCCGAGCCGTCGCGTCGGCCGGCGGTCCCTCAAGTGCTCCACGACCGCAACGTGGCAATAGGTCAGTACTAGATGTAATGTCAGCACATGCTGACCATTGCCTCACGTGTGGACGTGATGAACCGACTCGGCCGCGCCATGGCCGATCCGACACGGTCCAGGATTCTGCTCTCGCTGCTCGACGGCCCGGGCTATCCCGGAGAGTTGGCTCGCGGGCTCGAGCTCACGCGCTCGAATGTGTCCAATCACCTCTCGTGCCTGCGCGGCTGTGGAATCGTGGCGGCCGTGCCCGAGGGACGGTCGACGAGGTATGAGATCGCGGATCCGCACCTGACGAGGGCGCTACTGATGCTGGTGGACACCGTGCTCGCCGTCGACGACGGGCTGGAGTGCGCCGACGACGCATGCGACGTGCCGTTGTGCTGCGCCCCCGTGGATCGCGGGACCGGCGCATGAGCGCGCCCACCGCAAGCGGAATCCGCGACCTCGGCCAGCGTCGCAAGCAAACCCACCGCCGACGCATCCGGTGGATCGTCGCCGCGACAATCAGCTACAACGTGGTCGAGGCGATCGTCGCTATCGCTGCGGGTACCGCCGCTTCATCGGCCGCGTTGATCGGCTTCGGCCTGGACTCGATTGTCGAGGTGCTCTCCGCCGCCGCGGTCGCCTGGCAGTTCGCCTCGCCCGATCCGCAGCGCCGCGAGAAGACCGCACTGCGCGTCATCGCGTGGTCGTTCTTTGCGCTCGCCGCCTATGTGACCATGGATGCCGGGCTCTCGCTGGCGGGCCTGCGAGAAGCGGAACACAGCACGGTGGGCATCGCGCTCGCCTCGGTGAGCCTTGCGGTCATGCCCGTGCTGAGTCTTGCCGAGCGTCGCGCTGGCCGCGAGTTGGGGTCGGCCACCGCGGTTGCCGACTCGAAGCAGACCTTGATCTGCTCCTACCTTTCCGCTGCCCTTCTGGTCGGGCTGGTGCTGAACAGCCTGCTCGGGTGGGCGTGGGCGGATTCCGCTGCCGCCTTGGTGATCGTGGTCTTCGCCGTCCGTGAGGGCCTCGAGGCATGGCGCGGCGACGCGTGCAAGTCGCCGCTCGACGCGCTCACCGGGGAGCGCGACGTGGAAGCCTGCGACTGCCGCTGACGCGGTCAGGGCGCTCGCACGGCGACGTCTACACGACGCGCTGGCCGCCACCGCCTCGTCGGCCGTAAAGTCCTTCTCTATCACCTTCACGTTGTCGTCCTGAAGCTGTTGGATCACTGAGGCACATGTAATCCCTTCGAGGATCGTGCCGGTGAGGCGCAGGGTCTCCACGGTGCCGTCACGCCGCACCGCGAACACGTTCATCCCGGGAGGTGATGAGCGGCTGGCAGCGCAATGACGAAGACAGCGCCGTCGTGCCCGTCGGCACGCGACTCGATGTGGATCGCACCGGAATGCACCGAGGCGATATCTTTGGCGATCGCGAGCCCCAGTCCGGCTCCACCGGCGCCCAGGTCGCGCGAACGTGCATCGTCCAGACGCGTGAAGCGTTCAAATACCCGTGTGCGGTCTTCGACAGGCACCCCTGGCCCATCATCCGCTATGGAAATCAGCGCCTGTTGTCCTACCCGGGCCACACTGATCCCCACAGTCGAGCGGGCATGCCTCACCGCATTGTCTCCGAGGTTGCGTACCATGCGTGCAATGTCCCTTTCCAGACCGCGCACCTGCACGGCGTCCACGTGTTCGAGCGTCACCGCGATGCCTCCGCGAAGACGAAGCCGTTTCGCCTCCGCCAGCATCAGTTCGTCAAGATCGACGATTTGAGCCGTGCTGTCGGAGAGGCGCTCGCTGGTGCGGGCAAGCAGCAAGACATCGTCAATCAGCGCTCCCAACCGCGCGGCCTCGGCGTGCACGCCTTCGAGGGTCTCTCGAAAGTCGGCGCGTTCAGGGTGGGCGAGTGCGACGTCGACTTGCGTGCGCAACGCAGTCAAGGGGCTTCGTAACTCGTGCGATGCATCCCCCATGAACCGTTCCTGACGGAGCGCCGACGCTTCCAGTTGCGCCAGCATCTCGTTCACTGTGGTCGCAAGTCGATGCACCTCGTCATGCGCCACGGGAACGGGCACGCGCTGCGAGAGATCCTTGCCTATCACCACGGCACGCGACCGAATAGCCTCGATGGGCGCGAGCGCCCTGCCGATCGCGACCCACACAGCAGATCCCACCAGGAAGACCAAAAAGGGAAGCCCCACCGACAGGACCAGGATGACGCTCGCTACCGCAGCGTCCACCTGGGAAAGCGAGTGTGCGACGTAGACCCACCCGAGGCCTGTGGGAAGGTCAATCGGCTCCGCGTAAATTCGAAAGCCATGTCCGTTCTCTCCGATCGGCAAATTGCGGATCGTGGCCGTTGTCGCCACGCGCGAAGCAGGAACCGCGGGCAACACCGCCGCCTCGCCCTGGACGTTGGCGCTCGAAGACAGCACTCGACCGTCCGCCGAGACCACCTGAATAAGTGACGTCTCACCGCTGCTGAGGGAAATGGTGGGTTGAAGCCCATCGGCCGCGATGATCGCTGCCACATCGGCCACGCGGGCACGGCCAGAGGAGTCGACATTAGCTACCAGCGAGCGATGTACCAGCAACACCAGACCGGCCGACGCTACTAACAGCGCGAGCGCTAGCACTGCCGTTGCCGATGTCGCGACTTTCGCGCGAATAGTCCACCCCCGGGGCATGCGGGCCCGTGGGCTCATGGCGTACTCCCGGGGACCCCTGCCATGTGGGGGTCCGCCAAGCGGTAGCCGCCGCCACGCACCGTCTCGATGTCGTGACGACCAAAGGGTTGGTCCACCTTGCGCCGCAGGTAGCCGATATACACCTGAACGACGTTCGAGTCGATGTCGAGTTCGGCGTCCCAGACGTTTTCCGCGATTACGGAGCGGCTCAGCACCTGCCCTTTGCGGCGCACCAGCAATTCGAGCAAGGCGAACTCGCGCGTGGACAACTTCACCTCTTCGGCGCCACGCCAACACTTGCGTGACGCGGGATCGAGCGTGAGGTCACCTGCCGAAAGCCGCGGCCCACGCTCGACGGGGGCCCGACGCAGCAGGGCACGAATCCGCGCAAGCAGCACCGTGTAGGAGAACGGCTTGGACAGGTAGTCGTCCGCACCAAGATCAAGCGCATCGGCCTCATCGTGCTCACCGTCCTTCGCCGTCAGCATCAGGATCGGCACTTGCGAGCCCTCCTCGCGCAGGCGGCGACAAATCTCGTAGCCAGACAACCCCGGGAGCATGAGGTCGAGGATGATCACATCGAAGCTCTCCTCTTGGGCCATCCACAGGCCGTCGACCCCGTTGAAAGCGACGGCCGTCACAAAGCCCTCGGCCTCGAGACCCTGCTGGACGGCGCGCGCGATCCCACGGTCATCTTCGACAATGAGCAATCGCATGGGTGAGACTCGGTCCTTTTCGCGGAGAAGGCTGCGCGCAGATGCGCGTGAAGCAAGGCTGCCGTCCCAAGGTAAGTGAAACATAAGAGCGTGCGCGTGGACTTCACGCGCGGCACCCGCCGAAATCGCCTCGTGGCGACTTATCTCGTTCTTAACCGCGACAACAACGATGGGTCTTGTCCATCCGGACTTCACGACGAGCAAGGAGTACAACATGGTTCACACCAGCACCAAGACCAAGGCCCTCATCGCCACCGCCGGAATGATCGGCCTCGGCGTTCTGACCACCGGTACCGCGTCCGCTTCCACCACCCCCGCACCCGTGACCCCGACGAGCATCGAGGCCCCCGACGTTGCAGGCGCGGAGGTCGCAACCGTCGATGACGGCGCGGATGGTGGCCACGAGGACGCCGACGGCGTCGACGTCACTAACGCTGACGACGCGACCGAGGTCGCAGATGCAGAGACCACAGGCGTCGACGACGGCGCTGATGGCGGACACGAAGACGCCGACGGCGTCGACGTCCAGAACGAGGGCGGAGCCGACGAGCTCTAGCCGATGACGTGTGGGGGGCGCGGGTACGCGTCCCCCACACGTCTGCGTGTCTCGAGCCTTCGAGAGCTACACGACGCGCCGCATCCACCCGTAGGTGTCCTCGGCGCGGCCGTACTGGATGTCGGTGAGCGCCTTGCGGATGCGCATGGTCACCTCGCCGGCCTCCCCGCCGTTGATGGTGACGTCAAAGTCGGGGGACGCGAGGCGCCCCACCGGGGTCACCACGGCGGCGGTGCCGCAGGCGAACACCTCGGCGACGTCGCCGGACTCGATGCCCGCCACCACCTCGTCGGCCGTGATGTCCTTCTCGATCACCTTGAAGTTCTGGTCCTCCAACTGCTGGATCACGGAGGCACGGGTGATGCCTTCGAGGATGGTGCCGGTCAGGCGCGGGGTCTCGACGGTGCCGTCGCGGCGCACCACGAACACGTTCATGCCGCCCAGCTCCTCCAGGTAGCGGTCATCGCGCGCGTCCAGGAACAGGACCTGCTGGCAGCCGTGGTCGTAGGCCTGCTGCTGCGGCAGCAGCGACGCCGCATAGTTGCCGCCGCACTTGGCGTCGCCCGTTCCGCCGGGGCCGGCGCGGTGGAATCCTTGCGCCACCCAGATGGACACCGGCTTCACTCCGCCCGCAAAGTACGGACCCACGGGCGAGGCAATCAACAGGTAGTCGATCACGTTCGCCGGCCGCACGCCCAGGAACGCCTCGGACGCGAACATGAAGGGCCGCAGGTACAGGCTGCTCTCCTCCACACCCGGAACCCATGCGTTGTCGACCGCGAGCAGCGATGTCACCGAGCCAAGGAAGTCCTCCACGGGCAGTTCCGGGAGCGCCATCCGGCGCGCCGAACGGTTGAGGCGCTGCGCGTTGGCCTCGGGGCGGAACAGCCACACCGAGCCGTCCGCCCAGCGGTACGCCTTGAGGCCCTCGAAGATCTCTTGCGCATAGTGCAGCACCGCGGCGGCCGGGTCGAGCTGGAGCGGTCCATAGGGCTCTACCCTGCGGTTGTCCCAGCCCCCGTCCCTGGTCCACGTGATGCGAGCCATGTGGTCGGTGAACTGCGTGCCGAACTTGAGGTCCGCGAGCGCGGCCTCCCGGTCCGCCGCAGGCATCGGCGAGGGGTTGCGGACGACGCGGAAGTCCCCAGCGGTCGATGCAACGGCCAATGCGGTGGTGTCGGTCACTTCAGAGCCTTCCTTGAGTTTGGCTTCGGTGTGCCCTGGCAGGAGTTGAGTGCTGGAATCCGCTCTGATTCAGCACTGAACTCCTGCCAGCACGCATGGGGGTGGGTGCTAGCCCTTGATGAGCGCCGCGATCGCGTCGCCCACCTGAGCGGTCGTGCGGGGGGCGTCGCCCTTGGATGCGGCGTCGGCCGCGACCGCGTCTTCCACGCGCTTGGCAATCTCAGGGTATCCCAAGAAGTCCAGCATCATGGCGACGGACAGCACGGTCGCGGACGGGTCGGCCTTCTGCTGGCCCGCAATGTCGGGAGCCGATCCGTGGACGGGCTCGAACATCGACGGCCCGGTCCTGTCCGGGTTGACGTTGCCCGATGCCGCCAGGCCGATACCGCCGCTGATGGCCGCCGCCTCGTCTGTGAGGATGTCGCCGAACAGGTTGTCGGTGACGATCACGTCGAACGATGCGGGGTCCGTGACGAGCTTGATGGTGGCGGCGTCCACGTGCAGGTAGTCCCACGTGACCGACGGGAACTCGGGCGCCACGGCCTCGACCGTGCGGCGCCACAGGTGCCCGGCGTGCACCAACACGTTGTGCTTGTGCACCAGGGTCAGGTGCTGGCGCGGGCGGCCCGCGGCCACGTTGAACGCGTAGCGCACCACGCGCTCCACGCCGTGACGGGTGTTGACGGACACCTCGGTGGCGATCTCGTGAGGCGTGTCGACGCGTAGCGCGCCGCCATTGCCCACGTACGGTCCCTCGGTGCCCTCGCGCACCACCACAAAGTCGATGTCGCCAGGGTTGGCCAGCGGCGACACCTCCCCCGGGTACAGGCGCGACGGACGCAGGTTCACGTACTGGTCGAGCGCGAAGCGCAGCTTGAGCAGCAGCCCGCGCTCGAGCACACCCGACGGCACGGTCGGGTCGCCGATGGCGCCCAGCAGGATCACGTCGTGGCCCTTGATGGCCGCGAGGTCTTCGTCCGTCAGGGTCTCCCCCGTGGCGTGCCAGCGCGCGGCACCCAGGTTGAATTCCGTGGTCTCGAACGCGATGTCAGCGTCGGCCGTGGCGGCGGCGAGGCACTTGAGCCCCTCCGCAATCACCTCCGGGCCGATGCCGTCGCCGGCGACCACGGCAAGACGGTACCTCTTGGTCACAGCGTCATTCAAGGCAGCACCGCCCACTACCGGGCCGTCTGGCCGTCGACGTAGTCCGCGTCGGCGTCGGCGGTGGACCATGCGAACAGCTTGCGGAGCTCACGGCCGGTGGTCTCGATCGGGTGACCCTCGCCCTTGGCGCGCAGCTCCTTGAACTCGACGGCGCCGTTGTCCTGGTCGTCGATGAACCGCTTGGCGAACGCGCCGGACTGGATGTCCGCGAGCACGGCCTTCATGTTGTCCTTGACCTCGGGCGTGATGACGCGCGGGCCGGACACGTAGTCGCCGTACTCGGCCGTGTCGGACACGGACCAGCGCTGCTTGGTGATGCCGCCCTCGTGGATGAGGTCGACGATCAGCTTGAGCTCGTGAAGCACCTCGAAGTAGGCGATCTCCGGCTGGTAGCCGGCCTCGGTCAGCACCTCAAACCCGTACTGGATCAGCTGAGAGGTGCCGCCGCACAGCACGGACTGCTCGCCGAACAGGTCGGTCTCGGTCTCTTCGGTGAAGGTGGTCTTGATGACTCCTGCGCGCGTGCCGCCGATGCCCTTGGCGTAGGACTTGGCCGTCTCCCAGGCGTGACCGGAAGCATCGGACTCCACCGCGATGATGTCGGGGATGCCGCGGCCCGCGACGAACTCGCGACGCACCGTGTGGCCGGGGGCCTTGGGCGCGACCAGGATGACGTCCACGCCAGCCGGGGCCTCGATGTAGCCGAACCGGATGTTGAAGCCGTGCGCAAAGGCGAGCGTCTTGCCGGGGCCCATGTGCGGCTTGATCTCGTCGCTGTAGATGGTGCGCTGGTACTGGTCCGGCGCCAGGACCATGATGAGGTCGGCCCACTCGGCGGCATCGGACACCGGCAGCACGGTGAAGCCGTCATTTTCCGCCTTGACGGCCGAACGCGAGCCGTCACGCAACGCGACCCTCACCTCGACGCCGGAGTCGCGCAGGTTCTGCGCGTGGGCGTGCCCCTGCGAGCCGTAACCGACGATCGCAACCTTCATGCCCTGGACGATCGAGAGATCGGCGTCCTTTTCGTAGAACAGCTCAGCCATGGTGGTGTGTCTTCTCCTTGGGTTGTGTGGCTAAAAACTAGTGCCTGTCAGGCAATGACGCGGTCGAACGCGCGCTCCGTGATGGAACGGGCACCCCGGCCGATGGCCACGGTGCCTGACTGGACGATTTCGCGCAGGTCGTGCTGCGCGAGGGCCGCCAGCAACGCCTCAAGCTTGTCGGGGTTGCCGATCGCCTCGATCACGAGCGAATCGGGCGCCACGTCCACCACGTGGGCGCGGAACAGGTCGACCACTTGGAGCACTTCCGCACGTTGGCGCGAGTCGCAACGCACTTTGACCAGCAACAGCTCGCGCTGCACGGACTTCACCGCGTCAAGTTCCACAATCTTGAGCACGTGCACCAGCTTGTTAAGCTGCTTGGTGACCTGCTCGAGCGGCAAATCCTCCACGTCAACCACCACGGTGATGCGCGAGATCTCGGGATGCTCGGTGGGGCCCACCGCAAGCGAGTGGATGTTGAAAGCGCGCCGCGAGAACAGTCCCGCCACGCGTGCAAGCACGCCTGGCTTGTTCTCCACCAGCACGGACAGAGTGTGCTTCTTGCTCACGGTTACGCCTCCTCGCGGTCCCACTCGGGGGCAACGCCCCGCGCGTACTGAATTTCGTCGTTGCTGACGCCCGCATTGACCATCGGCCACACCATCGCGTCCTTGGAGACCGTGAAGTCGACCACGACAGGCTGGTCGTCAACCTCGTTGGCACGCTTGATGGTCGCGTCCACGTCCGCATCGGACTCACACCGGAGCCCCACGCAGCCCATCGATTCGGCCAACTTCACAAAGTCGGGGACCCGGCGGGTGCCGTGGCCGGTGTGCAGGTCGGTGTGGGAGTAGCGCGAGTTGTAGAAAAGCGTCTGCCACTGGCGCACCATGCCGAGCGAACTGTTGTTGATGATCGCGACCTTGATGGGGATCTCGTTGAGCGCGCAGGTCGTGAGCTCCTGATTGGTCATCTGGAAGCAGCCGTCGCCGTCGATCGCCCACACCGTCTGGTCGGGCATGCCCACCTTGGCTCCCATGGCCGCGGGAACCGAGAAGCCCATCGTGCCCAGGCCGCCCGAGTTGATCCACGTGTTGGGTCGCTCGTACTTGATGAACTGGCTGGCCCACATCTGATGCTGGCCCACGCCGGACGTGAAGATGGTCGACTGCGGGTCGTTGAGCGCGCCCAGCCGCTGGATCACGTGCTGCGGGCTCGACAGGCCGTCTTGCGTGGCCGCGTAGCCGAGCGGGTACGTCGCGCGCCAGTCGTTGATCTGCAGCCACCAGGCCTCAAGGTCCGGCCTTCCGTGCTTGCGTTGCTCCTCCTGGAGTGCCGGCACCAGGTCGTGCAGCACGTCCTTCAGGTCGCCCACGATCGGCACGTCCACGGCACGGTTCTTGCCGATCTCCGCCGGGTCGATGTCGGCGTGAACCACGGTCGCGTGCGGCGCGAAACTGTCCAGCTTTCCCGTCACGCGGTCGTCGAAGCGGGCACCCAGGGACACCACGAGGTCGGCCTTCTGCAGGGCGGCCACCGCGGGAACGGTGCCGTGCATTCCGGGCATGCCCAGGTGCTGCGGGTGGCTGTCGGGCAGGGCGCCGCGCGCCATCAGCGTGGTCACGACGGCCGCGCCGGACAGGTCGGCCAGCTGACGCAGCCCTTCCGATGCCCCCGCGCGAATGATGCCGCCGCCCACGTACAGCACGGGCCTGCGGGACGTGGCGAGCAGGCGCGCCGCCTCTTGGACGGTCTTGGCGTGTGGCTTGGCGCCGGAGTTGAAGCCGGGCAGTTCCACGCGGTCGGGCCAGGTGAAGACGGAACTCGACTGCATCGCGGACTTGGCGATGTCGACGAGCACCGGTCCCGGGCGGCCGTGGCTCGCGATGTAGAAGGCCTGCGCGATGGCGGGGCCGATGTCGGCCGGGTCTTTGATCAGCATGTTGTGCTTGGTGATGGGCGCCGTAATGCCCACGATGTCAGCCTCTTGGAAGGCATCCGTGCCGATCAGCGAGGCCCCCACCTGGCCGGTGATGGCGACCATCGGGATCGAGTCCATGTTGGCATCGGCGATGGGCGTCACGAGGTTGGTGGCGCCCGGGCCGGAGGTGACGATGCACGCGCCCACCCTGCCGGTGGCGTGGGCGTAGCCCTGGGCCGCGTGGCCGGCACCCTGCTCATGCCGCGTGAGGATGTGGCGCAAGACCGTGGAATCCATCAGCGGGTCATAGGCCGGGAGGATCGCGCCGCCCGGGATGCCGAAGATGTCGGTCACCCCCGAGAGCTCAAGCGAACGGATCAGGGCTTGTGCTCCCGTCATCGTCTCGCCGGAACCCGTGACCGCGCGCGGGTCCGCGGGCCGAGGTGCGGTGGTCGCCTGGGGCCGCTGGGGCGCCTGAGGCTTGGCCTGCGCCTGAGTCATGTCACTCCCATGTGTCTCAACGTTGACGAAGCTTTGTTGCCGTCGCCTCGCATGAAAAAACCCCTCGGACCTGTGGCGGACCTCGGGGAAGCGCGCGGACGATGCCGTGGAACGGGACCTTAGGAGTCCGCGCGCCTGGTAACTCGTACAAGCTGGTGTCGCATGCGTTGACTGTACGCCCGGGCTTCAGCGAATGTCCACTTCATCAACGCTAATCTCACATAGTGGTTTACCGTCTCGCATAATGGGACACCATCCCGCTCCCCGACATCACGCAGATGGATCCGCAGGCTGAGCACACCGCCTGTCAACTGCGCCCGGCTCCCCTTAACTGAGCACCGCACCCTTGGAGGCGGAACCCACCAGCTTCTGGTACTTGCCCAGCACTCCGGTGGTGAAGCGCGCGGGAATCGGGACCCAACCCACCTTGCGCGCCTCCAACTCGGCGTCGTCCACCAGCAGTTCGAGCGTGCCGTTCGCCACGTCCAGCGTGATCCTGTCACCGTCCTTCACGAATGCGATCGGCCCGCCATCCACCGCCTCGGGGGCGATGTGACCCACGCACAGGCCGGTGGTGCCGCCGGAGAAGCGGCCGTCCGTGATGAGCAGCACATCCTTGCCCAGTCCCGCACCCTTGATGGCGGCCGTGATGGCGAGCATCTCGCGCATGCCGGGTCCGCCCTTGGGGCCCTCGTAGCGGATCACGACGCAGTCGCCGGCCGTGATCGTGCCGTTCTCCAGCGCGTCGAGCGCGGCGCGCTCGCGGTCAAACACGCGCGCCGTGGCCTCGAAGACGTCGTTGTCGAAGCCCGCCGACTTCACGACGGCGCCGTCGGGGGCCAGCGAGCCCTTGAGGATCGTGATGCCGCCGGACTTGTGGATCGGGTTGTTGAGCGCGCGCACCACACGGCCGTCGATCTTTTCCGGCTTGAGGTCCTCCATGTTTTGGGCGAGGGTCTTTCCCGTGACGGTCATGACGTCGCCGTTCATCAGGCCGACGCCCAGCAGCGTGTTCATCACGGCCGGCACTCCGCCGACGCGGTCCACGTCGTTCATGACGAATTGGCCGAACGGCTTGAGGTCGCCCAGGTGCGGGACGTCCTTGGCGATGCGTGCGAAGTCGTCGAGCGTGAGGTCGACGTCGGCCTCGTTCGCGATGGCGAGCAGGTGCAGCACCGCGTTGGTCGAGCCGCCGAACGCCATCACCACGGCGATCGCGTTCTCGAAGGCCGGCTTGGTCATGATGTCGCGCGCCGTGATTCCTTGGCGCAACATGTTCACCACGGCCTCGCCGGACTTGTGCGCGTAGTAGTCGCGGCGACGGTCGGGGCTGGGCGGCGACGCCGAGCCGGGGATCGACATGCCCAGGGCCTCGCCGACGGAGGCCATCGTGTTGGCCGTGTACATTCCGCCGCAGGCGCCCTCGCCCGGGCAGATCGCCTTTTCGATCGTGAGTCGGTCCTCTTCCGACATGAGCCCCGCGTTGCACGCACCCACGGCCTCGAAGGCGTCGATGATCGTGACGTCCTTCTCGGTGCCGTCGGAGAGCTTCACGTGGCCGGGCATGATCGAGCCCGCGTACAGGAACACCGAAGCGAGATCCAAGCGCGCGGCCGCCATCAGCATGCCGGGCAGCGACTTGTCGCAACCCGCAAGAGTGACTGAGCCGTCGAGGCGCTCCGCCATCATGACCGTCTCGACCGAATCCGCGATGAGATCGCGCGACACGAGCGAGTAGTGCATGCCCTCGTGTCCCATGGAGATGCCGTCCGAGACGGAAATGGTGCCGAACTCGAGCGGATAGCCGCCAGCGGCGTGCACGCCCTCCTTCGCGGCCTGCGCGAGCCGCTGCAGCGACAGGTTGCACGGCGTGATCTCGTTCCACGAGCTCGCGATGCCGATCTGGGGCTTGACCCAGTCGTCGTCGCCCATGCCCACGGCGCGGAGCATGCCGCGCGCGGCAGTCGCCTCCAGACCGTCGGTCACCTGGCGGGAACGGGGCTTGATGTCTGGCGTCTTTGTCATAGTCGCGAGTCTAGGACTGGCGCGGGCGTCGCCGCCTCCGATCGGGAAAAACCGCGTTTGACATTGACGTGGCGTCAACTTCTACAGTGGTCGACATGGACCTTGACACCGACGCGGACCACGACATCGGGCGGGTGGCGAAGATGAGCGGCGTCACCAGCCGGACCCTGCGCCACTACGACGACATCGGCCTGCTCAATCCCACCAGGACGGGACCCGACGGCCGCCGCCGCTACGGCCCGCCGGAGTTGCTCCGGCTGCAACACATCCTGGTGCTGCGGGAGCTCGGCACCAGCCTGGACCGCATCGCGGCCATCGTCGATTCCGACGACCCCTCCACCGCGATCGCCCTGCTGCGCGACCACCTCACGGGTCTCACCGCCGAGCGCGAGCGCTACGCCCGTTTGGCGGCCACCGTGGCCCGCACCATCGACTCACTCGAGAAGGGAAAGCCCATGACCGCCTCGCAGATGTTCGACGGCTTCGATCACGAGCACTACGAGCCCGAGGCGCGCGAGCGCTGGGGCGACGACGCCGTGGATCGCGCCAACGCCAGTTGGCAGGGGCTCGGCGAGGAGGGGAAGAGGCGCCACATGCGCACCGACCGGGAAATCGTCGAGGCGCTCGGCGCGGCGGTGCGGGTCGGCTTCGCCGCCGACAGCGCCGAGGTCCGGGAGATCGTCGCGAAGCACCACGCGTGGCTGAGCGAGATCTGGAAGCCCGATGCGGAGGCCTACCGCTCGCTCACCCAGATGTATGTGGACGACGACCGCTTCCGCGCCCACTACGACGAGGTGGCGCCCGGCGCGGCGGAGTTGCTCAGGGATGCGGCGGCCGAGTTTGCGCGTAGCAGGTTGTCGATGGAATAGTTGACACATCACCATTGTTCACGGGACAGACCGCCAACGACGCCGGCCGACACCTACGCCCCTCACCAAGGAGTCTTCATGCGCATCGGCTACATCGTCGGATCCCTGTCTAGCACCTCGATCAACCGCAAGCTCGCGCGCGCCTTCGTTGCGCTCGCCCCGGAAGGCATCGAGCTCGTCGAACTCAATTACAAGGAACTGCCCGTCTACAGCCCCGACGTCGACGGTGACTACCCGCAGGCCGCGTTGGACTGGAAGTCCTCGATCGAGAGCGTCGACGGCATCATCATCCTGACCCCCGAGTACCTGCGCTCCATCCCCGGCGCGCTGAAGAACGCGATCGACTGGGCGTCGCGGCCGTGGGGCACCAACTCCTTCAACGGCAAGCCCGTGGCGATCGCCGGCGCATCGATGGGCGCCATCGGCACCGCGGCTGCCCAGCAGCACTTGCGTGCCGTGCTCGGCCACCTCAACGCGCCGACCCTCGGCCAGCCCGAGGTGTTCCTCCAGTACCGCGCCGACGCCTGGGATGCGGAAGGTGCACTCGTGGACGAGCAGACCACCGCCCTGCTCCAAGGATTCCTTGCGGCCGTGGTCACGCACGTCGACCGTTACGCCACCGTCGCCGCCTAACAGACTCGGTCTCACCTCTGTCCGCCCGCCCGGGAACACTTCGGCGGGCGGCGAGGTTCTGCAGTCATGACCTCGCTGTGGTGGATCCGCCGTGACGCCCGGCTGAACGACAACCCGGCACTGCTCGAAGCACAAGGCGACGGCCCCGCAGCCGCCGTCTTCGCGTGGTCGCCCGCGGTGCGACTGTGGTCCGGACGGCGCCGGGCGCACCTGGCACGCGTGCTGTGGAGCCTGAGCGAGGACACCGGTCGCAGCGTCGGGGTCCGCCACGGCGATCCCGCCGACGTGGTGCTGGAGGCGGCCCGCGAGGTGGGGGCCACCGTGGTGTGCGCCCAGCACGAGTACTCCCCCAGCGGACTGCGCGAGCAACGGGCGGTAGAGGAGGCCCTCACGCACGACGGCCGCCACCTGCGGCTGGTCGGCTCGCCCTACGCCGTGGCCCCCGGCCGCGTCCTCAAAGCCGATGGCACCGAATACCAGGTGTTTACCCCGTTTCGACGCGCGTGGCGCGACCACGGCTGGCGCCGGCCGGCCGCCCCGGCCGATCCACGCGGGTTCGTGCCCGTCTCCTCGGACATCGACCTGGATCACGACGCCGCCCTGGGAGACATTCAGGATCCCCTCGGATACCCGCCGCCCTTCACGGAGACGGCGTGGCTGGAACGCCTGAGCGACTTTGTCGCGGGACCCCTGGCGCAGTACACGAGCGAGCGCGACCTGCCGAACGTCGATGCCACGTCCCGCATGAGCATTCCGCTCGCCTACGGTCAGGTGCATCCGCGCACCCTGCTGGCGGCGGCGGAGGATGCGGCGACGGCCAACCCTGACCTGAGCGCCAGTGCCGCCACGTTCACGTCGGAAGTGGCGTGGCGCGAGTTCCACGCCAACGTGCTGTTTCACCACCCCGACGCGCTGCGCACGTCGCTGCGCCAGGTCATCCCGGACGATGCCTGGGCCACCGGCAAGGAGGCGGACGACGCCTTTGACGCATGGCGAGACGGGCGCACGGGCTTCCCCTTGGTCGATGCGGGAATGCGGGAGATGGCCGCCACGGGCATGATGCACAACAGGGTGCGGATGGTCGTAGCCAGTTTTCTCATCAAGGATCTGCACGTGCCATGGCAGCGCGGAGCCGACCACTTTCGGCGCGGGCTGCTCGACTACGACGACGCGCAGAACCAGCTCAACTGGCAGTGGGTCGCGGGCACCGGACGCGACGCGGCGCCCTACTTTCGGGTCTTCAACCCCGACGGCCAGGGTGACAAGTTCGACCCCTTGGGCGCCTACGTGCGCCGCTGGCTGCCCGATCTGGACACGCCCGCCTACCCCGAACGCATCGTCGATCACCAGCAGGAACGGCAGATCGCGCTCGCCGACTTCACGCGGGGAAAGCGCCCATCACCACAAAGTTGACGGGATCGTCCCCGCGGCGGCGCGCATCGATCTGGCGCTTCACCAGGTCCGTGAACCGGCGATTGGTGAGCACCTCGACCCCCGCCACATGGGGGACGATGACGCACTGAGGCGCCGACCACAACGGGTGCCCCGAAGGCAACGGCTCCGGGTCGGTCACGTCCAGCGCCGCGAACAGCCGCTTGGTGGTGAGCTCGGCAAGCAGGGCGTCCGTGTCGACCACCTTGCCGCGCCCTACGTTGATGAGCAGCGCGCCGTCGGGCATCGCCGCCAGGAACGCGGCGTCCACGAGCTTGTCGGTCCCGTCGGTGTGGGGCGTCACGATGATCACGATGTCGAAGTCGGGCAACAAGGTGGGCAGGTCCTCCGCGGCGTGCACGACGGTCCCGTCGGGCGCAATGCGCGCGGACCGTGCCACCCCCTCGACGTGCACCTCACTTGCGCGCAGTCTCACCCCAATCGCCGCGCCGATGCTGCCGTAGCCGACCACGAGCGCGCGCGAGTCGGCCAGGCTGCGGGTATCGAACTTCGGCTCCCAGGACCCCCGCGATTGCGCCTCGAGGAACTGGGGAAGCAGACGCCGGCTCACCAGCGCCAACGCCAACGTCATCTCGGCCACACGCGAGTCGTGAACTCCCCTGGCGTTGGCGAGCGATACGCCCGCGGGCACGAACGGAAGCGCGTGCTCGAAACCTGCTGACGGAATCTGGATGACCTTGAGCTGCGGGCACTGGGCGAGACGGCCGTACACGGTGCGCCCGCCCGAGTAGTGACGCAGGCACGCGATCGTGATGCGTTCGCGCTCGGTCTCGGGCGCGTCAGTCTCCGCCGGATCCCACACGATGACCCGGGCGTCGTCGCCCACGGGTCCCAGTGCATCGGCGATGGCCTGTTCGGGAACGGAAACCGTGATCATGGGGCCAGTCTTTCACTGGCGGCTCCTGCAGTGACACCGGTGCGACGGGGGACACCCCCCGTCGACCTCGCCAAAAGCGGGTCGGCCACACCGACAAGAGGCGAAACCGATAACGTTTTCTTTTTCGACGTGCGGTGCGCGGTAGCATTCGCCACATGGACACACCCGGACGGGTCAAACTCGCGGATGTCGCCGCACGCGCCGGGGTGTCGGTGGCGACCGTCTCCAAGGTCGTCAACGGACGCTACGGCGTCGCCAAACAGACGATCGCTACGGTTCAGGAGGTCATCGACGACCTCGGGTATGTGGGAAATCTGGGGGCGTCCGGGCTGCGCAACTCGCGCACCAACGTGGTGGGCATCCTGGTCGCCGACTTCGAGCCCTACTCCAGCGAACTCATCAAGGGAGCGGCCCGCGCAACCAACGGCACCCCCTACGACGTGATGGCGTATGCAGGTGGAGACGGCTCCGGGTGGGAGCGCCGGTCGCTTGCGCGACTGGGCGGCACGCTGATCGACGGTGCCGTGGTGGTGACGCCCACGTCGCTCGATGCTGCGATCTCCCTGCCAGTGGCTGCGGTTCACCCTCACTACTCCTCGACCTGGCTGCCTCACATCGACTGCGACAACGCCGGCGGCGGCGAGTCCGCGGCAACTCACCTCATCGAACTCGGCCACCGCCGGATCGCGTTCATCGGCGGCCGCCAATCGGCCGATTCCTCGGAACTGCGCGAGACCGGATTTCGGGACGCGATGCGGCAGGCAGGAATTCCCGTGACCGAGGACTTGGTCCGCTATTCGCGGTTCGATCCCGATGCCGCTCACCAGATCGCCAGCGCGCTCCTGTCGTTACCCGAGCCGCCCACGGCAATCATCGCGGCGAACGACCTCACGGCCATGCGCGTCATGGACGCGGCACGTGCGCGAGGCCTCCGCGTCCCCGAGGACGTGTCCATCGTCGGCTTTGACGACGTCCCCGAAGCGCTCCTGTGCGACCCGCCCCTGACCACGGTGAGGCAACCGCTGCAGGCCATGGGTGCCGCCGCGATGACAATGCTTCTTGCCATCCTCGACGGGCGCGAGCACGATCAACACCTTCGCATGGACACCGAGCTGATCGTGCGCTCGACCACCGCGCCACCCCGCGTCTCGCAGTGAACCGGCCGCGCTCGCGCGGTCCCGCGTAGCGGCTCAGGAGCCTCGAGGACCGCGCGCACCTAGGAATACAGCTGCCTTGTTGCGTCGGCGTATTGCGTCCGCACGTGCGGTTGCGGATCCGGATCAATATGCGTGTCCATCTCGACCGACCAGCCGGGGCGTTCGCCCACGAGCGACCACGCGGCCTGCACCGCCGCGCCCAGCGCCACGTACTCCCCTGGCTTGGGAATGTCGATCGGCAGTCCGAACACCTGTGCCGCAGCCCTGCCCACTGCGGGGTTGAACGCGGCGCCGCCCACCAGCAGCACACGCTTGGCTTCCAGCCCGTGCGCACGCACGGCGTCGATGCCATCCGCGAGGCCGCACAGCATTCCCTCGACGTGAGCCCTGGCGATGTTCGCCCGAGTGGAGGAGGACAGGGTCAGGCCCACCAGGCTCGCCGTGGCATCGGGGCGATTCGGAGTGCGCTCGCCCTCGAAATAGGGGACCAGGACCACACCTCCTGCACCCGGTTCAGCCGACAGGGCCAACTCGGCCAATCCGTCAAAGTCGACATCCAGTAGCCGGGCCGCGGAGTCGAGCACCCGCGCGGCGTTGAGAGTCACGACGATCGGCAGGAACTGGCCGCCCGCGTCGGCGAATCCCGCGATGGTGCCGCTGGCGTCGGTGACGGGCTCAGGGGTCACGGCGAAGACCGTTCCCGACGTGCCAAGCGAGACGACGATGTCCCCCTCGCCGGCGCCGAGCCCCAGGCCCGCACCCGCGTTATCTCCCGCTCCGGGGCCGATCACAATCTCCGTCGGGCCGTCGTAGCCCACCGTGCCCGCACGCCCGTCGGGTGCGATCACCGTGGGCACCACCGCGTCGTGTCCGAGCGCGGCCACGAGCAGGTCGCGATCGTACTCGCCCGTGGTGGGGCTCCAATATCCGGTTCCGGAGGCGTCCGAACGATCCGTGGTGAGCGCGTCCAGTCGCGGACCCAACGGCGACTCCCGTGCGGGCCCGTAGCCCATGAGTCGCCACGTGAGCCAGTCGTGCGGCAAGGCGACCGCTGCGACCTTGGCGGCGTTCTCTGGCTCCGCGTCGCGCAGCCAGCGCAGCTTGGTCACTGTGAAGGACGCGACCGGCACCAGTCCGGTACGACGCACCAGGTCCTCGGCCCCAAACTCCTCGATCAGGTCGCGTGCGGCCCGCGCGGATCGCGTGTCATTCCACAGCAGCGCCTCACGCACGACGTTGCCGTCGGCGTCGAGCGCGACCATGCCGTGCTGTTGGCCGCCGACGCTGATCGCGGCGACGTCGCCGATGCCGCCCGCGTCGGCCTGGGCCGCCAGCAGCGCCGTCCACCAGTGGTCGGGGTGGACTTCGGTGCCGTCGGGATGCGAGGCGCGGCCCGAACGGACCACCTCACCGGTTTCGAGGTCGCGCACGACCACCTTGCAGCTTTGCGTGGAGGAGTCGACTCCTGCGACGAGCGTCATTGCTGTCTCCTTGACTTTCGGATGAGGTGTGCCGCGAGGCCACCCCGCCGCCGGCGTGACATCGGGGGCGGCGGGCCGGTCAGGCGGTTCGCTAGCCGCGGGCACCCATCAGGTGCTCGGCCGCGAGCTGCTGCAGACGGACAAAGCCGTAGCCCTTCGCGTCGTAGTACGAGTCGGCGTCGAACGTCTCGTAGACGCTCGTGTCGGCGATCAGGTCGGCGACGGACTCGTCGGCGCCCAGCGTCGTCTGCGCAAGCTGGTCCTGCTTGGTCGCCTTGATGGCCTCCTGGACCTCAGGGTCGGCGCGGAAGGCCGCGGCCCGCTCCTTGAGCAGCAGGTACATGCGCATGTTGGCCCTCGCCGATTCCCACACGCCGTCGATGTCTTCCGTGCGAGACGGCTTGTAGTCAAAGTGGCGGGGGCCGGTGTACGCGGGCTTGCCGTCGGGGCCGTCGCTCTCCAGCAGGTCGACGAGCGAGAACGCGTTGTACAGGTCGCCATGACCAAAGACCATGTCCTGGTCATACTTGATGCCGCGCTGTCCGTTGAGGTCGATGTGGAAGAGTTTACCGTGGTCGAGCGCCTGAGCGACGCCAGCCGTGAAATTCAGCCCGGCCATCTGCTCGTGACCGACCTCGGGGTTCAGGCCCACCATCTCGGGGTGATCCAGGGTAGTGATGAATGCCATCGCGTGTCCGACTGTCGGAAGCAGGATGTCGCCACGGGGCTCGTTGGGCTTGGGCTCGATCGCGAACCTGATGTCGTAGCCCTTGTCAATCACGTACTGACCGAACAGGTTGGCCGCCTCGCGGTAGCGCTCGAGTGCCACGCGAATGTCCTTGGAGAAGTCATACTCAGCTCCCTCACGCCCGCCCCACATGACGAAGGTCTTCGCGCCGAGCTCGGCAGCCAGGTCGAGGTTGCGGAGCACCTTGCGCACCGTGAAACGACGCACGTCGCGGTCGTTCGAGGTGACGCCACCATCCTTGAAGACGGGGTGCGAGAACGTGTTCGTGGTGATCATCGGAATGGTCATGCCGGTGTCATCGCAAGCCGTCTTCAGGGCGTCGATGGCAGCCCGACGGTCGGCGTCAGAGCAACCGAACGGGAACAGGTCGTCGTCGTGGAAGGTCATTCCATAGGCGCCAAGCTCGGAGAGTTTGTGAATGGCCGTGACAGCGTCGATCGGCCCGCGGGTGGCCGAGCCGAAGGGATCTTGTGCGGCCCAGCCGATGGTCCACAGACCAAAGGTGAACTTGTCTTCGGGTGTGGGAGTGGTCGCCATGGTGAGGCTCCGATCTTCTTTGATCAATAGTTGTTAGTGCGAACTTATTAGCGGATTCGTCGCTTGTCAACACCTTCCGGGAGAGCTGCATGTGTCTCGGAGGCGACTGCAATCTGCCAGTGTGCGAACCGCGACGCTTGTCCGGTTGGAGCATCGGTTATATGTTGTCAGCATCCACTTACTGTGATGTTACAAGACGAAACCCCAGCAAAGGAGCCACGGATGGGCGACCCCTTGAAGCAGTACGACCCATGCGGAGCGCCGCGTGGCACCTCGTCGTTCTCAGCGGGTCGTGGCAGCCGCGTCGACGCGACGCGGCGCCACAACCTGTCGACCATCCTGACGGCGGTGCACCACCACCCGGGGATGTCTCGGGCGGACCTGACGCGCCAGACGGGTCTGAATCGCTCGACGGTGGGAGTGTTGGTCGCCGAGCTCGCGGACCTGGGTCTGGCGCGTGAGATAGCTCCTGGGGAGCATGCTTCGCGTGGACGCCCGAGCCCTCACGTGTACCCGCGAACCGATGTCTTGGCGCTCGCCATCAATCCCGACCTCGACGCCGTCACCATCGGCCTCGTCGGGCTCGGCGGAACGCTTCACCGGCGCGTGCGACACGAGTGGAAGAGCCCTCCCACAGTGGCGCAGACCGTCGACGCGGTCACCCAGGTCTTCCGCGAACTCCGCGACGAGGTGGGTCCCGCCAACATCGTGCTTGGAGCCGGCGTGGCCGTGCCGGGTCTGGTGCGATCCGAGGACTCGTTCGTGGTGCGCGCCCCCCACCTCGACTGGACCAACGAGCCGCTCGGCGACCTGTTGGCGGACGCGCTCGGCATTCCGGTGGTCATCCGCAACGATGCGAGGGTCGCCACGATCGCCGAGTCGGTGTTCGGTGCCGGCCGCGCAGTGCGAGACGTGGTCTACCTGAATGGCTCGCGGTCCGGAATCGGTGGTGGCGCCGTGGTCGACGGCATCATCTTGCGGGGGCATTCGGGTTTTGGTGGAGAGCTTGGACACACCGTTGTGGCCGGCAGGCGCGAACAGTGTCACTGCGGTCGCCGCGGTTGCCTCGAGACGGAAGTGAGTCTTTCGAAGTTGCTGGTGGCGTTAGGGCGCGACAGCGTGGACCTCGTTGACCTCGACGACGAGCTGGCTCGGGCCGGCGCCGACCCTACCGTTCGCGCCGAGATCCAGCGTCAGTTGGGAGTGCTTGCGGGTGCCATCGGCAACGTCATCTCGATCTTCAACCCGGAGCTGGTGGTGTTGGCGGGATTCTTGGGGTCCTTGTACGCGGCAGCACCAGCCGTGCTCGATGGGGCGGTCGCCAAAGAATCTTTCGCCCAGATTTGGGCGGGCACCCGCATCGAGCGAGCCCAACTCGGCGGTCGCGTGCACTTGGTGGGTGCCGCCGAACTCGCGTTCCTGCCGCTGCTGCGCGATCCCGCTTCCTTCAAGCGCGACGCGCCACAGTCGTAACCCGTTGCCCGTTGCCCGTACTCAGCGCTACGCGGTCCGCTGCGCTAGCCCTCGACGCCCGCCCGCGCCAGGATGATCGCGCGAACCCGGCCAGCATCGGCCTGGCCGCGAGTGGCCTTCATGACCGCTCCCACAATGGCGCCGGCAGCCTGGACCTTGCCCTCGCGGATCTTGTCCAGAACGTCCGGCTGCGCGGCGAGTGCCTCGTCCACCGCGGCCTCAAGGGCCGAATCGTCGGAGACCACTTCGAGCCCCCGAGACGCGACAACATCGGCGGGCGATCCCTCACCGGCGAGCACTCCTTCGAGGACCTGACGGGCGAGCTTGTCATTGATCTTGCCCTCATCCACCAGACCCTGAAGCTGCGCGATGTCGGCGGGCGTCACCGCAAGCTCCGGGAGCTCCACGTCCTGCTCGTTGGCGGTGCGGGCAAGCTCACCCATCCACCACTTGCGCGCTGCCTGGGGTGCGGCGCCAGCCGCGACGGTGTCGGCGATCAGGGTCAACGCATCGGCCGCGACCGCGTCGCGCATCTCCAGATCACTGAAGCCCCACTCCTCGCGCAGCCGCGCACGCATCTTGGCGGGGTGCTCGGGGATCGACGCCCGCAACTGTTCCACCCACTCCCGCGATGGCTCGACAGGTAGCAGGTCGGGCTCCGGGAAGTAGCGGTAGTCCTCCGCCTCCTCCTTGGAGCGGCCGGGCGTGGTCGAGGAGGTGTCCTCGTGCCAGTGGCGCGTCTCCTGGACCACGGGCTCACCCGCGAGTAGCAGCGCCGCCTGGCGGCCCGCTTCGTAGTGAATTGACCGCTCGACTGCGCGTAGCGAGTTGACATTCTTGGTCTCGGAGCGCTTGCCGAACGGCACCGCGCTCTGGTCCTCGCCGGGAGCGGCCTTGGCACGCAGCGACAGGTTCACGTCGGCGCGCAGGCGGCCCTGCTCCATGCGGCCGTCCGAGATCCCCAAGGCACGGACGATATCGCGGATGGTGGCCACATAGGCGCGCGCCACCTCGGCGGTGCGCTCGCCCATGCCCTCGATGGGCTTGGTGACGATCTCCACCAAAGGGACGCCGCCGCGGTTGTAATCGACGAGCGAGTGGGAGGCGCCCTGGATGCCGCCGGTGCCACCCACGTGGGTGTTCTTGCCGGCATCCTCCTCCATGTGTGCGCGCTCGATGCCGATCATCACCACGGTGCCGTCGTCCAGCACCACCTCGAGTTCACCCTCGTAGCAGGTGGGCTCGTCGTACTGACTGATCTGATAGTCCTTCGCAAGGTCGGGGTAGAAGTAGTTCTTGCGCGCAAAGCGGCTGGACTCGCGAATCGAGCAACCCAGCGCGAGCCCCAGGCGGATGGCCGATTCGACGGCCTTCTCGTTGGTCACCGGCATCGACCCTGGTAAACCGAGGCAAACGGGGCACACCTGGGTGTTGGGTTCGTTGCCAAAGGTGTTCTCGCAACCGCAGAACATTTTGGTCTTGGTGTTGAGTTCGACGTGAACCTCGATACCGAACACCGGGTCAAATGCCGCCATGGCATCGTCGTAGCCGACCAGGTGCGTCGCCGCGCTCATCGCGTCACCTCCAACTCGGGGGCCATCGAAGCCAACGAGCCACCCCACTCGGCAACGAGCGCCTTCTCCAGTGCGGCGCCGATGCGATACAGCCGCGCGTCCTCATGGGCCGGGGCAAGTATCTGGAAGCCGACCGGCAGACCGTCCTCGGGCGCCACTCCTGAGGGAAGCGACATTCCGGGGATGCCTGCGAGGTTGGCGGGGATGGTCGCGATGTCGTTGAGATACATCGCCACCGGGTCGTCGACGCGCTCCCCTAGCTTGAAGGGCGTGGTCGGCGTGGTGGGCGAGACGAGCACGTCGGCCTTCTCGAACGCTGCGACGAAGTCGCGCTGGATGAGCGTCCGCACCTTCTGGGCCGAGCCGTAATAGGCGTCGCGGTATCCCGCCGAGAGGGCGTAGGTTCCCAACACGAGTCGGCGCTTGACCTCGTCGCCAAAGCCTTCGGCGCGCGTGGCGCCCATGGTCTGCTCGATCGTGTCGCGCTCGACGCGCAGGCCAAAGCGAACCGAGTCGAACTTCGCAAGGTTGCTCGACGCCTCGGACGGCAAGATCACGTAGTAGGCGCCCATTGCGTACACAAATGACGGGCAGCTCACCTCCACGATCTCGGCCCCCGCAGCGCGCAGGTGGTCCAGCGCCTCCTCAAAGCGTTGCTTAACGCCGGCTTGGTAGCCGTCGCCTCCCAGCTCCTTGACCACGCCGACGCGCACTCCCTTGAGGCCATTGGTGGCGCCATCGCGGGCGGCGTCCAGGCAGGACGGCACGGGTTGGTCGAGGCTCGTGGCGTCCATGACGTCGTGACCGCCCATGACCTCGTGGAGCGCAGCGGTGTCGGCGACGGTGCGCGCGCACGGGCCCAACTGGTCCAGGGACGATGCAAGGGCGATCGCGCCGTAGCGGCTGACACCGCCGTACGTGGGCTTGACGCCCACGGTGCCGGTGACGGCGGCGGGCTGACGGATCGAGCCGCCGGTGTCGGAGCCGATGGCCAGCGGCGCCTCCCATGCGGCGAGGGACGCGGCAGAGCCGCCGCCCGAGCCTCCCGGGATGCGGTCGAGGTCCCACGGGTTGTGTGTCGGGCCATAGGCGGAGTGCTCCGTCGAGGAGCCCATCGCGAACTCGTCCATGTTGGTCTTGCCCAGGATCGGCATCCGCGCCTGGCGGATTTTGGACGTCACCGTGGCGTCATAGGGAGGCATCCAGCCCTCAAGGATTTTTGATCCGGCGGTGGTGGGCATGCCCTTGGTCACCAGGATGTCCTTGATCGCGATCGGGACCCCCGCCAGGAGTGGGAGGTCCACTCCCGCGGCGCGGTCGGCGTCAACGGAGGCCGCGACCGCGAGGGCGTCTTCGGTGTTGACGTGAAGGAAGGCGTGAACGGCGCCATCGACGCCAGCGATGCGATCCAGGTGGGCCTGCACCAACTCCACCGACGTGACGGTTCCGGCGCGCAGGGCAGCGGACATCTCGAGCGCCGAGGCGCGGGTCCAGTCGGTCATGCTTCCTCCCCCAGGATGCGCGGCACGCGGAAGCGCCCGTCCTCCGCCTCCGGCGCGGCCGCCAGTGCGTCGGCTTGGGCCAGGGACGGTCTCACCTCGTCGACGCGGTGCACGTTGCTCATCGGAATGGGGTGGGAGGTGGCTGGGACGTCCTGATTGGCGACTTCGGACACGAGTGCGACGGCGTCGACAATGGCGTCGATTTGACCGGAAAGGCGGTCAAGGTCGGCGTCATTCATGTCGATGCGCGCGAGCGCGGCCAGTCGCGCGACGTCGGCGCGGCTGAGGTGGGACATGGCCCCGAGTCTACCGGCCGGGCTCCCACGAATAGCCCAGCAGCCGGACGCTGTCACGTTCATTGCTGGGGCTCGCAGCGGGGTCCACCTTGGAGACGCTGCCGTCCGCATTGTCGGTCACGACCCAGTCCAGCTCGGGACGTCGTTCGAAGCCCATTTTTTCGTAGAGGCCGTGGGCCGCGCGCATCGTCTCCATGGTGGACAGCACCACGCGCTTGGCGCCGCGTTCGACCGCCATGTCCAGCGCCGCCTGGGTCAGCTGCTTGCCGATGCCGCGACCACGTTCCAGCGGAGACACGGCAAGCATCCGCAGTTCGTACTCGTCCTCATTGGCCACCTCCGCGAAGGGCGAACCCGGCGGCACGAGGGTCAACGTACCCACGATCTTGCCTTCGCCACGCTCGCCATCGATCATGGCGAGCAGCACCGCGTCCGCGGCGCGAGCGGCCGCGTCACGCAGTCGCGGCATGTACGGGTGCGCACTGTCGACGAGGCCGTCGGCCAGGTAGGCCAAGGCTGTCAGTTCGCCGATCTCTTGGAGCCTGCCGGTATCGGTCGGCTCCACAATGCGCACGGTCTGGCTCATCGGCTGCCCTTCCTTGAGCGAACGAGTGCCGCTGGTTGGCCCTCAAGTGTCGGTGTCACCAATGTAGGTCTAGTTCCACAACCAGCGCCACCCGTCGCCGTCGTGTCCGAAATATCCCCTATGGCTGGATCAACGCCGATGCGTCGTCAGTGCTCGAGCTGTCCTCGCGCAATCAACGCCACAAATTCCGCCTCCGTCAGCATCGGCACGCCCAGCTCCTCGGCCTTGGCCGCCTTGGACCCGGCGTTGGCGCCCACAACCACGTAGTCGGTGGCCTTGGAGACCGACGACGCTGCCTTGCCTCCGCGGGAGATGATCGCCTCCTTGACGCCGTCGCGCGTGAATCCTTCGAGGGAGCCGGTGGCGACGATGGTGAGGCCGGCGAGCGTCTGCTCGATCGAATCGTCGCGGTCGTCTGCCATCCGGACTCCGGCGGCGGCCCATGCCTCCACGATGCGTTGATGCCAGTCCACCGCAAACCACTCGCGGACCGACTGCGCGATGATCGACCCGACGCCCTCGACGGCTGCGAGGTCCTCCTCGCTCGCCTCACGAATGGCGTTCATCGAGCCGAACGCGGCCGCGAGCGCGCGCGCCGCGGTGGGGCCCACGTGACGGATGCTGAGCGACACGACGACTCGCCACAGGGGCTGCTCGCGTGCCGAAGCCAGGTTGGCGATGAGCTTGCGGCCGTTTTCGGCCACGTCCCCCGCCCGGCGTCCGACCACCCCGGCGGCCGCTCGCTTCTTGGTGAGCTTTTCGTCCACCTCGTAGACGAACATGGGCACGCGCCGCAGGTCCGCCTCCGTGAGGTCGAACAGGCCGGCCTCGTTGGCGAGCACTGCCGACTCCACGAGCGCCGCCGCGGCCTTCTCCCCCAGCATCTCGACGTCGAGCGCGCCCCGCGAGCCGATGAAGGCGATCCGGTCGGTGATTTGCGCGGGACAGAACTCGCTGTTGGGGCAGCGCAGGTCCTTGTCGCCCTCCTTCTGCTGCGCGAGCGCGGTGCCACAGGACGGGCAGTTGGCGGGCATCGTCCAGGCGCGTTCCTTGCCGGTGCGCGCAGCGACCACCGGCCCGACGATCTCGGGAATCACGTCGCCCGCCTTGCGCAACACCACGGTGTCGCCGATGAGCACACCCTTGCGCGCCACCTCGTGCGCGTTGTGCAGGGTCGCGTACGTGACCGTGGAACCGGCCACCGTGACGGGGGTCATCACGCCGTACGGGGTGACCCGACCGGTGCGGCCCACATCCACGCGGATGTCCTCCAGCGTGGTGTGGACCTCTTCGGGCGGGAACTTGTAGGCGATCGCCCAGCGGGGGGCGCGGGAGGTGAACCCCAGTTCCGTCTGCACCGCGCGGTCGTTGACCTTCAGCACCGCGCCGTCGATCTCGTGCACCATGCTGTGCCGCTTGGCTTCGAGCTCACGCAGGAAGGCCTCGATGTCTTCGATGCCTCGCAGGACCTTCGCGTGGGCGGTCACGGGTAGCCCCCACTCGGAAAGCACCTGGTACACGCCGGATTGTGATTCCATCCTGGCGTCGGTCCCGGCCTCGCCCCACTCCAGCGCACCGAGAGCGTAGGTGGTCACCGCGAGCGGGCGTTCGGCGGTCACTGCCGAGTCCTTCTGGCGCAGCGACCCGGCGGCCGTGTTGCGGGGGTTGGCATACGGGGCCTTGCCGTCCGCGAGGAGGGCCTCGTTCAGGGCCTCGAAGTCCTTGATGCGTAGGTACACCTCGCCGCGCACCTCGACGAGTGCGGGCACGTGTGGTCCGTCCAGACGGTGCGGCAGGCCCGCGATGGTGCGCACATTGGCGGTCACGTCTTCGCCGTGGGTGCCGTCGCCTCGCGTGAGCCCCTGGGTCAGCTCGCCGTCCACGTACGTGAGTGAGATGGACAGGCCGTCGATCTTCGGCTCGCAGACCACTTCGTGATCGCCGGCCTCCTTGCCTACGCGCGCGAGCCACGCGGCCACGTCCTCGATCGAGAACGCGTTGTCGAGGCTCATCATGCGTTCGCGGTGCTTCACGGAGGCGAAGCCGGTTGCCACCCCGGCGGAGCCCACCGTCTGAGTGGGCGAATCGGGCTCGGCAAGCTCCGGATACTCCGCCTCGAGAGCGCGCAGGTCTCGCTCGAGCGCGTCGTACTCCGCGTCCGAGACGGTCGGGGCATCGTCGCCGTAGTAGGCGGCGCGGTGTTGCTCGATCTGCTGCACCAGGTCCTGGTGGCGGGCGCGAGGGTCTGTCACGGCTCTATCGAATCACGCCGGGGCCCGGACTTGATGGCTCCCGCACGGCATTCATGGTGCGCGACTCTGCTCTGCCGCGGAGGTGGCGTCCTTTGCCTGAACCACAAAGCCCCCCAAGGGCCCCCGTGTCCACCAACATTCCTGTGCCCCTCACTCGGCGTCGATGGTGATCGCTGCCAGTCCCCCGGGTCTCGAACGACGCGACGAGTCGATGTTGGGTGGCGGGATGAAGTCCACCCGGCCTGCCCGGATCTGGATCTCCCAGCCTTGGCGGTGGATGTCGTGGTGGCAGCGGGTGCATAACATGACCCCGTTGTTGAGGTCTGTGCGACCTGCCTTGTCCCACCAGCGAATGTGGTGGGCCTCGCAATGCTCTGGTGGGGCGTGACATTTGGCGCACCCCCCGTCACGTTCCACCAGGGCAAGCCGTTGGGCACGGGTGAACATGCGCACGCGACGCCCCAGGTCCAGCACCTCGCTCTCACCGCCAAGCACCGCAGGCACAATCCCCGCATCGCCAGCGAGCCGGCGCAGCTGCCCCACCGACACGGGTTGATCCGTGCCGTCGATACGCCCCAAGCCGCGTCCCGTGTCAAGGTCACGCTTGGTCATCCGCACCACGATCGTGGTGCGCACACCCGACCGATCCGTTTCCTGGCAACCCAACGCGTGACGACACAGGTCAAACAGCGCGTCGGCACGCATCTGACCCACGCTCCGCTGGTCTTGGTTGGTGGGGTCCTGATCACGGCGCGCCCCGAACTGCTGGGTGACCATCTGTTCGATCACGGTGCGCAAGGGCGCGGCGGTCACAGCGTCGAGTCGACCGGTTAGCGTGACCATCCCCGTCTGGTCCTCTTTCCAGGCCAGGAACCGTTCCGCATGCTGACGCTTCTCACGTTCCTCATGACCGGCCAGATCAGCCCGCGCCACAGCCCTCGCGACCATCCGACGCACCTCATGCTCCGCCAAGTTCACCGCCTTGCCCACCAAACGCTCCTCCAGCGCGTGAAGCTGATCGCTGGAGACCCGGTCGGTCAGGGTCTCAAGACCGGCGGTGATGAGTCCGGCGGCATCCACGGATAAGTCGCCAGCCGTCGTGGCCGACGCCACTGCGGGGTAGCGGGGAGGAGGTGGAGTTGAAGACGAGGGGGGCTCACCGGCCTGGTCTGCCACAGGCAGCATCGCGGCCATATCCGGCAGGAGTGCGCGTCCGGCATCGATTGCACGAAGCGCGCCCGTCCGAGATCCGCCGGTCACGGACGCGACCATCGTGCCCGCGCTCCCGAATCCTTGCTGCCGGGCCAGACCTCCCCCGGGCAGGTCCGGCGCAGAACGCCGCGCAAGATCGCCCGCAAACCGCGCCCGCAACGCGTCAGTCAAACGGCCGAGCCGCGCCACAGCGTCGTACGTCTCCAGGAAGTCTTCTTGCGACAAGCCCGAGACATCAAGGCGCGCCAGGTCGCCCACCAAGGAGCTCACGTGCGTGATCTGCGCCGCCCCATTCACTGCCGCCTCGACTGCCATAGACCCAGTCAAACAGAAGGGTCTGACAGGCGCTTACCAGGTACGATGACCTGTGGAGAGACTGTGCAACACCGGCCTGGGCACGACGCCCGGTGGGGTCGGAACACACCCGGGCTGGGGGTCGGAACACGCCCGGACCGGAAGGCGAGGGCGACACGAGACGCCGACGCGGGTAATGCGAGACGCCAGGTCCGCGGACCCCAGCGGGAATCCGCGTCGGCTACGCCGCACCGCACCGCACTGCACTGCACTGCACTGCACCTACGATCGAAGGGTGACGTCCCCGAGATCGGAAGAGCACACG
>NZ_JADQBE010000015.1:0-51843 GCF_016278765.1 Demequina sp. | reverse complement strand
GCCATCGTGTGTCCCGGTCAGGGTGCCCAGAGTCCGGGAATGCTCACCCCGTGGCTTGACATCGAGGACGTACGCACCGCGCTTGGCGAGTACTCCGAAGCCAGCGGACTGGATCTGGTGGAGCTTGGCACCACCGCCGACTCCGACACCATCCGCGACACGGCCGTTGCGCAACCACTGCTCGTGGCAACCGCACTGGCTACCTACTCTGCCCTTGGCGGCATCTCCCCCGCCGTCGTCGCCGGGCACTCCGTGGGAGAGTTTGCTGCAGCGGCCATCGCGAGGGTGCTGTCCCGTAAGGACGCAGTCGCGCTCGTCCGTGCACGCGGGCTCGCGATGGCGGAGGCCGCCGCGGCGAGCGAGGCAACCTCCATGGCGGCCGTACTCGGCGGCGCAGAGGATGAGGTTGCGAGCAAGTTGCTGGAGTGTGGGCTCACACCCGCCAACATGAACGGCGGCGGTCAGGTGGTGGCAGCAGGGTCGGCCAGCGCCATCGCGACCCTTGTTGCGGACCCGCCCGCCCGGGCGAGAGTGATCGAACTCCAGGTCGCGGGAGCCTTCCATACGGACTACATGCTGCCCGCAGTGCCGGTGCTGGAGGAGGCCGCTTCGGCCTACACCCGGCGCGACCCGGACATTGTCCTCCTCACCAACTCGGATGGCACCGTCGTGAAGACCGGCGACGATGCCGTGGCAGGTCTGGTGGCGCAGGTGGCGCGGCCGGTGCGGTGGGACAGGTGCATGGACGCCATGCTCCAACTGTGCGTCACCGGCATCATCGAACTCGCGCCTGGCGGCGTCCTGACGGGCCTCGCCAAGCGTGCCATGAAGGGCGTCCCCACCGTGGCGCTGAAGACCCCGGACGACCTCGCGGTCGCCCTTGAATTGGCAAGGAACACGGAATGACAGTCATGCGCACCACCAAGGGACCCGAGTATTCGCGCTTGAGCGGATTAGGCGTCTTTCGCGGCGAGAACTCCGTACCCAACGACGACATCATCGGGCCGATCGACTCGTCGGACGAGTGGATCCGCAAGATGACGGGCATCGCCACCCGGGTACGCGCCAATGCAGACACCACCGTGATCGACATGGCCGAAGCCGCCTCGCGGCAGGCCATCGAGCGCGCAGGTATCGAAGCCGACGAGGTCGACGCGGTGATCTTGTCGACCATCACGTTCCCCCACATCACTCCCGGCGGCGCGCCGGTCCTCGCAGATCGACTCGGCATCACTGCTGCCGCATTCGACATCTCCGCCGCCTGCGCGGGATATTGCTACGGCATCGGCCAGGCCGATTCACTCGTGCGCTCCGGCCAAGCACGCAACGTGCTCGTGGTGGGCGCGGAGAAGATGAGCGAGTTCATCGACCCCGCCGACCGCTCGATCTCATACTTGCTCGGAGACGCGGCAGGCGCGGTCGTCGTGGGCGCATCGGACACTCCCGCGATCGGTCCCACGGTGTGGGGCTCCGACGGCGCGGGCGCCCACCTGGTGCGCCAGACGGCGTCGTGGCTCGAATATCGGGATGTTCCGGGTACCGCGTTCCCCACGCTGTTCCAGGAGGGCCCCAGCGTGTACAAGTGGGCGTCGTTCAAGATGGCGCCCGTGGCGATGGAGGCGATGGAGGCGGCGGGCGTCACACCCGCCGACATCAATGCCTTCATCCCCCACCAGGCCAACATCCGCATCATCGATCAAATGGTCAAGCAGATCGGGCTTCCCGATCACGTCGCGATTGCCCGCGATATTGTCGACTCCGGCAACACGTCGGCCGCGTCGATCCCCTTGGCCACCGAACGTTTGCTGCGTGATGGCGACGTTCAATCCGGCGACCTCGCCCTGCAAATCGGCTTCGGCGCCGGCCTCGTATATGCCGCGCAGGTGGTGGTCCTGCCGTAGCGTAGGCGCCGACGGCACTAGTCTCGTTACTCGTTCCCCGCAAGCCCGATGCCGTCTGGCATCACCCAACCCAAGGAGAAAACCCCGATGGCCCTTTCTGAGCAGGAAGTACTCGCAGGTCTGGCTGACATCGTCGCTGAAGAGACCGGTCTTGACACCGGCGACGTTCAGCTCGAGAAGTCGTTCACCGACGACCTCGACATTGACTCGCTGTCGATGATGACGATCGTCACGCTCGCCGAAGAAAAGTTCGACGTCCGCATCCCGGACGAAGAGGTCAAGAACCTCGTCACCGTCGGCGACGCGGTGAGCTACATCACGACAGCGCAGGCCTAACCGGCCCCTGTCCCTACTCACACGCACACCTCGGAGGATCACCATGGCAGTGGTTGTCACTGGACTCGGTAGCACCACCCCGCTTGGCGGGGACGTGCCCAGCACGTGGCAGGCCGCGCTCGAAGGTCGTTCGGGCGTTCGCACGCTCGAGAACGACTGGGCGGAACTGTATGGGCTGCCCGTGACCTTCGCCGGTCAGATCGCCGTGCAGCCGAGCGAGGTCCTCGCTCGGCCCGAGATCAAGCGCATGGACCCCTCCGCGCAGTACGCGATCATCGCCACGCGGGAAGCGTGGAAGGACGCGGGCTCGCCGGAGGTGGATCCGGAACGTCTTGGCGCGGTCGTGTCGTCGGGTATCGGCGGCGTGTGGACCCTGTTGACGGCGTGGGACACGGTGAAGGAGAGGGGCGCCTCGCGCGTCCTTCCCCTCACCGTGCCCATGCTGATGCCTAACTCTCCCGTTGCCTATGTGGAGCTGGAGATCGGCGCCAAGGCGGGCGCGCACGCGCCCGTGTCTGCCTGCGCTTCGGGTGCTGAAGCCATCGGCATGGCGTTCGAGATGATCGAGTCCGGTCGCGCCGACATGGTGGTCGCCGGTGGCACGGAGGCCGCCATTCACCCGCTTCCGATTTCCGCCTTTGCGGCGATGCAGGCGCTATCCAAGCGCAACGACTCCCCCGCCACCGCGTCACGCCCTTACGACACGACGCGCGACGGCTTCGTTCTGGGCGAAGGCGCGGGCATCCTGGTTCTTGAGTCCGAGGAGCACGCCAAGGCTCGCGGTGCGCGCGTCTACGCGCGGCTCGTCGGTCTGGGGATGTCGTCCGATGCCCACCACATCGCCGCCCCAGACCCCTCAGGCGCGGGCCAAACCCGTGCGATGAAGTTAGCGCTTGAGCGCGCGGGCCTGAGCCCGTCGGACATCGTCCACGTGAATGCACACGCCACCTCCACGCCCGCGGGCGACATGGTCGAGGCGCGCGGCATTCGCAGCGTCATGGGTGCGCACGGCGACAACGTGTTGCTGAGCGCCACCAAGTCTATGACCGGTCACCTGTTGGGTGGGGCGGGCGCTGTCGAATCGGTCTTCACCATCAAGGCTCTTCAGGACCGCCTGGCGCCGCCGACGATCAACGTCGACAGCCCCGATCCCGAACTCGAGGTTGACCTGGTGCGCGACACGCCTCGTGCAATGCCAGCTGCCGGCGATCTCGCGGCCATCAACAACTCATTCGGCTTTGGCGGGCATAACGTCGCGCTGGTGTTCAGCACCCCATAGTTTCCGATGCCGGGGGGTGTGGTTGACGCCGACGAGGTTGGCCCGGCCTCTCGCGGTCACACGTGCTCAGATATGTCGCACTCGGACGCTACGAACCGGAGCGGCGAGCGATGCGCGGCATGTCGAGCGCGACTCCTCGCGAAACCCGGCGTGTCGCCTACCGAAATGGTTCGCGGCGTCAACGGAGGCGTGCGCGCGTGCCCCCGCGGCGGACGGGCCCCCAGTTAGCCGACTCGGTGCAACCAGCGCACCGGTGCGCCATGTCCGGCGTACCTGAACGGCTCAAGTTCCTCGTCCCACGCCGTTCCGAGCGCGAGATCCATGGAACGCTTGAAGTCTGCGGCCGTGCCGCCCGACTCCATGGCGGAGCGGATGCGGTCCTCCGGAACCACGATGTTGCCGTGGACGTCCGTCACGGCATGAAAGATGCCCAGGGAGGGCGTGTGCGACCACCGCGCACCGTCGCAACCGAACGATGGGTCCTCAGTCACCTCGTAGCGCAAGTGCTCCCAGCCGCGAAGCGCGGACGCGAGACGCGCGCCGGTGCCTTGGCGGCCCTGCCAGGCCACCTCTGTGCGGAACAGTTGGGCGCCTGCCGGCTGGTCGATCCAGTCGAAAGTGGCGCGCGAACCCAGCACGGACTGCGCCGCCCACTCGACGTGGGGGCACATCGCGCGGGTTGCTGAGTGTACGAAAAGAACACCACGGGCTATGGCAGCCATGACCCCTCCTTGTTGATAGGTGCGTCTTCCCCTACGACCTATCGAGGTGTCCGGTTACACCGGGTGTGTCTCTATGGTGCCTCAACGGGGCAAAAAGCACCAGCGAGACACGGCAGTGTGTCCCCGATGGCTGTGCCATTCGCGACCGGCTTGCCTTCGCACGCGCTGTGCCTTTCACGAGCGCCGTGCCACGCTGGTGGCGTGAGTGGCACAAACAAATCCGCCGATGTCGGCCTCCCCGAGGTCATGACCGTCGCTCAGATTCGGGCAGCCGAGGCTCGCACGATGGCACACACCCCGGAAGCCGCGCTGATGGACCGGGCCGCCCACGGCCTCGCCGCGGCATGCGCCGGGCTGCTCGAGCGTCGGGACATCGACGTCTCGGGAGCACAGATCGTGGTGCTTGCTGGCACCGGCAACAATGGCGGCGACGCGCTGCTGGCAGGCGCACGCCTGGCCGAGCTCGGCGCGGTCGTCACGGCAATCGGCGTGGGGGCCACCGCTCACCAGCGGGGCCTTGCGACCGCGCGCGCCGCTGGCGTGTCCTGGTGCCACGCAGACAGCCCACCTGGACTGGCGACAGCACTCGAGACCGTCACCGCGGCCGCCATGGTGATCGACGGCATCGCGGGCATCGGCTCGTCGCCGGGCCTCAGGGCGCCCGCGGACCGCATCGTCGAGGCGATACCGCCCCGGGCGATCGTCGTGGCCGTCGACGTGCCGTCGGGCTTTGACGCGGATAGCGGACAGGTGCCCAAGACCCACGTCGAGGCGGACCTCACGGTGACATTCACCGCGCGGAAGCCGTGCCTCGTGGAGCCGGAGGCCAGCCACTATGCGGGCGAGATCGTGGTGGTCGACGTGGGCGTCTCGCTTGACCGCTAGGACTCCATCTGCTCGCGAAGCTCGCGCATTGCGCTGCGCCGGACGTCCTTGCTCAGGCGGTCGATGAACAGCTTCCCGTTCAGGTGGTCAACCTCGTGGTTGACAAGGCGCGCCCAGATTTCCTCGCCCTCGACCACCACCTCGTTCCCCTCGATGTCCGTCCCCACCGCCTTGGCATAGGCCGGACGCTCGCACGGGTACCACAGACCCGGAACAGAGAGGCAGCCCTCGTCGCCAAGCGCCTGGTACTCCGAGTGGTTCTCGACGATCTCCGGGTTGAGCACATACCCCACGTCACCGTCGATGTTCCACGAGAAGGCGCGTAGCGAGACCCCGATCTGATTCGCGGCCAGCCCGGCGCGGCCCTCGTGGTTAACCGTCTCCAACAGGTCTTCAACCAACAAACGCACGCGGTCGTCCACCGTGGTGATGGGTTCACAGGGGGTACGCAGTACCGGATCGCCGACTACCCGAATTTCTCGCATTGCCATGGGCGCAATTCTGTCATGCATCGGGAGGCCTCTTGCTGGGGTGACGGCCCACACGGGCATCGCGTGCCAGGCTAGAGCCATGGAGCCAATCGATAGGCGTTGGGTCGCAGAGCGCTGGCCCGTCCCGACACGTGGTGACGACAAGTATTCACGAGGCGTGCTGGGCATCGTGGCAGGCTCCGAGGCCTACCCGGGCGCGGCCGCCCTCGTCGCCTCGGCCGCCGTGCGTGCCGGCATCGGCCTGGTCCGCTATGTGGGACCCCAGCGTGCACAAGACCTCGTGTTATCCATGAGGCCCGAGGTGGTGGTGCATGACTCCGACGAGGCGACCCAGCGGCTGCCGCGAGTCTCCGCGTGGGTGATTGGGCCGGGCGTGGCCGACCATCCGGGCCAGGATGCCGTCATCGGCGCTGTTCTCGCGTCGGGTGTGCCACTCGTGGTCGACGCCGGGGCCCTGGAGGCGTGCGCACGCGCCCGGGCCGCAGGAGACCGCCAGGCTCCACCTGACCGGGTCCTGATGACGCCGCACGCGCGGGAACTCGTGGCGACGTTGGGCGCAATGCGGCATGACATCACGGAACAGGATGTGGCACGCGACAGGGAGGCCCATGCGCGGCTGCTGGCAGAGACCGCCCGCGCAACGGTGCTCCTCAAGGGTTCCCCCACGCTGGTCGCTCCCCCGGGCGGAGCAGTGGTGACACTGCCGGATGCGCCGGCGTGGCTCGCGACTGCGGGCTCGGGGGACGTGCTCGCCGGGATCGCCGGGGCGCTGCTGGCTTCAGGGCTCAGCGCCCTGAACGCGGGCGTGGCCGCATCATGGATACACGCGAGGGCCGCAGAGGCCGCGTCGGGGGGCGGCCCGATCGCGGCCTTGGACATCGCCGATGCGGTGCCCGCCGTGGTCGCCGAACTCCTCCTCGAGGGTTCCTAACGAGCGCTAGACGGTAGTGAGGGCGAGCTTCACGCGGTCGCCCACAGTAAGTCCCTCTGCCTTCAACACCGCCCGCTTGATGGGCACCACGAAGGTGGCCGCCTCCTTCGACGGGAAAACGGAAGTGCGCCACGTCGTCCCACCTACTGTGACCTCGACCTTGACTGCGCCGAAGCCCCTGCGGGGCTCGGGCGCGGCATCCTCGATCTCGTCCGCGATGTCCTCGGGAAGGTTCACAAACACCCACGAGTCCGTCCGCGCGTCCCACAGATAGAGGTCGGCGCTGAAGCGGTACGTCATGCGTCGAGGCTACCGCGACGCGTGCTCACCTCAGGCGGAATGGCGAGGTTCCTGAGACAAACGCTCGAGCGGGGTTCGCATTCTTCCAGGGCGGTTTTGCCTCGCCGACTGAGCGACGAATCGGTGGGCAGGTGTCCAATTATCGCCATACATCGTGTCACGGCGAGGATCGCAAGACCCTCGCCCGCACGAGTGGCGCGCACCATCAGAATCGGTCAATCCGCGTCCGGAACTGGGGCGGGAACAAAGCACATGATTGTTCCAAGAACGCAATGGTTCTGTAACAATTGCGCGCTACGTTATGTCCGTCAACGGATCTGTGAGGGCCGTTGCAGAGGTCTTGTCCCCCCCTCCACAAAGACCGGGTTCGAGCATGACGCCCCCACCCCTCCCGTTCCGCCGCGCGAAGTTTGCCATCACGATCGCTGTGGTCGTGATAGTTGTTGGCACGTGGATCACTCTTGCCACGGCCGCCCCCAGTTGGGCCGCATCCGCGACCACCATCACTTCGCCAGTCGATGGCAGTACCCAGGTCAAGCGCGCAGTCATGGTGACGGGTACCGGAACTGTCGGAGACACGGTCATCGTCAAGGAAAATGGCGACGTCCTCTGCTCCGGTACGGTAAATCGCAAGGGCTTGTGGCGGTGCACGGTGCCAGCGTTGCCTCGCGGTCCGCACACGCTGTCCGTCTACAGCCAGCAGGACGAGACCACCTCCCCGATACGTGAACTCGTCGTGAAAATCGTCCACCCCGTCGTGCCAAGCCCTCCGCCCGTGGTCGACCCTCCGCCCGTGGTCGACCCTCCGCCCGTGGTCGACCCTCCGCCGCCGGTCGAAGAGCCCGCGACTCCGCCTCGTGAGGAAATCGGATTCTCGTTTCAGCCAACGACTGTCCAGTACGCAGCCGCGAGTTCCACGCACCTGGAGTGGTCGTTCGAGCTCCTGGACGAGCGCGGACAGCCCCTGGCGGGAAGCAACATCACCCCGGGGCAGCCGCTCGTCGTTTCGGCCACGGGCCTGCCCGAAGGAGCCACGGTCGTAGCCGAGGTGCACTCGACTCCGCAGTTCTTGGGATCCACCGTGATCGGGCAGGACGGAGTGCTCCAGTTGTCGGTCACGATTCCTCAGAACCTCGAAGAGGGCGCCCACGAGATTGTCCTCAACCTGAGCACGGCCGACGGCGTCACATCGACCCGGACGCAGGCTATTCGAGTCTTTCGGACGTCTGCGGTGATCAACGACCTTGGCTCCGGGGACGACGTCGAGCGGGTCACGGAATCGCGTGTCGAGTTCTCCGTCACAGGCAGACAGATCGACGGTGGAGAGGGAACCGAATCGCCGGGATGGTCCGAGACTGGCCCTCTGTCGAAGCTTCAGAGCTTTTCAGACGTGCCGTGGGGTGCCGTGATCTTGGGAACGGCCGGCTCGGTCGCTGTGGCCTTCATCCTGCTGGTAGCACTGCCCGCCGAACTTCTGCAGTCCACCATCGCGGCCAACTACACGCGCGCCTTCGGCTGGCTCGAACCGCTGCGTCGGCGCGCCAAGCGGTGGCGTGACGCGGTGCCGCGAGGCGTGCGTGACGGTCAGGTGGTGGGTCTGGGGACCGTTCTGGCGACGGCCTGGCTGCTCGGCTTTTCGGACCCGGAGTTTGGCTGGGACGGCGCCTCAATACGCACCTGGATCGCAACGTTCGCGGGCCTGTATGTGATCAACGTGGCGGTTTCGTCGGTGCTTCAGACTGTGGCGCGCGTGCGCTACGGGGTGGCAAGCCGCCTCGACCCCATGCCCGCCAGCCTGTTCATCGTGCTGGGCTCCGTCCTGGTCTCTCGTCTCGCGGGCATCGAGCCCGGATTCCTCTTCGGACTCGTGGTGGGTGTGACGTTCGCCGTCAGTCTGAAGCGGGTGGCCGAGGGCAAACTCGCTCTCCTGGGCGCAGTCCTCTTGATCTCGCTCGGCATAGGAGCCTGGATCCTCTACAGCCTCCTGGGTAGCGGAGACGGATTTATCCTCAACATCACCAAGGACACCCTCGCGGCCATCACCCTAGAGGCACTGAGTACTCTCCTCGTCATGCTCGCCCCATTCAGGTTCCTCGACGGCAAGGCCATCTGGGACTGGTCGCGCCGCGCCTGGTTGGCGATGTATGCCATCGCCGTCGCGGTCTTCACGCTTGTCGTGGTGCCGATGTCGGATAGCTGGGGCGACATGACCGCGCCACTGCTGGGCTGGTTGGGCCTGTTCACCCTCTTCGCACTGGTTTCGGTCGCGGTGTGGGCATACTTCCGGTTCGTGCCTTCGCGCAAGCAGGTCACCGAGCACGAAGATGCCGACGCTCGCGTCTAGCACGCGTAGGTGACGGCGGTGTGCGCCGCGCATTGCCTCGAAGGTGGGCCAGGTGGGGCTCGAACCCACGACCGACGGATTATGAGTCCGCTGCTCTAACCGGCTGAGCTACTGGCCCTTGGTGGTACGCCGATGCTAGTGGCGTATCTCGTACGCCGTTTCACCGTGCTGATGAGAATCGAGGCCCTGCTCCTCGCCTTCCGGTGTTACTCGCAGCCCCATAAAGGCTCGCAGTCCCATCGCGATGACCCAACTGGCGACGAACGCGAATGCCGAGATTACCAGCACGGCAACCGCCTGCTTTCCCAGTTGCGCCGCATCCCCCGCGTTGACCAATCCGACCGCCTGGGTACCGCCGCCGACGATGAGGCGGGCGAAGAACCCGACAAACAGCAATCCCAGCACCCCGCCCACATAGTTCACGGCGACCACGTCAAGCGCGTCGTCAAAGCGCCACCGAAACTTGACCCGAAGGGCCAGGAAGGACGCACCGCCCGCAAGGAAACCGAGCAGGAGCGACGCGAAGGGGTCCAAGAAACCTGCGGCCGGGGTGATGGCCACGAGGCCAGCAACCGCACCCGAGACGGCACCCCGGGACGTGGCCTTGCCGTTGAGTCGCTTCTCCAGCAGTAGCCAGCCGGAGACGGCGCCGACCGCCGCGAGATGGGTCGCCAGCACCGCCGACGCTGCGACACCGTTCGCGGACAAAGCCGAGCCCGCGGTCAGGCCAAGCCATCCCATCCACAGCAACAGGGCGCCCAGCAGCGTCAGCGGAAGACTGTGCGGCCGCATCGTGGACTCTTGCCAATGACGCCGCGGGCCGAGCACCAGGACGAGCGCCAGCGCCGACGCCCCCGCACTGACGCCCACCACGGTGCCTCCAGCGAAGTCGAGCACCCCCCACGCCACCATCCACCCGCCGGGTGCCAACGCCCAGTGCGTCACCACGGGAAACACGACCACCGACCACAGCGCGAGGAACGCGAGCATCGCGCCGAACTTCATCCTGTCGGCGGCAGCGCCGGTGATCACTGCCGCCGAGAACACCGCAAGCATCATCGTGAACATGGCGAAGGCGATGGGCGGAAAGTCAAGTCCCGCGAATATCGGCGACTCCCCAAGGCCCGCGAGGCCCGCATGGTCAAGGTTGCCGACGAAGCCGCCCAGAGCGTCGGGCCCGTACGCGAGGGAAAAGCCGACAAGCACCCACGTGACCGACACCGCCACGATCGCGCCCACGACGTACATCATCATCCCGAGCGCATTCTTGGAGCGCACCAGACCGGCGTAGAACAGCGCGAGGCCAACAATCATGAGCAGGACCAGCGCGGTGCACAGGATCATCCAGGCCGTGTCCCCGGCGTCGTACACGGGCGTCATTGCTTCCCCTTCATTGCGATGCGAAGTCAGGCTACCGTGCATGAACCTGAAGCCCAGATCGTGTAAGGTTTCTTCGGTTCGTGACGATGACATCGTCGCCGATCCCCTGTAGCTCAATTGGCAGAGCAGCCGACTGTTAATCGGCAGGTTCTTGGTTCGAGTCCAAGTGGGGGAGCGTGAAGGCGGGGCTAATCGCCCCGCAACGACCGGCGCTTGGCCTCCAACGCAATCATCTCAGCGAACAGTTTCTGAGCCTCGTCGGTGCCAGCACCCGCGCGCTGCATCGCCCCTCGCAAGTCGCCGATCCGGCGCGTCAGATGCCCATCCAGAACCTTGGCCATCACGGAACCGCCGTACACGCCCAGCGTGTCGGCCTTGTCGTGGGGCAACGGGGTCACCGCGAGCTCGTTGACGATGCCGGCGAGGTCTTCCCCCGCCTCCTGAATCACCTGCGCGACCCAGTCGTGGCCCGCCGCTCGCACGCCACCCGCCGCTGCGATGGCGGAGAAGATGGCGCGGTACTGCGGGACGGCGAACGCTTCGGCGACCAGGTCGTCGGCGACCTGCAAGGCGCTGGGAACCGCGCGAATCGCGTCGGGTGCTTGGAGCAGCGCGCCCAAGGACAGCGCCTCGGCGCGCGCCATCGGGTCGCGGCGATCCGGGCGCGCGCGGTGTGATGCGGATGGCGCGCCCTGCCCCTGGTCTGCAGAAGTGGGGCGCTGCGACGTGGAACCCGCCCTGGTGACGGCCGCCAACACCGTGTCGGTGTCCATGCCGAGCCACCCCGCCAAGCGGCGCCCATATTCGGGTCGCAGCGCGGAGTCGCGCAGCCGCGCCACCACCGGAGCGGCCGAGCGCAAGGCGGTCACGCGGCCTTCGGGAATGTTGAGGTCATGGCCGGCCAGCGTGGTCTTGATGACAAACTCAAACAGGGGCACGCGCGCCTCGAGCAGCGCCCTCACCGCCTCGTCACCGCGCTGTTGACGCAGATCACACGGGTCCAGGCCGTCGGGATCGACCGCCACGAACGTCTGGGCCAAGAACTGTTGGTCCAGATTGAAGGATTTCAGCGCGGCGTTCTGGCCCGCCTCGTCTCCGTCAAAGGTGAAGACCACCTTGGCGCGCATCCCGCCGACCTTGATCTGTGCTCCGCCCGTGTCGCCCATGAGACGCCGCACAATCTTGACGTGCTCCTCGCCAAAAGCAGTACCGCACGTCGCGACGGCGTTCTTGACCCCGGCCAGGTGGCACGCCATGACGTCGGTGTACCCCTCGACCACCACGGCGGTCCTGTCGGTGCGGATGGCGCCCTTGGCAAGGTCGATCCCGTACAACACCTGGGTCTTCTTGTAGAGCTGGGTCTCCGGGGTGTTGAGGTACTTGGGGCCCTGATCGTCCTCGAGAAGGCGACGCGCGCCGAATCCGATGACCTCGCCCATCACATCCCTGATGGGCCACACGAGTCGGCCGCGAAAACGGTCGTAGAGTCCGCGCTGTCCCTCGGAAAACAGTCCGGTCGCCTGGAGCTCAGGCTCCGCGAAGTTGCGGCCGCGCAAGTGGTCAAGCAACGCCGACCATCCTTGGGGCGCATAGCCGACGCCGAACTCCTCGGCGGCGTCCTTGTCAAAACCGCGCCCCGTCAGGAAGTCGCGGCCGATCGCGGCCTCGGGACTGGTGAGGGCCTCCCGGTAGAACTCCGCGGCAAGGCGATGCGCCTCGAGCAGCCGCGCGCGCTGAGGGCCGGACGGCTCGGTACGCTGGCCGCCCGCCTCGTAGCGCAACTCCACGCCCGCCCTGGGCGCCAAGTACTCCACCGCCTCGACAAAGCTCATGCCGTCGAGCTTCATGATGAAGTCGATGACGTCGCCGCCCTCACCGCAGCCGAAGCAGTGATAGCGGCCCACGCCCGGCCGGACGTGGAACGACGGAGAGCGCTCATCGTGAAAGGGGCACAGCCCCCGCATGGAGCCGACCCCAGCGGGCTTGAGGGTGACGTGCTCACCCACGATCTGTTCGATCGGTGCACGCTCTCTCACGGACGCTACGTCGTCCCTGTTGATCGTGCCAGCCATGGGTCACACTCTAAGCCCGATGCGCCCTCGCTTCGTAGGTAGGCTAGGCAACGGCGACGAGAGGAGACGCGCGTGAGGGTCGATGCCTTCCTTGCCGATTCGGCAGAGGTGGTCAACAACAAGATCTACGCCCTGGGCGCGGGGTGGAACACGGTCTTTGTGCGCTCCTTCCCGGCGGTGCACCGGCGACTCGCGGTGGCCGCCGTGGTGCACGTTCCGTTTACCGACACGAACGTTTCGCACCGCTTTGAACTGCGGCTCGTCACGGAAGACGGCAAGCCGTATCCCGTGGGTGTGCGCATGGGTGAAGACGGCAAGCCGGAGGCTATTCAAGCCCTTGGCGGCGAGTTCACGCTCGGCAGGCCGCCGATGCTGGTGGACGGCGACGAGCAAGTCGCGTGCTTTGCCTTTGCCATCGACGGAATGCGCTTCTCCGAGGCCACCAAGTTCTCGTGGGTTATCTCCGTGGACGGCAAAGAGGAAGCGCGCCTGCCCATGCGCGTTCAGCTCGCTCAGCAGCAATGACCGCATATCTCAACGCCGTCTACCCGGCGATGCTGGTCGCGACCGCCGTGCTCTTTGTGGTCGGGGCGGTGACCCTCGCCTGGATTCACGCGCACCGTGCGCTGCAGTGGGTGGTGACCGGGTTCTACGTGGTGACGTTCGTCGAGGTCTTGACGATTCTTGCCGCAATCTTCGGTGGCGGCGTCCCCATCGTGATCACCGTCGGCTACCTGCTCGCCGCCGTCGCACTCCTGCCGCTGCTCGGCATCAGTCGCCTCGGCCTGCCGGATGCGGACGACCCAGACCCTCATCGCCCTGTGCTGCAACGGGACCAGATGGCGCGCGTCGACGCCGTGGCCGCCATGATCATCGCCGTGGCCGCGGCGGTGGTGGCGTGGCGGTTGGCCTCAATCTTCCATGGAGTCCTGTGAATCCCCTCGCCCGCATCGGGCTGATCGTCTCATACGCAGTGTTGGCCCTCGCGGCGCTCGGACGCTCGTCCTACCAAATCTCCACAAAGTTCGCCGACGCGCCCTTGGCGTACTCCGTCTCCGCGCTATCGGCCATCCTCTACGCGGTCATCGCGATCGCCTTGTGGAAGGGCCGCCACCGCATCGCCCTGATCGGCACGTCGATCGAGTTGGCGGGAGTGCTGATCGTCGGCACGCTCGGCTACATCGAGTCCTCGTGGTGGCCCGACCAGACGGTGTGGACGGGCTACGGCTCCGCGTACGGCTGGGTTCCGCTGGTGCTTCCGATACTCGCCCTGTGGGCGCTGCTACGGGCGCGTCGCGCCCACCTAGCATCGTCAGGAGACGGCGCTTAGGGCTTGCCCCGCTTGGGCCTCACCACAAACTTGTGGTGCCAGTCGTATGCCGACTTGTCCGTGAGCGACGCCACCTGATCGACCGCCACCCGCAGCCTGCCCGCGTCGTCGGTGCAATCCGACCAGGACACCGCGAAATGTGGCTCCAGGGCGTCGGCGCCGCGCGCCGCCAACGCCGCGACAAGGTCGATGAGGCGTTCGCGTTGCGCCTTGTACGACGGCTTGCGCTCGCGCGGGGCCATGAGGAAGTGCACGGCCACGCCCTTGAGCAACAGGATCTCGGCGGCGGTCTCATCCGGAATCACCAACCGCGCCGCGTGCCGCGTGAACGGGCCCTCGCCATACTCGGCGCGCGTGGCGTCGGCGATCGACGACACCATTTGCCCGATGAGTTGGCTCGTCATGTCCTTGAGGCCTGCCAGGGCGCGGTGAGAGCCGTCGTAGGCGTCCATCCACCACGGTTGGGCGCGTAGCCTGTCGAGCGCCCCCACCACTGCGTCCTCGTCGCCCCTGCCGTACCACTCGCGCACGTGGGCCGCCACGGCCTGCGCCCGGCCAGCGTCGCGAAGCGTGCTCAGCGCGACGCCGTTGTGCACCACCGCATCCTCGACATCATGCACGGAGTATGCGATATCGTCCGCGACGTCCATGACCTGGGCCTCGAAGCTGGGGGAACGGTCCGGCGCTCCCTTGCGAAGCCATGTGAAGACCTCGAGGTCGTCCTCGTAGACGCCGAACTTTCGCGTCGGCTTGCCGTCGGCGCGAAGAGGGGTCGCGTTTTCGCGCCACGGATACTTGATGCCCGCGTCAAGGGTGGCGCGGGTGAGGTTGAGGCCCACGCTGTCTCCCGTGACCGGGTGGACGGACTTGGGCTCGAGCCGCGACACGATCCTCAGCGTCTGGGCGTTGCCCTCAAAGCCGCCGATGTCCTTGGCCGCAAAGTCGAGCGCCCGCTCGCCGTTGTGGCCAAACGGGGGGTGTCCCAGGTCATGCGCCAGGCACGCGGCGTCCACCACATCGGGGTCGCACCCGAGCTGTTTGCCCAGCCCCCGCCCCACCTGAGCCACCTCAAGACTGTGGGTGAGGCGGGTGCGCACAAAGTCGCCACTGCCCGCACCGAGGATCTGAGTCTTCGCGCCAAGGCGGCGCAGCGCGCTCGAATGGACGATGCGCGCCCGGTCCCGCTCGAACGAGGTTCTATCCGCCTGCTTGGGCGGCTCGTCGACGAATCTCTCGGTGTCGAACGGGCCGTAGCCTGCGGGAAGGGAAGTCACTCTGTGATGCTATAGCGCGCCTCGGCGTCGGGATTGCGTGTGAGCGAACCGTCAGCCGCCGGATACGGACAGCTCGGCCTCACGCAGCCGCAACTCCAGGTCCGGGGTGATGTCCTGCGTGTCGAGCCAGCCGTCGGGGCACGCGGGCTTGCGTGCAGTGCCTTGGCGGCCGCGCGGCCCTTCGGCATCGGGCCCAGGGAACGGTGAGTCGAGATCCATCTCGTCGAGAATTCCGCGCAACTGCGACAACGACTCGACCAGGCCGAGGCGCCTACGCACCTCTCCTCCCACCGGGTATCCCTTGAGATACCAGGCAATATGCTTGCGGATCTCGCGCATGGCGCGGTTCTCGTCGTCGTCGAAGTGCGTCACCATCAGCTGTCCATGGCGGAAGATCGTGTCCGCGACGTGCCGCAGGTCCGGCTGCACGCGCTCCGGACGGCCCTCAAAGGCCGCCTGCAGGTCGGCGAAGAGCCACGGGCGACCCATGCAGCCGCGCCCCACGACGACGCCGTCGCAACCGGTCTGCTCGACCATCTCCAGCGCGTCCTCGGCCGCCCAGATGTCGCCGTTGCCCAGCACCGGAATCGAGGTGACGGCGTCCTTGAGCCGCGCGATGGCCTCCCAGTCGGCGTGGCCCGAGTAGTAGTCGGCTGCCGTCCGGGCGTGCAGCGCCACCGCGGCGACGCCTTCGCGCTCGGCCATGCGGCCCGCATCGAGATAGGTGAGGTGGTCGTCGTCCACGCCCTTGCGCATCTTGACGGTGACCGGCACGTCGAACTTGGAGGCCTCACGGACCGCGGCGCGCACGATGTCACGGAACAGGTCCCGCTTCCACGGGAGTACCGCTCCCCCGCCCTTGCGGGTCACTTTGGGCACCGGGCAGCCGAAGTTCATGTCGATGTGGTCGGCACGATCCTCCTCCACGAGGATCCTGACGGCCGCGCCGATGGTCGCCGGGTCCACGCCGTAGACCTGAACCGAGCGCGGCGTCTCGTCGGGATCGTGCGCGATGATGCGCATGCTCTCCGGCGAACGCTCCACGAGTGCGCGGGACGTCACCATCTCCGCCACGTAGAGTCCCCCGCCGTGCTCCCTGCAGAGGCGCCTGAAGGCGGCGTTGGTGATGCCCGCCATGGGCGCCAGGATCACGGGCGTCTCGACCGTCAGGCGACCGATGTGGAGCGGCGGCAGCAGCCTGGAGGCGCTCTCTGTCGTGGCGGTCATATGCACCATTGTCGCCGATGCGGCGTGGTGAGTCGCGCGCCCACGTCACGCAGCGGGAGACCCTCGGCTGGCGAGAGAGCGCGCCCCCGGAATCGGCGCGGAACTGGAGGCGTGGCATGCAAGGGTTCATGCGTGGGATCAACCTGGGCGGCTGGCTGTCGCAGTACGCGGAGTACGACCACGCGCACTTCCGCGCCTTCGTCACCGAGAGCGACATCGCGCAGATCGAATCCCGGGGCCTCGACCACGTGCGGCTCCCCGTCGACTACCCCGTCCGCGGCCTCGCGAACCTCGTGGAGTTCCTGGAACTCGCCGACGACGCGCCGTCGGCAGGAGGGCCACGTTGTGCACCCACTCGGCGCGCACGCGCACCACGACGGCCGCTTGGCCCCGCGCCTAGGGCCACGCATACCTCCGCTAGCCGAGCGACAGGTGCAGTCGCAGCGCGTCGTCAAGTTGCCGCATGGTCGCGGAGCCGAGCGTCCCGAGCTGGCGAACCATGCGCCCCGGCGCGATCGCCCGCACCTGTTCCGCCTGAATCTTGGAGTCCCGGTCAAGGGGAGAGTCCGCGGCCGCGACGAGCACCTGGAAGGGCCAGACGCTCGCGATGTTCGAGGTCACGGGCGCCACGGTCACGACGCCCTCACCGGTGCGCGCGGCTGCCGCGTTGCTCCCGTCGTTCGACACAATGACGCACGGGCGCACCTTGCTCGCCTCCGACCCACGCACAGGCTCGAGGTCGACGAGCCACACCTGCCCGCGCCTCATTCGGCGATTCCGTCCCCTGACGTGGCGTCCCAGTCCGCGTACTCGCCGCGGCTCTCGAGGAAAGCCTCCATGTAGGCCTCGACGAGCGACTGCTCACGGAGCACCTTCACGGCCTCTTGCAGCGCGGCTGACCTGGAGTCGAGCGCGCGTTCCTTGGCGAGCGCGTCGAGGAACGCGACGTCGTCGTCGGGAAGGCTGACCGAGAGCTTCATAGCCCCATACTACTTCGGGTAATACCTCGGTGCTACCCCGATTCGCGCTACGCCCCGACGACCCGCTCGGCGCGGTAGCCCTTGGCGAGGTAGCCCTTGGCGCGGTAGCCCTTGGCGAGGTAGCCCTTGGCGAGGTTTTGCGCGGTGGGCTTCAGCGCGTCGGTCTTGGACAGCGGCCACACCGCTGCCCTCACGGGCGGGAGCGGTCACGGCCCGCAAGGGGACGCGATCCGTATCGACACCATGGTGCGCCTGATCAGGGACGTCCAGACGACCGCTCGCGTAGACGAACCGTTTTCGCGGCCTCGCCTAAGCCCGCGAAATCGGCGCCGCAGAGCCCTCAACGACTGCCCCACGGCCCGCGACCACGAGGGCGCCGATGGCCGTGGTGAGTGGCACAGCCAACACCAGCCCAATCGAGCCAACGAGAGTGCGGACAACCTCCTCGGCAATGTCGGAGGACGTGAGGGTGAAACCCAGGCTGGTGCCGTACAGCGAGATGAACATGAGGGTGGGTAGCGCGGCCCCCACATAGGCGAAGGCGATCGTGTAGACGGTGGAGGCGATGTGATCGCGGCCGATGCGCATGCCGCGAGAGAACAGTTGCGTCCACGCGAGGTCGGGGCGAGCGGAGCGCAGTTCCCAGACCGCCGACGCCTGGGTGACCGTGACGTCGTTGAGTACGCCGAGCCCGGCTAGGACGATGCCGCACAGCAGGATCCCCTGCAACGAGACGCCGCGCGAGAAGAACTCGAGATGCGTGCGGTCTTCGCTCCACAGTCCATTGAGATGGGAGGCATCGACGGCCCACCAGGCAAGCACGGTCGTGACCGCAAGGCCCGCCAGGGTTCCCAGATACGCCGTGGTGGTTCGCGCATTGGGACCATGCGCCATATACAGCAACGCGAACAACGCCCCAGAGCCCGTCACCAGGCCGATGACAAGCGGGTTTCCGCCATCAAAGAGTGCCGGAATCGTGAAGAAGAACACCACACCGAAAGCGGCGATGAGACCCAGCAGCGCACCAAGGCCCCGCCAGCGAGCGATCACGAGCACCACGATCACGTACACGATGAACAGGGCGAGCATCGGGCTGCCCCGCTCGAAGTCGGAGAAGCCCAGCTCGCCCGTGGGAAGTTCGAGTGCCCGCACCTTGTCGCCGGGATGGAGCACGATGGTGGGGTCGTCGAGCGTGGCGATCGGCCTGACGCCAATCTCTTCCTCGCCCTTGACGATGGCGGTCGCCGAGCCGTCGTCCGCGACCGTTTCGATCGTGGCGGTCACCCACTCAGACCCCTCCCCCAAGGAGTCGAGCGAGCCTCGAAAGCTGAAATCGTTTGGCCACACCGCCGCCGCGCCCCACAGGGTGACAAAGAGGACGACGCCCACGATCACGCTCAGTATCGTGGAGGTGCGCTCGGAGGCTCGCGGCGGGGAGTCGTGACCCTGACCGCCGCTCACGTCAGTCGCCCCCACCTTCGCCTAGGCGCCAATGAGCCGCTCGGCGAGGTACCCCCTCACGTTCGAGAGGCTCACCCGCTCCTGCTGCATCGTGTCGCGGTCGCGGATGGTCACAGCCTGATCCTCAAGGGTCTCAAAGTCGACGGTGATGCAGAATGGCGTTCCGACCTCATCCTGACGGCGGTAGCGCTTTCCGATCGACTGGGTTTCGTCGTAGTCGACGGTCCAGGCGCCGCGCAATTCCTTGGCGAGGTTCTGTGCGGTGGGCTTGAGCGCGTCGGTCTTGGACAACGGCAACACTGCAGCCTTGACGGGAGCGAGCCGGCGGTCGAGCTTGAGGACCGTGCGGGGCTCGGTGCCTCCCTTGGCGGTCGGCACCTCTTCGTCGGTGTACGCCTCCGTGAGGAACGCCATCAGCGAGCGCGTCAGGCCGGCCGCGGGCTCGATCACATACGGCGTGTACCGCTCGTTGGTGGCTGGATCCAGGTAGGACAGGTCCTTGCCCGAGTGCTCGGAGTGCGTCGTGAGGTCGAAGTCCGTGCGATTGGCGATGCCCTCAAGCTCGCCGAACTCGCTGCCCTGGAATCCAAAGCGGTATTCGATGTCCACCGTTCGCTTCGAGTAGTGGGACAACTTCTCTTGCGGGTGTTCGTACAGCCGCAGGTTCTCGGGGCTCAGGCCAAGATCCGTGTACCACTCCATGCGAGTGTCAATCCACTGCTGGTGCCAGTCCTCGTCGGTGCCGGGCACCACAAAGAACTCCATCTCCATCTGCTCGAACTCGCGGGTCCGGAAGATGAAGTTCCCTGGAGTGATCTCGTTGCGGAAGCTCTTCCCGATCTGGGCGATGCCGAACGGGGGCTTCACGCGCGACGTGCGCATGACATTCTCGAAGTTCACGAAGATGCCTTGGGCGGTCTCGGGACGCAGATAATGCAGCCCGGACTCGTCTTGGGTCACACCCAGATAGGTCTTGAGCAGGCCGTTGAACATCTTCGGCTCGGTCCACTGGCCACGGGTGCCGCAACTGGCGCACGCGATCTCGTCCAGGCCGCCCTTGGGCGCGCGGCCCTTCTTCTCCTCAAACTCCTCGATCAGGTGATCCTCGCGGTAGCGCTTGTGGCACTGCTGGCATTCGACAAGCGGGTCCACGAACGCCTGAAGGTGGCCCGAGGCCTCCCACACCTGGGTGGGCAGGATGACGGAGGAGTCGATCCCGACGATGTCGTCGCGCGAGTCGACCATGGCACGCCACCATTGGCGCTTGATGTTGTCCTTGAGTGCGGTGCCGAGTGGCCCGTAGTCCCACGCGGACCGGGTGCCGCCGTAGATCTCGCCCGCAGGGAACACGAAGCCGCGTCGCTTGGCGAGTGAGATCACGTTGTCGAGTCGGCTGGCATTGGCCACGAGTGCACTCCTGAAAAGGTGAAAGGAACGCGCCAAGTCTAGCGATCAGATGCGGGGCCAAGGCGCATCGGCCTCTCCCAACCCCTGCTCGCCCTAATTGACAATGATTATCACTACGACTATGGTCACCGCTATGAAGACCCGCCTGTGCCGCGTCATCGCCGCGGCCACGATTGCTGCCCTCGCCACCGCCGCATGCTCCACCGACACCGCGCCCGCGAACGCGGGCCCCACCGTGGCAGCGGCGTTCTATCCCCTGGAATTTGTGGCCCAGCGCGTCGTGGGCGACGTGGGAACCGTGACCACCGTGACCTCGCCCGGAGTCGAACCACACGATGTCGAACTCTCCCCCGCCACCGTGCGCGAGATGCAGAATGCCGACGTTGTCCTGTACATCGACGGGTTCCAGCCCGCGGTGGACGACGCCATCAGCTCGACCGGCGCCGTCGCCCTCGATACCGCCAGTGTCGTGAGCCTTCACACCGCCGCCGGAACGTCGGCCCTCGACCCACACTTCTGGCTGGACCCGAGTGTGCTTGCCACCTACACGCTCGCGATCGGCGACTCCCTCGCCCGTCTCGACCCCGCCCACGGCGACACCTACGTCTCCAACGCGGCGGACCTTGCCCGGGAGCTCGGCGCGCTCGCGGACGCCTACACCGCCGGGCTGTCTCAGTGCGCGCGCCGCGACATCATCGTGAGCCACGAGGCGTTCGGGTACCTCGCCGCGGCGTTCAACCTCAACCAGATCGCCATCGCCGGCGTCGACCCCCAAAGCGAGCCCTCGCCCGCCAAACTCCGCGAGATTCGCGACATCATCGCCTCGACGGGATCCACCACGGTCTTCACAGAGTCGCTCGTGAACCCCGCCGTCGCCGAGTCGCTCGCCACCGATGCCGGCGTTGCCACGGCCGTGCTCGACCCGGTGGAGACCGTCGTGAACGGCGACGACTACTTTGGAGCCATGAATCGCAATCTGGACGCCCTGAAGACGGCTCTCGACTGTGGCTGACCTGTCCGTCCCTATCGACGTCGCGCCCCCCGTTCTCTCGGCGCGGAACGTTGACGTGTCCCTCAACGGCACGGCGATCCTCCACGCGGTCGGAATTGATGTGTCGCCTGGCGAGGTGGTCGCCCTCATGGGCGGCAACGGCTCTGGCAAGTCCACCTTCGTTCGGGCGCTCGTCGGCGCCGTTCCGCTTGCCCGCGGCTCGGTCACCCTGTTCGGCGAGCCCGCCGGTGCGAGCCCGCGCTCACGGATCGGCTACGTGCCCCAACGGATGAGCGCCGGTGGCGGCGTCGCCGCCACCGTGGACGAAGTGGTGCGCTCAGGACTGCTGGGGCATCGTCGGCTACGCGGCCCCCGCGACGCGCGGACCCGAGCGAAACGGGCCCTTGCTCAACTCGGAATCGAGGACCTCCTGGGGCGCGACGTCAGTCGCCTGTCGGGAGGGCAACAGCAGCGCGTCCTCATTGCCAGGGCGCTGGTGCGTCAACCCGACATCCTCATACTCGATGAGCCCATGGCCGGGGTGGACCTGCAGTCTCAAGTCGCATTTGCACACGCCCTCGGCCACCTGAAGGAGAACGGCGTCGCCGTCATCATCGTGTTGCACGAACTGGGCGCCCTCGCGCGCCACATCGATCGCTCGGTGGTATTGGACGGAGGTCGGGTGACCTACGAAGGTGCGCCGCCGAATGATCTCGGCATTCACGCTCTTCCGGGACACGAGCACGAGCACGCCCACGAGGACCCCCCTTCCCCGGCACGCGGCGGCATCGTCTTGGAGGGACCCGCATGACCCTCCTGGCGGACCCCCTGGTTCAGCGCATGCTCTTGGTCGGGCTGCTCGTCGGAGCCGCAGCGCCCATCGTCGGCACGTACTTGGTGCAGCGGCGCATGGCCTTGCTTGGCGACGGCATCGGCCACGTGGCGCTTGCGGGCGTCGCTGCGGGGTGGCTTGCGGGGTCCGCGGCCGGCCTCGCGCAGCGAGATTCGCTCGCGGTGCCGGGCGCCGTGCTATTCGCGGTGGCAGGGGCCGTCATCATCGAGCGCATGCGCGCCAGAGGCGCCGCCGCGGACGTCGTCATGGCCATCCTGTTTTACGGAGGCATCGCGTCGGGCGTGCTGCTCATCGGCCTGGCGGGCGGATCAAACGCCAACCTGCTCGGGTATCTGTTCGGCTCCATCTCGACCGTCGCGTGGGCCGATGTGTGGATCACGGCGACGCTTGCAATCGTGATCGTCGGCGTGGGTCTTGGCCTGCGCGGGGCGCTCTTCGCGGTCACCCACGACCAGGAGTTCGCCCGCTCCACAGGCCTGCCGGTCGAGCTCCTCAACATGATGGTCGCGGTGCTCGCCGCGGCGACCATTACCGTCGCCATGCGCGTGGTCGGAGTGCTCCTGGTGTCGGCCCTCATGATCCTGCCGGTGGCAATCGCCCAACGCGTCACCGCCTCCTTCTCGCGCACGATGTACGTGTCGATGGCGGTCGGCGCGACGCTCACCCTCACGGGAATCTGGATCACCCTCACGCACGACCTTCAGCCGGGCGCGTTGATCGTGGTGCTCGGCGTGGGCGTGTACGTGGCGGTGACCCTTGCCCTCGCCAGCCGCGATCGCCTTCGACGAGGGAGCGAGTCGTGACCGAAGCCAAACCCCGTCAGACCAAGCAACGGTCCGCGATCGTGAAGGCCCTCGGCCAGGGCGGCTTCCGCTCGGCCCAGGACTGGCACGACCTCCTGCGTCACGGCGGCGCCGCCATCGGCCTGGCAACCGTCTACCGGGCGCTCCAGGCTCTCGCCGAATCGGGAGACGTCGACGCCGTGGTGACGGATTCCGGCGAGACTTTGTACCGGCTGTGCCAAGCGGGCGAGGTCCATCACCACCACTTGCGATGCCGAGTGTGCGGCGCCGCGCAAGACGTGGACATGCCCACCTTCGAGGCGTGGGCGGCGTCGGTGGCCGCCCAGCACGGCTATTCTCGGCTCGAGCACACGGTAGAACTCACCGGCGTGTGCGGCCGGTGTGCGGCGGAGGGCAACTAGGTGGCGGGCGTGCCGAGCTTCATCTCCGACGGCCCGTGGCTCGGACTGTTCTTCTTCCTGCTCGGCGTCGTGTTCTTGCGCGCCCAGGGCACCTATTGGCTGGGCCGTTGGGTTCGCGATCGCGCCGAAACCGCATCCCAGCGGGCGCCCGACGCGCGCGGTTCACGATGGGTGCGGCGCTTTTCAGGCCCGCGGATGGACAGGGCGGGAGCATTCTTGGACAGGTGGGGCTTCATCGGCGTGCCAGTGTCGTTCCTCACGATCGGGTTCCAGACGATGGTCAACGCGTCGGCGGGTTACGGGCGAATGCGATGGGACCTGTACACGGTAGCGATGATTCCGGGCTGTATCGCCTGGGCCATGCTCTACGCGGCGCTGGGCCTGACCATCTACAGCGCATTCGTGGCCGCGCCGTGGCTCAGCCTCGCAGTCTTGGCGGCCCTCATCGCTCTCGCGTTCGGACTCACCCGGCTGCGCCGAAACGCCGGTTCCGTCGCGCATACTCCTCGATAGCCGCCCACAGGTGCGTGCGGTTCACGTCGGGCCACAACACGTCCGAGAACACATACTCTGCGTAGGCGGCCTGCCACGGCAGGAAGTTGCTGGAGCGCTGCTCCCCGCTTGATCGCCAGAACAGGTCCACATCGGGCATGTCGGGCTCGTCCAGGTGCGCGGCCACCGTCTTCTCGGTGATCTTCGCGGGATTCAGTTCCCCTGCGGCGACCTTGAGCGCGATGGCCTTTGCGGCGTCGGCGATCTCGGCGCGACCGCCGTAGTTGACGCACATGGTCAGCGTGAGAACGTCGTTGTTCCGAGTCATCTCCTCGGCGCTCTCCAACTCGTCGATCACGGACTTCCACAGTTTTGGACGGCGCCCGGCCCACCGGACGCGCACACCCCACGCGTGCATCTGGTCGCGTCTGCGGCGGATCACGTCGCGGTTGAATCCCATGAGGAAGCGCACCTCATCGGGACTGCGCTTCCAGTTCTCTGTACTGAACGCGTAGGCGCTGACGTGGGTCACACCCACCTCGATGGCGCCCGCCACCACGTCGAGAAGCGCGGCCTCTCCCCTGGTGTGGCCCTCGGTACGTGGCAGCCCGTGCTGCTTTGCCCATCGGCCATTGCCGTCCATCACCACGGCCACGTGGGCTGGCACCGCCGATGACGGCAAGTGGGGTGGCGTCGCGCCGGAAGGATGCGGAAACGGCCGGGTGGTCACGGCTTGAGGATACCGGCTTGCAAGCGCTACTCCCCGAGGCTATCCGACACCACGGACAATGCTGCGGCCCGGGCGTCCCTGGCACGCGGCCCGCGCTGCGCGACAAGCGCCTCGACGAGGGCCTCCAACACCAGGGTCAGGCCTGCACGCGACGTCTGCACGAGTTCGTCTTGGAACGACTCGGTCACCGGGGGGACGACCACCGTAATCGTCGCCCGCGACACGAGCGCAGACCGCGAGAACGCCGTCACCGCCACGACCGTCGCGCCGGCCTCTTGCGCGGCGTCGACAGCGTCGAGCGTCGCACGATTGGCCCCGGAACCCGAGATGGCCAGGAGGACGCAGCTCTTGTCAAGTTGTCGGGCCGCGATGCGCTGTGCCAGCGTGTCCGGCAGATACTCGGTGGGGCGGCCCGCCGTGGTGAGCCGTATCGCCACGTCGTAGCCCAGTGGCGCCGACAGCCCATTGGCCGAGATGACCACGCGCGAGGCGTTGTCGAGTGCGTCGACGCAAGCATCCACGACCTCGGCAGTCAGTACGGCGGCCGTGTGGGGTAGCGCACGGGCAAAGCGGTCCATCGCGGCCCGCACGATGCCGAGGTTGCCGTCAGCGCTGATGACAGGTTCGGTGTCGTACGCACGCTGCCGGGCGAGAGCCACGCGCAATTGCGGGTACCCGTCGTATCCAAGCGACTGGGCCATGCGCACCACGGAGGCTCTGCCCACATTTGCGACATCGGCCAACTCTTGGGCGGTCATGTCGACGGCACGGGGCACGTCGGCTACGATCGCCTCGGCGACCCGGCGCTCGCTGGGCTGCAGGGAAGGCGCAAGCGCCGCAATCCTGGCCGTTGGCGGTGCGTCAGGGGCTCCTGTCCAGGTCACGAACTGTCGCCCCTTCCATGATCCTGCGCCGGATTCTGCCGGACACCGCGTCGATGCTCATGGTGATGACGATCACGACAATGATGAGCACGCCCACGGTATCCCACTCGCGATATTGGGTGTAGCCCGTGAGCATGTCGCCGATACCGCCGACGCCGATCAGTCCCAAGATGGCCGAGGTGCGCACATTGATCTCGAAGCGGTACAACGCGAGCGACATGAGTTCCGGCGCCGCCGCGGTCCATAGGCCCCAGCGTGCCACCTCGAGCACGTTCCCGCCGCTCGCCCTCACGGCCTCGGCGGCGCCGTGTGGAACTGACTCGATCGTCTCGTAGGTCCACTTGCCATGGGTGCCAATGCCGCCGATGGCTAACGCGAGTGCCCCCGTGAATGGCGTGAGCCCCGTGACCGTCAGGATGATGATGGCGATGATCACCTCTGGTACGGCACGGATCACGGCGAAGAGCCCACGCAGCGTGAGCCGCAGCCACCACGGTCCCACGCCGGAGGCGGCGGGGATGCCCAGCGCGGTCGACAGCACCACACCGAGCACGGCGCCCACCCACGCCATGGCCACCGACCGCCAGGTCTGGAACAGCGCCTCTGGAAGTTTGGCCCAGTCAGGATCGGCGAACATGAGCCTGCCGTAGTGAAGCAGGTCAGCTGGTAGGTCGACGAGCCTGCCCCATTCGATGCCGAGATCCCAGAAGGCGGCGAGCAGGAGGACGCCGACGCCGGTCCACGCGAGGCGGACGACGATGCCCCTGGGCTTGGCTGGCACTTGGCCGACGTCGGGCTCGTGGAGCGCTGCGGCGTTCATCGCAGCCTCTTGCGCAAGAAGTTGGACAGTAGCTCGATGAGGATGACCACCACGAGGATCTCTGCGATGATCGTCGCCAGCGAGTCGTAACGGTAGAAGCCGCGCACCTCGTCGATGAGGCGACCGAGTCCGCCGGCACCCACGATGCCAAGAATCGCCGAGACACGGACGTTCAGCTCGAGCGAGTACAGCACTTGGCTTGCAAACATTGGCCACATCTGCGGAAGTGTCGTCAGCCGGTTGATTTGCGTCTGCGTTCCGCCTGCCGCGCGGCCGGCCTCCATATACGAGGCATCGGCCGAGTCCACCGCCTCAGACACCAGCTTGACCACGATTCCCAGGTCGAACAGGATCAGCGTGATGATGCCAGGAAGGGTGCCGACGCCGATCATCGCCACCAGGATCGTCGCGTACACAAGATCCGGTACCGCGCGCACCACATTGAGAACCAAGCGCACTCCACGACGGGTCGCCGCGCGGGGATTCGAAGGGCGGGCGGCCCACAGGGACAGGGGCACCGCGAGCACCGCCGCGATGGCAGTACCCACGAGCGCCATCTCAATGGTCTCGATGAGCGGCTCCCACGTGCGCGGAAGGATCGACAGGTCGGGCCGAAAGAGCTTGCCGATGCGCTCCGCCCCATTGCCCCAATTGCGGGCGATGGCGTCAAGGTCCACCTCGACGCCGCCCAGGGTCGGCAGCGTCGTCAGCACGGTGATGACAACTAGTGCGCCCGTGACTACGGCGATGCGCGGCCACACCCGCGGCCGCGGTGGCACCGCAAGCTCAGTCGCTGCCATCAGCGATCTAGCCGGTCTCTCGACTGAATGGGGCGTCCGTAGATCGCCTCAAAGTCGGCGTCGGTGGCGTGCGCTGCGAGGCCATCGTAGACAACCTTTCCCCCACGCAAGCCGATCACTCTGGTGGTGTATTGACGCGCAAGGTCCACGAGATGAAGGTTGACCAGTACCGTCAGATTCCGCTCCCGGTTGATGTGCAGCAGGTCCGACATCACGGTGTGCGCAGTCGGCGGGTCGAGGCTGGCCACCGGCTCATCGGCGAGCATCACGGCAGGTTCTTGACTGAGTGCCCTGGCGATCGCCACGCGTTGCTTCTGGCCACCAGACAGGGCCCCAGCCCTGCCCCAGACCTTATCGAGCATCCCCACCGACTCGAGGGACCGCATCGCAATGTCACGGTCATTCGCACCCGCGATGCCCAGCACGGTCCGCCACGTGGGCGAGTGGGCAAAGCGACCTACCAGGACATTGTGATAGACGCTCGCGCGGTCGGCGAGGTTGAATCCCTGGAAGATCATCCCGATGTGACCACGCAGGGCTCGCAGCGGCCTCCCGGACAGCGCGCTCACGGTGTGCGGTCCCACCCTGACGGCGCCGGACGTCACGGGCACTAATCCGTTGATGGTGCGGATCAGTGTTGACTTTCCCGAGCCCGACAGCCCCACGACGGCCACCATCTCGCCTGACGCGATGTGGAGCGAGACGTCTGTGAGTGCAGTGACCCCGTTCGGATAGCGCACCGTCACGTGCGAGAGGTCAATGGGCCACGACACGGAGGCCGGGGTCGTGTGAGCCCCGGCCTCCGTGCGCTGTGTGCGGTCTGGCATGAAGAACCGTCCTACTGGCTGAAGCGAGCGTTCACCTGTCGTGCCAGGTCGATGGCGGCCGGGTCGGCTGGCACCCAGTCGGTCTGGCTAAAGATATTCTCCAGAGTCTCAGGGTCGACATCGGAGAAGTTGTCCATGAGGTCGGTGATCTTGACCCGCAGGTCCTCGGGCAAGTCGTCCGAGAGGACGACTCCGCCGTTGGGGTACATGTCGGACAGGCCGAAGACGACCACCTTCTGGCCCAGGTCCGGAACCTCGGATTCATCGATCGAGCTACGGGCGTCCCAGTACGCGAAGCCGACTTCGGCATCACCGTTGTAGACGGCCATGATGAGGTTGTCGTTGCCGGTCACGGGAACCTGCTCGAGGTCATCGATGCTGATGCCCAGTTTCTCGAGCGCAAGCACTGGAAGTTGGTATCCGGCGGGCGACGTGGTGTTGCCAAAGGCGACCCGGGTGCCTGACTCGATGTTGGCCAGCGCGTCGACCGCAACGGGACCGACGCCGGTGTTGGCGGCGCTGTCCGCGACGCTGTTGCAGTACAGGAACGTCTGTCCGGTTGCGGCATAGGTTGCCTCGACGGGAGTGTCGGCGCAGTACTTGTCCGCGTTGTCGATGTTGGTGAAGAACTCCGAAGCGTACTGCGACGCTCCGTAGCGGACGTCCTGGAGCACCGCGTGGGCCCCGTAGAGGTCCTCGGCGGCGGCCAGGGAGCCCGCGTCCGCGATCGCGATCTGGGCTTGGCCGGAACCAATGGCCTCGACGGCCGCCTGATAGTCCTTGGTGACGACGCCGTTGACGGTCATGCCCAACTCGGACGACAGATAGTCAGTCAGGGGTGCGGCAGAGGTGACCAGGTCATTGACCTGTTCGTTCGGAATGAGGGCGAGGGTGATCTCCGACGGCCAGTCGGAGCCAGACGCGGCGGTGCTGTCCGCGCTTGTAGTGGGCGTGTCATCGCCGTTGGAACTGCAGCCCGCCAGGGTGAGGAGGGCGGCGGCGACCACACCGGTGGTGATCATAGTCTTGCGCATGCTAGTGGTGCCTTTCGTGGGTGGAGCCGGTGCCGGGCGGCACAGGAGGAGCGGGCGTCGTGATGCCCGCCCACGCTTCGATGAGGGGATACAGCTCGGGGAGGGTCGCGGCCGCCATCGTTGTGTGCGCGGCGAACGACATCCAGGCCGGTCCCACGAGAGCGGTGTCGGCTCCGAGGGCGGCGGCGGGCTCAAGGTCGTTGTCATAGATGTCGCCGACGCTGAGCACAGGACCACGTGTGAGCGCGTCTGCCACCAGCGCCCTCATCCCGTCCGGCTTGCCGACTGACGCGTGGATCGCGGCGAGATGGATGCCGACCCCGAGCGACTCGAGTGCCTCGGCGAGTCGGGTGTGCGGGGCGTTCGTGGCGAGCACCAGATCCGCAGCACCGCTCAGCCGCTCAAGCAAAGCCACAAGACCGTCGGGGGCCTCGACCAGCGCCCGAGGTGTGCCGAGCGACTTCCGGCTGCGCAGGTAGCCGCGCTCCAGCACCTCCGCGGCAATCCCCCGTGCCGCCGCCGCCTGACGCACGGCGTCGTACGCGTCGATCGCGTCAGAGCGGCCCGCCTCAAAAGCGGCGAGGCTCTGGCCCACGGCTGTCGCCAACGTGGAGTCGCCCACGATGGCGACGACTTCGCGTACGTAGGCGTCGATGGGACCCCGCCCCAACGCCAGCGTGCCGTCAAAGTCGAAAATCACCGTGCGGATCATGCGACTGCCTCCCCGTCGTGGACAATGCGTCCAGACTAAGGCGGCTTTATGGACGAAACGGTCACGAACAGGTTAAATTCCGGAGAACTCTTGCGAACGCGGGCGGCACCGATGCTCCTAGCGCGCCACCGCATCGCCGCGATCGACGTGAACGAGTGAGCGCACGCGCCGCTCCATGTGGAACTGCGCATATGCGGCCACCAGGCCAGCCGCCTCGCGGCGATGGCGAGCGTCCGAGGAATCCGCCTCGCCCCATCGCCCTCCAATCAGGGCGGACAGTAGCGAGAAGACCTCCGGTGCAGGCGCACCGGAACCGGGCTGACGGCACGACTCACACGTCGCCCCTCCCCCAGCGACCGCAAACGCACGATGCGGGCCGGGGGCGCCGCACGTCGCGCACTCACCAAAGCTGGGCGCGTATCCCGCGAGCGCGAGGGAGCGCAACAGGAAGGAGTCGAGCACCAGCCCTGCGTCGTGCTCACGCCGGCTGAGCGCGCCGAGCCCGCCGTGCAGAAGCTTGAAATGGTCGAGGGCTGGCTCCTTCTCCTGGTCCACCAAGGCATCGACCGTCTCCACCATGGCGGTCGCGGCCGTGAAGAGTCGGTAGTCCTCGCAAATGCGCCGCGCGTAGGGCTCCTTGGTCTCGACCTGGCTCACGATGTCCAGGTTGCGGCCCTCGTAGAGTTGAACGTCCGCGAGCATAAACGGCTCCATGCGCGACCCGATCCGGCTGGTGGTCCGCCGCACTCCCTTGGCGACCGCCCTCACCTTGCCGTGGGAACGCGTCAGCATCGTCACGATGCGGTCCGCCTCACCCAACTTGTGGGTGCGCAGCACGATGGCGTCGTCTCGGTACAGGGGCACGGCTCATTGTCTCTCGCCGAGACCACATTCACTCATGCCCGCGCCGTACGCGCGCACCACGGCGCCGTCATCCCCGTCCGAGGGTATGAAGGCTCACGCTCGGACCACTAGCGTCCGGCCCTGTTCACCGCGGAGATGATCGCCTTGAGGGATGCGGTCGTGATCGACGGATCGATGCCGACGCCCCACAGGATGTCGTCCCCAAGTTGGCATTCGACGTACGCGGCCGCTTTGGAGTCCCCACCGGCAGTCAGCGCGTGCTCGGCATAGTCGAGAACCTCGACCTTGACGCCGCGCGTGCCGAGCGCCGCCACGAAGGCGTCGACGGGGCCGTTTCCCGAACCCTCGATCGTGACGAACTGCCCTGAGTCGACCACATCGGCCGCAAGGGTGTCGGGCCCCGTGTCGCTCGACGACGTCCGGGTGCCCTGAAGCGAGAAGCGCCCCCACGCCTTGTCCGAGTCGGGCGCGGGCAGATACTCGTCCTCGAAGATCTGCCAGATGTCGTCGGCCGACATCTCGACGCCTGAGGCGTCGGCGGCCCTCTGCACGACGCGCGAGAACTCGATCTGCAGGCGCCGCGGCAAGTCGAGGTGGCGTTCCGACTTCAGCAGGTACGCGACACCCCCCTTGCCGGACTGAGAGTTGACGCGGATCACGGCCTCGTAGGATCGCCCCACGTCCTTGGGGTCGATCGGCAGGTACGGCACTGCCCATGCGAGCTGGTCCAAGGAGACACCCTTGCGAGCGGCGTCCTGCTCCATGCGCTCCAGGCCCTTCTTGATGGCGTCCTGATGCGAGCCGGAGAACGCGGTGAAGACCAGATCGCCGCCCCACGGGTGGCGCGGGTGAACGTCCAACTGCGTGCAGTACTCGACCGTACGCCGGATCTCATCCATGTTGCTGAAGTCGATCTGCGGGTCAATGCCCTGGCTGAACAGGTTCATGCCGAGCGTCACCAGATCCACGTTGCCGGTGCGCTCGCCGTTGCCGAACAGGCAGCCCTCGATGCGGTCCGCGCCGGCCATGTACCCCAGTTCTGCGGCGGCGACGGCGGTGCCACGGTCGTTGTGGGGGTGCAGGCTGAGCACCACCGACTCCCGATAGTCGAGGTGGCGGCTCATCCACTCAATCGAGTCGGCGTACACGTTGGGTGTGGCCATCTCTACGGTGGCGGGCAGGTTGATGATGACCTTGCGGTCCGGCGTGGGCTTCCACACGTCCAGCACGGCGTTGCAGACCTCGACCGCGTACTCCAGCTCGGTGCCCGTATAGGACTCCGGGCTGTACTCGTAGAACACCTGCGTGTCCGGGATGAGCTCCTCGAACTTCTGACACAGCAGCGCGCCGCGCGTGGCAATGTCCCTGATCTCGTCCTTGTCCGCCCGGAAAACGACGTCGCGCTGCAGGATCGACGTGGAGTTGTACAGGTGCACGATGGCGTTCTTGGCCCCGCGCAAAGACTCGTAGGTGCGTTCGATGAGGTGTTCGCGCGCCTGCGTCAGCACCTGGATGGTGACATCGTCCGGGATCTTGTCGTGCTCCACCAGTGCGCGCACAAAGTCGAAGTCCGTCTGGCTTGCCGACGGAAAGCCGACCTCGATCTCCTTGTACCCCATCTTCACGAGCAGGTCGAACATGCGCATCTTGCGTTCGGCGTTCATCGGCTCGATGAGGGCCTGGTTGCCGTCGCGCAGGTCCACAGCGCACCAGCGCGGCGCCCTGTCGATGCGGTGGGTCGGCCAAGTGCGGTCAGGCAGGTTGACCGTGATCTGCTCGTGGAAAGGGCGGTACCTGTGCAGCGGCATCTGGGAGAGGCCCTGGTGGCCGCCGGTGTAGTAATCGTCGTGCGCCATGGTGAATCCTTCGAAGTAGTGGGGGCTATCTGCTAGCCGGCACACCAACCACCGCGACGAGATTCCGGCTGATTAGGCCTCGTCGCGGCGACGAAGGAGCAGGGTGACCCGCCGTGCACGCATGACCACACCCTAGCCGATGCCTGCTGTCAGTCGGCAAGCCCGAGGTGGACGTCGAGGCGAGAAATGTGGCCGGTGCGCTGGAAGACTGCCGCCGAGTCGGGCCCGTCGAGGGCAAGCCCCCGAACGTGATCCTCCACGTCCTCCGAGACACCACGATGCCGGCCGCGCCTCCACGGTGGAGCACCACGGGGACCTGACAGAGCGTGAATCCCATCGCCCCCGTCTCGAGTGCAAGGGTGTGGACTTCTCCATCCAGATCGACGTACGTCAGTGACGCGGGTGTCTCCAGGAACTCCTGCTGGCGCACGATCCGAGGCTCGAACCGGATGATCCCACCCTTCACGACGACGCCCATCTCGCTCGCGCGCGTGATGAGATCCTGCTTCACTTGCCCCGTCATTCCGGGCTGTTGCACGCCCGCGAAGCTGGGGGTGTGTGAATACGGGTCGGTGGGCACCGCGCCGTACTCCGCGGGCGACTTATGTACGCCGATGCCCTCGCGGATCTTTGCGTAATGCCGCTCCAGCCGCTCCACGACGGCCTCACTCGCCCCCGATTGGAGAGCGCCAAGGCGCGCCTCGTCGACGGCAAGAAGGAGTTTGGACACCATGTGCCAGTAGATCGATCCGAGACCCTCGTACTTGTAGAAGGTTTCGGACCGACCCGTGAAGGATGCGTGCTCGAACACGTTCTCGTAGATGTTGAGCACGCGGGAACGGTCCTCAGCCGCGAGCGAACCGTCGTCGCCCTCGTCGAGCGCGGCCAGTGCCTCGTCCAGGTAGTTGGCGTTGCGGAACGCCGGGTTGAAGTGGATACCTCCGTCAACATCCCTAGACACGATGCGCGCGTCGCCACGCTCCAGCATCGCGGTGAGGAGCGCGGAACCCCCTACGTCCTCCTCCGACACGATGTTCTTGTCAAGAAAGTGCGGGAGGTCACGATCTGGATACAGGATGTAGCTGTTCTGGTCGGCACGGTACAGCGCGCTGGCGCGCAACGCATCGAGCAGGTCGGCCGCCTCGGTCGCACCGAGCAGACCGCAGCTGAGCACCGCCACCTGACCCTCGAGCATCTCGGTGAGATGCTCGACGGATATCCCGCCAGGCGACACCTGCATGATGTTGTACGAGTGGTACAGGCCGTCCTCACGGCGATTGCCCGCAATCGTGTGGTCGGCGTGACGGAGCACATCGGAGATGAAGGCACGCAACTGCGTCGTCGTCACCGTGGTGTGGCCCCCGCGGCCAGCCGGCTCGTACACGCTTGCGCGATACTGGGCTCCGGCCGTGCCCAGGGCGTCAAGCAGCGCCTTGCGCTCCCCATCCGCGCCCGCGTCCTTGCCCACCGGCAGATGGCTCTCAAAGGCCGAGGCGACGGCGCGCAGAAATTCGGCCACGGGAACGGAGACCTCTACCTCGTCGACTCCGGATGCCTTCAATTGACCATGGAGGAACCACAGGTATCTGCGCACGTAGTACAGGGTCACCATCGACACCCCGTTGCCGACCAGGGCATTGTTGGCGTCGTTCCACTCCGGGCGCTGGGTGTTCATCCAGATGCCGCCTCCGGGAACGAAGTTTGACAGCTTGGACAACGCCACGATGAGCAACTTCTCGGTCAGGTTCGCGCGCAACAGGGCGCCGTCGGCATCCAGCACGGCCTTACCGTCGGAGCCGATGCGTCGCACACGTTCGAGCGCCGCATCGTTGACCGCCTGGTCGAAGTCGATCGTGTCGCGGGGGTCGCGCAGCAGGTCCTCGTACGGACGGATCCGGTATGGAACGTCGGCGAACGTGAACACCTTGCGGGTGAGCAACGGGACAAGGCTGCCGGGGCGGTAACGGTCGGCCACCTCGAGCAGGCGCAGCAGGTAGATCACCTGGTGATCACCCCCATAGCCGATGTTCGCCCAGTCGTCCTCGACGTCCAAGAGCTCCCACTCATAGCCCTCGCGCAGCACGCGGTAGGGGTTGTAGCCGTCCACCGTCGACGAGTCGGCGAACTTGAAGAGCATGGCCTCGACAAAGTCGGGGTACGACAGCGCCAGCGCCTCCCAGTTCTGGAAGATGTCTCGCCAATTTCCCCGGTAATTCAGCATCGGCTGACCCTGGTCGTCCTTGAGACGAATGGAGAAGGAATTCCACGGCCAGCTGGGGTCGCCGTGACGGCGGCTGAACGACAGCGGCAGGTATTCCGCCGCAAGACGCTCCAGGTCGACGTCGCCCACGGCCTGGACCCACTTCATGAGGTCTTCGCGACGCAGTGACGCCGGGAGTGCGTCCAGGAGGGCCGCGTGGCGGGCGCGCACGGCAGAGTTGGTCTTGCCCAGGTAGGCGCCCAGGTCATCTCGAGACACGAGGTACCCATGATCAGGAATACCGCCCCGCATCGCGTTGAACAGCGTGTTGGCGAAGTGCCGCCATACGCTTGGCTCATCTGCCGTGGCCTGCAGTCCATCCGTCTCACCGACAATGCGCATCAGTCTCGCGGTGCCGCTCGCGATATCGGCCAGGACTCGGTCCTTGATACCTGGCGCGGCCACGTCGCGCATGAGCGCCCGCACGCGGGAGGCGTCCTGCTCCACCTCGGCCACCACGAGCCAGTCCGCGGACTCACCCTGTGCAAGCGCGAGCGACCCCGAAACGAGGTATGCGCCGCGACGCCCCCGGATATCCGTCTCGGTGCGCTTGTAGCCGTCGACGAGCGTGCTGAACTCGAGCTGGAATCGCCGGCCGACTCCCGACGGCAGCACGTTGCGGATGCCGTCGAGGATCTCGATGGACACGGCGGCGTCGGAGACATTGCGCATCTCGGCTTGGCGCACAAAGCCATAGGCATCGCTGTTGGACCAGGAGTAGCGGAACATCAGGCCGAGATCGCGGTTGATCTCTTCGAACACCAAGCGGTTGCCGTACACGCTCTTGTACAGCGCGTTCGATCCGATACAGGCCTACTTGGCGCATCGAGAACGGCTCCCACAGCGTCGTCTTGCCGTCGCGGGTCACACGCACCAGGCTGATCGAACCCGTGGTCTCCGACGCATCGTGAATGCGGTCGTCACGGCCGATGCGATAGAACCTCTCGCCCGCAAGGCCCACGAGGCGACCGTCAACCTCACCCTCGCGTGCGCCCTCCGCGCCGCGTGTGGTCGCGAGGTCGTCCGTCATTGCACGCCTCCCCGGGCACAGTTGATCACGCAAGTGCAGTAATCGCGACCTTGTGAGAGCGCGACCATTGGTCCTCATGCAACTCGCTCAGGCGGCTCTTGTCAAAGGCCCATCCGCCCCCACTGAGTGGCGTCCCCCGCTGCTACTCCTGGGCGATCCTGACGCGCTGCTTCCGATACGCACGTCGACCGACCGGCGCTTGATTTCGACGGGCGCTGCACGGCTCGCCAGCATGTCACGATCAGCGCTCCACCCGGTCTGGGTTCACGGCGTCGTCAGCCACAGGCCCAGACCCGCGGCGGCGAGGCTGAGCACAAGCATGCCGGCGGCATGGGCGAACGAGAGCGCAAGGGCGCGGGCGCCTACGGCGAGGCGGACGGCTTCGACGCTGGCGGTGCTGAAGGTGGTGTACCCGCCGAGGAACCCCGTTCCGAGGATCAACTGAAGTTCTTCAGCGCCGCCGTAAGCGATGACCGCCCCGGTCAGCAGGCCAAGCAGCAACGAGCCCGTGACATTGACGACGAGCGTGCCCAGAGGGAAACGAAAGGGATTGCGGCGTGCAACCACGCCGTCGATGACAAAGCGTGCGGCGGCGCCGAGGCCACCGGCGAGCGCGATCACCAGCGGCGTCACGGGGCACCCCCCGTGGTGGATCTCGGCGGTCGGAACGTCCGTGCCACGGCGATCCCGGCCACGGCCGCCAGGACGCCCACCACCACGCTGACTAGCGGGTATGCGACCCCGGTCCACAGGTGATCGGTCGCGACGAGTCGATCAGTCTCCACGATGAAGGTGCTGTAGGTGGTGAATCCGCCGAGCAGCCCGGTGCCGACCCCGACGCGAATGCCGCGGCGCCAACCCGCGTCGGGGCCGCTGCGCAGCAGCGTCTCGAGCAGCAAGCCCAGGAGCAGCGATCCGACGACATTGATCAGGAAGGTGGCCCACGGCCACTGTCCCGGTTGCGGGGCGAAGGCCTCACTGACGTGCCAACGCGCCGTGACGCCAACTGCCCCGCCGAGCATCACCAGGGCAAGCATGCGAGGTCGCATGTAGGGCGCCCGGTGGAATCCGGTGACCTGGTCGCTCACCGCCACAACGGCGTCTCCCAGTCGACGACGCTGAGCGGGACGACCAGGACGGGCCGGTGCTGGTGATGGGACAGGCGTATGGCCACGGACCCTTCGACGGCCTCGAGGAACCGTGCTCCCGGTCCGGGTGCACGGGTGCCGACAACGATCCCGGCAGCGTCGACTGCACGTGCCAGGTGGGTGAGGGCGCGGTCGGGGCGACCGGCCAGGTAGCGGAACTCCCACGGCACGCCGGAAGATGCCAGCAGACCCGTCAACGACCGCTCAAGCTCCTCCTGCCGGGCCCGCCACGAGTCATCGATACTGTCCGAGTCGACTTCCGCATGGCGGACGGTGCCGTCCGGGAACTCCTCGACGGTGAACCGCTGGGGATCGACGTAGGCAAAGTAGAGCCGGATCCCGCCAGCGGCCTGGGACCACGATGCGGCGGTGAGCGCCACCAGTTCGGGCTGGTTGGGCTCGATCGCCACCACAAGCGGGTGGGTGCTGAAGGGCGTCAACCTCGACGGACTCGGTTGAGGTGCCTCGCGGTTGCTCATCGGTCAGTCCCTTCTGTGTTGTCGAGCATATTCGTCACGAGCCGACGGGTGCGCGCTGGCAAGTACTTCTCCACGACGTGGAATGGGCCACAACAGCCGACTCTAGAACCCCATGCGACCCAACTGTTTGGGGTCGCGCTGCCACTCCTTGGCAATCTTGACGTGGAGATCCAGGTACACGCGCCTGCCCAACAGCCGCTCGATGCCGGCCCGCGCGGTTGCCCCCACCTCTTTGAGCCGGGATCCCCCCTTGCCGATGATGATGCCCTTCTGGCTGTCGCGCTCGACGTACAGCTGGGCACGAACGATGAGCACCGGCGTGCGAGGGTCGTCGGCGGCCTGTTCGCGCTCCACCATCTCCTCGACCATCACGGCAATGGAGTGAGGCAGTTCGTCGTGCACGCCCTCGAGAGCGGCCTCGCGAATCAGTTCGGCGACCATCACTTCCTCGGGTTCGTCCGTCACGGCTCCGTCCGGATACAGCACCGGGCCCACCGGAAGGTGGCTCACCAGAACGTCCGTCAGCACGTCCACCTGAATGTCTTCGACCGACGACACCGGGACGATGTCAATGAAGTCGCCGAGCTCCTGCACCTCCATGAGGTGTGCCGCGACGCGGTCCCGTGACACCTTGTCGACCTTGGTGACCACCGCGACGACCGGCGCCTTCGCCTGGCTCAACTCCTGCGCAATCCACCTGTCACCCGGGCCAATCTTCTCGTCGGCAGGCAGACAGAAGCCGATGACGTCGACCTCGGCAAAAGCCTCCCGCACCACGTCGTTGAGCCGCTCGCCCAGCAGCGTGCGCGGCCGATGCAGACCAGGCGTGTCGACCAGGACCAATTGAGCGTCGTCCCTGGTGACGATGCCGCGAATCGCGCGCCGCGTGGTCTGAGGGCGCGACGACATGATGGCGACCTTCTCCCCCACCAGCGCATTCATGAGGGTCGACTTGCCCGCGTTGGGGCGCCCCACAAATGCGGCAAAGCCGGAACGAAACTCAGTCATCTGACGTGGCCCTTCTTCGTGCGTTGGAACGGCCCGACGAACGATAGCGGCCCTCGGGAGAGGCACCGCGGTCCTCGGTGGTTGCGCTGGGCAACGGGAGCCGCTCGACTAAGAGCCATGTGAGCCTACGCCTGCGGCCCTCAGCGCGCTCGGCCGTGAGTCTCAGGCCGTGCGCCTCAGCGGTGGATCCAGGAATCGGCACCTTGCCGAGAGCCTTGGTAAGCAGCCCCGCCGCGGTGTCGACGTCGTCGTCCTCGATTTCCATGCCGAACAGCTCACCCAATTCGTCAATGGCGAGTCGCGCCGGTACGCGAAAACGACCGTCACCCAGGTCCACCACCTGGGGTTCGACCCGATCGTGTTCGTCGGTCAGTTCGCCCACGATCTCTTCGAGCGCGTCCTCGATCGTCACGAGGCCCGCCACACCCCCGAACTCGTCGATCACGATCGCCATGTGAAACACCTCGTCCTGCATGCGCCGCAACAGGTCGTCGGCGGGGACCGACTCGGGCAGGAAGACCGGATCCCGCATGAGGTCGTCCACGGGTGTTTCCAAGGCGTCCTGGTGGTCCCAGGTCGCGCGCACCACGTCCTTCAGGTACAGCAGCCCGCGCACATCGTCGGTGCCGTCGCCAATCACGGGCACGCGGGAAAAGCCCGACCTCATGAACAGCAGCATCGCCTTCCTCAGCGGCGTACCCGCGGCGATCGTCACCATGTCGGTGCGCGGCACCATCACCTCACGGGCGAGTGTGTCGCCCAGGTTGACGACGCCGCGCAGAAGCTCCGCGTCCTCATCCTCGAGCGCGTCCTGAGCCTGCTCCACCAGGTCCTCGGCCTCCGACAGGGCGGGCATGCGCAGCGCGGGAATGATGCGGCGCACCGGCGTCGACAAGGCGATCAAGGCGACGCCGATCGGCGCAAGAACGCGCACGGTGGTCTCGGGATGAGCCCTCGCCGCCATGCGCGGGGCGGCGCGGACCAGTAAGAGCGAGTAGGCCGCTGCGAGCGCCATCGTGACGAGCGCGGCCACCCACCCTGGCCACCCGAGGTCGCGGCCCCAGGTCCACGCCAGCACGCTCCACGACACCAGGGCGACCGCCTCAAGCGAGGCGTAGACGACGGAAGCGGCGTTGGCCACCTCATCGGCGTCGCGGGACAGCTTGGCCGCGTTCGTGGGGCGACCGTCGGCACGCTTGGCCTCGCCCATCACACGCTCCCGCGCATGCGGCAGCTGCTCGAAGGCGGCCACGATGGCGTGCATCACGGCGGCGCCCAGCATGCTCGCCAGGCCTAACGAGACGAGCAGGGTGATCGCATTGGGGCTCATCTAGGCCCTCTGCGCGAGGAATGTGAGCAGGAGGTTGCGCTGGAGGGCGAACATCTCCCGCTCCTGGTCAGGCTCGGCGTGATCGTAGCCCAGCAAGTGAAGAATCCCGTGCGTCGTCAGCAGCAGCATCTCCTCCTCCGACGAGTGCCCCGCCTTCTTGGCCTGCTCGACAGCAACTGAGGGGCACACGACGATGTCTCCCAACAAGCCCGCAGGAGTCACGCGCTCAGGTGTGCCCGGCCGCAGCTCGTCCATGGGGAAACTGAGCACGTCGGTCGGACCTGGCTCGTCCATCCACTTGACGTGAAGGTCCGTCATCGCGACCTCATCCACGAAGAGGATCGCCAATTCCGCCTCGGGCGCGACGTGCATCTGCTCCAAGACGAAGCTGCCCAACGCGGCGAATTCCGCCTCGTCGATCTTGGCGTCGGTCTCGTTGTTGACCTCGATCACGCTTCAGTCTCCTTGTGTGGGGCTCCATGACGCTCTGAAGTACGCGAGTAGCGGCGCTGCTGTCCTTCACGGGGTTGGCGCTCGCGCTTGGCCTCGTCGCTCGCATAGGCGGTGATGATGTCGCTCACCAGGCGGTGACGCACCACGTCTTGGGCGGTGAGCTCGCTGAAGCCGATGTCGCCGATGCCGCGCAGGATGTCGCGCGCGGCGCGCAGCCCGGACGTGGTTCCGCCAGGCAGGTCCACCTGCGTGATGTCGCCCGTCACCACCATCGTGGAGCCGAAACCGAGCCGCGTGAGGAACATCTTCATCTGTTCGCGCGTGGTGTTCTGGGCCTCGTCCAAGATGATGAACGCGTCATTGAGGGTGCGCCCGCGCATGTACGCCAGCGGCGCCACCTCGATGGTGCCGGCCTCGATCAGTCGGGGAATCGACTCCGGGTCGACCATGTCGTGCAGCGCGTCATACAGCGGGCGCAAGTAGGGGTCGATCTTCTCGGACAGGGTGCCCGGCAGGAACCCGAGCCGTTCCCCCGCCTCCACCGCGGGTCGCGTGAGGATGATGCGAGAGACCTGCTTGGCCTGCAGCGCCGCCACCGCTTGAGCCATCGCAAGGTAGGTCTTACCGGTGCCTGCGGGGCCGATGCCGAACGTCACCGTGTGCTGCTCAATCTGATGAACGTAGGCGGCCTGCCCCTCCGTCTTCGGACGGATCGTGCGGCCACGCGAACTCAGAATCGATCGCGACAAGATGGCGACCGAACTCGAGGGGGGTTCGCTCACCGCTCCCCCGTGGCGTGCCGCAGCCACCGCAGACCGCGCGCGCTGCAGCATGCGAATCGACTCACGGGCCACGTCCGGAGTGAGGGGCACGCCCGCGGCCAGGAGAGACCGGAGCTCCTCGATCGCCGCGGCGCACTCGGACACCGCGGCGTCGTCGCCCGTGAGCGAGATGTGGTTGCCGCGCACCAAGACGTCGACCGCGGGGAAGGCCCCCTCGACTTCCTTCAGCACCGAATCCCCCGTGCCGAGCAATGCGGGCATGGACGCGGCGTCGTCCACAATCACCACCCGGGATGCGCTCACGCGTTCTCCCATTTCAGTTCCGCGCCGCCCAAGACGTGAGCGTGCGCGTGGAAGACGCTCTGCCCGGCTGTCGGCCCCGAGTTGAAGATCAGGCGGAACTCGCCGTCCGTCTCGGCATCGGCGACCTGCTGCGCGACCGCGATCATCTCGGCGAGCACGTCGGGGATCTGGGCCGCGGCTTCGGTGACGTTGGCGACGTGCGTCACGGGCACCACCAGCACGTGCACGGGCGCCTTGGGGTCGATGTCACGAAAAGCGATCACGTTGTCGGTGCGCGCCACGATGTCTGCGGGGATGTCACCAGCCGCGATGCGGCAAAAGAGGCAGTCGGTCATGGCTCCAGCGTATTGCGCGCCGGCGCGCTCGACCACGTGCCGCGCACCACGGCGAGCAAGCCGACGCCACGCTGGACCCCTTCACGACCCGCACAGAACGTGTGGACCTGCTAACTGCGACCCGTGAAAGCCTCGCGAAGGCGCGAGAACACGCCACCGCCGAACGGGGCCAGCCGCGCTTCGGGGAACTCCTCGCCGCGCAGCCTGGCGAGCTGGGTCAGCAGCTCCGTCTGCTGGTCGTCCAAATCCGTGGGCGTCTGAATGTCCAGGTGGACGTACAGGTTGCCGCGGCCCGCACGCTGCAGGCGGCCCACCCCCAAGCCCTTGAGGGTGACGGTGGATCCCGCGTGGGTGCCGGGCCGGACGTCGATTTCCTGTGGCCCGTCCAGGGATTCCACGGTGGCCACGGTGCCGAGCGCCGCGGCCGTCATGGGCAGCTCCAGCGTGCAGTGGAGGTCGTTCCCCCGGCGCTCGAAGGACTCGTGCGGGCGTTCGCGAATCTCGATGTACAGGTCGCCGCGCGGTCCACCGCCCGGGCCAGCGTCACCGGCACCCGACATGCGGATGCGCGTCCCCGTTTCGACGCCCGCAGGAATGTCGACGTCGACCGACCGGCGCTCTCGCGTGCGTCCCTGGCCGGAACATGCGGTGCACGGGTTCTCGATGATCGACCCGTAGCCGCCGCACCGCGGGCATGGCGCCGTCGTCATCACCTGGCCCAGCAGGGAGCGAGCGACACGCTGGACCACTCCCGCGCCGTTGCACTGCGGGCAGGTGGCCGGCTGCGTGCCCGGCGCACAACACGAACCGCCACACGAGGTGCAGACCTCAGCGAGATCCACCATGACTTCACGGTGGGCTCCGAACACGGCCTCCTCCAGCGTCACGTCGACCTCGACGAGCGAGTCGCCGCCACGCTGTGTGCGAGACGCGGGTCCGCGCCGTCCTTGGCCCCCCATCGCAGAGCCGAAGAACGTCTCAAAGATGTCCTCGAAGCCGAACCCGGCCCCCGCCCCGGCGGACGAGTTGCCCCCGCGAGGGTCCACGCCACGGTCATATTGGGCGCGCTTGTCCGCGTTGCCGAGCACCTCGTACGCGGCGGCGACATCCTTGAAGCGGTCGCCCACCTCAGGGCCAGCCACGTCCGGGTGCAATTCCCGCGCCATCTTGCGATAGGCCTTCTTGATCTCGGCCTCCGTCGCAGTTCTCGGAACACCAAGTACGGCGTAATAGTCCTTCACGTCTCCACCACTTTCGACAGGTAACGCGCCACGGCCCTCACCGCGGCCATCGTTCCCGGATAGTCCATGCGCATCGGTCCGAGCGCTCCTAACAATGCGGGCGAGGTGAGGTTGCCGTATCCGGCAGCCACAATCGACGTGCCAGCGAGTGCGTCCTGGCCGGTCTCCCGGCCAATACGCACCGACACGCCTCCCTCTGATGCCATTTCGTGCAACAACCGCAAGAGGACAACCTGTTCCTCAAGGGCATCCAAAATCGATGTCACCGCGTCGGCCTTGAGGCCCGAACCGGCCCTCGTGAGGTTCCCGGTGCCAGCAAAGACGACGCGCTCGATCGTTCCGCCGCGCGCGGCTCCCACCACGGACGATGCCACGTCACGCAGCCATGGGTGCGTCGCGTGACGCTCCGCCCAGGCGTCGAGCGCGGATTCAAGCGGCTGTGGAGAAAGGCCCGACGCGATCTCGTTGAGTTCGCGAGCGAGTCGCTCAAATTCCTCCTCCGTCACCGTTTCCGGTACGTCAATCGCGGCCTGTTCCACGCGAGCATCGGCGCTCACGACCACCGCGAGCGCTCGATCGCTCGTGATCCGCACCAACTCCACGCGCCTCACGGGGCTCTCGCGCAACGACGGGTACTGCACCACCGCCACTTGGCGCGTGAGTTGGCTCAGCAACCGGACCGAGCGCTCGACAACGTCGTTGAGGTCGACCGCGTCGGAAAGGAAGGTAGAGATTGCCCGCTTGTGGCTGTCCTGCAAGGACGCCGTGGCGAGCATGTCAACGAAATACCGGTAGCCCTTGTCGGTCGGGATGCGCCCAGCGGAGGTGTGCGGCTGCGCGATCAGCCCCTCTTCCTCGAGAGCCGCCATGTCATTGCGGATGGTCGCGGGCGACACTCCAAGATCGTGGTGTTGCGCAAGCGCCTTCGAACCCACGGGCTCGCTGGTGGACACATAACCCTCGACAATCGCTCGCAGGATCGCCTCACGTCTGTCGTCGCTCATTCCACCTCCCGCTGGCACTCGATTGTCACGAGTGCCAATTCTACGCAGGAGTTGGATCACCCACTCCGATCTTTCGCGTTCCGCGCGCTAGCGTGGGCCCTGGAGGCGACATGACCTACACGGCCCCGACCGTCATGAGCGCGGCTACGGCAGGCATCGCGCATCTGTCGGCGCTGACCGGCCCCGTCGTCCCCCTCGTGATCTACGCCACCCGGCGACGCACCGATGTGTTCGTCTCGTCCGAGGCTGCAAAGGCCGCAAACTTCTCGGCTGCGGTGGTTGCCGTCTTCATTCTGGCCACCCTAGTCAGAGAGTTGGTGCCTTTGATCGGCTTTCTCGGTACATTGGGGCAGTGGGTGGTTCCCGTCGTTGCGATCTACTTCAGTCTGGCAGGATTTTGGGTCGCGAAGCAGGGCAAACCCGCACACTATCCGTACCAACTCAAAGTGGTGAAAACACATGACTGAAACGCCCCCTCCCCCTCCAATGCAACCCGCAGCTCCGCTGTCGGACAGCGACGCGAGGACATACGCAACCATTGCGCACGCCGGAAACATCATTTTCCCGGCAGTTGCCCCGCTGATCATGTGGCTGATTGGCAAGGACAAGAGCCCGTTTGTGGACAAGGAAGCGAAAGAGGCCCTCAACTTCGGCATCCTCGCTGTCGCCGTCTACATTGTCAGCTCAATACTGATGTTCGTCCTGATTGGCTTCCTCACGTGGGCCGCCATGGCAATCGTGGCCATCATCTTTGGGATCCAGGGCGCCATGAAGGCGAACAAGGGCGAGAACTACCGCTACCCGTTCAGCCTGCGCCTCGTCAAGTAGTCATCAGGGTTCATCCCTGATCGCCCTCAGGGCCTCGGATCGGTCATATGGCCGATGCGGGGCCCTGAGTCGTTCTGGGACAGTGGAGCCATGACAGAAAACACCGCCCCTCGTCCCGCGGGCGCCCCGCAATCCGGCGTCCCCTACATCCCCGTCGCGCCGGCGCCGATGCTCGAGTCCGAGGCCCGGACCTGGGCCATGCTGGCCCACATCATCGCCGCCGCCGCCTCCGTCATGAGCGCAGGCACCATCGCGTTTGTGGCACCGCTCATCATCTGGCTGCTCTACAAGGATCGCTCCGCGCTGGTCGCACACCACGGCAAGCAGAACCTCAACCTGCAGATCACGAGCGTGGTCCTGGGTGTGGGCGCCGTCCTGATTGGCGTCGTGACGCTCGGCGTCGGACTCTTCGTCACGTTGCCGCTGTGGGGCCTCTATGTGCTCTACGCGCTCATCATCTCGATCGTCGCGGGCGTCAAGGCCTACAACGGCGAGTACTACCGCATCCCGCTGGCGATTCAGTTCATCAAGTGACACACACGCCCTTCAACGCCGAGCCGTGTCGTGCACCAGGCGGGTGTGGCTCGCGTACGGCGAAAGGACCCTGGGGTGCAACGACACCCCGGTCCAGCCAACTTCGTGATGTCCATCGGGTTACGCCGACGTCGGCGTAACCCGATGGCACCTGTCGCGGTGCGTTGGGCATCAGTTCAGGGATCGTGCGTAGCGGGCGGGAGGCCGGGTGGCGCGACGCTCCCTGACCCGGGAGGCTCGTCGGGTGACCACCGCGTCACCGACCTCAGCGGCTGATGAGGACCTTCAACGCCTTGGTCTCCGCCGCGTTCCCGAAGGTGTCGTACGCGGACATGAGCTCGTTGAGCGCAAAGCGGTGCGTGATGAACTTATCGACCGGTAGTTTCCCCTGCGCCACGAGCTTCAGAAGCATTCCCAGCGAGGTTGTGTTCACCAGGCCCATGCTGATCGCGATGTTCTGGATCCACAGCCGGTCCAACTCGAGTTCGACCGACTTGCCGTGCACCCCGACGTTCGCAACGGAGCCACCGGGCCGCACCAGGCGGGTGCACATGTCGAACGTCGCGGGAATGCCGACGGCCTCAACCGCAACGTCCACCCCATACCCGTCCGTCAGCGCGAGCACCTGTTCCTTCCAGTCGTCGTCGCCGGAGTTGATCCCGGCAGTGGCGCCCACCTCCTGCGCGAGCGCGAGGCGGCTCGGGTCCAGGTCGATCGAGATGATCTGCGCGGCTCCATACAGTCCGGCGGTGGCAATCACCGCGAGCCCAACAGGTCCGGCGCCGACGACGGCCACCGTGTCGCCGGGCTTGACGCGCCCGTACCGGACACCGATCTCGAAGCCCGTCGGGAGGATGTCCGACAGCAGGATAGCCGCAGAGTCGGAGACTCCGTCTGGAAGCGCGTACAGCGACGTGTCCGCGAACGGGATGCGGACTTTCTCGGCCTGTGTGCCGTCGATGAGGTGCCCAAGGATCCAACCAATGCCGGATGCTCCCTCGTCGGCGAGGCAGTGCGACGGGTTGCCGCTACGGCAGTACGTGCATGTGCCGCACGAACTAACGCACGACACGATGACCCGGTCGCCCACGGCCACGTTGGTGACCGACTCGCCGACCTCAAGCACGGTGCCGACGGCCTCGTGGCCGAGGATCCTGCCGGGAGTGACCGCGGGCACGTCACCCTTGAGGATGTGAAGATCGGTCCCACAGATCGTGGTGGTGTCGACCTGGACGATCGCGTCCGTCGGAGCGATCAGGACGGGGTCGGGCACCTCATCCCAACTCTTGTCCCCTGGACCGTGATAAACGAGTGCCTTCATGAGTCCTCCCGGATTCGCGTCAGGAATGAGCGACATCGCCCACTGAATTTTCACCGTACACCTACCTGGGCCGGTCCACGACTTGGGCCGACCGGAAGACCTCGCCCCACCCAGACACCGCAGCGGCCACCCGACAACACAGCCCTCCATCGCAAAGAGCCGGATAACCAGGCCCCCGAAGCGGCCACGTCGCTCTCAGCTGAGAACGCGCACCGCGGCATCGGCCACAAGCCTGCCGCGGCGCGTGAGGACCAGCAGTCCGCGCAGGGCCGACGCCCCGTCCAACACATCGTCCGCGATGAGCCTGGCGATGGCGTCGGCCTTGTCGCGTCCCACGGCGGCGGTGGACAGGCCGTCCGCGAGCCGGAGTCCGAGCATCACCCGCTCCAGGGCGAGGTCGGCATCGCTCAGGTCCTCACGGCCGTTGGCCGGATCTTCACCCACGGCAATGCGGTTCGCGTACGCGAGCGGGTGTTTGACGTTCCACCAGCGAGTGGCGGGCGCGGTGACGCCGTCGGCGCCGACGCGCGGACCCAAGTAGGAGTGCGCTCCCGGCCCAATCCCCCACCAGTCGTGGCTGCGCCAGTACGCCAGGTTGTGTCGGCACCGCTGCCCCGGCACCGCCGCCCAGTTGGACACCTCGTACCAGCCGTAGCCGGCCGCCGCGAGTGCCTCGTCCGCAACCTCGTACATGTCGGCCTGGGCGTCCGGATCCGTCGCCGAAATCTGCCCGCGCCGCAACTGTGCACCCATCTTGGTTCCGGGCTCGATCACCAGCGCGTACGCGCTCACGTGATCCGGGCGCAGCCGGATCGCCTCAGCGAGACTCGCCTTCCAGTCATCCAGCGACTCGCCGGGCGTGCCGTAGATCAGGTCGAGACTGACGGCAAGCCCCGCCTCCCTAGCCCACGCCACGGCGCGTTCCACGTTTGCCGGATCGTGGGTGCGCTCAAGCGTCGCGAGCACGTGCGGCACCGCGGACTGCATGCCGAAACTCACGCGCGTGAAGCCCGCATCGGCGAGCGCGGCAAGGGACTGACGGGTCACCGAATCGGGGTTGGCTTCCGTCGTCACCTCGGCATCGTCGGCGACTCCCCACGCCTCGCGCACCCCGTCCAGGAGTCGGGCCAGCGCGGAAGCGTCGAGCATCGTCGGCGTACCCCCGCCGAAGAACACGGTCGAGGCCGGGCGCACGTCCCCCGCCATGACCCGGGTGGCCATGGCCATCTCCGACAGCGCAGCCTCCACGTACCCCGCGCGAGTGGCCCCCTCGACCTCGCCGGGCGCGTAGGTGTTGAAGTCGCAATAGCCGCACCGCACCGCGCAGAAGGGGACGTGGATGTAGACGCCGAAGTCACGCATCGGCTCGCAGCCTGCCGGTGCGGTGGCAGCCACCGCGCCCGCCACTACTTCTTCTTGCCGCTGTCCGAGCCGTCGTCAGACGTGCTCAGTGCGGCGATGAAGGCCTCCGGCGGCACCTCGACGGAGCCGATGTTCTTCATCCGCTTCTTTCCCGCCTTCTGCTTCTCCAGCAGCTTGCGCTTGCGGGAGATGTCGCCGCCGTAGCACTTGGCGAGCACGTCTTTGCGCATCGCTCGGATGGTCTCACGAGCGATGATGCGTGACCCGATGGCCGCCTGAATGGGCACCTCGAACTGCTGGCGCTCGATCAGGTCCTTCAGCTTGCCCACCATCGACAGCCCGTACTTGTATGCGGCGTCCCTGTGGACGACGGCGCTGAAGGCGTCCACCGGCTCGCCCTGCAACAGGATGTCCACCTTGACGAGGTCGGAAGCCTGTTCTCCGGCAGGTTCATAGTCCAAGGACCCATAGCCGCGAGTGCGCGACTTGAGTTGGTCGAAGAAGTCGAACACCACCTCGGCGAGCGGCAGGGTGTAGTGCAACTCCACCCGCAACTCACTCAGGTAGTTCATGGTGCCCATCACGCCACGGCGTTCCTGGCACAGTTCCATGACCGTGCCGATGAACTCGCTCGGCACCAGAATCGATGCCTTCACCATCGGTTCGCGCACCTCATGGATCTTGCCGCCCGGAAATTCCGACGGGTTGGTGACGGTGTGCACCTTGCCGTCCTCCATCTCGACCTCGTACACCACGTTCGGCGCCGTCGAGATGAGGTCGATGTCGAATTCGCGCTCCAGTCGGTCGCGCACAATCTCGAGGTGCAGCAGGCCGAGGTAGCCGCACCGGAAACCGAAGCCGAGCGCCACCGAATTCTCGGGCTCGAAGACCAGCGAGGCGTCGTTGAGCTGCAACTTGTCGAGAGCGTCGCGCAGGATCGGGAAGTCGGAGCCGTCGAGCGGGAACAGGCCCGAGTAGACCATCGGCCGCGGGTCGCGATACCCGGGTAGCGACTGCTTGGCACGGTTGTTTGCGAGCGTGACCGTGTCGCCGACCTTGGACAGCCTGACATCCTTGACGCCGGTGATCAGGTAACCCACCTCGCCCACACGCAGGCCCTTGGTGGGGGTCGGCTCGGGACTGATGACGCCAATTTCAAGCAGGTCGTGAGTGGCGAGGGTGGACATCATGGCGATCTTCTCGCGCGCCTTGAGAGCGCCGTCGATCACCCGGACGTAGGTGATGACGCCTCGATAGGTGTCGTACACGGAGTCGAAGATCATGGCGCGGGTGGGCGCGTCCGCGTCGCCCACGGGCGGCGGTATGTCACGCACCACACGGTCCAGCAACGCCCCCACGCCCTGGCCCGTCTTGCCGCTCACACGCAGCACGTCGTCCTCGTCGCAGCCGATGAGCTGGGCAAGTTCCGCGGCGTAGCGGTCGGGGTCGGCCGACGGCAGGTCGATCTTGTTCAGCACCGGGATGATCGTCAGGTCGTTCTCCATCGCCAGGTACAGGTTGGCCAGAGTCTGCGCCTCAATGCCTTGCGCCGCATCGACCAACAGCACCGCTCCCTCACAGGCGGCCAGCGAGCGAGACACCTCGTAGGAGAAGTCGACGTGGCCGGGCGTGTCAATCATGTTGAGCGCGTGCGCTTTGCCGTCGACACTCCACGGCATGCGCACCGCTTGCGACTTGATGGTGATGCCGCGTTCACGCTCGATATCCATGCGGTCGAGGTACTGGGCTCTCGCAGCGCGCTCGGAAACCACCCCTGTAATGCCAAGCATCCTGTCGGCCAGCGTCGACTTTCCGTGGTCGATGTGAGCGATGATGCAGAAGTTGCGAATGAGCTCCGGAGCGGTGGCGGATGGCTCAATGGAGGATTCGGTCACGGGTAGCGGGACTTCCTTCGACGACGTAGCGGACTCCTATCGTCCCACGACAGGGCTTCAGTGATCTCACAGGATGCCGATATTGAGAACGGCGCCATCTCTGGCGGCCACCTCGACACGAAGGGAGTAGCCCTTGACCGCGCAGCACGATCTCTTTGGCCTCACCTTTCGCGACTCCCCGATCGGCATGGTGATCTTGGACCAGGGCGGGCGCTACGTCGCCGTCAACGAGGCCTTCGCACGCATCCTCGGGCGCAGCGTCGAGGCGCTCGACGGCCGCCACTTCGCCGAACACACTCACCCGGATGACCTTCCGCGCGACGTCGAACTGATGAACCGCCTTGCCTCCGGCGAGGTCCCCTTCTATCAAGTCCACAAACGGCTCGTCCACTGCGACGGCGACACCATCTGGGCGCGGGTCACGGTGTCGGACGCCATCGCGGACAACGACGGCACGCTCCACCACTACGTGGCCCAGGTCGAGGACATCACTGAGATCCGCCGCGCGAGGGACCTGCTTGAACGCCGTGCGCTGTACGACCACCTCACCGGGCTGGCGAATCGCACGCTGCTCATCGAACGCCTCGAGCAGGCGATCGAGAGCCACGAGCCACGAGCGGCGACCGTGGCCTGCATCTTCCTTGACGTCGACCACTTCAAGCTGGTGAACGACTCGCTCGGTCATGACGCCGGCGACACGCTGCTCGAGGAAATTGCCAAGCGAATTCAGGGCGCGGTCCGCGCCGGAGACACGGTGGCGCGCCTCGGAGGCGACGAGTTTGTGGTGATCGTCGAGGACATCATGGGGGTCGACGCCGCGACCGCAGTGTTGAACGGCATCGCGGCGGCCGTGAGCCAACCGTTCCACATGGACGGCCACGAACTCGTGCCCTCCGTGTCCGGCGGCCTGGCAATGGTCGCGCCGGGCCTGAGCGCCGAGTCGCTCGTGCGCAATGCGGACATTGCCATGTGCGTGGCGAAACACGGCGGCAGGGCACGCGTGGAGGTGTTCGACGAGTCGATGCGCGCGACGGCCGTCACCAAGCTATCAATCGAGTCGGAACTCAGAACCGCGATCCGCGAGGGCGAACTGGTGGTTCACTACCAGCCGGTCGTCGACCTCGAAACTCACGAGACCGTCGCCTTCGAGGCGCTGGTGCGATGGCAGCACCCCGTCCGCGGGCTCCTCCTTCCCGACGAATTCATCCCGATCTCGGAAGACGCCAACCTGGTGATCCCCCTGGGTTCGGTGGTGCTTCACGAGGCGTGCGAGTTTCTTGCCGCCCGCCCCCTGTTCACCGGACGGGTGTTCGTCAACGTGTCGACCCGCCAGATCGGCGCGGCCGGCCTGGCCGAGGTGGTGCGCAGCGCACTCGAGGCGACCGGCGCCTCCCCGCACCAGCTGGGTCTGGAGATCACCGAATCGGGAATGCTGCTTGCGACGGCGTCGGCGCGTGCGGACCTCAAGGCGCTCACCGATCTTGGCGTCGACCTCATCCTCGACGACTTCGGCACCGGCTACTCCGCGCTGTCGTCCGTGTTGCAGAACCCGGTGTCCGGCCTGAAACTCGCGCGCGAATTCACGCTGCGACTGGGGGATCGAGGAACAGGCGATCGTATCTCGATGGCCGTCGCCGGTCTGACACGTTCGCTCAACATGTACGGCGTGATCGAGGGCATCGAGACCGAGGCCCAGTTCGCCATCGCGCGCCGTCACGGGTGGCAATTGGGCCAGGGCTTCCTCTTTGGACACGCCGTCCCTGCCTCCGAGATCACGCTTGGGCTGCCGGTCGCTCACGGCGCACCGACGGATCAGGATGACGCCGTCACCGTGCCGTTCACGGAGGGGACGCTGCCGATGCCGACCTGGCTCGAAGAGGTTGGCCAACGCTAGCCTGAAAGGCATGCGCCGCAGCGGGGACCACGCTGGATGGACATCGGCGCGGGGCTATAGGACCGTCAGCGGCGTCCGAGCGAGGTCAGACTCGATAGGATTGTCAGGATCCATCCGGACGATGCACGCCGGGAGGGTGCCGTCCTAGACCGGAAGACCTTTGACAGGGTCCGTGGCTCGCTCTGAACCAGCCTTGCTGGTATGCTAGGACGCCGTGTGCGCGCAAGAGCGACGCACGAGAACCGTCGT
>NZ_JADQBE010000071.1:0-6608 GCF_016278765.1 Demequina sp. | reverse complement strand
TCTTCGTTATCAGCGAAGCGCTCTAACCGCCTGAGCTATGGGCCCGAAACGGCCGGAGCCGCGACGAACAAAGATACCCCACGGGCGGGCGGGGATCAAAACGCGGGGGATGCCGCTGGGCGCGTGGATCAGTCGTCGGTGAGCGTGAGGTACACGCCGCCGACCATGCGCGACACCATGTTGTACAAGAAGGCGGAGATCACGGACAGGCCGGAGATCAGCACCACGTTGGTGACGGCCACCAACAGGCTGGCGGAGATCACCTTCTTGTAGTCGACGAACTGCAGGATGTTGACCTCTTGGTCCCTGGTGAACAGCTTTGAGACCCACTCCTGGATGAGCTCGAACGTGCCCATCGAGTTGAGCGCCGTCCACAGCACGTGCACGGCCACCACCAGCATGATGGCTGCGGCGATCGACAGCAGGAAGCCGATCTTGAGCGCCGACCACGGGTCGATGCGCGACAGTAGCACCCGCACCTTGCGCGGGGCACCCTGAGCCACCGGGGCGGACTTGGGGGTCGATTCAGACGAGGTCACCTTGTCCTTAGCCGCGGTCGTGAACCGGCCCAGGCCTGCGGTCACGGACTTCAGCTTCTCTTGAGCGGCACCGACCGCGCTCTGGTTCTCGGCCTCGGGCGCTTCGGGGGTTGCCGTGGTGGCTGTCGGCGCGGGGCGAGCGGGCGCGGCGTCGGGACGAGGCGCCACGTCCGGACGCGGGGCCGGTTGCGCGGGACCGGCGGGCGAGAAGGACGCCGGGCGCGTGGGCGCCGTCGTGGGGTGCTGCGACGTGGGCTGCTGACCGGTCGGCTGCGCGCCGGTGGGTTGCATGCCAGCGGGACGCGGCCCGGCGGGCTGCTGACCGGTCGGCTGCGCGCCGGTGACGGGCCGGAAGGCGGTGCGCTGGGGCACGGAGCCGCTGGGTGGCAGCACGCCTGCACGGCGAACCGGTTCCTGGGCCGAAGCGGGCGGGACCGAGGGCTGGCCGCCGTTGTCCCGGTTGCGGTCATCCGCGTTCATGCAATCTCCTTCTGGCCCTACGGGCGCACGTGTCACCAAGACTAACCGAGCACGGGCTCGGGGTCACGCCAAGCCAACGCGCTCGGGACCCCGCGCGCTCCCCGCCTACGCCAAAGGTCCCGGGCCGCCGGGGGCGATTCCCGCACCAAGAAGGTCCTAGACGGCGACCTAAGTCCCGCGGATCGGACCCCCTGTGTCCCTACTGTGAAGGGGAATCGATACCCCTGGAGGCATTGTCATGAAGCTCGTCGTCGTCGGAGGTGTGGCTGCAGGCGCTTCGACCGCAGCACGCGCAAGGAGGCTGGACGAATCCGCCGAGATCGTGGTCCTTGAAAGGGGCCACCACGTCTCGTTCGCGAACTGCGGTTTGCCCTATCACGTGGGCGAGGTCATCGCCGATCGCGACCGCCTGCTGCTGCAGACCCCCGAGAGCCTGCGCGAGTCGCTCAACATCGACGTGCGCATCGCCAGCGAGGTGCTGTCAATCGACCGCACGGCCAAGACCGTGACCGTCCGTGAAGTGGACAGCGGCAGGGAGTACACCGAGTCCTACGACAAGCTGGCCCTGTGCATGGGCGCCGAGGCCCTGCGCCCGCCGCTGCCCGGCATCGACCACCCCGCCGTCGAGGTGCTGCGACGCATCGGCGACATGGACAAGATCAAGTCGCGACTGGATGCGGCCCTGGCCGCACAGAAGGACGGCAAGCGCGGCATCGTGCGGGCTGTGGTGGTGGGCGCCGGGTACATCGGCCTGGAAATGGCGGAGAATCTCCACCACCGCGGCGTCAAGGTTGACGTTGTCGAACTGTCCGACCAGATCCTGCCCCCCGTCGATCACGAGATCGCGGCCCCGGTGGAGCAGCACATCACCGCCCGCGGCATCGGCCTGCACCTGTCCACCGCGGCGGCGGCCTTCCAGCCGCTGTCCGACACCGATGGCGCCGAACGCGTCACCGTCGAACTCAACTCGGGCATCACCATTCCGGCCGACCTGGTGATCCTGGCCGCAGGCGTGCGACCGGCGGTGGGGCTCGCCAAGGATGCGGGTCTCGAGCTCGGCAAGCGCGGCGGTATCAAGGTCGACACCCACATGTGCACCTCGGACCCCAACATCTACGCGGCGGGCGACGCCGTCGAGACCCCGCACCCCGTCCTTCCCGGCGAGTATCTGGCCCCGCTGGCCGGACCCGCCAACCGCGAGGCGCGCGTCGCCGCCGAGAACATCTGCGGGCGCACCACGGAGTACAAGTCCACGCAGGGCACCAGCATCGTCAAGGTGTTCGACATGGTTGCGGGTGGCACGGGCGCCACGGCGCGGCAGTTGGACACCGCAGGTGTCGACTACAAGGTCATTCACATCCACCCGAGCGGCCACGCCGGCTACTACCCCGGCACCGCCATGATGCACGTCAAGGTGCTGTTCTCCCCGACCGACGGCACGGTGCTCGGCGCGCAGGCCTGCGGATTCGACGGCGTGGACAAGCGCCTGGACCTGTTCGCCATGGCCATCCGCGCCGGCCTCACCGTCTACGACCTCGAGGAGCAAGAACTCGCCTACGCTCCACCCTTCGGTTCCGCCAAGGACCCGATCAACATGGCCGGGTTCGTGGCATCGAACGTGCTGCGCGGCGACTTGCGCCTCTGGTACGCCCAGGACTTCCCCCAGAAGCTTGATGGTGCGCGACTCGTGGACGTGCGCACCAGCGAGGAATACGGCATCTGGCACCTGCCCGGCGCCGCATCCGTTCCGCTCGCGACCTTCCGCGAGGCCATCAAGGACTGGGACCGCGCCCAGCCGGTCCGCCTGTACTGCGCGGTCGGCTTCCGGTCCTACCTGGCCCACCGCATTCTGGTCCAGAACGGCTTCACCGACGTCGCCACCCTGTCCGGCGGTTCGACCACCTTCAAGCACGTGCACGACACGGACAAGTCCGAGTCCGAGGCGCAGCCTCCGATGGAGAACTACGCCGAGCGGATCTCCGTCGCCTCGGCCGTCGCGGCCGCTACCGGTCAGCTGACCGACCTCGACTGCACGGGCCTCGCGTGCCCCGGTCCCATCATGCGCCTCGCGGGCGCCATGAAGGCCGCCAACGCAGGCGACGAGATTCGCGTGACGGTGTCAGACCCCGGCTTCGCGCTCGACGCTCCCGCGTGGGCATCCAAGAACGGCCACACGTTGGTCGACATGACACCCAAGGGACCCGGCTACGTGGCCACCTTCCGCAAGGGCGGCGTCCACCCGATGTCGATGAGCGGCGGCAAGCCCGTCGGCAACAAGCTGTCGATGGTGGTGTTCTCCGGAGACCTGGACAAGCAGATCGCCGCGTTCATCATCGCCAACGGCGCGCTGGCCATGGGCCAGGAGGTGTCGATGTTCTTCACGTTCTGGGGTCTCAACGCACTGCGCAAGTCGGACCCGCCCAAGCGCGACAAGAAGATGATGGACAAGATGTTCGGCGCCATGATGCCGCGCGGCGCCACCAAGCTGACCTTGTCCGAGATGCACATGATGGGCGCGGGCACCGCGATGATCAAGGGAGTCATGAAGCAGCACAAGGTGCCGACGCTGCCCGACATGATCACCGGTGCGCAACAAGGAGGAGCGCGCCTCCTCGGGTGCACCATGACGATGGACTTGTTGGGCATGGCGAAGTCCGACCTGCTCGAGGGTGTCGAGTTGGCCGGAGTGGCAACGTTCCTGGGCGAGGCTCAGGAGTCGGGGACCACGCTCTTCATCTAGCCAGTCCTTGTCGACTTCAGTGCGGCCGCAGGGACAGGCCGCCTTCCGGGGGAACGGAGCCCCGCGACTATGGGGGTCGCGGGGCTCCGTCATGTCCTCGGGGGTGGAGTCTGCTAGTGCCCCGCGCCCAGGTTCCCCGACATCCGATCGTGGATTGCGAGCGACGCCTCGTTGAGGCCGTCGATACTCACCGTCTTTCCGTGCCGCTCGTACTTGTAGACGATGCTGTCCAAGGTCGCGACGGTCGACGCGTCCCACACGTGGGAGTCGGACATGTCGATGATGACGTTCCCGGGGTCTCCCGAGTAGTCGAACTGGCTGAAAAGGTCATTGGAGCTTGCGAAGAACAACTCGCCGGTCACCTTGTAGACCCGGGTATCGCCCTCGATGGGGCCACCCTCGACGTTGGCGAGGTGAGCCACGCGGCGGGCAAACAGAACCGACGCAAGGATGACGCCCGCGACCACCCCGTACGCCAGGTTGTGCGTGAAGACGACCACGAGCACGGTCGTGACCATGACGCTCGTTTCCGACTTTGGCATGCGACGCAACGTGGACAACTGAATCGAGTGCCAGTCGAACGTCGCCCACGCCACGTAGATCATCACTGCCACCAGCGCGGCCATCGGAATCGCGGCCACCACGTCGCCCAGCGCGAGGATCAGCACCAGCAGGAACACCCCCGCCATGAAGGTGGACAGGCGCGTGCGCGCGCGGCCGGCCTTGACGTTGATCATGGTCTGGCCGATCATCGCGCAGCCCCCCATGCCGCCAAAGAAGCCGGTGATGATGTTGGCGGCACCCTGTCCCCACGCCTCGCGGGTCTTGTCCGAGTGGCTGTCGGTGATGTCGTCCACCAGCTTGGCGGTGAGGAGGCTTTCGAGCAGTCCGACAAGTGCAACTCCGAGTGCGAACGGGAACACCGTCCGCAACGTCTCCAGGTTGAACGGCACGCCGGGCCACAGCAGCGACGGCAGGCCCTGTGGAAGCTTGCCCTCGTCACCGACGGTGGGGACGGCAATGGCGAAGGCCGTGGTGACGATGGTCAGGAGCACGATCGCCACCAGCGGGGCGGGCACCGCCGACGTCAGACGAGGCAGATACGTGATGATGGCCAGAGCGGCCAGGACCAGGGGAAACACGATCCACGAGGCGTCGGTCAGGTGTGGCACTTGCGCCATGAAGATCAGGATGGCAAGGGCGTTCACAAAGCCGACCATCACTGAGCGCGGGATGAAACGCATCAGCTTGGCCACGCCGAGCACGGCGAACACCACCTGGATGATGCCGCCAAGAATGACCGCGGCAATCAGGTAGTCGAGGCCGTAGTCGCGGGCGAGGGGAGCGACCACGAGCGCAACGGCCGCGGTGGCGGCGCTGATCATGGCGGGGCGCCCACCCAGAAAGGAGATCGCGATGGTCATGGTGAAGCTCGCGAACAGTCCCACGCGCGGGTCCACGCCGGCGATGATCGAGAACGAGATCGCCTCGGGGATCAGCGCGAGCGCCACCACCAGTCCGGACAGGATCTCGGTGCGCGCCACTCGCGGGCTCATCCACGCCTGGCGGTGCCACGTGCGGGGTGCCCAGAATTTTCCGAAGCCGTTGGTTACTTCTGGCACGCCGGTGAGGCTGCGCTCCTCGATGCCGGCCGTGACCAGTGAGTTGATGTCCGCCTCTTGGGCGCGAGTGGGGGGAGCCATGGGGAGTTTCCTTACAGTGGGCGCGGTGGCACCCGGTTCGACATTGGTGCCTGGTCGCGCTCCGGGACGGGAGCGCAGCGGTGCGGGCAGGGGACATTCGCCCAGGGGTGACCCGCGCGCGAGGTTCAGGGGGCGGCCAACGATGGCCAGGCCCCAGGGTAGCGGATGGGTCGACCGGGCTCTCGCGGACATCAACTCTTGCGGCCAGTAGCGCTCGGCGTACCGACATGCTGAGGGCCCGCCACCATGGGGTTGCGAGCCCTCAACCATTGCCGCAGCCATTGCCGCGGCGCGAGGTTAGTCCTCCGCGGGCACAGCGGGCTGCGTGGCTTCGGTCGCTCCAAGATCGGTTGTGGCGGTGTGGGGCTTGACGACGACCTCTGCATCTTCGCCGTCGAGCGGCTCGTCACCGTCGAGGTGACGTTCCACGTTGCGCGCAATGCCGATGATGCGGTCGTCCTTGCCCGGTTTGGCGAAGATCACTCCCATGGTGTCGCGGCCCTTCGCGGGCACCTCATTGACGAGGGAGCGCACCACCTTGCCGCCGCCCATGATGACGAGCACCTCGTCGGACTCCTCAACCAACAGCGCACCCACGAGGTGTCCGCGCTCTTCTTGCAGCTTCGCCACCTTGATGCCCAGCCCGCCGCGGCCCTGAACGCGGTACTCGTCCACCGACGTGCGCTTCGCGTAGCCGCCCTCGGTCACCACGAACGAGAAGGCGCCCTCGGTGACAACATCCATGGCGAGCAGCTCGTCGTCGTCGCGAAAGCTCATGCCCTTGACCCCCGAGGTGGCACGGCCCATGGGGCGCAGCGCCGCATCGGTCGCCTCGAAGGTGAGCGACTGACCTCTGCGGCTGACCAGCATCAGCCGGTCGTCCGGCGCCACGAGGCGCGCGGCCACGAGCTCATCGGGCCGAACCTCACCGTCGTCGCCCTCCACGTCCCGCAGGTTGATGGCAATGAGGCCGCCGCTGCGGTGTGAGTCGTACGCGGTGAGGTCGGTCTTCTTGACCAGGCCGCGCTTGGTGGCGAGTACCAGGTACGGCTTGTCCTCGTAGGTACGCAGATCCATCACCTGCGCGATCTGTTCGCCCGGCTGGAACGCGAGCATGTTGGCCACGTGCTGACCCTTGGAGTCACG
>NZ_JADQBE010000049.1:0-7010 GCF_016278765.1 Demequina sp. | reverse complement strand
AGAGCACACGACTCATAATCGTGGGGTCGCGGGTTCGAGTCCCGCCCTCGCTACACGTTCCATCGATCCGGATGGGCTGGCACGCGCGAGCGTGAACGACAAGGCAGGGATTTGAACCATGGCCAAGAACGACATCCGTCCGAAGATCACGCTCGCGTGCACAGAATGCAAGAACCGCAACTACATCACGCGCAAGAACCGCCGCAACACGCCTGATCGCGTGGAGCTTGCGAAGTTCTGCCCCAAGTGCGGGAAGCACCAGCCGCACCGCGAGACTCGCTAGTCTCCACCCAGTCCTCGACGCCCGCCGGGCCGGTGCCGCGGCGGGCGTCTCGTTTTTGGGAACGAGCACGTTCCGTGCGGCGGCTGCGCCCACATCGTCCCTTTCGATAGGGTTGAGTCGTGCCTGTGAATCCGGAAACGCAGGGCCGCACGTACGGCCCCTTCGAGCCCTACGAGGTGACTCGTGGAGCCATCCGAGCCTTCGCCGATGCCGTCGACGCCCGCGGCGGCGCCCACTTCTATTCCGAGGTCGCGCACGCCGAGGGCTACGCGGATGTGGTGGCGCCGGCGACCTTCGCCGCGGTGATCGCGCAGAAGGCCGAGTTTCACGTGGTGGCGGACCCCGAGGTGGGCGTCGACTTCTCCAAGATGGTCCATGCCGACGAACGCTTTACTCATCATCGGCCAATCGTCGCGGGCGATGTGATCCGTGCAAGCATCACGATCGAATCGATCACGCAGCGCGCGGGCATCTCCATGGTGACCAGCCGCGCGGAGCTCACGGACTCCGATGGCGTGCCCGTCGCCACCGTGATGTCCACCTTGGCCGTGCGGGAGGACCAGTCATGAGCGACGAGACCCTGCCCGCCTTCGCGTCCCTGAATGTGGGCGACCCGGTGGCGCAGCGTGACGTGGAGATCTCCCGAGACACGCTGGTGCGTTACGCGGCCGCCTCGGGCGACTTCAACCCCATCCACTACAACGACGCCTTCGCCCGGCAGGCGGGGCTCCCGGGAGTGATCGCCCACGGCATGCTCACTATGGGCATCGGCGCCTCGGTGGTCGAGGAATGGGCGGGCAGCGGAAACATCGTCGACTATCAGGCGCGTTTCACGCGACCGGTGCCCGTTCCCGCGCTTGGCGCCGCGACCGTGAGTGTCACAGCGGTGGTGGGCGCGCTGGATCACGAACTTCAGCAGGCGCGCATCGACGTGACAGTGACCTTCGACGGAGCCAAGGTGATGGGCAAGGCGCAAGCGATCGTCGACTGCGCGTAGGCGCCCGGCAGCCCCGCGGGCGCACGGGCCTGGGGTCCCGGCAGCCGGCGTGGAGACGTCAGTTGTGGGAAACCTCCAACACATTGGCTCGCGGTTTGATGCGCTGGTGTCGTGTGGGACTCCCGCACACTGCCACCATTCGGGTATGGCAACTGCAACAAAGGAGAACACGGGCTTCGCACAGAAGCTCGACGCGTATTTCTCGATTTCCGCACGGGGATCGTCGTTCGGTCAGGAAGTCCGCGGTGGACTCACGACCTTCTTCACGATGGCGTACATCGTGGTTCTTAACCCCCTCATCCTGGGCTTTGTGCCGGACAAGGCTGGCAACTACCTCGGCGGCGGTACCGAGCCGAACCTGGGCATGATCGCCGCCGCCACGGCACTGATCGCGGGCGTGCTCACGGTGTCGATGGGTGCCTACGCGCGGTTCCCGTTGGCGCTGGCTACCGGTCTGGGTCTCAACGCCTTCGTCGCGTACGGCCTCGTCGGCTCGGGCGCCTTGGCGTGGCCCGAGGCGATGGGCCTGATCGTCCTCGAGGGTGTTCTTGTCCTGATCCTGGTGCTCACCAAGCTGCGACTGGCGTTCCTGTGGGCCGTTCCGATGGCTCTCAAGAAGGCGATCGCCGCTGGCATCGGCCTCTTCCTCGCATTTATCGCGTTCTGGGACTCGCGCCTGGTCAATGACCCGGGGTCGGACGCGGTGCCTTCGCAGTTCGGCCAGGGCGGCGCCATCAACACGTGGCCCACGCTACTGTTCGTCGTCGGCATCGTGGTGGGCGGCATCCTCTTGCTTCGCAAGGTCAAGGGCGCGCTGCTGATCTCGATCCTCGGCGTGACGGTTTTGGCCTTCGTCGTCGAGGCCATCGCCAAGGTGGGGTCGGTTCAGGACAACCCCTCCGGGTGGGCGCTCGTTGTCCCCACGTTCACCGGGCAGGACTGGAGCTTCGCCCCCGACCTGGGCCTGCTCGGGCAGGTGAGCATTCTCGGAGCCTTCACGTCTGGCCCTGCGGTCCTCACCGTCCTGCTGCTCATCTTCTCGCTCTTTGTGGTCGACTTCTTCGACACGATGGGCACGATGACGGCGGTCGGCGAGGAGGCACACCTCAACGACGAGGTGGGCGTTCCGGCGAACTCGCAGGAGATCCTCATCGTGGACTCGATCGGTGCGATCGTCGGTGGCGTCGGCGGTGTCTCGTCGAACACGGCCTACATCGAGTCGGCCTCCGGCGTGGGGGATGGTGCACGCACGGGCCTCGCCTCGGTGGTCACCGGGCTCGGATTCCTGGTGGCGGTGTTCCTGTCGCCGCTGGCAAACCTGGTGCCGTTCGAGGCCGCCACCCCAGTACTCGTTCTGGTCGGCCTGATGATGCTCACCGGCGTGGTGGACATCGACTGGAAGGACTACGGGATCGCGATCCCCGCATTCCTGACGATGATCGTGATGCCCTTTGGGTATTCGATTGCGGCGGGCATCGGGCTCGGCTTCATCGCCTACGTCATCCTCCAAAGCGCAAAGGGCGACGCCAAGCAGGTCAAGCCACTCATGTGGCTCGCGGCGGGCGCCTTCGCGGTGTACTTCGCGCTCCCCGCGCTACAGACGGTGTTCGGGCTGTAGCACCCATCCACTCACGACCGACAGGGCGCCGTCCGGGACACCGGGCGGCGCCCTCTTCAGCTGTCAGCGTGGCGCGTGGGCCGTGCTGTTGCCGATGCGGATTTCCAGCGGCAGTTCAATCACCGGCGGCTCTGCGCCGGCGAGGAGGGCCTTGACGCTCTGGGCGATGAGGTGCCCCTTGGCGGCGCCGTCTTGCGGAACCGTGGTGAGGTCGAGCGGCTGCAGCCATGGCAGGTCGAGCCCGTCAAAGCCGGTGATCGACACGTCCTCGGGTACGTCCAGCCCCAGTTCCCGCGCGGCCAGGGCCACGCCTCCCGCGAGCAGGTCGGACTGGCACACGACTGCCGTGGGCCTGGAGGCGTGGCCGAACGCGAGATGGCCGGCGGCCACCCCGGCCTCGACCATGGAGGCATGCGACTCGACGACGACGCACGGCTCGACGCCCGCATCCTCGAAGGCGGCCAGTCGGTTCCGCGTCGGCGTCCAGAGGGCACCCGCGAGCAGTTCCCCTTCATAGATCGCGGTCGCGCCCCGGGTTCCGCGCGGCAGTGTGACGGTCGCGATGCGTTCGTGGCCAAACCCCACCAGGTGGCGAATGAGGTCTGCTGTTGCCCGGCGGTCGGGAATGGTGATTGCGGCGGCCCCTGGCGCCGTGCCCTCGACGATCCCGAAGGGCAGCTCGCGGCGCGCAAGGATCTCGAGCGCGGGCTCGTCATGGTCCCGCACTCGCATCAGGACGGCGGCATCCATCGACGCGGTGGCCAACAGGTTGGACTCGGTCGTGTCGGCCGAGGGAGACGGGAGCAGGAGTACCCCTAGCCCCATCTCGCCGAGGTCGCCGATGAGCGCGTCGAGCACCCGCAGGGTGAACGGGTCCCGCAGGGCGTATTGCAACTGCTCATGGATGACGAGCCCCACCACGCGGCTGCGGCCCGAGCGGAGGGCTTGCGCCCGGGGTGAAGGGCCCGCGTAACCCAAGGCGGTGGCCGCCTTCTCGACGCGCGCGCGCATGTCGGGCGAGATGGGTCCGGCGCCGGAATAGGTGAGCGACACGGTCGATAGCGACACCCGGGCGAGGGCTGCGACGTCGGCCATCGTCGGCCGGCGTTGTGCGCTCATCGGGAACTCCCTTGGTGAAGCGGCAGTGCGGCGACCGCCTGGTGTGATCATCAGCGTAGCGGCACCATGATAACCTCAATTCGAAACGTTTCGACTTTCGGGTGAGGACACGCGCTCCCCGCGACCCACCCCCAGGGCAGGACACCATGGTTCCGACTTTCGGCCACGCGCCGACCACCAAGCCCACGCCCGCGCGCGTGCACACCGCGCACCGCGCGCTCATCCTGATGTTTGCACTGCTCGGCGTCTTCCTCACGACCTTCCTGTCGCGGATTCCGACGATCCGCGACCTCCTGCACGTCTCCTCCAGCGGCTTGGCCATCCTGTTGCTGTTCGGTGCCCTCGGCGCTCTCGTGGCGCTCGTGGTCGCGGGATGGGCCAACGCGAAGTTTGGCTCGCGGGCGTTGCTGTGGTGGGTGAGCTTCGCGCACCTGGTGTCCCTCGTTGTCCTCGGACTGTCCACGGCAATCGGGTCGCCGGTGCTGTTCGCCTCGGCCCTCTTCCTCATGAACCTCGCGTTCGCGCTATCCAATGTGCCCGCCAACGCCGAGGCCGCCGATGTCGAGCGGCGCGTGGGCCGCTCGATCATGCCGCAGTTCCACGCCGGCTTCTCCGTCGGCATGGCGGTGGGCATTGCACTGGGTGCCGCCGCGTCGCACTGGCATGTCGCCCCCGTGTGGCACTTCGCGATCGTTGCGGTGGCGGCGACCATCGTGCGTCTCGTGGTGATTCCCGTTGCCGTCCTGGACGGCACACCGGACCCCAGAGTTGCCTCCAAGTCGCTCGGCGGCCCGTTTGCCACCGCCGGGGCGGAGTACCGCAACCGACGGGTGCTGCTCATCGGGGCCATCGTGTTCGCCGCCGCCATGACCGAGATGATTGCCTCGCAATGGCTGTCCCTCGCCGTCGTCGACGACTTCGGTCAGCGCGAGGCCACGGGCGACATCATCTACTGGGTCTTTGTGGCCTCCATGTTCTCCTTCCGAATGTCGGGAGCGGGGATCATCGACCGCTTAGGGCGAGTGGTGACGTTGCGGGCGTCCGCCGTGAGCGTCGTGATCGGGGTGACGCTGTTCGCCTTCACGCCGACGTTCTGGCTGGTGCCCGTCGCCGTCATCTTCTGGGGTGCCGGGGCCGCGCTGAACTTCCCGATCGGATTCACGGCGGCGGCCGACGACCCGCGTCACGCTGCCGCACGGGTCGCGGCCGTCTCGTCGTTCTCGACCACGGCCGGGCTCATCGTTCCCCAGATCATCGGGCGCATGGCCGAGTGGGTTCCGCTGCGTCACGCCATGCTACTGGTTCTGGTCGGCTCGCTCGCGGCATTCATCCTGGCGCGGGCGGTGCGTAGCGATCGCCACATCTTCCGATCCAGGCGCGCCGTCGAACGCGCCGTCGGCTCCGAGCTGCTGGAACGTCAGATGACGGACCCGTCCGCCGTGCTCGACGCCGCTGGCGAGGCCATCCCCATGCACAGGGGGGACAAGCGCTCGCGGCTACGCTGAGTCCATGACCAGTCTGGCGGACCTCACCACGCTGAGGGTGGGTGGCCCCGCACGCGACATCGTGGAGCCCGGCTCGGACGACGACATGATCGACGCCGTCCGCGCCGCAGACACGGCTGGCATCCCCGTTCTCATCCTCGGCGGCGGATCCAACCTGTTGGTGTCCGATGCGGGCTTTGACGGCGTCGTCGTGCGTGACGCCCGCCGCGACGCCGAGGCCGACGTCTCCCTCCACAACGACGGAGCGTGTGGGGGTCTGTCCATCACCGCCGCCGCCGGCGTGCCGTGGGACGCGCTGGTGGAGCGAGCGGTGCGTTCCCAGTGGTCCGGCTTCGAGGCGCTGTCAGGCATCCCCGGGTCCACCGGAGCGACCCCCGTGCAGAACGTCGGTGCGTACGGCGCGGACGTGTCCGAACTGGTCGCGCAGGTGCGCACCTGGGACCGTGCCACGCAGTCGGTGCGGACGCTGCCTCTCATGTCACTGGGCTTTACCTACCGCGACTCGGTCCTGAAGCGGTCGATGCGCGGCGGTGCGGACGACGGCGCAGTGTGGCAGCCGAGCCCCCGCTACGTGGTGCTGTCCGTCACGTTCCACACCCGCATGGCATCGCTGTCCGCGCCCGTGCGGTATGCCCAGCTTGCCGGGGCGCTGGGCGTCGAGCAGGGCGCACGGGTACCCATCACCGACGTGCGCGACGCCGTGCTGGAATTGCGCCGATCCAAGGGCATGCTGCTCGACGGCGCCGACCCCGATACCTGGAGCGCCGGGTCCTTCTTCACCAACCCGGTGCTGGAAGCGTCGGCCGCTGCGGCACTCCCCGTCGACGCTCCGCGCTTTCCGGCGGGCCCCGGGGCGCCGGAGGGCGCCATCAAGACCAGCGCGGCCTGGCTGATCGAGCACGCGGGCTTTGGCAAGGGCTTCGCGGTGGGCGACGGCGTCAGGGCGTCGTTGTCGACCAAGCACGCCCTCGCGCTGACCAATCGGGGCGGGGCGTCGGCCGCCGACCTGACCGCGCTCGCGCGGGCGGTGCGCGATGGCGTGCGAGACGCGTACGGCATCGACCTTGTGCCCGAGCCCGTCACCGTCGGCATCGAGATCTAGCAGCGCCGGACCCTCAACTCGGCCCTCAACCGGGCCCCGCCACCGGCCCCAACCCCGCACCGCACCCGCACCTGCGCCCGCACGTGCGCCCGCACCCGCAGACAGTCCGAACCGTTTTCGCCCTCGACACCTCCAGGGTGCGGTGTTGAACCGCGCAAGACGCGGCGTGTCGCGGCCCACGTCGGTTCGTACGGTCGGTGGTGCGAGGCTGGCGTGAGGCTGGCGCATGCGGTGGCGGCAGTCGAGTTGCTCCGCGAGCCCGTGATGGTGGGCGCGACGCCCTAGCGGTCTCGCGGTTCCCCGGAAGCACGGAGGGCCCGGACCACAAGGTCTGGCTTTGCCCCGGTTTGGTGGACACCTTGTAAGAGAGGATGTCCATTATGGGA
>NZ_JADQBE010000057.1:0-7357 GCF_016278765.1 Demequina sp. | reverse complement strand
GCCTGCAGTTCGGCACCACGGGCGAGTCCATGTTCTCCACCTTCCTCATGGCCAACGGCGTGCGGATCCTCGCAGAGCTCGCCGACCAGACCGGCCGCCACGACGACGCCGCGTGGGCCCGCGGCGTGCTAGACGGGCTCGAACCCGTGCTCGAGAACGCGTGGGACGGCGGCTGGTACATCCGCGGCATCTCCGCGACGGGCGCCAAGCTGGGGTCCAAGACTTTGGACGAGGGCCAGATCTATCTTGAGCCGAACGTCTGGGCCGCGATCTCGCAGACCGTGCCGGAGGCGCGGGCGATCGGCGCGATGGACTCCGTGTACGAGCGGCTGTCCACCGAACACGGCGTCGCGCTCTGTGCCCCCGCGCACACCAAGGATGTCCCCGGCGTCGGGCTCTCGCTCCTGGTCTTCCCGCCCGGTCACAAGGAGAACGGCGGAATCTTCGGCCACGCGAACGCTTGGACCGTCGTGGCCGAGGGCATCCTGGGCCGCGGCGACCGCGCCTACGAGTACTACCGCAACTTCCTGCCCGCCAAGTACAACGACCAGGCCGAGATTCATCAGGTCGAGCCCTACGTCTACTCACAGTTTGTGCACGGCCCCGAGTCGTCGCGCTTTGGCCAGGCCCGCAACCCGTGGCTCACCGGCACCGCGTCGTGGGCCTATGTGGCGGCCACCCAGTACATCCTGGGCGTCCGGGCCGAACTCGACGGACTCCGCATCGACCCGTGCCTGCCCGAAGGCTGGGATGGCTTTGCCGTGACTCGCCGGTTCCGCGGGATGAATCTCACCATCAATGTGGTCAACATCGACGGCCTGGCCACCGGCGTCTCGTCGGTGACGATCGAGGGCGTCGAGGTTGCCCCGTTTGACGACGGCAAGCGCGGCGCCCTGGTGCCCGTGGAGGCGCTCGTTGACGGGGCCGTGCTCACCGTGACGATGGGGTAGATGCTCAACGCGCTGCCTGACCCCGGCTCCGGGAATTGCGCACGTCCGGTTGTGATCGTTGCACACGTCCGGTTAGAGGCATTGCAATGATCCGGTTCAGGAGGTCTCCATGTCCTACCACCAGCGCGTAGTCGACTCCGAGCTCGTCGAAAGGCTCGCTTCGGCTGGCGCTGTGCTCATTGAGGGTCCAAAAGCCTCAGGGAAGACGGCAACGGCGCGTCACCATGCGAACAGCGAAGTCCTGCTAGACATCGACCACGGGGCACGGGCCAGCATCGACATTGACCCCGGCCTTGTACTCGCTGGCGACGCTCCTCGCCTGTTGGACGAATGGCAACTTGCCCCAAACTTATGGAACGCAGTGCGGCGCGAGGTGGATGCACGCCAGAAGCCTGGCCAATTTATCCTTACCGGCTCGGCGACACCGGCCGACGATGCCACGCGCCACTCGGGAGCCGGGCGCTTTTCGAGACTCGCCATGCGTCCGATGAGTCTCTGGGAGTCCGGAGAGAGTGACGGTTCCGTGTCTCTGCGCGCCATGCTCGACGGGGTTGCGCCGTATGCGTCTCAATCAAGCCTCACGTTCGAAGGGGTTGTCGAGGCCCTGTGCCGCGGCGGCTGGCCCGCGCTCGTTGACGCTTCCGCACGGGACGCGCGGCGCGCAAACCGCGACTACCTATCGGACATTGCTCGCACTGACATTCACACGGTTGATGGAGTCAAACGCGATCCTTCGCGAGTTGCTGCCACGCTCGCAGCCCTTTCACGCCATGTTGCGACGGAGGTCAAGCACCGCACGATGACGGCTGATGCGAGCCGTCAGGGTGACAACGAATTGCCTGCGGATCCCGAGACGGTGGCCAACTACATCGACGCGTTAGAGCGGCTCCTTCTCGTCGAGTACCAAGCGCCTTGGACACCGCACTTGCGATCACGCTCCCGGGTGCGGACCCTGCCCACATTCCATTTCGCTGACCCGTCGCTGGCAGTCGCTGGTCTGCGAGCCGATGCCGCGAGCCTCAAGGCGGACCTCAGGACCCTGGGATTCCTCTTCGAGTCGCTCGTGGTCCGCGACCTTCGCGTCTACTCGCAACCGCTCGATGCCCGCGTACTTCACTACCGGGACAACACGGGCCTGGAGGTCGACGCGATTGTGGCCGCACCCGATCAGAAGTGGATCGCCTGCGAGGTCAAACTCTCATCCGCGTCTAAGATCATCGACGACGCTGCGGCCAAACTCGTGGAGTTTACTGGTCGCGTCGACGACTCGAGGAGTGGGAAGCCCGCGGCGCTTGCGGTCATCACCGCATCGGGCTACGCGTATCGCAGGCCGGACGGTGTCAGCGTCGTACCCATTGGCGCGCTTGGACCGTAGATCGTTGCGACTGCGACGCTGGGGGTGGCGACGCCACCGCCCTGATCATCTTCGTGCTCCCCGTGGTCGTGATCGCCATCTTCATCGTGATCGTTGTCGGTCTCTTCACAGTTGGGGCTGTAGGCGGGTAGTTCGCGTGGGTGGTCGGGGATACCGGGCGAGGTCCCCCATGATGGAAGTTCTCATGCTCACCATCTGGAAGACCTCGACTTGTTTAACGCTACCTTCGCCACGCCCGAAGCGGGGAATGCCGGATGCCCCGACCGGGTTGACCTGAGTGTGTCCGACATAGTTGTCCGCGACGATTCGCTCAAAGCCATCCGTCCGGACCTGCCCATGGGCGCGTACGACGCATTCCTGCCTCGCGCGCTGGAGCGTTCACGCGCCGCACGCCGCTGGGAGCCGTCCGACGGCCCGTTGCCAACCCTGTTCCTGTCGCACGGTGCGCCGCCGCTACTGGATTCGCCGCAGTGGCTGCAGGCCCTGCTGGAGTGGAGTCTGAGCATCCCCAAGCCGCGCGGGATCGTGATCGTGTCCGCGCACTGGGAGAACGCCCCGGTTGCGATCGGCGCCACCGATCCGCAGGTGCCGCTGTACTACGACTTCGGCGGGTTCCACCAGCGGTACTACCAGGCCGAGTACTGGACCCCCGACAGTCTCGCGCTCGCGCAGCAGGTCGCGCCGATGCTCGCGGGGCCAGCCGGCAGCGTTCATCAGTACGTCGACCGGCGCCTCGATCACGGCGCCTTCATCCCACTCATGGCGATGTACCCGCTCGCCGACGTGCCGGTGCTGCAGGTGTCGATGCCCGATCTCTCGCCCGCCGCGAACCTGAAGCTCGGCGAGGAACTGCGCCCGCTGCGCGAGCAGGGCTACCTTGTGATCGGGTCCGGGTTCGCCACGCACGACATGTCGACGTTCCAGCGCGACCCGTCCACCTGGAACGAGTTGCCCGGCTACAACCGCGATTTCGACGAGTGGATGGCCAGCACCCTCGCCGTCGGCGGCGTCGACGACCTCGTCGACTTCCGCGCGAAGGGTCCGGGCAACCGCGGCGCCCACCGCACGAGCGACCACTACGTTCCGCTCCTGGTCGCGATCGGGGCCTCCACCGACCCCGCGTCGGGGCGCACCGCGTTCACCGGCGTCAACCTCGGCAACTCGATCCGAAGCATCGAATTCCGCTGAGGCCCCGGCCACGATGTTGGCGTAGGCAGTGCCGAGCCGGAGTCGCGCGCGGCATCGCCATCCTGGCAGGGGTGTTCACCATGTCGGACGGCGAGTTCACCCGCGCCTATGGCCAGAAGACGTCCGGCAACGACTCACACATCGGCCGCCTTCTCACCGAGCGTTCCCTACTTTGCGTCCAGCACGTCCACAGCGAACACGAGCGTCGAGCCGCCGGGGATGGGGCCCATCGAGCGCTGGCCGTAGCCGAACTCGGGCGGCACCGACAGCAGCAGTTTGGAGCCCACCGGCTGGCCGACGATGCCGTCCACCCAGCCCTGAATGAGCGAGCCGCGCGCGATGCCGAACGAGATGGGCTCGCCGCGATCCCACGAGGAGTCGAACTGAGCGCCGTCCCAGAGCCATCCCGTGTAGTGCACGGTGATCTGCTGGCCCTCGACCACGGCGGGTCCGCCGCCTGCCTCCAGCACGTCGACCACGAGTCCGTCGGGCTTTGTCACGCCGGCGAAGTCAACGGACGGGGCGCCGTTGGCGGCACGGGTGATCTGGGGAAGGGCGGCGTCGGTCATCTCTGCTCCTTGGGTTGAGTCTCACGCAAGCCTAGGCGAGGTTCGGCGTTCGCATGCCGCGCCTCACCCGCCGATGTGTACGCCCTGCTGCTCGTCGGAGCCGCGCCGCGTCACCCACAGGCTGGTGGCAGTGACGACGCCAAGGACCACCACGATCACCGCGAGCGAGACGAGGGTGGGAACCTCCGGGGTGGCGGGCCAGATGCCGTGTGCCCAGTGGAGTACCAGTTTGGCTCCAATGAAGGCGAGGATTGCCGCGAGGCCGTAGCCAAGATGGACCAGCCGCGACAGCGCGCCCTCAAGGACAAAGTAGAGGGCGCGGAGCCCCATGAGCGCGAAGGCGTTGGTGACGAACACGAGGTAGGGATCGCCCGTGATGCCATAGACGGCGGGCACCGAGTCCACGGCGAACACGACGTCCGTGGTCATCACCGCCACGACCACCAGCAGCAGGGGCGTCGTGGCGCGTCTACCGTTTTCACGCACCGTCATCCGAGTTCCTCGATACGAGGTGGTCACCGGCCAGAACTTGCGCAGCAGCCGCACGGCGCGCATCTGGTCCGGGTCAACCTCTTCCTCGACGCCGCGCACCGCGTCGCGCAACACCTTGATGGAGGTGGCGACGAGGATCGCGCCGAACAGCAAGAACGTCCAGTCGAAGCGCTGCAGCATCTGGGCACCCAGCGCAATGAAGATGCCGCGCAGCACAAGCGCCCCCGCCACGCCGATCAGCAGCACCCGCTGCTGCAGTTCCCGCGGCACCGCGAACGCCGCGAGCAGCAGCATGAACACAAACAGGTTGTCTACGGACAACGACTTCTCCACCAGGTAGCCCGTGTAGTACTCGAGCCCCAGCTGGCCGCCGTGTGCCGCCACCACCCACACGCCGAACAGCAGCGGCAAGGCGATGTAGATCACGGACCACTTGACGGCCTCGCGCATCGACACCCGATGCGGATTGCGGGTGATGACAAAGTCCAATGCGAAGACGACCAGGACCACCGCGAGGGTGATGGCCCACAGTCCGGGTGTGGCGATGGTCGACAACGGCGCGGCCGATGCCGGTGCGGCCAGAACGTCAATGGGGATCAAAACGGGGTCTCCTCAGAACACTGGTGCTCTGAGGTCTCCTTCACCTTCCGCACGTCATGTGCGGCGGGCGCCCGTCCGAGAGTGTCGTTGGACACTCGTATTGACCGGAGCGGAACTTGAGAAGTACTCCCCTCAAGCGCCCATAGTACGGCACAATGGCGCCGGCGAAGATGACAGCAACTAGAGAGACGGCCACCCAACATCGTCGCCATCGGACCTGGTCTGGATCTGCGACTCCTCGATCCATTCAAGAGCGTCCTTCGTCGTCTGGTCCCAGAATCGTCATCGTGGGTCTCCCACCTGGTCCCACTCGCGATCTCGAACAAAGGTGTCGCGCAGCGCCATTCTGAACTCCGACGCCGCCCAGCCGGGGGTGGCAAAGAGGTCGGCGTACGTCTGCGCGAGACTCGAGTAGCCGGTCCACGTCTTGATGGCGCGCCTGTCCATTGATAGCACCCGAACCTCGTCGCCCTCGGGCAATCCGTTGAGGTCCGCAGAGGCAGGCAGATAGACAATGTGCTCGCGGAAGTCAGCGACCGCGCGTCCTTGGAGGAGCGCCTGTACGGCGCCTGGCCCGCCAAGGGCGTAAGGTCCGCGTGACGTGTCCAGGAGTGGACCTATCGCGTCGCGCGTTGTTCTCGCGAGGGTGTCGCGCTCGAGGTTTCGCCACACCAGTTCATTGCCCTTCACGATGCGCTCTCCTGAGATCTGGTGACAGGTATTCCCGTAACTGCCACACTAGGAACGTCCGCATTGGCCAACCCACGCAGCCCAGTCGAGACGCGCGAAGGCATGTGCCCGTAGTGTGATCGCACCATGACCAACACCACCCTCACCGCCCTCACCGGTGTGCGCGTCGGCCACGCCACCCACCTGGACAGGCTCACCGGCTGCACCGTCGTCCTGTTCGACAAGCCCGCCACGGTGGCGTTCAAGGCGTACGGCGGCGGCGCGGGCGGCTACAACACCGAGGGTTTGCGGGGCGGCAAGACCGACTACCGGCTGCACGGCATCTTCATCGCCGGCGGAAGCAGCACTGGCCTGATGGCCGCCGCGTCCATCATGGAGTGCCTGCGCGAGGACGGCGTCGGCTTCCGTTCGGGCCCGGACGGCTCCGTGGTCAACCCCTCGATCACCGGTGCAGCGATCTACGACCTCGGCATGAGCATCGCCCCCTTCGAGGCCGACTACGGGCGGGAGGCCTACCGCAACGCGAGCGCCGATGCCGTGGCCGGCGGCAACGTCGGCGCTGGCACGGGGGCATCGGTAGGCAAGTTCCTGTGGCTGGACGGCGGCGCCAAGGTGGGCGCCATGAAGGCGGGCGTCGGCTCGGCCCGGGTGGACCTGGGGGGCGGCATCATCGTGACCGCGATGTCCGTGGTGAACGCGGTGGGCAACATCGTGCTGCCCGACGGTCAGATCCTGGCGGGCAACCGCAGCGAAGCGGGCGGCTTCTCCTCCTACGACCAGATCAGCGACATCGTCACGCGCAGCCTGACGAACACCACCATCACGGTGGTGGGCATCAACGTGGGCCTGGGCTCCAAGGAGCACTACGAGAAGCTCGCGCACCTTGCCACGCACGGCCAGGTGCGGGCCATCAACCCCGTCCACACCTCGGCCGACGGGGACTCGCTCTTTGTGTTCAGCACCGGCGAACTGCGCGACCCCCTCAACGCGACAGGCCAGTACTTCAAGGAGGGGCTCACCGACATCCACCTGCAGGTGGACGTGCTGGGGCACGCCGCTGCGAAGGCCGTCCAGGAGAGCATCTACGACGCCTGCCGGGCGGCCGAGTCGGTCGAGTTTGCCGAGGCCTACGAGGGCATCGTGCCCGCTGTGGGCGACCCGGCCTAGGCGTCGGCCTTCCACTTCTTGAGCGCGATCCACACGATGGTCGCCGTGGTCGCGATCTCGATGACCGAGAAGTACGTGTAGTACATCGTGGACGTGCCGACGAACAGGGTCGCGATCTGCACTAGCGTCATCACGGCACCTGCGGCGATCGAGTACCAGCGCGCGAGTCCGTGGGAAGCGATGTGCGTGATGAGCGTCGCCGCGATGGGGATGGTCATCAGCATGCTCGCGCCCGGCAGCGCGCCCTGGTTCAGCTGAACGGGGCCCGTGCCGTTGAGGATGGCGAACAGCCACAGTGCGGACACCAGGCGACGGGGGCCGATGCG
>NZ_JADQBE010000067.1:0-7397 GCF_016278765.1 Demequina sp. | reverse complement strand
GTTTTGGCATCGACATGTGGCACACTGTTGAGTTCTCAAGGTTCGGACGCGCACCTCATCTACACCCTCTCGGGCCAGATTTGGGGCAACCGTTCTAACTTACTCACCCCGTACCTCTCTGTCAACTCGCCGTATCGGCGCGTCTCCAGTTCGGAGGGGGTTCCCATCGTACCTCGTTCCGGGCGCTTGCGCGACCGATCTTCAGTGCGACAGAAGGTGGCTACCTGATGGAGTTCGCGGGGCCTTTTCAGTCCCCTGCGTGTTCGCTCCGTCGTCGGCAACAGGTGAAACATTACGGCCTGGTTGCGCCGCAAGTCAAATCGCTTGCAACTCGGGCGTGTCGACAGAGTCACACCTGGTAAATATGCACTTTACCGTTTCAGCGCCTGCCACCTACGACGACGCTCTGACAAGTCCGACCGTCTTTTTCCCGCGTCTGAGCACGAACCATCCGCCGGCCAACGTACCGCGAGGATCGAGCACGGCATCCGCGTCGGCAACCTTCACGTTGTTGATGTAGGCGCCGCCCTCCTGGATCGCCCTCCTGGCGGCCGATTTCGAGTCCACGACACCCGCCGCCACCAACGCGTCGACTACCGACGTCGCAGCGGCCACCGACGCCCCCCCGAGCTCCTGCGCGCAGCCGTCGAGCGTGCGCGCATCGAGCGCCGTCAATTCTCCCTGCCCAAACAACGCCCGAGACGCGTCAACGGCACCCTGAGCGGCGGTCTCGCCGTGCACGAGGGACGTCACCTCCCACGCGAGGGTGCGCTGAGCCTCCCGGCGGAACGGCTCCTCCTCCACCTTCGCTTCCAGCGCCTCGATCTGCTCGCGGCTCAGGAACGTGTAGGCCTTGAGCAGCTTGATCACGTCGGCGTCGTCTTGGTTGAGCCAGAACTGATAGAAGGCGTACGGGCTCATCATGTCCGGCGCAAGCCACACGGCACCGCCAGCCGTCTTACCAAACTTGGTGCCGTCGGCCTTGGTGATCAGCGGCGTCGCCAGCGCATGGGCCTTGACTCCTTCGACCTTGCGGATCAGCTCCGTGCCTGCCGTCAGGTTTCCCCACTGATCCGAGCCGCCGGTTTGCAGGGTGCAGCCATACCGTCGGTACAACTCGAGGAAATCCATTCCCTGCATGACTTGGTAGCTGAACTCCGTGTACGAGATTCCCTCCTCGGAATTCAGCCGACGTGACACCGTCTCCTTCGCGAGCATCGTGCCCAGGCGGAAGTGCTTGCCGATGTCCCGGAGCAACTCGATCGCGGACATGTCCTTGGTCCAGTCATAGTTGTTCACCATGACGGCGGGGTGCTCGCCCTCGAAACTCATGAGCGGCTCGATCTGCGCGCGAATCCGCTCCACCCACTCGTGGACCGTCTCCACGGGATTGAGCACGCGCTCCCCCGTCTCGCGAGGGTCGCCGACCAGCCCCGTCGCCCCGCCGACCAGAAGCAACGGGTTATGGCCGGCCTCTTGGAAGCGGCGCACCGTGAGGATCTGTACGAGGTTGCCATGATGCAGACTCGGCGCCGTCGGATCGAATCCGCAGTACAGCGTGACAGGACCCGCGTCGAGGGCCGCGCGCAGTTCGTCGTCGCCGGTGGTCTGTGAGATGAGCCCCCGCCAGGCGAGCTCGTCGAGGAGGTGCGTCATGATGCGCTTATTGTGCCAGGCCGATGCTGGCGCGGGTGATCAGCACGCGTCACCGCCAGCACTGGCACCAGCAGCAACGCCACCACGCCGCCTCCGAGCGCAAGCGTGGCGAAGCTGGTCCCGGCCACGACCACACCGGACAGGACGCCACCGGTGGCGCCAGCAAGGGCGATGAGAAAGTCGACGTTGCCTTGGATACGCGCGCGCTGGGAAAGCGGCGCCGCGCTTGTCACCATGGCGGTGCCCGAGACCAGCCCGAACGACCATCCCAGACCCAACAGCGCGAGGGACAGCACCAACAGGGGAACTGAGGCGGGTGGGCTCCATGCCCCGACCGCGCCGGCGGCCACGAACGTGATGGCGGAGAGCACGGCCACCGTGCCCGCACCCCAGCGGTCCACCAACCAGCCCGACAGCGGTGAGGGCAAGTACATCGCCGCCACGTGGACGCCGATGACGAACCCCACAGCGCCGACGTCATGGCCGTGGCCCTGCATGTGCACCGGTGTCATGGTCATCACCGCAATCATGACCATCTGGGCCACGATCATCACCAACGCACCGGTCGCGATGCCCTTGCTCGCCGTGCGGGCCGCGGCCGGCGTCGGGGCGGGCTCAGGAGAACGCGCCGAAGCGTCGTGTTCACGAGCGCGGGCCAGGACCAAGGGGTCCGGCCGCAACAGCGTCCACAGCACGGCCGCCCCCACTGCGTAGGCTGCTCCGGCCAACACGAATGGACCTGCGAGGGTGGGGATCCCCCACGTGTGCGCCACCCTTCCCATCGCCCCCGCGAGGTTGGGTCCTGCGACCGCGCCCACGGTGGTCGCGACAAGCACGATGGCCACCGCGCGGCCCCGACGATGGGGCGCAGCAAGGTCGGCCCCCGCGTAGCGGGCCTGCAGGTTGGCCGCAGTTCCGGCGCCGTAGATCACCAGGGCGGTGAAGAGCAAAGGAACGTTGTCGTTTACCGCCGCGAGGACCACACCCGCGCTGCCGATCGCTCCGGTGAGATACCCCGCCGCCAATCCGACGCGCCGTCCCAGCCGCTGCGAGAGTCGGCCGATGCCGATGGCCGCCCCCGCCGATCCGACCGTGAACAGCATGGCGGGCAGTCCCGCCAACGAGGTGGAGCCGAGCATGTCGCGTGCCAGGAGCGCACCCACGGTGATGCCTGCCGCCAGGCCCGCTCCGCTGAGGATCTGCGCGACCGCAAGCACGCGCAGCACGCGCGGCTGTTCGGGGGCGTCGCTCAGGTCGGGTGTCGATACGGTCCCCGTCATGAGGCGATCTGCCGCGGGACGCGCATGCGCAGGTGGTTCTTTGAGGTCATGTCTCGCACTATCCCACGGCTCTCTTGATCGGCGACGGTCCGCCGCCCTGGGTGGCTCACAGCGGCAGGTCAACGCTAGCGACGGTAGCCGCTTCGAGCCGCGCGGGGTCGGGAACCGCGGCCAGGCCAGGCGCGTCGGGAATCATGATGTGCCCGTCGACCAACACGAACGGCTCCGTGATGTCCTCCTTGTAGAAGCGTCCCGACGCGGAGATGTCCCCCGTCAGCGTGAAGCCCGGCAAACCTGCCAAGGCGGCGTTCGCGGCCCGGCCGATGCCCGTCTCGAGCATTCCGCCACACCACACCGCGACGCCGTGGGCGCGCGCGATGTCGTGAATGCGGCGGGCCTCGAGGTAGCCACCCACCCGGGACGGCTTGATGTTGATGACCTGGGCGGCGCCCGTCTGAATCGCGTCCGCGGCGGCCGTCGCGGAGACCACGGATTCGTCGAGGCACATGGGAGTGCTCATGCGCTTCGCGAGTTCCGCGTGCTGGCGCATATCGTCCTCGCCGAGCGGCTGCTCGATCAGTAGCAGATCGAAGGCATCCAAACGAGCTAGGTGGGCGGCGTCCACGAGCGTGTAGGCGGCGTTGGCATCCACCTGCAACGGAACGCGAGGGTGTGCCTCGCGGACCGCGCGCACCGGCTCGATGTCCCAGCCGGGCTGGATCTTGAGCTTGATGCGCTGATAGCCCTCATCAAGGTAGGCGGCGACCGTATCCAGCAGCCGCGGGATCGAATCTTGAATTCCCACGGACACGCCCGACGGCACCCGGTCACGCGTGACGCCCAGATAGTCCTTGAAGCTGAGGCCCGCTGCCCGCAACTGTGCGTCGAGCACCGCGGTCTCGAGCATCGCCTTGGCCATCCGGTGGCCGACCACCTTCTCGAGGTGCTCGGAGACCGTCTCCGCCGTGAGGGGTCCCACCGCGCCTGCGGCCACGAGGCGCGGCAGCAAGTGCCGAGCGACCACGTCAATGACGCCCTCGGTGTACTCCGAGGAGTACACCGGCTCCGACAGTGCCCCGCATTCGGCCCAGCCGGTCACCTCGTGGCCGTCGATTGCGGCCTTCAACTCCATCACCAGGACGCGTCTCTCCGTTTGGGTGGAGAACGATGTGGTGAACGGCGTCACCAGCGGAAGCGCCAAGGTGTGCAGTTGGACGCGGCGGATTCTCACAGTGCCTCCATCAGATAGCGGCCGTCTCGGCCCACGGCGGTGGGACGCCAGCCGGCTTCCCACCGTTCCAGCATGGCGTCTCTCAAGGCCGACCTCCACTGTGCGGCCAAGCGCGGGTGGTCGCGTCGCAGCCCCTCGATGTCCGCCGGGACCGCGAGCGAGACGGCCGACGCACCGGGCGGGACAGCGCCGATGATGGGCGCCATATCCTCCCCGACGTCCAGGATCGCGGGCGCGGGGCCGAGATCGCGAGGTGCGCTGGGCAGCGGCGCGTCGAGCGCCCAGCGGGCGAGGATGCGATCGGAGCCCTGACCCGCGTTGACCCCGTCAGTCATCTCGCCATAGAAGTCGACCAGGTAGTCGTCGAGCGCGGCTCCGAGCCTGCGCACGTTGAACGCCGCGTTGCGGGCAACCAGGGGATCGAAGGTCCACGTCATGGCGGCCACTTCGCGGTCGAGACACCAGGCGCGTTGGTGGAGCTTCATCGCCGTGCCGACGCCGCCCGTCGCAAGGCCGGGGACCACGCCGGCCACGTGCGAGTGCATCGTCGCCCTGGCGGGTGGCCCAAAGAATCCCGCCGTGGCGCCGACAATGCGCCCGTTCGCAAAGGCGCCGGCCACATAGTTGCCGGCGTGCGTGAGCGCGGTGAGCAGGGGGCGCTCCATGACGGGCTCGTGCCACACGGCACGCCATACATCGGTGGCGCCGTCCAGCGCGGCGCCGGTCAGGACGCGGACCTCCACGCCTGCCGCGCCGGCGGCGCGTCGGTAGTCCGCCCAAGCATCGACGCTCATGCGGCGTCCGCCTTGAGGAGGTCCTGGATCAGGAGCGCGACCAGCGCCGTGCGGGGGACGATGTGCTCGACCAGGACGTGTTCATCGACGGCGTGTGCTCCCCCGCCAACCGCGCCCAGTCCGTCAAGGGTCGGCACGCCGACTCCCGCGGTGAAGTTGCCATCCGAAGCACCGCCGACGGCGATCTCGGTCAGGCACTCGACCCCTGCGGCTGGCGCCAACGCGACGGCACGGGCGTACAGGCTGGCCGCGCTCGCGCGCTCCATCACCGGACGGTTGATGCCGCCACCGACCTGGATGCGGGAGCCAGCCAGTTCGGGCGGCAGACTCCGGATCGCCTTGTCCACCCGGCGCTGCTCGGCCGCCGTGGTGGCGCGCACATCCACGTCGACACGGGCGCGCGCGGGCACCGTGTTCACGGTCGTGTCGGCCGCAAGCCGCGTCGGCGTCACCGTGGTGCCGTGTGCGGGGTCTGCGAGCGCGGCGATGCGCGGGATCTGGAGGGCGATCTCGATGGCGGCGTTGACCCCCTTCTCAGGCTCGAGCCCCGCATGCGCCGCCTTGCCGATCGCGTCAACCGAGTACAGGGACACGCCCTTGCGCGCCGTCTTGAGCGCGCCAGCGGGACCTGCGGCCTCCAGCACGAGCACGGCGTCACAGCCCGTGGCCTCGGTCTGGATGAGTTCCCGCGACGTCAGCGAACCGATCTCCTCGTCTCCCGTGACCAGCAGGGTCACACCATCCACCGCGGCGGCGCCGTGCGTGTCGGCAAGGGCGGCGATCGCGTGAACGGCCTGCGCGAGGCCCACGACCATGTCGAAGCACCCCGGTCCGCGCATCACGCCCCCCTCCAGTGAGAACGGGTGCGTCTGGAGGGTGCCGAGGGGCCACACGGTGTCGTGGTGAGCCAAGAGCAGCACCCGTCGCGGGCCCGAACCCAGGCGCCAGCGGATGTGCGGGCAGCCGTCGATCACGATCCGTTCCGCGTCCGCCTCAATACCCGCGGCCGAGAATCGCGCAGCCACCACCTCGGTCACGAGGTCGGCGCTCGCCTCGATCGCCGCCCGGTCATCGGAAGGCGACTCGTGGCAAATCAGTCGTTGGGCGTCGGCGAGAAGCGGACCCCGGTGCGCGCGGCAGGCGTCGACGATGCTCACCATGCCATCGTGGCACGGCTCGCGTTTCGCTCGGGTTACCAGGAGCCGGGCAGCCGGGCGTCGCCACTGACCACGGCATCGGCGTCGTGAAGCGTTCCCTCGGCGTAGAGAAACTCATCTTCGGCCTCGTGCCAGGCCTCCCACTGGGGGCGCAGCGCCTCGCCGTCGCGCTCGAGACCGCGCCGCAAACGCTCGGGCCACGGTGCGTCGACGTAGATGACAAGGCTTGCGAACGGGCGGGCCGCCCGTTGCCCGACGCCGACTCCTTCGATGATGAGGTAGGGCCGTTGCGGCACCCGGATGAGGTGCGTGCGTTTGTCGAGCAGCCAATCCCACATCTCGAACGCCCCGCCCACGCCCCTGGACAGGGGCTCGAGAACCTGGTCAACGAGGATCCGATCCAGAACCGGTAGCCCGCCCCAGCCCTCATACATGTCGTCGCCGTGAAGGATCTGGACGGGAGCGTCGTCCGGAGTGGGGTTGTCCGGATCGAAGGTGCCGGGGCCCGCAGACTCCGGGCCGCCCAGGCCGATCGACAGGCGATTCGCCAGCGTGGTCTTGCCACTTCCGGCAGGGCCGTCTATCAGTACCACGCGCGTCGCGCCGCTGAGCGGTTCACGGCGTTGCAGCAGGGATACCAGGTCCGACAACGATGGCTGGGACATGCCAGCAGAATATCGCTCGCCGTCGAATTCCCTAGCGTGGCGGCGCCGTGGCGCGGCTCATCGGCCCGTGGCGGCGCTAGCGTGGACGCATGAATGCGGACGTTCACCCCAAAGTCGCACAGGTCCAAGCCGCGCTGCATGCCGGCGGAGTAGACGTCACCGTGCGCCAAATCGACAAGGCGACGCCCACCGCGCTCGCCGCCGCCGAGTACGTGGGATGCGAGGTGGGTGCCATCGTCAAGTCCTTGGTGTTCATGGCTGACGGCGAACCCATCCTGGTGCTCACGTCCGGAGCACACTCGGTCGACACCGGACTGTTGGCGGGGCGGATCGGCGCCGCCGCGATCACCCGGGCAACGCCCGACGGCGTGTTGGCGGCGACCGGCCAGGTCATCGGCGGAGTCGCCCCCGTGGGGCATCCGTCACCCGTGCGGACGTTCCTGGACGTCGCGCTGCGGGGTTACGACGAAGTGTGGGCGGCGGCGGGCATCGCGGCGTCGCTGTTCCCCCTCTCCTATGCGGACCTGCTGCGCGTGACCGGCGCGACCGAGGTCGAGGTCAACTAGGGCGTGTCTCTGAAGTCATGCGAGCCAGAGCATGATCGCGGCGAGGAC
>NZ_JADQBE010000081.1:0-59983 GCF_016278765.1 Demequina sp. | reverse complement strand
CTCGACCTTGAACTGACCGAAGGCATGCGCTTCGACAAGGGCTTCCTGTCCGCCTACTTTGTGACGGACTCGGAGCGCCAAGAGGCCGTCCTCGAGGACGCCTACGTGCTGCTGGTCGAGAACAAGATCTCGAACATCAAGGACCTCGTCCCGGTGCTCGAGAAGGTCATGCAGACCGGCAAGGCGCTCGCGATCATCGCCGAGGACGTCGAGTCCGAGGCTCTCGCGACGCTCGTGGTGAACAAGCTCAAGGGCACCTTCAAGGCCGTCGCCGTCAAGGCCCCCGGCTTTGGAGACCGTCGCAAGGCGATGCTCCAGGACATGGCCATCCTCACGGGTGGAACCGTCATCTCGGAGTCGGTGGGTCTCTCGCTCGAGAACACCACGCTTGACCTTCTTGGCCAGGCCCGCAAGGTGGTTGTCACCAAGGACGAGACGACCATCGTCGAGGGCGCGGGCAGCGAAGAGCAGCTCAGCGGCCGCGTCAAGCAGATCCGTGCCGAGATCGAGAACTCGGACTCCGACTACGACCGCGAGAAGCTGCAGGAGCGTCTGGCCAAGCTGGCCGGCGGTGTTGCAATCATCAAGGCCGGAGCGGCGACCGAGGTCGAGCTCAAGGAGCGCAAGCACCGCATCGAGGATGCAGTGCGCAACGCCAAGGCCGCTGTGGAAGAGGGCATCGTCGCCGGTGGTGGCGTCGCGCTCATCCAGGCCGGCATCAGGGCGTTCGCCACGCTCGAGCTCGAGGGTGACGAGGCGACCGGTGCTCGCATTGTGGAGCATGCCGTCTCGGCGCCGCTGCGCCAGATCGCCATCAACGCCGGCCTTGAAGGCGGCGTTGTGGTCGAGAAGGTGAAGAGCCTGCCGGTGGGTCACGGACTGAACGCCGCGACCGGGGTGTACGAAGACCTCCTCGCTGCCGGCGTGAACGACCCGGTCAAGGTGACTCGCTCTGCTCTGCAGAATGCGGCGTCCATCGCGGCCCTGTTCCTCACGACCGAGGCCGTCATTGCCGAGAAGCCTGAACCCCACGGGTCGATGCCTCAGGGCGGCGGCGACATGGGTGGCATGGGTGGCATGGGCTTCTAACCCCCAGCTGACACACGCGAAGGGCCCCGAGGAGCGATCCTCGGGGCCCTTCGTCGTCACGATCGCGCTTGGCGCGCTTGCTGAACGCTACGAACCGCCGGTGCGTGCGACACGCCGCCGGTGGGACGCGAGATGCGGCGCGTCGGCCGTCACGCGGTTCCCGGTGTTCGGCGACGCCGTGTCCGGCGACTGCGTGTTCAGCGTCGGCGACGCCGTGTCCGGCGACTGCGTGTTCAGCGTCGGCGACGCCGGGCCGCGGTCACCCGCAGCCCCGATGCTCTCAGCCGCCGCACCAGTTCGCGCCCGTCCACCAGGTGAGCCCCCGCCTCGATCAGCCGCGGGTGCATGTCCGCGGGCACGTCGTAGTGGTCGAGGTCGAAGCCGCGCTCCGGGATACCCATCGCGCGAGCGAAGGCGTGGAGCTCCTCGAGCGAGGTGTCGGAGACCAGGTGGCCCCAGACGCGCCCGTGACGCGGCCACAGCGGCGGATCGATCAGGACGGCCATGGGCAAGACCTTAGCCCGGAGACACGAAAGCGCGTGTCAAGGCTTACTCGTCGCCGGCCGCGGGGAGGGTGACAACCACCTCAGCGCCATCTCCGAGGTCCGATGCGGAAGCGGAGCCGCCGTGGGCCGACACGATCGCCGACACGATCGCGAGGCCAAGGCCCGAGCCCCCGGTGTCGCGGGTGCGCGAGTCGTCGGCGCGATAGAAGCGCTCGAAGAGCCGCTCAGCATCACCGTGCGGGAATCCTGGACCGTGGTCGCGGACCGTCACCGTCACCGCCGAGCCCGTGCGGGCAGTCGTCAGTTCCACGGGGGATCCCTCCGGCGTGTGGCGCAGCACGTTGGCGGCCAGGTTGGCAAGAACCTGGCTCAGGTGCCGTTGCGAACCCCGCACCAGGCATCGTCCCTCATGGACAACCGTGACGGCACGCGACGGATCCTGTGCGCGCAGGTCTTCGCCCGCCTCCGCCACCACAGCGGCAAGGTCGACGATGGCGTCGGCCGTGAGCTGCGACGCATCCTCGTCTGATCGAGCGAGCAGCAGCAGATCGTCCACAAGGTCCGACATCCGGGCTGCGTTGGTCTCAATTCGTCCGACCGCGTCGCCCTGGTCGTCGCCGCCGATGCGGTGCAGCTCGGCGTAGCCGCGGATGGCGGCGAGGGGCGTCCGCAACTCGTGAGAAGCGTCGGACACAAAGCGCCGCAGCCGCTCCTGGGTTGCCTCCCCTTGCGCGAGGGCGCCGTGCAACCGATCGATCATGACGTTCAGCGAGGCCGCGAGCGAACCCGCTTCGGTCGACCTCGGGTAGTCGGGCACTCGGCGCGTGAGATCGCCCTCGGCGATGGCCGCGGCCGTCCGCTCCGCCTCGCCGAGGGGCCGCAGCGAGCGGCGGGTCGCCCACGCCGCGAGCCCGGCCGCGAGGACAGCCACCATGAATCCGAGGACAATGATTCCGCGCCGCAGGGCAGTGGCGGCGGCCCCGGGGTCGCGCAGCGGCATCATGACGGCCACGGTCGCTCCGCCTGCGCCCACGTCGCGGACCAGCACTCGCCAGGTTTCGCCTTGCGCGCGCGACGTGTACGGGGCCCTCGCTCCGTCGCGAATCGACACCGCCGGCAGCGGGCGCCCGTTGTTGAGTCGTCCGGTCAGGGCTTCGGCGACTGATCCGTCGGCGCGGATGACGGCCACGAGCACGTCGCTGCGCGGACGCAGCGGATCCACCGCGTTGGGGTTCGGGGTCCGCCCCAATTCGCTCAGCACCGTACCGCGCCGGTTCTCAATAGTCGTCATCGCCTCCTCGAGTCTCGCGTCGATCTGTGCAACCAGGGTGCGGTTGAGCAGGGCCAACACGGCCGCCCCCAGCACCAGCTCCGTCAGGAGCACCAGCACCAGCGCGATGGCGGGGATCGTCCAGCGCAGCGGCCAGCGCGTCACGACGGTTCCTTCAGGACGTAGCCGACGCCGCGTTTGGTGTGCAGGAGCGGCGCGTCAAACGGCGCATCGACCTTGCGGCGCAGGTACGACATGTAGGTCTCGACGATCGCCCCGTCCGAGCCGGACGAGTAGCCCCAGACCTCATCGAGAATCCTCGCCTTGCTCAGCACGGTTCCGCGATTCGCCATGAGGTACCGCAGCAGTGCAAACTCGGTGGGGGTGAGGTCCAGTGGCACGCCGGCGCGACGCACCTCGTGAGCGTCGTCATTGAGCGTGAGGTCGGCGACGCTCAGCGTCGCCGACTCGAGGGATGCTGGCCGCGCGCGGCGCAGGATGGCCTCGATCCTCGCCGCCACTTCGGCAAGCGAGAAGGGCTTGGTGACGTAGTCGTCGGCGCCCACGCTGAAGCCCGCCAAGGCGTCCTCGGGCGCGTCACGCGCAGTCAGGAACAGCACGGGCACGGTGTCTCCTCGGGCCCGTAGCTTGCGCACGGCGGTAAACCCGTCCATCGTCGGCATCATCACGTCCATCACCACGAGGTCCGCTGCGGAGTGCAGCAGCTGATCAAGGGCGGCTTGTCCCGAGGCCACGGCCTGCGTCGTGTAACCAGCGAACTTGAGTGACGTAGCGAGCAGGTCGCGCAGGTCGGGTTCGTCGTCGACCACCAGGATGCGGGCTGGCTGCTGAGTCATGCGACCAGTGTGGCGCGACAGCCTGGGAGTTCGCTGGGAAGCGCGCCCGTGGACGGGCCGTTGCCCTTGTAGACTTGGGACACGCGCTGCGCCTGCGGCGCGTGGGAGAGGTGCGCGTGCCAACGGGACGAGTGAAGTGGTTTGACGCCGACAAAGGGTTCGGCTTCATCGCCAGCGACGAGGGCGACGAGGTGTTTCTGCATGCCTCCGCGCTTCCAGACGGCGTAGCATCTCCCCGCCAGGGCACCAAGGTCGAGTACTCCGTCGTAGACGGTCGACGCGGACCCTCGGCCATGAGCGTCATCATCACCGAGCAGGCGCCCTCCGTCGCTCAAGCCCAGCGCAAGCCGACGGACGACATGACCATGATCGTGGAGGACCTGATCAAGATGCTTGACGGTGTCTCCAACTCGCTGCGCAAGGGACGTTACCCTGACGCGGCGAAGGGTAAGCAGGTGGCGTCTGTGTTGCGCGCCGTGGCAGAACAGTTGGAGGCCTGATGGCCGTCGCAGTCGAGGACCGCATTACCGAAGCGGCCCGCGCGGCCGTGGTGGACACCGCTGGCGACGCATCGTCCGTGGGGCCGATGCTCGGCAGCGAGCCAGGCGCCGACGGCCTGGTTTCGGTGCGCTTTGCCTGTGCACTGCCGGGCTATCACGGCTGGGAATGGGCAGTCGATCTTGCGGTCATGGACGACACGGTGACGGTGTGCGAGTCGGCCCTGCTGCCCGGGAGCGATGCCCTCCTTGCCCCCACCTGGGTGCCGTGGTCGGAGCGCGTGCAGCCTGGCGATCTTGAGCCCGGCATGATCCTGCCCTATCAGGCGGAGGATCACAGGCTTATCCCCGGCTACACGGAGACGGGCGACGCGGACCGCGACGCGATCGCGAATTTCGAGTTTGGCCTGGGACGCGAGCGGGTGCTCGCGCCCGAGGCGCGCGAGGCCACCGCCAACCGCTGGTACCGAGGCTCGCACGGACCGACTGCGGCTTCGGCGGTGGCGGCGGGCGCCGCGTGTTCGACGTGCGCGTTTATGGTGCCCATCGCGGGTTCTCTGCGCACGATGTTCGGCGTGTGCGCCAACGAGTGGTCGCCTTCTGATGGACGCGTGGTGAGCATGGACCACGGTTGTGGAGCGCACTCGCAGACCGACGCTGAGCGGCGCTCCTCCGAGTGGCCGGCAGTGGACCCGGTGGTCGACTCAGCCGCCGTGGACGCGCTTGACTTGGTCACGCCCGATCCGGAACCAGAGGCCGAGACGGCGCCCGAGCCTGAAGCGATGCAAGACTCGGGACCCGAAGACGGATCTGAGGCGGAGAACAAGGCGCCAGCGGCGCCCGCTGAGTAGTCGCCCGCTGAGTAGTCGCCACGCGCCGGGCGTGAGCCGGGCGAGTGCGCTACTGATAGTTCGCGGTCGTGTACCAGGCCTTGCCATCGAAACTCGGGGCACTTCCGGCGCCCATCACGGACCAGTTGGGGTTGAGGATGTTCTTGCAGTGGCCCGAAGATGCCATCCAGCCTGAATGGGCCCTGCCGATCGCGGAGGACTGACTCATGGAGCCGCCCGTGGTCCAGGCGGCTGCGACGTTCTGCCCTCCAGAGCTGGGCGTGTTTCCGTGCGTCAACGCGCCGCCCGGTGAGGCGGGGTTGTATTTCGACGCCATCGATTCGGACCAACTTTGAGCGGCGCCCGCCAGCGGGCCACTCCAACTGAGCGCACGGAAACCAAATCGCGCACGCTCCGCATTGGCGGCGGCGAGCAGCCCATTTACCGTGGAGGCAGTGGCACTCGCCCCGCCGCCCGCGTTGCAGAACGCCACGTAGTCGGTGCCTACCGAGGTGCCAGCGCCGGTTGACCCCCCGCCGGAGGATCCTCCCGACGAGCCCGTCCGAGGCGACTCCGCCGCTGGCGGTGGCGGCAGCACGATCTCAAGAGGCGATACGAAGGGCTCGGGGCTCGCAGTCGGGACGGGTGCGGCAAGCTCCGGGATGAGGGCCCGTCCGGCGGGCGCGTGAATCTCGGCCGCGACGTCGTCGGCGGGGGGTATCGCGGCGCGAGCGATCGTTGCCGCCGCCAACGCCAGCAGGACCACCAACGTGAGCGGCGGGGCCCATCGGCGCCACGTCGGCGCTGGGGTGGGGGTCGGCGTCGGCGTCGTCAACGGTGGTCGACCACCCAGTCAATGCACGCGAGCAGCGCCTCGACGTCGGCCGTGTCAACCGCAGGGAAGACGCCGATTCTCAGTTGATTGCGCCCGAGCTTGCGATACGGGAACACGTCAACGATGCCGTGCGCGCGGAGCACCGCCTGCACCTCGTCGGAATCGAGGTCGTCGACCAGGTCAACCGTCGCGACCACCGGTGAACGATGCGCGGGGTCCGCCACGAACGGGGAGGCGAAGTCGCGAGCCTCGGCCCACGCGTAGATTGCTGCGGAGGAGGCCCTGGACCGGGTGGCCATCGCGGCGAGGCCGCCTTGACTCAGCATCCATGCGAGCTGGGCGCGCATCATGATCAGGGTGCTGATGGCGGGCGTGTTGAGGGTCTGATCGGCGCGGGAGTTGCTCACCGCCTCGGCGAGCGACAGCGACGGCGGAATGTATCGGCCACTTGCCGCGATCCGCTCGATGCGCTCGACAGCGGCCGGAGACGCCAGAGCGAACCACAGGCCGCCGTCGGAGGCGAACGACTTCTGCGGGGCGAAATAGTAGAAATCCGCCTGCGTTGGGTCCAGGTCGATCGCGCCCGCGGCAGACGTCCCGTCGATCACGATGAGGGCGTCGCCAGCTCCGTCGACGCGACGCACGGGCGCGGTCGCGCCGGTCGAGGTTTCGTTGTGGGGCCACGCGTACGTGTCGACGCCGTCCTCGAGCACGGGTACGGCGATGGACCCCGGGACGGCGCGATGCACCGTCGGCTGCTCCAAGTGAGGCGCGGCCGCGACGGACGCTGCGAACTTGGAGCCGAACTCGCCGAAAGCGGCGAGTTGCGCCTTGGCGGCGATCAGGCCGAACGCCGCCGCGTCCCACACGAACGTCGAGCCGCCATTCGACAACAGCACCTCGTGACCGTCGGGCAAGTGATACAACTCGGCCAGCATTCGCCGCACGTCTCCCACGAGGCCGCGCACCGGAGCCTGACGATGCGAGGTGCCGAGCACGGTCGGGTTCGCGTCGACAAGTGCCTGCACCTGCGCGGCGCGCACCTTCGAGGGACCGGACCCAAACCGACCATCGCGGGGCAGGAGGTGGGCCGGGATGGTCGGGTTCGTGCTCATGGGCCCAGAGTAGTAGGGGAGTCGATGGCATGATGGCATGCGTGATCGCTCTGACCCCCGCCCTGCAGCGCTCGGACTGGGGGACGCCGGAGGGCATCCCCCACCTGCTCGGATTCCCGGCCGATGGAGGTCCTTACGCGGAGGCTTGGTGGGGAGCGCACCCGCTCGTTCCCTCGGCCACGGACGAGGGTCCGCTGGACGCGGTGATCGCCCGCGACCCGGTCGCGGCGCTCGGCGCCGACGTCGCCACACGCTTCGGCCGGCTGCCCTACCTGCTGAAGGTGCTGTCCATCGCAAGGCCGCTGTCCATCCAAGTGCATCCCACCGCTGGCATCGCGCGCGACGGCTTCGCTGCCGAGGAGGCGCAAGGCATCGCGTACGACGACCGTGCCCGCACCTTCAAGGACCCTTCCCACAAGCCGGAACTCCTGGTCGCGATGACGCCCATGGAGGTGCTCGTAGGGTTTCGCGCCGAGCCCGACGTGCGCCGTGACCTGGCGGGGCTTGACGGCGCAGGCGCGATTGCGTTGATGAAGGCGCTCGACGAGGGCGGGTTGGCCGCCTACGTCACGTCCGCGCTCGACGGCGGTCACCTTGACACGGTGACCGCGCTCGCCTCATTGCCGGAGGGCACGGGTGGCTCTCTCGGAGCCGCTCGCCTGACCGCGCAGACCTATCCGGGGGACCCAGGGGTATTGGTGGCGCTCGCGATGAATGAGGTGTTCTTGGCCCCGGGTGAGGCGGTGTTCACTCCCGCGGGAGTGGTGCACTGCTACCTGGGCGGCATGGGCCTTGAGATCATGGCGAACTCCGACAACGTGGTGAGGGCGGGCCTGACCACCAAGCCGATCAACACGGAACTGCTGCGCGAGATCGCTGTGCTCGAGCCCACCCCCGCGTCGCGTCCGTCGATGATCAATGAAGGCGCAGCGCGTCGCCTCCGCACCGAGGCGGACGAGTTCTGTCTTGACCTCGTGGAGGGGGGTGCCGCCATCGTCCCCGACGGCCCCCGCATCGTCCTCGCGCTCGGCAGCGGCTGCGAGGTCTCTACCGAGGCCGAGCGGCGCGTCCTGCCCGCAGGGCAGGCGGTATTCGTGAGCGCGCGCGAGGGATCGGTCACGGTGACATCGGACGGCCCGACGGCGATCGCATCCGTGCCGCCCGGACGCCGATAGTCTGGCGACATGAGTATGCGCGTATCCGTCTTTGGCACTGGATACCTCGGGGCGACCCACGCTGCGGGGATGGCAGAGTTGGGGCACGACGTCATCGGCGTCGACGTTGATCCCGTGAAGGTGGCCACGCTATCCCGTGGCGAAGTGCCGTTCTACGAGCCGGACCTGCCCGAATTGCTGTCCAAGCACGTGGCGTCGGGCCGGTTGAGATTCACGACCGACGCTTCAGAAGCCGCCGATGCCGACGTTCACTTCATCGGTGTCGGCACACCCCAGAAGCGCGGCGAGTATGCGGCGGACATGACGTTCGTCGATGCCGTGATCGAGACGCTCGCGCCGATGCTGGAGCGACCCACGGTGATCCTGGGCAAGTCCACCGTGCCGGTCGGCACGGCCGCGCGGCTGGCGGCGCGCGTGCGCGAGCTCGCGCCGGTGGGGGACCAGGCGGAGTTGGGGTGGAACCCAGAATTCCTTCGCGAGGGCTTCGCCGTCGAGGACACCCTGAGGCCCGACCGGCAGGTGCTCGGAGTGGACAAGGGCCAGCCAGGTCGAATCGAGGCGGTGGCGCGCGAGGTGTACGCCAGCATCATCGCCAGGGGCACGCCGTTCCTGGTGACCGACCTTCCGACCGCCGAGCTCGTCAAAGTCAGCGCGAACGCGTTCCTCGCCACCAAGATCTCGTTCATCAACGCGATCGCCGAAGTGTGCGAGGCGACGGGCGCCGACGTGCTTGAGTTGGCGGATGCCATCGGATATGACGAGCGCATCGGCCGCAAGTTCCTGGGCGCCGGGCTGGGATTTGGAGGCGGGTGCCTGCCGAAGGACATTCGTGCGTTCCAGGCGCGTGCGGCCGAACTTGGAGTCGACCAGGCGCTCGCGTTCCTCAGGGAGGTTGACTCGGTCAACCTGCGGCGCCGAGACCATGTGATCGATGTGGCCGCTCGCGAACTCGGCGGCGCGGTCGTGGGGCGCAAGGTCGCGGTGTTGGGCGCTGCATTCAAACCCAATAGCGACGATGTGCGTGACTCGCCGGCACTGGATGTGGCGGGTCGCCTCCACCTCATGGGTGCGGACGTGAAGGTATATGACCCGCAAGCGATGACGAATGCCAAGGCGGTCTGGCCAACCCTGACGTTCGCGGATTCCATGATGGACGCCGTGACTGCAGCAGACCTCGTGGTGGTGTCGACCGAGTGGAAGGAGTTCAAGGAGGCCGACCCGGCGGTGCTGCGCGCCCAAGCCAACGGCGATCTCGTGATCGACGGTCGAAACTGTCTGGACGTCGAGGCATGGAAGACGGCCGGCTGGCGTTATCGGGGTATGGGCAGGCACACGACATGACCGACCTCATCGACACCACTGAGATGTATTTGCGCACCATCTACGAATTGATCGAGGACGGCGTGCCGCCGCTGAGGGCGCGCATCGCCGAGCAGCTCGGACACTCCGGTCCCACGGTGTCGCAGACGATCGCCAGGATGGAGCGCGACGGATACGTGGTGGTGGGGGAGGACCGCACCTTGGTTCTCACCCCGGACGGCATCGATCGGGCCACCAAGGTCATGCGCAAGCACCGGCTCGCCGAGAGGCTGCTGACCGACGTGATCGGCTTGGAACTGCGTCACGTGCACGAAGAGGCATGCCGTTGGGAACACGTCATGAGCGACCGGGTGGAGCGGCGACTCGTCGAGATGCTGGGGCACCCGGAAAGGTCCCCCTACGGCAACATTATTCCCGGTCTCGACGAACTCGAGGCGGCGTCCGGTGAGGTGTCGGAAGTTGGCGAAGTGCCCATCAATGTGGTCGATGCGGTCGCTTTGGGCACCCGAAACGCCATGCTGGTGAGAATTGGTGAAAACCCACAAACTCTTGCCGGTTTCCTCCAAGACGTCTCCGAAATTGGTCTCTTACCTGGTACTTCGATAGGACTTCAGTCCCAGGGCGAAGACGTCGAACTGTCCACGAACCTGGGATCCATCGTGATTTCCGGGGACATTGCGCGACACCTGTTCGTTCACCCGGAAGCCAGGTACTCTGGCGATCAGGTAACGTAAGTCAGTCAACAGGGGCGGCATCGGCCGCTCCGGACATGGTGTGCTCGGTCCACTGCGGGGGCGGTGACGGGACCGAGCGCCCTGTTTTCGTGCGCTGACAACGCGAAGGGAACGGTAATTTGAGGTACGGATACATGCGCGCCAAGACGCGCGCGGTGGCAGTTTCGGCAGGCGTCGCACTGATCGTGGTGCCCCTGTCAGGAGCGGCCGCCGTAGCGATCGCCGGTGAATCACCGGTGACGCCCGACGTCGACGCGGCAGCCATTCAGGGCGCCGCCTATGTCGACCAAGTCGAGCAGATTGGCGCCGCTGTAGCCGCCGACTCACAGGCAAAGTTCACGGTGGAGACGCCGTCGCTTGACGTGAAGCCCGACCCCAAGCCAGTGGTGCGCAGGTCGTATTCTTCGGCTCGGACGGTCGCCAATAGCGCGAGCGTGGCTCAGGCCATCGCCGGCTCGGCCATCATCGCCGAGGCCGCAAAATACGTGGGTATCCCCTACATGTTGGGTGGAGCCTCGCCCAGCACCGGTTTCGATTGCTCGGGCTTTGTGAGTTATGTGTATGCGCAGTTCGGCATTTCGCTGCCACGTAGTTCGGGCGCGTACTACAACGTGGGAACCCGCGTGAGTTCGCCGCTGCCCGGCGACATCATCGTGTCTCCCGGTCACCTGGGCATCTATGCCGGACCCAACCTGCAGATCGACTCGCCGCGACCCGGCAAGACGATCCAGTTCCGCGCCATTTGGCAGACCAACCCGATCTACGTTCGCGTCACCGGATAACACCCCGACGGTGGGGACGGAGCACGTCGGCCGTCCCGTAACGTAGAACCCATGCGTACTTCAAAGATTGAGCGGCTCGGCCGCCAGGTCAGTGAAATCGGTTTGGGTTGCTGGCAGCTTGGCGCCGACTGGGGCAACGTCGACGAGGATCGCTCACAAGCGATTCTTCAGGCGGCCGCTGACTCTGGCGTCACCTTCTTCGACACTGCCGACGTCTATGGTGACGGCCGTTCGGAGCGCGCGATAGGCGACTTTCTCGCGTCCCGCGCCGACGCGGACCGGTTCTTTGTGGCGACCAAGATGGGTAGGCGTGCGCAACCACACGAGGCTCAGGCGTACACGCTTGACGCCTTCAGGGAGTGGACGGATCGCTCACGGGAGAACCTCGGCGTCGACACCCTTGACCTGATTCAGCTTCACTGCCCGCCCACGCCAGTGTTTTTCGACCCCGAGACGTACGAGTCCTTGCGCGTGCTGGTGGACGAGGGACGGGTGCGCGCGTGGGGAGTCTCCGTTGAGAAGGTTGACGAGGCGCTCCAGGCGTTGCGCGAGCCGGACGTGGCGTCGATCCAGATCGTCGTCAATCTGTTCCGCCGCAAGCCGCTCGAACGCGTGGCCACCGAGGCGGCCAGACTTGGCGTCGGGATCATTGCCCGAGTGCCCCTTGCGTCGGGACTGCTGTCGGGCAAGTACGACGAGAGCACCACCTTTGCAGAGAACGACCACCGCAATTACAACCGAGATGGCTCCGCCTTCGACGTCGGCGAGACGTTCGCAGGAGTGCCGTACGACGTCGGTGTCCGTGCCGCGCGAGAGGTCGCCGCACTGACGCCCGAGGGGTGGACCACGGCGCAGATGGCGCTGCGATGGCTCACACAATCCGGCGTCAGCACCGCGATTCCGGGGGCGCGCACCGTGGAGCAGGCACGGGGCAACGCGGCGGTGGGAGACCTGCCTGCGATCGATGACGCCACCATGGCTCAGCTCGCGCGCATCTACGACGACTCGATTCGCGAGCACGTCCACGCCCGCTGGTAGCGGGCGAACGGGTCGCCATGTTCCCTCGGCTTTGAGGAGCCGTTCGTCCAGGGCGCGACTCGCGGGGCTCGGGTCAACGCCGAGCTCCTCGTTGAGAACTTCCCGCATACGGCCAAAGGCGGCGATTGCCTCGGCGGTGTTGCCTTGCGCGGCCAGGGCCCTCATGAGCGTGCGATGGCCGCTTTCGCGAAAGGGCGCGGCCACAATCAGTTCACGCGCCGCCCGCTCGGCCGTGGGAAGTTCAGCACCGGCGACGTGGAGCGCGGCGGCCGCGTACGTCTCCAACGCCCGCACGTACATGTCCTCCAGTTCGCGGCGCACCGGAGCCGCCCGCGCGGCCTCGATGTCGATCTACGCATCCGCTGGCAGCGTCAACGTCACCTCGCCCCGCCCACTCAGAAACTCGTGACCCAACGCGGAGCGAAGTTTCGACAGTAACGAGTGCACGGCCGTGCCTGCGGCGCCCGGCGGGTCCTCTGGCCACAGTGCATCGATCAGGTGCGGTTGCGAGACTTTCTCGTGTCGGTGCAGCACCAGGAAGGTGAGCAAGAGCCTTCCCTGCCGCCCGGGCACCCGCGACTCCGTCCGCTCATCGTCGATCTCAATGAAGAGCGGACCGCACACCTGTATTCGGACCCGAGGAGACACCATGATGTCGCCAAGGTGCCACCAAGGACAGTCGGTTACCAAGAGTGCTGACAGAAAGGGAGCCGGTAATGTCCAAGATCATCCGATGCGAGTGCGGGTTCGTCGCCAACGGCGACACCGACGACGACGTGGTGGCGGCCATCGAGGCTCACATGGCGTCCGATCACCCGGCCCTCCTCGCTCAGGTCGATCGCCACGACATCTTTGGCTGGATTGAACGCGCCTAGTTCACCCCGAAGGAGCACCCCATGAGCACCACGACCACGTCGTCGAAGCCCGCCAGCGCGCCCGCTTTCGACGCTCAAGAGTACAAGACCACCACGACCGAGCAGTGGCAGGCAGCGGCCGCCGCCGCGCGTCGCGTCGCGTCGCGCCCCATGGTCGCGTGCCCGCCACCGACGTGTCCTCAAACCTGCTCGCCTGCGCGAAGCACTCTGCTCGCACGGCCAGCCTCGAGGACATCGTCGACACCGAGGTCATGGACGGTGAGAACCTCGCCGTCGACGCAGGCTCGTTCGACAGCGTGATTTCACGCGTGGGGCTGATCCACTTCCCCGACCGGCAGCGCGCGCTCAAGGGAATGCGGCGTGCACTCCGCCCCGGTGGGCGGCTCACGGCCGTGACCTACTCGTCGCCGGAGGCGAACACGTTCTTCTCCATTCCGGTCTCCGTCATCCGCGCTGCGGCGACACTGCCGGCGCCGTCGCCCGGACAGCCGGGGCCATTCAGCGTCGGCGACGAAGACGTGCTCCGCGCGGCCCTCAAGGACGCAGGGTTCATGGGTGTCGAGGTGCGGCGGATCCCGGCCCCGTTGCGCCTGCCCTCGGCGGCGGACTGCGTGCCTTTCGAACGCGCATCGTTCGGAGCATTGCGCCAGCAGTCGGCGCGCCTGGCGACTGGTCACTCCCGGGATCCGCGGCCCGCCGCAGGGCTGATGGTGATTGGCGGTGGCGCGGCGTTCGTGGCCGTTCTTGGTCCGCTACCGGCCGGCGTCATCGAATGTCACGTCTCCTCAGGAGCCGCGAATCAGATCGCCGGCGGGGATGTTGCGAGTCTGGTCCTGGTGGCACCGGTGTGCGTCATCGCAGCTGCGCTGGTCGCCTGCTATCCCGGCACTAGCGAACGATTCTTCCCCCTCTTTCTGGGGCTGCTCGTCCTTGCGCTCGCCATCGCAATTCGAGCGTGGAGCGCCGTCGACGCCTCCCGACTTCCGGCGACGACGCGCCGACTCGATCGCCTCGTCGGCTGGTTCGCGCCGCTGGTGGCGGCGTTCCTGACCTTCGGTTCACACCTACCCGGGTTGCTTGACGCCTGGCAAGAGCAGCCGAGCGCGCCGGAGTACCTCGCCGACCCCGTCGTGTTCTGGCTGGTCAAACTGATGGACCTGGGACTTGTCGTCCCGGCCCTCGTCGCCATCGGGTGGGGGGAGTCTGAGGGGCGCCGCCTGGGCGTCGCGAACCCGGTATGCAGCCGTCGGGTGGATGGCCATGTTGGGAATGGCGGTGGCGGGGATGGCGATCGCGCTGGCAATTGCGGCGACCGCGTATCGGCCGTTGTTCTCAAGCCGACCGTTGCGCGGCTGACCCGCGTCGAATTCGCCCTCGCCTGCGTTCGCCGCCGAGGGCCGGGGCCGAGCAACCACAACGTCGGCGGTTGCGGTGGAATCCACGCGGCCTTCGGAAGTGTTCCTTGATTAACGTCACCATCGCGAAGGAGCCTGCCATGCCAGACATCATCGACAACCCATTTGTGATCGAGCCGGGGACGGTGCAGCGAGGCCGGACCCGGATCCGGGCCTTCAGTGCCGGCGACCTCGTTGCCGACGCCGTCGAACCGCTGCTCGTCTGGGAGCACCCCTACTTCCCGCAGTACTTCTTCTCTCCCGCCGACCTGGAAGTCGAACTCCGTGCGGCGGGGAAGGGCCCGCGGTCGAAGGTGCTCGGACCGAGCGAGGAGTTCGACGTGGTGATCGAGGATCGCGTGCTGCCCAAGGCCGCCCGCCGCTACCCCGAGGCGGCCGTGTCGGGCATTCGCGAGGCCTTCACCTTGACGTGGGCCGCCTTTGACACATGGTTCGAGGAGGACGAGATCATCCACACTCACCCGCGCAGTCCCTATGTGCGCATTGACGCTCTTCCGTCAAGTAGGCACGTACGGGTCGTGTTTCACGGAGAGGTGATTGCCGACTCGCGGCGACCGATCGTGCTGGCGGAAACGGGCTTAGTTCCCAGGTACTACCTGCCGCGCGTGGATGTTCGGATGGACTTGTTGACACCCACCGACACTGTCAGCCACTGCCCGTACAAAGGCACGGCGTCGTACTGGAAGGTCGCCACCGGTGATGCGGAACTGGCCGACGCCGTATGGGGGTACGATTCGCCGCTGCCAGAGGCGGCGAGGGTCGCAGGGTTCGTCTGCTTCTGGCCGGAGAAGAGCGGGGACCTCGAGGTGTATGTCGAGGGCGAGCGCATCGGCCGACCTTGAGCCGTGGGTGGACGGAAGCGAAGCCCCACCACGTGGGTTCCGACGGGGTGAAGACACCGCGGACGAAGACATCGGGGACGCCGCTTCCACCCGCCCGCTATATCGGCGCGGACCGTGTGTGATGAAGGTGCTCGCCGACCACGGCGCTCAGCGCCTGATGCTACTCACTGGTCCACGGGTGTTCGCGCTCGCGATCCTCGCTGGCTCCTTCATCACGACCGGCGCGCTGATGTCGATTCTCCTTGCGGCGGGGACGCACAACGAAGGTCTGGTCAGGCTCATCGAGGGATGTGGGTTCAGTGCGGGCTTCTTCTTCGTCGTCCTGTCAGGAGCCGTGCTCTTCACCGAGACGAATGTGGTGCTCCCGGCAGTCTTGATGGGAGATCGACGGCCGGTGCTGCGGGTCTTGAGGTTCTGGGCGCAGTCGCCAGGTGGTCGGTCGTGGTCTCCGGGGTGCTCGCCCGTTGGCTGGTCGGCATGGCGGCATTCTTCGCGACTATGGGGCGCACCATCATCGGCAAGTACATCCCCGTCCTGCTCGCGGTGACCGCCTTTGTCTCGGCAGGATTTCAGCACAGTCCCGCAAACATGGGGTTCTTCTCCCTCGAGTCCGGGTTCGGTGGTGGTGTCGACTGGGCAACTGTTTTCGCTGGGAATCTCGCGCCAGCCGGCCTGGGGAACGTCATTGGCGGCGGCGTCGCAGTCGCGGCGCTACTCAGCTGGGTCTACGCGAACTCTGACGCGCCGAAGGCGGCACGGCTCAACCCCGACACGGGTGCGCATCGGCGTGCGCCGGTCGCGTCTCACGACTCCGTCGAGCCTTGACAACTTCTTGTTGAGGGGGCGCGGCTCAGTCGGCGGCGGGACGCCTCAACGCCCTGGAGCCGTCGAGCATGCGGCGCAGTCCGCTGACCATGACGACCGTCGCCCACACCCAGGCCACGCCTCCGGCAACGCCGGGCACGATCACCCACACGCTGTGCACCACGACTGTCTCGGCTCCCTCTGCGACTCCGCCAAGAAACGACAGGGAGTGTCCGTCATCGATCTGGTGGCCGGTGCGCTCGGCGACGGACGACAAGGCGAGGAAGGCTGCGCCATTGAGGTAGTAGGCGAGCAGCACGGCGAGGAAGGGCAGCAGTGACCCGCCCCAGCCGATCGCCACGCCCACCACGGACGCGCTGTAGGTCAGGAAGTCGGCCGTGATGTCCACGAAACCGCCCGCGTCGCCCGCATCGTCCGGGTCGCGGGAACGCCGACGCCTCGCCAAGGGACCATCGAGGCCATCGGCCGCACGCGAGACAAGCCAGAGAACCAACGCGGCGGGCCACCAGTCAGCGGCCGCCGAGGCGTGCGCGCACCGTCGGAATGCACCGGTTGACTGGCGCTCCACCATGCAGCGAGCAAACCCAGCGTCATCGATACTCGGGGTTCGGGTGGTCGAAGCGTGCGCCAGCGTCCCATGCGGAGCGCTGGTTGCCATGCGCGGGGAAGCCCCCGGCTCGTTTGAGCATGGCCGCCATGTGCATGAGGTTCCACGTCATGAACGTGGTGTTGCGTTGCGTGAACTCATTTTGCGGGCCCCCGGATCCTTCGTCGAGGTACGAAGGGCCGGGACCGGCTGGACCAATCCAGCCGGCGTCGGCCTGTGGCGGAATCGTGTAGCCGAGGTGCTGCATGGAATACAAGACGTTCATGGCCACGTGCTTGACACCGTCTTCGTTTCCCGTGACGACCACCCCGGCGGCGCGCCCGTAAAACAGGTATTGTCCGGCGTCGTTGAGCTGACCCGAAAGCGAGTACAGCCGTTCGATGACGCGCGTGCATACGCTGGACTTGTCGCCAAGCCAGATGGGCGTCCCCACCACGAGGATGTCTGCGGCAAGAATGCGCTCGGCGAGTTGAGGCCACTCGTCGCATTCCCAGCCATGTTCGGTCATGTCGGGCTGCACGCCGGTCGCGATGTCGTGGTCGGCGGCACGGATCTCATCGACCGTGACCCCGTTCGCCCGCATGATGGCGGCGCTGACGTCCAGCAGGCCCTGCGTATGGGAGAGCTCGGGGGACCGCTTGAGGGTGCAGTTGATGAACGCGGCGCGTAGCTCAGCAAAGTTGTGGCGTCGCGGCTCCACGGTCAGTCGCCCACCTTGACTCCCCGCCAGAAGGCGACGTGCCCCGCAATGTGGCTCGCCGCCGAATTCGGCTCCGGATACTCCCAGGCCACGGCCTCGCCCTCCTGACCCCCGCCCGCCACGGACCAGTACCGGGCGGTTCCCTTCCACGGGCAGACGCTATGAAGCTCCGCAGGCTCGAGCGCGTCCCACAGGACGGCGTCTGGCGGAAAGTAGTGGTTGCCTTCAACGACGACGGTGGCGGCGCTCTCGGCCAGAACGGTGCCATTCCAGGTGGCGCGCATGTGCGGTCCTCTCTCGACGGGGTTGTTCCCAGGGAACCCCTCAACGGCACGCCCTGATTCCCTTGGACGGCTGGAGCGACTCAGGGCGCCTTGCGGGCGATCACCAGTTGGAGAGGAAGGGGCAGGGAGCGCCCAGGGCCAGCCAGGCGGGCGAGCGCGTCTTCGGCGGTTGCGATGCGGTCCCGGTCGCGCCCGGGCGTGTATAGCGACATCACGGCGCGGCGTGCGGTCACTCCTCCTGCTTCGCGAGTGTGTCCGCGAAATCACGTAGCCGCGCGACGGCCGCCGCGTCCGCTTCGTCGGAGTGTGGCGCGGCGGCGCTGATCGCGACCTTGATGGACTGGTAGGTGCGCGCCTCGAGGCCGCAACGGCGACACGTCTCGAGATGTTCGGCCACCATCGCCGACCGCACCATGTCCAGTTCCCCGTCGAGGTAGTGCTGGAGGAACCGGGCGGCGCGGTGGCAGTCGGAGCGGGCGGAACGCGAGAACAGGGGAAGGGCCATCACATGCCCCCTTTCCGCGGGACGATGCCCGCGACATCGAGCCGTGCCCGCATTCGGGCGCGTGCTCGGTGTAGACGGCTCATGACAGTCCCCCTCGGTACCCCGAGCACGTCCGCCGCCTCCTGGTATGACAGGCCTTCGATGTCAACCAGGGTCACCACCGTCCGGTGCTTATCCGGCAACGCTCTCAGGGCATCGGCGACCACAGACTCGAACTCCTCGCTGATGACCAGTTCCTCTGCTGATGCAGCGGCGGGCCCGGTGTTCTCCAGGGTCCTTTCGACGGACTCCCCGTCATGGAGCAGGACGGGACGCCGCACCCGGACTCGGTTCAGGTGCGCCCTGCGCAGAATGGTCAGCAGCCAGGCCCGCGGGTGTGCCCCGTCGAAGCGGTCCGCGGCACGGAACGCTCGCACCAGGGTCTCTTGCACGAGATCCTCGGCGTCGGCCATCTGACCCGTCAGGGACAGGGCGACGCGGTACAGCACGGGGATTTCCGGCACTACCCAGCGGTCGAAGGCCACATGCTGTGCCTGCGCGCGAACCGTCGCCGCGTGGCTGTTGTCTTGCGCGAACTCCGTCACGTGGGGTAAACCCTGCCCCTCGCCGGGAGATTCCATCTCATGGGGGAATCCCAGCCGACGGCGAGGGGTTTCATGGCGATGAACGCCTTACGTCACAGCCGGCTGCGTCGTCGGCTCGGGCCGTACCTCGACGGCGAACTCGAGGCCGGGCAGGCGGGCGAGGTCGCGGTCCACCTGAGGGACTGCTGGGGTTGCAGCGGCGACGTCGAAGTGCACCACCTGATCCGGGGCGCTCTACGCCGCGCGATCGCCGACGGCACGGTCCACCTGCCGGTGATGCGGCTGGAGCGTTTCGCCGGACGTCTCGCCCACGACTAGAAGATCGACGGCGTCGCCGTATCTCCCGAATGGATTTCCCTCGCAGGGGACTTTCATGGAAGCGGCCCCCCCGTCGCCGGGTTCCCCTGGCGATCGAGCCACGTGGGCTCGCCCCACCAAGGAGGTTGTGATGACACAGCAGACATCGACGCAGGAATCGAAGCACGACATGACGCCGCGGGCAGAACTCATCCGGTTCGGCGCACGAGGCGTGATCGGAGGCGCCGTCGCGGGTGCCGTCTTTGGCGCCCTCAACATGTGGTTTGCACACAGCCAAGGAATGCCGACCGATACCCCGCTCAAGATGATCGCCACCATCGTCCAGGGTGAAAACGCCATGGCGGACGGGACGGCGAGCCCTGCGCTCGGCCTGGTGGTGCACATGGTGCTGTCGATGATGTTCGGCCTGATCCTGGCGCTACTCGTGCTGCGGATGCGCTCCGATGCTCTCAGGTCGTTGGTGGGATTGCTGTTCGGTGCGGCGCTCTATCTGGTGAACTTCCTCGTGATGGCGCCGCTTGCGTATGGTGTTTTCGAGGACGCCAACCAACCCCTGGAGTTGGCGACTCACATTGTCTTCGGTTCCGTCGCGGTGGTGTTCCTCATGGGCAGGCGAGCGACGCAGGCACGGTAAGGAGGGGTCGTGACTCCGCGCATCGGTGACCACGCGCTGATCGGCGACAACCACACCGCCGCGCTCGTGGCGCTCGACGGCTCGATCACGTGGCTCTGCCTACCCCGGTTTGACAGTCCTGCCGTCTTCGCTTCTCTCTTGGGAGACGAAGACAATGGGCACTGGACGATCGCCCCACAAGACGAGGCGGAGACGAGCAGGCGGTACCTTCCGGGGACGCTCGTGCTCGAGACGACGATGCGGACGGCGACCGGAACGGTGCGCGTCACGGACTTCATGCCGCACCGCCACGGAACCCCCACCGTTGTTCGTCTGGTCGAGGGCGTCGACGGTGCGGTGCCGATGCGGGTGTCGTTGTGCATGCGTTTTGACTATGGCCAATCCGTGCCATGGGTGCGGGAGAACGCGGAGGGGCTCGTGGCCGTTGTGGGGCCGCACACCATCGCTGTCCGCTCCCCGATCCCACTCCGGGGCGATAACCACACGAGAGCCGCTGACATGGTGGTGGGAGTGGGCGAAAGGCTCGCCTTCGTCCTGTCCTGGTCGGAGCGGGGCGGGGACCCGGTGGACCCAGGTCCTGCGGACCAACTCCTCGCGGCGACGGTGAGCCAATGGGAGTCATGGAGCGACAGGCTTCCCGTGCAAGGAGCGTGGGCGGATGCCGTTTCTCGCTCACTTATCACCCTCAAGGCACTGACCTACGAGCCGTCGGGAGCCCTGGTCGCGGCCCCCACCACCTCCCTGCCGGAGCAACTCGGGGGCGCGCGCAATTGGGACTACCGGTACACCTGGCTGCGCGACGCATCCTTCACGCTGGAGGCACTCACGGCCAACGGCTGTGTCGCCGAGGCCGTGGCGTGGCGGGACTGGCTCCTGCGTGCCGTCGCAGGGGACCCGGCGCAACTGCAGATCGTGTACGGCATCGACGGCGAACGCTGGCTGCCGGAACTGACGGTGCCGTGGCTCCCAGGTCACCGAGGGAGCGCCCCGGTGCGGATCGGCAACGGCGCTGCGGGGCAGCTCCAACTCGACGTCTATGGCGAGGTGATGTCCGCGATGCACGCGGCGAGGCAGGCGGGGATGGCTCCCGACGGTGATGCATGGACCCTGCAGCAGGAGTTGGTCGCGCACGTCGCCGCCCACTGGCGCGAGCCGGACGAGGGCATCTGGGAGGTGCGGGGCGGTCGGCGGCACTTTGTGCACTCCAAGGTCATGGCATGGGTTGCGCTTGACCGGGCGGCGCGGGCGGTCGCCGAGCACGGCCTGCCGGGGGATGCTCAGCGGTATCGGGCCCTCGCCGACGAGGTCCATGAGGATGTCTGCCGACAGGGCTACGACGAGGCTCTGGGCACGTTTGTCCAGTCGTACGGCAGCACCGCACTCGATGCTTCACTCCTGCTCCTGCCTGCGGTCGGGTTCCTGCCGGCGACCGACCCGCGGGTGGTGAGGACGGTCGATGCCATTGCCGAAGGGCTCACGGTCGATGGCTTCGTGCAGCGCTACTCCGTGCCGGACGATGGCCTCGCGGCCGACGGACTTGTGGGCGCGGAGGGCAGTTTCCTCCTGTGCACGTTCTGGCTCGTCGACGCGTTGGCTCTGCGGGGCGACCGCGAGCGCGCCACCGTGCTGTTCGAGCGCGTGGTCGCCGTCGCGAATGACGTTGGCCTGCTGGCCGAGGAGTACGACCCGGTCTCCGGCGAGATGCTCGGCAACTTTCCCCAGGCCTTCTCGCACATCGGCCTCGTCAACTCTGCGCGACTGCTCAACGACACGGCCGCAGTCAGCTCTGCGCGGAATGCGCCCCTGGGGTGAGCGCTACCCGGTAGCCGTCGGTGAACATGGCGCGCGGGACATCCACACCCACGCGGCGGTAGACCTCGCGGGGGATGCCGATGTCCGCCAGCAACAGCCGCCCGACGGCGGGGGAGTCGAGTCCCGACTTGGGCAGGGCGAGCGTCATCGTGGTGGTCGCGCGCACAAAGCGGCCCCACGCCTCGCCGGTCGTGGCGTCGACGCCGCTGGGGACGTCGAGCGCGACCACCGGCGCGCGCATGCTCTCCATCCAGGAGATGAGTTCCTCGGCGGCCCCCCGTGGCGCGCCCGTGAGGCTATAGCCAAGGACAGCGTCGACAATGAGATCTGGCTGGGTCTCACCCATGTCGTCGATGTCCACGACACGGCCGCCAGCGGCGCGTACGAGCGCGAGTTGTTGTGCGGCGGCCGCAGTGAGCCGCGTCTGATCGGTGACCACGATCGTGACCCGTCCGCCGTGGTTGAGCAGGTGGCGTGCCGCGCACATCCCGCCACCGCCGTTACCGCCGGTGCCGGCGGCGATGAGGACCGGACGGTCGGTCCACATCGTGCCCAGCTCCTGGATGCCCAGCTGTTGGATGCACAACTCGGCAAGGTTCCGTCCGGCGTTCTCCATCATCTGGAGCAGCGTCGGCCCCACCTCCTCCACAGCGACACGATCGACCTCGCGCATCTGTGCGGTCGTGACGGCGGGAACCCTCAGGCCCGTCGGGGTCGTGAAGGTGTGCGCCGTCATGTCGCCTCCGCTGGTGGGTGGGCTCGCCCCAGTATGCCCCCTACTGTGCGGAATGATTCGGGATCATTCGGTGGCATCCAGGCGTAGCACGACCGTGTCGGGCCGGAAGGCGGCCTGAGCGAACCAGAACGTGTTCAGGTGGGGGACGGCCGTGAGTCGCGCCCCTGCGAGTGGTCCCGCAACGGCGTGACCCAAGAGGTTCCAGCGCGACCCGGTCTGGTCATCCTCCGCGACTGCGGCCCCGTCCGACGACGACCCATCGCCAGAAATCGGACGGAACGTGAGCGCCTGGCCCTCCCACTCGGGCACGAAGGCTCCCGTGGCCGTCACCGGCGCGCCGTCGGCAACCTGCGGGGCATTCAGGGCCGATGCGAGGCCGGGAGAAGCGAATATGACCACCGGCTCACCGTCGACCTCAATGTGAGCTACCCCAGACCCGGTGAGATCCGCGGTGAGGACCGCTACAGGCTCCGCCGCGCCGGGGAAAGCGACAATCGGTTCCTTGGCGGGGAAGCGACCGTCGGGCTCCTCGTCGAGGAGAAACGGGTCCTTCGTGAGTTCGTCGTAGCCGACGTAGGGGTTCCTCCCGTAGTCGCGGTCGAAGCCGGTATCACGGGACAGCACCCAGCCATCCGGATTAGTTGCCCGCCAATCGGCCCAGCGCAGCATCGTCACCGGAATGAGCTCGAGTCGCTCGCCAGCGAGAACACCCGCGATTGCCGTGCGTTCGACCTGAGACCACAGTGACTCTGTTTGACGGTCGTACATCACGAGGGCCGACAGGTAGAGCCGCCCGGACGTGCCAAAGGACAGCAGCCGGTCGCCAACTTGGCGGTCGAACGCGAGCGCGGAGTTGCACAGCGGGCAGTAGGTCACCGCGACCGGACGCCCCGCCACGGTGTCGTTGACAATCTCGTGCCAATGAAGAATCTGAACAGGGTAGGCACGCTGGTCGCCGTCGAGGTCCAGGGCGATCACCGGTTCGTCGTCGGCGATCCAGTCCACGCCCCCCGCGGGCTCGAATAGCGGCGCGTCGATCGAGGGGATCCCGTCAGGGGGTGGGCCGCCGGAGATGATTCGGCCCGTGTCCACCAGCGGCGTTGGCAGCGCGGGGTCGCTTGCGTTGTCGAGGGCGGACGGAACGTCCTCGGGCGGCCCGGCCGCGACGTCCTCGAGGGCCACGGGTGCGGCGACGCCCTCAGTCGGTGTCGACTGCGGGGTCGCGGCACACCCGGCAACGCCGATGACGACGACCGCCAGGAGAGCCACACCGCGCCGCCGCATGGTCACCCTCCCGAGACCTGGACCGCCGCGTTGCGCAAACCGTCCGCGCCAAGCGCGCCCTGCACCACCCTCACCTCGCCGTCGGCGGTGATCAACGCGAACGCGGGTTGGCTGAAGACTCCATACGCACGCCACACGTCGCCGTCGGCGTCCACGACGTGCGTGATGCCGCCGGTCCCGGTGTCGGCGACAAAGTCATCCATCTCCGGCGTTTCGCCGCGACCAGGCACCCCCAGGAGGACCACGTCGGAACCCTCAGCCTCGAGTTCCGCGGCGACCTGCGCGACGGCTGGACCCTCGCCGCGGCAGATCGTGCACCACGGAGCCCAGAACCACAGAATCACGGGGCGGCCCTCGATTGTCGTCGGATCGAACGCGGCGCCTTGCAGAGTAGTCAGCGATGCGTCGAGCACCGGCGTGCGCGGCGTCGCCGAGTCGGGCGTGGCGCTCGCGGCGCAGCCGCCGAGCACCAGGGCCGCCGTCGTCGCGACAAGGAGACTGCGTAAGCGCGTCATGATGACCTCCGAATTGCGTGGGGAACCCGCGCTACCTGTCGTCGATTCCACGGGGATGAGATGACCACTGGGCCGGTCCGTGGCCGCCTGGAATTGGTCGCTACTCGTCCAGGGTTTCCACGGCACCATGACTCCCGAGACCCTGTCGGCAATGACCCTCGCCGTGTCGGCCGGAGCGATCGCCGCATTCAACCCGTGCGGCTTCGCTCTCCTGCCCACCTACCTCGCTCTGTTCATCGGTGAGCGCGGCGACAGGCGGGCCGCTGTGGGCCGCGCAGTCGTGGTCGGTGGGTCCATAACCCTGGGATTTATCGCCGTGTTCGGCGTCGCTGGCGTGGCTGTTACCGCCCTGTCGGTGGCCCTTGGGCCGTGGCTCAGCACCGTGACGCTCGTGTCGGGCGTCCTGCTGGTGGCCATTGGCGTGGCGCTCCTGTCTGGGCGCGATCTGAGCCTGCCCATTCCACGGGCGCGGCTACGTGTCGACGGAACGCCGCGCGGGATGGTGGTCTACGGGGTCGTCTATGCGACGGTGTCACTCTCGTGCACTCTTCCCGTGTTTGTCGCTGCGGTGGTTTCTGCGTTCACTGTGACGGGGTCGACCGGCGCCGGAATCCTGGCACTGCTTGGCTACGCAGTCGGGATGGGCGCGGTGATGGCCGTGCTGGCGCTGGTCGCGGCGCTGGTGGGCAACGCGGCCACGCGGAAGTCGACCGCCGTGCTCCCGCACCTTCCCCGAATCTCCGGGGCGTTCCTGCTCGTAGCCGGAGCGTACGTGGTCTGGTATGGCTGGGTCGAGTACCGCGCCTTCCAGGGCGACCTGGGCGGTAGCGGGCCCGTCGCCTGGGTGGGCGCCGCTTCGAATGCGGTCGGATCCACGGTCGCGAACCTTGGTGGAGTGCTCGTCGTGGGGCTAGCAGTCCTGGTGCTGGCGGCAGCTGGAGGCGCGACCATTCTGCGCCGCCAGCGTCGGGGTCGCCGAGTCATGAGCGAGTGAGCGCCCATCTGGCACCGGCGAGGGCCCGTATCAGCCCACGGATCAGAGGCGCGTCGAGCCTGCCCTGCACGTCCTGCAGCGCGGCGTTCCATGGGCCATCGTCGTAGGTAGGGTAGGCATGGGTCGTTCCGGCCAGGTCGCTCGTGGTGAGCTTCTTGCGGACCCCAAGCACGAGTTCACCCAGTGACTCGCCCGCACGGGGGCCCACGACGGTCGCGCCGATGATGCGATGCCGCCAGCCCAGCGCGAGCCGCGCAAATCCCGACGTCGTACCGTCGGTGATCGCTCGGTCCACGTGCTCGTGGTGGCGCGTGATAACCCGTGGATCTCGCGCGTCGCCGTCGGGCCACGTGCGAGCGCCCACGGCGGCGACCTCGGGGTCGGTGAACGTGACGCGGGGCACAGAACTGGCGTCTACCGCGCGGCGCAATCCGAGGATGGCGTTGGTCGCCGCGAGCGAGCCATGAACTCCGGCCACGTGCGTGAACTGCGGATGCCCCGTCAGGTCGCCGGCCGCCCACACGCGAGGGTTGGTGGTGCGTAGCGTTCGGTCGACGCGAACGGCGGCCTTGTCGGCCAGTGCGATGCCAGCCGAGTCGAGCCCGAGCTCGTCCGTGCGAGGCGTGCGACCGACAGCGACGAGCAGCGCGTCATAGGGCACGACCGACTCGGAGCCGAGGCTCTCGAGTGTCACCGTGCCGCCGTGCCGCCGTGCCGCCGTGCCGCCGTGCCGCCGTGCCGCCGTGCCGCCGGGACCCGGTCACCCGCGTCAGCCGGTGCTCGGTGAGGATGCGGACACCGTCTGTCTCGAGCGCTCGGCGGACGATCGCGGAGGCATCGGGGTCCTCCTTGGACAGGATGCGCGCCCCGCTCTCGACCATGGTGACCTGGGCACCCAACCGTGCAAAGCCCTGGCCCAATTCGCTGCCGATCGCGCCGCCCCCCACCACCACGAGGCGGCGGGGGACCTCGGCCAGGTCCCAGATCGTGTCGCTGGTCCATGGCGCGGCTTCACGCAGCCCTGGCACGGGCGGAACGGTAGGCGATGCCCCCGTTGCCAGGAGCGCACGCCGAAAACGTAGCGTGGTGCCGTCGTCGATCGAGACCGTGCGGGGAGAGGCGAAGCGCGCCACCCCAGTCACCACCTCGACACCAGCGTCCCGCAGCGCTTCGGGGGAGTCGACAGGTGCGATGGTGTTGATGGCGTCCCGGATGTGCTCCCTGACACGGGCGAAGTCGACGGCAACGGACTTTGCATGGACGCCCAGGTGGCCCGCATTCCGCGCGTGAGCCGCGGCTGACGCGGCCGCGAGCAGCGACTTGCTGGGGGACGCAACCCGTCCACAGACAGTCACCGCCGGGCTGGGACCGCTCAACCAAGACGACGCGGGCCCCCAAATGTGCTGCAGTCTTCGCGCCCACCATGCCGGCCGTGCCCCCGCCGATCACCAGCAGGTCCCACTCGCGCTCAGTCGTCGGCATGCTCTCCCTCTCCTGGTGTGGTCCCCATCTGTGCTGCCTTGGGAAACCCCGCCGACGCCAAGCGCTTCCCTTCGCGCGCATCGGATCGCGATTCGCGGTATCGACGTGGCGTGAGAGCGGGTTTCGCATGCCCGGAGGCCGCCAGGGCCTTCCTGAGAGAAGGAGAAAAGATGACCACCTCGACCGAACCACGCATTCGCGTCGCAGTCGTGATCTACGAGGACGCCGCGAAGGATCTCGCACGTGCCTACCGCGGGCTCCTCACAGCAGCCGAGTTCCTCGACGCTGGAGACGACGTGACGGTCGTGTACGACGGCTCAGGTGTGGACACGCTCGCTGCGGCGTCTCATGCCGACCACAGGTTGCACGCACTCGTGGAGCAGTTGCGCCCCATCACCAAGGGCGCGTGCGCGTTTTGCGTGAAGGCGCATGGCGTCAGTGACGCCGTTGCAGCGGGAAGCTGGCCCCTTCTGGAGGAGTACAAGCACCACGCCAGCCTCCGCAACCTCATGGTCGCGGGATACCAGATACTGTCCTTCTGATCCCGACGCCGCACCGGCATGGTGGTCACGGTCCGGCGGAGCACTGCGGCCCACCGCAGTCCCGCCGGGCCGCCAGCCGTCTCGGGACCATTGTCCCCGTCGCCGATGCCGCGCACGACGCGACACTGCGAACATGCTCGCGGGAGGTCGACGATGGCAGACGTGGGCGCATGACTGCGACGTCGTCGGACATGACGGCGGCTAGGGAGACCCCTGGGTGGCGGGGCCGTGCCCCGCCACCTGGCGAGCGGTTCGACGCCGTGATAGTCGGGGCTGGCGCCGCAGGGCGGCTCTCGGCGGCCGGACGTGGCCGGCGACGGACCGCCGAACTCGCCCCCTACTCCTATCGCCGCATGAGCGGGCCGGAGCTGTCCGCGGCCATCACCCGGCTGACGTACGCACGCTCGGGCTACCGCCACGTGCACGGTTCCGTGCGCGCCCGGGCGCGTGCCGTCACCCCGCGATCGCGGCAAGCTGGCGATCGAGTTCGCGAGCGAGTTCTTCCCCTTCAGGCACCACGTAGGGGTCGGTGATCACGGTGACGCCGAGCCTTCCGGCGTAGGACAGCGCGGTGAACGCGACGCCGACGTTTCCGGCCGTGATAGTCACCGGGACGATCCGGGTGACGGGCGTTCCCGCTAGGTGCACCGAGTCTGAGGGTCCGCGCAGGTTGGTGAGGAACGTGTTGACGAGTCTCTGCCGGTTGACGAACCACCCGAACGCGCCGACGGCGGCCGCACCGCGAAAGAGCGGTCCGACGAGCGCCAAGGAGGACCCGGGTGCCGACTTCCTGGCCGTGGTCTCGGCGGCCACTCTGGCCAAGCGGGCACTCGCGTCGCCGCGTAGGTCCACGCGCACCGGCATGACGCCGACCTGGTTGCCGCGGTCCGCACTGCTCGTGGACCGCCGTGCCGAGATCGGGACGGAGACTACCTGGGAGTCCGGGCGCTCCCCATGAGTATGAAGCAGGTGCTCCACAGCTCCGGCTACGGCAACAAGGAGGCAGTCATTGACGGTTGCGCCTTGGGACTTCGCTGTGGTGCGCACCGTCGCCAGGTCGACTTCCGCGAGCACGTGGTGCATGACCAGCACCAGGGCGACAGCCCACGTTCTTGCCGCCGCGGGCTCGCTGCCCTCTTCCGACTCGCGTGCCACGACGATGGCCCGCCAGAGCGGACGGTCGGGGGGAAGCGGGCGAGCCACCTCCTCTGCGGCGATGGTCGCGAGCCCGGCATCGTCGATCGGACCCCGCAGTGTCAAGCACGTGAGGTGTCGTCCCATCACGAAGATAGGATCGGCAACCCAAGAGGGTCAACCACGGCCGGGCGGGGCGCTGCGCAGCACCTGACGGAACCTGTGGACCCGCGGCAGTCGACGCAAGAGCGCCTGCCGCAACTCGTCGAGGTCGGCGTCGTCGCGGGCCAGCAACGCGCCGGCGTTCATCGGCACCGGGCCCACATCCGTGGCGAGTTGGGTGAGGTCCGTCGGACTGATGCGGTCGACTCTGGCCACCATGGAACGAGCCTCGCACCGGCGCGGCCGCCGTAGCCGTGACCGTGGTCGCGCCGGCTACGGCGCGGGTTCAGTGCAGGTACTCGTGCGGCAGTGGAGCGGCGAGGATGCTGCACACACGGGAGTCGGCGCAGTCGGCCGGGTCCAAGGCGTTGCCGCGGACGATGAGGTGTTCCAGCTCCGCTTCGAGAGCAGCAAGTTCGGCCTGGCGCGCGCGGACAGTGGCAAGCTTGCTGCCAAGCAGGGCGATCACGTGGTGACACGGCACATCGCCGCCGTCTCGCACTTCGATCACGCTGCCGATCTCGGCGAGGGTGAGACCTGCGGACTGCGCGCTCCGGATGAACAGCGCGCGGGACACGCTCGCATCGTCGTAGTCGCGGTAGCCGTTCGCGGCCCGTTGCGGCTCGGGCAGCAGGCCTTCGCGTTCGTAGAACCTGATGGTCTGACTCGTCACGCCGACGGCGTCGGCAAGTTCCCCTATCAACATCGTCACAGGCTACCGCTTGACCTTGCAGTGCGCTATAAGGTCTACGGTCGCCATATGGAGATCACCTTGCAGTACTTCGACGGTTGCCCCAACTGGAGGATCGCCGACGAACGTCTCGCCGTCCTCGCGGCGGCGCGCCCCGACCTTCGCATCAGCCATCAGAAGGTCGAGACCGTCGAGGAGGCCGAGCGCGTGGGTTTTCACGGATCGCCGACCGTCCTGGTCGACGGAACCGACCCTTTCGCGCACGCGGAGGAAAGCGTCGGGCTGGCGTGCCGCATCTACCAGACGCCACAAGGCCCGGCCGGTGCCCCGACCCTTGAGCAGTTGCGCCAGGCAGTGGACCACGCATGACAACGTATGACCTGATCGTGATCGGCGCCGGAATGGCTGGCATCGGCGCCGCCAACAAGTGTGCCTCTCAGGGGTGGAGCGTCGCGATCGTCGACGAGCTGCCCTATGGGGGAACCTGCGCGCTACGGGGATGCGACCCAAAGAAGATCCTCCGGCGGGGTGCGGAGATCATCGATAGCGCACGGTTGATGCAGGGCAAGGGGATCGACCCCCAAGGCCTTACGATCAACTGGAGCGATCTCATGGGTCACAAGCACGGATTCGTTGACTCCATGCCGCAGAGTGTGGAGGCCGGCCTCGCGGGCAATGGCGTGGACACTCTGCACGGTTCCGCGAGGTTCACGGGCCGCCACCGGCTCGACATCGACGGCGTGTCCCACGAGGCGGCACACTTTCTGATTGCCAGCGGTGCCCGCCCACGTCCGTTGGACTTCCCCGGTCACGACCACCTGGTCGACAGCACACAGTTCTTGGACCTCAAGGAACTTCCGCGGCGCATCTTGTTCGTCGGCGGCGGGTTCGTCTCCTTCGAGTTCGCCCACATCGCCGCACGTGCCGGTAGCGCTACCACGATTGTCGATCGTGGTGCGCGCCCGCTGAAGGGATTTGACCCCGATCTGGTGGAGTTGCTTGTCGCGCGCGGCGCGTCCGCAGGGGTCGATGTCCGACGCGCCACGACCATCGCGGGCGTCACCAAGACCGCGGCCGGCTTCCAGGTCAGCGTCGAACGATCCGGCACACCCGAGACGATCGAGTGCGACCTCGTCGTCCATGGCGCGGGCCGCACGCCGGATCTCACCAGGCTCGATCTGGACGCCGCGGGAGTCGCATGGGACGACCACGGCGTGACCGTGGCGGGTCACCTGCAAAGCACCAGCAACTCGGCGGTCTACGCGGCTGGCGATGCGGCGAACACCGCGGGAATGCCGCTCACGCCGGTCGCAGTCTTTGAGGGCAAGGTCGCCGCCTCCAACATGCTGAACGGCGCCGCCACCGTTCCGGACTACACCGGTGTCCCCACGGCCGTGTTCACCATCCCCGAGCTCGTTCGGGTGGGCCTGCTTGAACGGGAGGCTCGCGAACAGGGTCTGGACATCGACGTGCGTTACCGAGACACCAGCGGTTGGTACGCCAACTACCGCATCGGCGAAACCACCGCAGCCAGCAAGATCCTCGTCGACCGGTCTACTGACCTCATCGTTGGCGCGCACCTCTTGGGGCCCGAGTACGGCGAACTGATCAACACCATCGCGATGGCGATGAAGTGGGGCCTCACCACCAGGCAGATGAAGTCCGCGTCCGCCGCATACCCGTCTGTCGGCTCAGACCTGGGCTCCATGCTGTGACGCACGTGCGTCTTCACGGTCGCGTAGCTGACCACCAGGTCCGCGGCGATCTCCGCGTTGGACCGCCCCTGAGCGACCGCGCGCAGCAGGCCGTCGGGGGCGGTGTCCTTGGGCAGGAACCCGCTTGCGCCCGCGCGCACCGCGTAGCCGCCCTCCTGTCGCGGACCCGCCTCCAAAGTCCCGCCCCACACCGCGACCCGCTCGCGCATGCCGAGCAGGCCGTGACCGGGGGAGGTCTCGCCGGGGGCTGAGGCACGGGTATCGGGCGTGGCATCGTCGGCCGGACCATCGTCGAGGATCTCAATATGGACTGCGCCAGGCTCGTACCGAATGGTCACGGTGGCGTGCGTCCTTCCCGCGTGCTTGGCCGCGTTCGTCAGGGCCTCCTGGGTGAGGCGGTACGCGGTCATCTCGAGCGCTGACGGCACGCCTTGCGGGGTCCCGACGCTGCGCACCTCGACCGGGAGCCCGGCCTCGGTGAGTTCCGCGGCCAGACCGCCCACGTCGCGCAGGCCTGGGGCCGGGTGATAGCTGCCGTCGGATTCGTGCATCGCTCCCAAGATGCGCCGGATCTCGGTCAACGCCGTGCGGCTGGTGCCCGACACCGCGACCAGTGCCGCGTTGGTGAGCAGCTCGCCGGGGGGAAGGTCGCCGGGGGGAAGGTCGCCGGGCCGCACGATGGCAACGACGCGAGCACCAGCACCGCCAGCGGGCGCGGCGCCTCATCACAGAGGGCACGACGCCGACGCCGATCAGCACAAAGAAGGTCGAGTCGACCATGCGGTCGTCCGCCTCGGCAGCGCCGGAGATGACGGCGCCGGAGATGATGGCGCCGGCGAAGAGCCCGAGGGCGATCAGAGCGTCCAGCGCCTCGGGCGGCCGGCGTCGATCGCGCGCGTCCGCGCCCACGCCCGCTTCACCCGCCGATTCATGGTTCCCACGGTAACCACCCGTAGCCGCGCGGGCATCCGCCTTCAGGCTGATCGAGTGGTACGCCCCAAGGTTGACACCGACGTGTTTCCGGTGACTTGAGGTGGTGCACAAGTCCACTCTGCGGCCCGATGCCACGGACCCGTCCCCGCCGACCAGACCCGCCGACCGGCCGACATGGTGACGACCACAACTCCCGGTTCCGTGATCGTTCAGATCACCCGACCCGGCACACAGGTGGTCTACCTCGAAAGCGCGGTTCCCACCGCTGCCCGCGACCTCGACGCGAGCCTCGCCCTGACCGCTTCGGACATCACCGTCACCGGACCCGACGAGCAAGCCGCCACGGTCACTCCGTACACGCTCGACGTGCGCTACGACGCCCCAGGCGGTGGTCCCGGCGTGGGTCGGTCAGGCCTTCGCCAAGTTTGACGCGGAGCGGACCGGCAAATACGTCGTGTCCACGGACGTGACCCTCGCCGATTCCACCGCGCGAATCGCTGTGGGGGACGATCTCGCCCCCGGCGTGCTGCGCACCATGCTGCTACCCGCCATGACCGGCATCCTCTCCCACGCGGGCCGATGACTTCGTGGGAATCCGTCGCGGCGTTCGTGCTGTTGGGCGCCGCGGGCGTCGTGGCAGGGATTCTCAGCAGGACCCGCTGGTCGGCACTGCTCGCGCCGATGCTGATGCGCCGGTTCTGCTCTTCCTCGACGGCGGGCCCGGGGGCACCGCGACCGGCTCGATGCGTGTCGCCGGAAAGCCTCTCGAGAAGGACTTCGTGGTGGCCACGTGGGACCAGCGGGGAACGGGGGCATCGGCCCACGCTCTGGAGCCGACCTCCACCTTGACCCTTGACCAGATGGTCGCCGACACGATCGAGGTGACGGAGTATCTGCATGATCGCTTCGACGAGCAGGCCATCTTCGTGGTGGGCAGTTCGTGGGCCACCTTGGGGGTCCTTGCGGTCCAGCAGCAACCCGGCCTGTACCACGCCTACATCGGTACTGGCCAGCTGGTGGACCAGTTCGAAACTGACAAGCTCATGTACGCCGAGTTGCTGGCCTACGCAGAACGTGTCGGGGATGAGGCTGTTGCGAATCGCCTGCGGGAGATTGGCGAGCCGCCCTACGATGACACGCTCGCCTACATCCAGGCCCTGGCGGCCAATCCCGAGTGGGTCGACTACCCCCCCCGCGGGGAGGACTACGACATCCGCGCCGAGTACCTCTGGGACGTTGTCCTCCACCAGTAAGGGGTGCGCCCGTCTCACGGTGGTGAGGGTGGTGAGCCATCCCACCGTGAGACGGCGTGCTGCCGCGACGCTGGACGTAATCCATGAGCGCTCGCGGAACCGGTAACCTAAGAGCCCCCGGCGCCTGTAGCTCAGGGGATAGAGCACCGCTCTCCTAAAGCGGGTGTCGGCAGTTCGAATCTGCCCAGGCGCACTACGAAGTACCTGGTAATAGGTATGTCTCGCGCATCCCTTAGTGCGCGTCGGGTGGAGTCATCCACGAATCATCCACATTCAACCTAGAACGCATCGCTCCAAGCGCGTTGCCGAGTTCATCCAAGTCGTTCTCGAAGAGGTCTGAGTAGTGGTCGAGCGTGGTGGAAGGTCGTCGGCGTCCATGGGTGACGTTGTTCACCAGTGCCGTCAGCGCCAGTTGGTGCTTCTCGGTCATGGTGACGGTGGTGTGCTTCTGACGGTACATCGGTGCTCCTCAGGTGGGTGTTGGGGTGTCTCTTTTGCATAGTATCCAGGCGGTCGAAAACGCCTGATTGGTTGCCAAGCCGGGCCACTTCTTACGCGGTCTGAGGTGAGCCCGCTGGTCCCAGAGTGGGGCATCTGCTGGCGGGTTGAACTGGCTCAACCAACCCGCACGATGCGGAACTGACGCGGACGCCTGTTAGCGGCCATGCGAAACTGCCCATGGGTGGCTTGGGCAGTTCTCAAAGGCCATTGACATCCCTGACACGGAATCGTTAGTGCGTTGGGGTGCTTGCGGCGACTGAACGTATCGGGCATATGCCACGCACCGTGCCGTCTTGCTCGGGAACGCGACCACCCGGTCCAGGCCTGCTGGATCCAGAATCAGTGGGTGAGGGGTGTGGTGGCTGGTTTGCCGAAGTAGTAGCCCTGTCCGTGTTCCCATCCCTGGTCGCGCAGGATGTTGGCTTGCATCTGGGTTTCGATGCCTTCGGCGATGCCGGTCAGGTGTCTGCCCTTGACCAGACCGCTCACGCCCTGGGCGAGGGCGTTGGCCTGGCTGTCGCTTTCGGTGAGGTCGTGGACGAAGCGCAGGTCGAGTTTGACGCCGGTCACCGGCAGGTCCCGCAGCACCGAGATGGACGAGTATCCGGTGCCGAAGTCGTCCAGATGGATGCCGATGCCGAGTTCGTGCAAGGACGTCAGTGCGGTTCGGGCGGAGTCCATCAGGCTCAGGACGGCGGTCTCGGTGACCTCGATCACGATCCGGAAGGGGTCGACCCCATGGGTCGCCAGAGTGTCCCGCACACTGGTGAGCCAGCCCGGTGCAGCCAGTTGGACAGCCGAGACGTTGACGCTGATCGGACCGGGGAGGTCCGGATGTTCTGCGAGCATCGCGCAGACCTGGTCCAGGACTTGGGCGCCGATGGCGACGATCAGCCCGGTGTCCTCGGCCACGTCAAGGAACTCACCGGGGCTGAGCAGGCCGCGGGTGGGGTGAGCCCAACGTACGAGTGGCTCGTGTGCGACCACGCGGGCGTCGGCCAGGGCCACGATGGGTTGGTAATACACCACGAACTGACTGGCGATGATCGCCTCACGTAACTGGTCCTCGACGGTAAGACGCACAAGAGCCTGGGCGTGCATCGCCGCGTCGAAGATCCGCCAGCGCGCCCGCCCGTTGGTTTTGGCCTGGGACAGTGCGGCGTCGGCGTCGCCTAGCAGGCTCTCGGGCGTCGACATCGAGGTCGAGGTGGCAATACCGATGGACGCCGTCGGCACAATCCGGTGGCCTCGCACCTGCAGATCGACGCCGATCGCGGCAGACACCCGGTCGGCGTAGCGTTCCACCGCCAGTGCGTTGTGGGCGTTCTGGATCAGGATGACGAACCCGTTCCCCCCAAAACGTCCAACACGGTCCCCCGGGCGCACAGCGGCAACGATCCGGCCCGCCACCATGACCAACACCTCGTCGCCGGCCACGTGACCCAACGAGTCGTTGACGACGTTGAAGTTGTCCAGGTCCACGAACAGTGCCACCACCGAACGGCCCTCCCGTTTGGCGATGCGCAGATCGCCCTCCAGGATTGCTGAGCACGGCGCATCGGTCCGGGGTAGGTGGCTTCGTCTTGCGCCCGGCCACAAACCGCGCCACGCTAGGGGAGTACCGCTCGGTGGGTCTGCCTCCCAGGAACGCCGCCGAGCGGGCGTGAGACACCGCCGACGTGTAGCCAAAGTGCGGTGGTGGCGTGTGGCTATTCGAAGGCCAGTGCGGAGAACTTGGCGTTACTCTCCCTTGCAAAAATGTCACATTCTCCCTAGACTTTTGTGACACGAACAAGATGATCAGGACGATGAAGACGAGGAGGAGCGAGATCACAATCATGACGAAGACGATGACTAGGCCTTCGAAGTCGAACGCGTCGATCAAGAACTCGACGACGCCTGCCGCAGCGATTCGCGCACTCCCGGTGAAGTCCTTCGTGCGTCTGAGTGATCTTCCCGGCGCGGATACGGCTCGCAGGAAGGCTGTGTCCCGCGCGGTTGAGAGCGGCGACCTCCTCAAAGTGCGACGCGGTCTGTACTACCGCGGCAAGGCGACCCGCTACGGAATGACGCACCCCTCTACCGCTGATGTCGTCAACGTCGTGATGGGTAGCGTCGGTGTTGGTTTGGCCGGATTCTCGGCGGCCCGTGAATGGGGAGTGACGACTCAGGTGCCAGCCAGTGTCCACGTCGCGACCCTGAAGAGAGTTGAGGGTCTTGGGGGCGTGAAGCAGACAGTGCGAAGCAACTTGGCTCGCGCTGATCTCAACGCCAAGGAGATTGCTCTGCTGGAATTGATGCGTGAACCTGACGTATATGTCGAAGCGGGGTGGGGCGCCCTGGTCGCGGCGGTTCGCGATGCGATCGTTACCCGCGCCATCCGGGTCGACCGCCTCAGGCTCGCGGGGCACGATGAGTATGACCTTGCGACTGGTTCGAACATTGACCGACTTCTCGCGAACCTCAACGAGTTGACTCCTGTCGTCGCAAGCGCCGCATGAGCCCCCGACTTCGCGAAGACCCCGATAGCCTCAATGCGCTTGTCGCCCAAACTGCACGCGCTCGTGGGCTGGACCCGGCCTACGTTGAAAAAGACTTCTGGGTCACCGAAGTGCTCAGGGCTGCTGCGGTTGAACGCACGATCAACGGGGCCACTGATGCCGCCCGGGTTGTCTTCAAAGGCGGGACGAGCCTCAGCAGGGTCTTTGGGCTCATTGATCGGTTCTCCGAAGACGTCGATTTGCTGGTCGTCTTCCCGGAGGGTCCAAACGACGCTGCGCGCCACGCAGTATTCAAGTCGATCGATGCCGACGTGCGCTCGTGGCTTGGCGTAACAAGCCAAACGGGGCCTTCGAGCACCGGGGTCCATCGCACCACGACCTACCAGTACCGGACCTCTTTCGGGTCGAGCGCGATCAAGGAAGGCGTCGTCCTTGAACTCGGAAGTCGCGGTGGCGATATCCCAGCGAGCGAGCATCAATTTCGCTCCACGGTGGCGATCTACGCCGAGGAGGCTTACGGCGACGATGAGGGTGTTTGGGAGGAGTTCGCTTCCTTCCCGGTCACGGCGCTTGCTCCCGAGCGCACTCTGCTTGAAAAGTTAGCGGCAGTTCATGCCGCAGTGACCAACAACAACCAAGAGACGATCGCCCAGTATGGGAGACACTTCTACGACATCGGGCAACTGCTCAAGTCCGAGCATGTCCGAGATGCTCTCAGCGCGCTCGGCACTGACGGCGTCGCATTTCTGGTCGACGACATTGATCGTCGCAGCGAGGCGGCTGGCTGGAAGTGGACACCACGACCCGATGGCGGGTTCGCCGACAGTCCGGCATTTGATGACCAACACGAGGCGCATTCGGTCATCCAGCGCGGGTACACCGCAGCGTTGGAACTGGTGCATGGTGCCGCCCCGTCACTTTCAGACGTCTTTGCCACAGTTCGAGCAAGCCGCGCTCTCCTGTAGCCAGCCAAACGGCCACTGCCTAGCCTGCCGCCTCTGCGGTGGCAGGTCGCACCAAATCCGCATTGCTGGCTGTCTGGCCGGCAGGGCGTTTCCATTCATCCACATTTCATCCACGAGACTTCCGCAAACGTCCGTGGGTTGCCGCAGCTAGCCGTACCGTTGAGGGGCGACCTTGCGCGGCAGTCGTGATCAATCGGTAGTGACTGATAGTTGTCGGTAGTCGATTGGCCGCTCTCCTAAAGCGGGTGTCGGCAGTTTGAATCTGCCCAGGCGCACTGCGAAGTACCCGCTCTAGTCGGTGTTTCCACCTTCCCCCGTCGACGCTTTTTGCGCGCCCGTTCACGATTCACCCACAGGGAGTCCGCAAGACACCGCGCCGGGCAGCGGACCCGTTCCAGCGTTACCGAACGGGGTGTGCGCGATGAGCGCACGGCTCAACCTTCGCGCATCGGGGAAGCGGCGCGGACGATGGCCCGGTGCTCCGCGTACGCAGTTCGCAACTGGTCGGGGTGCGCCAGCAGTAGCCCGTCGAGCTTCTCGTCGACGAACCGTTGTGGGTTGGTAGTGATCTTCTTCACGAGATTCTTCCTGTGGCGCGGCGGGGAGGGCCTTCGCGCCCGACCGGGGGAGCCTCGCACGCTCCCGTCGGTAGGACTCCTCAGCGCGCGATAATCCCGAACTGGCGCTGCAATGCCGCGATTCGCTCGGGACTCAACTGACGCTCGCCGTCGATCTGCCGCACCAAGTACGTCATGAGCGCGGAGTACTCAAGACGTTCCATTGCCATGTATGCAGTCATGAGGTCACCAGCCCAGGTGATAGCGCCATGATGCTCCAGCAGGCAACCCGGGTGGCTTCGCACGAATGGTTCGATCGAGTCGGGAACCTCGTCGGTGGATGGCGTCGCGTACGGCGCCAGCGGGATCTCCGGCATCGCGACGATGCTCTCCGGCATTAGCTTGCCCACGAGCGCCTCACCCTTGATCGCGAAGGCCGTGGCGTAGGGCGAGTGAGCGTGAACAACCGCGCCGATCAGGTCAGAGGTCTGGTAAGCACGCAGGTGCATGCGTACCTCGGATGATGGCGGTCGGTCCCCCTTCCCGAGCGAGACGATCCCGCCGTCGATGTCGACGACGGGCAGCATCGCGGGGGTCATGAACCCCTTGCTCACTCCGGTCGGGGTGCAGAGAATCGTGCCATCGGGCAGCAGTGCGGAAATGTTGCCGTCGTTCGCGGCCACCATCCCCTTGGTCCACATGCTGCGCCCGATGTCACACATCTGCTCGCGAAGGGAGGCTTCCGTGTCCGCCGGTCGCGGGCGGTGGCCGTTTTCGGTTGTCATCTCAGTCTTGCGCTCCACCGGACAGGTCGCGGTAGAGCTCGGCGGCGGCCTCGGGCTTGGCGTCGTCGTGCACCACAGCGCGAACTGCCTGGACCATTGCGACCGGGACCTGACGCTGGAAGATGTTGCGCCCCATGTCCACGCCCGCGGCGCCCTGATCCACAGCCTTGTAGGCCATCGTGAGGGCGTCGAGAACAGGGAGCTTCTTGCCTCCGGCCATGATGATCGGGACCGGACAGGCGGACGTCACCTGCTCGAAGCCTTCCTCGACGAAGTACGTCTTGACTATCTGCGCCCCCATCTCAGCGATGATCCGTGTGGCGAGGCCGAAGTACCGTGACGTGCGGGCCATGTCCTTGCCCACCGCGGTGACACCCATCACCGGGATGCCGTAGCGCAGGCCACCGTCGACTAGCGTCGTCAGGTTGGCGATCGACTGGGTCTCGTGCTCGCCTCCGATGAATACCTGAACGGCCGCGGCCGCAGCGTCGATGCGCACGGCGTCCTCGATGTCCATCGCAAGCCGCTCGTCGGAGAGCTCCTTCAGGATGGACGGGCCGCCCGACGCCCGTAGCACGAGCGCGTTGTCCGCTGCTGCTGGCACGACGGTGCGGAAGATCCCGCGGGTCGCCATCAGAGCGTCTACATACGGGGCGAGGGGGACGATGTTCAGGTCCACTCGCTCAAGGCCCGACGTGGGGCCCTGGAAGTACCCATGGTCGAAGGCCAGCATGACGGTACGGCCATCGGGTGCGAACACGCGAGATAAGCGGTGCTGCATGCCAAAGTCGAGCTGGCCAGCGCCCTTGATGTGAGAGCCAGAATTTTGTTGGGGCCTGTCAAGCCCGTAGTCCTTGGCGTCGACGTTGCCGTCAAGATCAGCCATGGTGATGCTCCATTTCTTTCGCGGCCACTAGGCCGATTCGGCGGTATGAGTGGGGACCGGCTCGCCCGGCACCCAAGGAATGGTGATGGTGTCGCCGGGACTTGTCGGCGACTTGATGAACAGGCACCGGAACGGGCTGTCGCTGTCGTTGACGAGGTAGTGCATTTCGCCCGGGTTCGCCCGGAAGACTTCATTGACCGTCATGGTGTGGCGCTCGACGCCGTCCATCCACAGCGTGCAGGTGCCCTCGAGCACAACGAACGACTCATCGCAGTGCCAGTGCAGGTGGTTGGGCATGGAGTCCCCGGGGTTGAGCAGCAGTACGCCCATGTCGCTGCTGGGGCCTTGGATCAGGTATGCCGGTCCCCAGGTGCCGTTCCGGTACTCGGGGTTGTTCAGAGATGCTTTTTGCATGTGCGTTCCTTCGGTCAGATGACGCGCTCGTTGCCGCCGTCAATGGGGACTTGGGCCCCGGTGGTGCACGCGAACGTCTCGTCGGCCATGGCGAGGACGAGGCGCCCCACCGCGGCACTGGTGACCTCGGTGCGCAGCAGGTTGCGGCGCTTGTAGTCGGCGATGGACATGCCGTACTTTTCGGCGCGAGCGGCGAGTAGTTCCGGAGTCCACAGTCCGGTGTCGAAGACCGCATCGGGGTGGACCATGTTGACGCGAATACCCTCCGGCGCCCACTCGAGCGCGGCGACCCGCGAGAGTTGCGTGAGTGCTGCCTTGGAGGCCGAGTATGCGGCCGCGCCGGGGCCCGGTGCATGGACGTTCTTGGAGGCCACGACGACGACTCGTCCATGGGTCGGCGCGAGGCGCAAGAGCGGGTACGCGTGCCCGTACAGCGCGGCGACCGCATCGAGGTTGACCGCCATCGTTTTTCGCCAGGTCGCCATCGGCATCTCGCCGAGCGGCTGGCTTGTGGGGAAGATCCCCGCAGCGACGACGAGGATGTCCAGGCCGCCAAAGCGCTCGACGCCGGTCCTCAAGGCGTGCTGCATTGCGTCATCGTCGGTCACGTCGACCTGCAGTCCGAGCCACTCAGAAGAGTCGAACGCTTCCACTATTCCGCCAGCGAGATCCCATCCCACGACGGATGCACCTGCCTCGAGTAGCGCATGTGCGCAAGCCTTCCCGATGCCTGACGCGGCCCCGGTGACGAGAGCGACCTGACCGGCGAGGGGGAGGTGTGTGTCGCGGCGCGCGAGCTTCAGTTGCTGCAACTCCCAATACTCGAGGTCGAACACGTGACCGGCGGTGGCCGGGCGGTAACCGCCGAGGTTTTCGGACGTCGCGATTCCCGTCATGGTGTGCCGGTAGATGTCCTCGGCAACGCCTGCCTCACGAGCGTTGCGGCCCACAGTGAGCATTCCCAGCCGCTCGTCCAGGACGACGCGTGGAGCGGGGTCGAGCATGGTGAGCGGGACTTCGCGCTGATGCTCATGGTCTGCGAAGTAGGTCCGATAGCCCGTCGCGTAGTTGGAGAGGTCTGTACCGACGAGCGGGGTCCGCTTGGTCCAGATGACGTGGTCGGGGGTCAGCGGACCATGACTTGTCGCAGCGAGCATCTCCGGGTCCCGGACAAAGCGCGCGACTTCGTCGTCGGTGCTGCGCCGGACAGTGACCGGTTTCCCGGCTAGGGCACTGAGTTCAGCACGGAAGGTGGCGAGTTCCACGGGGTCGACGTCGGGTAGCGGCATCAGAGCCGTATCGGCCATCGTCGACGCGTGCTCATCCAGATAGACCTCGGCTGCGGCGATGAGCCAGTCATGGTGCGCGAGTGCCTCTCGGGGGGAGTCGCCGAGGGCAAAGACGCCGTGCTGGAGAACCACCAGGCCGACCGTGCCCGGGTGGCTCTCTGCTTCCCAGGCCAGGGCGCAGGCGGCGGCGAGGTCAGGGCCCGGCATGGCGTAATGCACCACCACGACGCTGTCGCCATAGACCTCGCGGACTCGCTTCTCTCCGTCCTCAGTGTTGGTGAGCGAGAGGATCGCATCGGCATGGGAGTGCAGGACTGCGGTATGCGGCACGAGGGCGTGGACCAGGGTCTCGACGGACGGGTCGGGAGCGTCGGCATCCAGACGGGCACAGCGCAACTCGTTGAGCAGCGCGATATCGCCAATCCGGGTGGGCGGGAGCAGGTCTCGGAGCCGCTCGAGTCGGAGCGCGGCGAATCCTTCCGCGCCGATCGTGGCGAGGTCATGACCGCTGCCCTTGACCCATAGGACCGGAATCTCCGATCCTGTGACGTCACGCCGTGTGGTCTTGACTGAGGTGTTGCCCCCACCGTGGAGCACGAGCCGAGGGTCGCTTCCCAGTACGCGGGACACCTCGACGAGCTGTTCCAGCGAGTCGACCACGCCGTCGTTCTCGCGATCTTCCACGATGCGCACACTTCCTTACGTTCTCCGGATAGTTGTCTTACAACCTAGCAGGGAGTCGGAAGTTGTCAAGCAAGAGTTGAGTGTTCATGCCGAGCCGACGGGAGGATCGTCTTGTGTGTGGTGCCGCGGGGAGGAGTCAGTTGCGTCGCATGATCTCGAAGGAGTAGCGACCCTCAATGAAGTAGGTGCGCGAATACAACACGAGGCGCCCGTCGGACGCGTAGTGGAGCTGATTGAGCAGGACAAACAAGTTGTGGGCGGAGGTTTCGGTGCCCCAGCCGACGTGGTTGGACGCCACCGCGTGAACCTCTGCCACGCCGCGGTCCGGGAGGATCGAAAGGCGGGTGCGCAGGAATTCGAAGATCGAACCCTCAAGTTCCTCGAGGTCGAAGTCCGGCGGCAGGATTGCCTTTGGCATGAGGTCGTAGGAGTACGCCATGACCTCACCGTCGGCCAGTATCGTGCGCCTGAGTTCGAGCACCTCGGTATCGCCGGGAACGCCCATTCTCGCCGCTTCATCAGGCAATACGGTCCTAAAGAGGCGGCTCGCGTACACCATCCCCGGCTCGCGTCCCGTGGCGCGGATCGAGTCGGTGATCGACTCCATCCGCTCAAGGCCGGCGCGCACCGCAGGCTTGTCCACGACAAACGTCCCCACGCCGTGCTGGGTGCGTACTAGACCTAGCGCTTCGAGTTCACGCAACGCGGCGCGGATCGTGGGCCGAGAGACACCGAAGGTGCTGCCGAGTTCGCTTTCCGTAGGCAGGCGCGAACCCGGAGTGTACTCACCCGCCGCCAGCTGGCTTCGAAGGTCTTTCGAGATCTGCGACACGAGTGTTCCCTTGCGTGCCATGTCCGCCTCCCCACCCTGCCCCTTCAGCCGCGCCCTCCAGCGGGGCTCGCTGGCGCCCACTATACCGAGCGCCTTTTCGGAATGTAACAACTTGGTAGCGATTCGTTGACAATCGGCATCCATCGACTTACAGTTACCACCAAGTTGTCGGACAACGTGGTTCGAAGGGTATGGAATGGTTCTCGCGATCGAATGGCGCGACATCGATCAGCCGACACTCCGGTTGATCGACCAGACGGCGTTACCGCACGAAGAGCGGTACCTAGATGTTCGGTCGGTTGACGACCTCGTGCGGGCCATCAATGAGCTTTCCGTACGCGGGGCACCTGCACTCGGCGCGGCGGGGGCTCTCGGCGTGGCCATCGCCATGAACCAGGCCGTGCGCGAAGGATGGCACGACGCTCGCCTTCAATCAGAGGTCCAGCGGATTCGCGACGCAAGACCCACAGCGATCAACCTCGCGTGGGGAGTGGACCAAGTGCGGGGCGCCATGCCTCATGGTGTGAGCGAGGTGCTGCGACTCGCGCACGAGCTCGTGGCCGAAGACACCGAAGCCAACCGCACGCTGTCTCGCGTCGGGGCGGATTGGATCCTGAAGCGGACCGGCCTTGACCACGTACGCGTGATCACCCACTGCAACACAGGGGCGCTCGCCACGACAGCGTGGGGAACCGCGTACGGCATCATTCACGAACTTCACGACCGTGGGAATCTCGGGCTTGTCTACGCCGACGAGACCAGGCCGTTGCTGCAAGGAGCCCGGCTTACCAGTTGGGAACTCCAGCAAGACGGCATTGCCCACGTCGTGCAGGCGGACGGCGCCGCATCGAGCACCATTCTCAGGGGATTGGTCGATGTCGCAATTATCGGCGCCGACCGGATTACGGCCAACGGTGACGCGGCGAACAAGATCGGTTCGGTGGCGCTCGCGCTGGCCTGCGCACGTGCGGGCATCCCGTTCATTGTCGCAGCGCCCTCCTCCACCGTGGACCTCTCCACCAAACGTGGCGAGGACATCGTGATTGAAGAGCGGCCCTCCGACGAGGTTGTCAACTTCAACGGGCGCCGAAGTGCGCCGGAGGGCGTCATGGGGTTCAACCCCGCCTTCGACGTGACACCGCACGACCTCATCACAGCCATCGTCACCGAACGTGGCGTTGTCGAACCCGCAGCACACCCTGATCCCGAACTGCTCGCGTCCATTGCGCGCCGAGAGGGATCGCGCAGCCAATGACGGCTGCACTATCGAGAGGAATACCGTGAGAAACACCATGAGGAATCCAAAGAAACTGGCCGCAGGGATCGCGGGCTTGTCCGTGCTGCTCTTGGCCGGATGCAGTCAGGGCGGGACCGAGACGGCCTCCACCACCCCGGCGGACCAGCCGGTCACGAGCGCCGCCCCTGCGGCGGCCGCGCCGGCACCCTTCGACCAGCCAGGCGTGAAGGTTGCGATCGTTCAGAACAGCGGTGGCGGTGACTACTTCCAGCAGTACCTCAACGGCACCAAGTTGCAGGCCGAAGCCCTCGGCATCGACCTGTCGGTGTACGACGCCCAGGGCGACAACGCCACCCAGGCCACCCAGCTCGACCAGGCCATCGCATCGGGCGTCACAGGGATCATCGTCAGGCACGGATTCCCGGACACGCTGTGCCCGGGTGTGAACAAGGCGATCGAGCAGGGCATCAGCGTCGTCATCTACGACGTCGAGATCCAGGCGTGCGCACCCGACGCCGTCCAGACCCAGCAGTCGGACGCGGTGATGGCAAGCCTCGTTCTCGACCAGATGGCCGCCGACATCGGCACGGGACAGGATGTGGGTTATGTGAACGTCCTCGGCATCGCCCCGCTTGACCGCCGTGACGTCGTGTGGAACGAGTATGTGGAGAAGAATGACTGGAACCAGTTGTTCTTCACTGGCACCTACACGAACTCGACGGCGACCGACACTGCGGCGATGGTCAACAACGCACTCCGGGCCAACCCCGACGTCATCGCTGTCTACGCGCCCTACGACGAGCTCACCAAGGGCACGCTATCGGCGCTCGAGCAGAGCACCGAGCTCAAGGGCAAGGTCAAGGTCTATGGTGCCGACATCTCCACGGCTGACATCGAACTCATGACAGCGGATGGCAGCCCTTGGATGGCTACCGGAGCGACCGACCCCAACGCGATCGGCGCCGCAGTGATGCGGACGCTCGCGCTGAACATGGCTGGTGAGATCACGAAGGGCACCAAGGCCGAGTTCCCGCCGATCCTGATCACTCAGGACTTCCTGCGGAGCAAGAACATCAAGAACATGGTCGACTTGAGGGCCGCAGAACCTGCGCTCAACATTGCCGACATCATGTCTGCCGACTGGATCCCCGCCGTCACGTTCTGACGGCACGGCCCATAGGACGACGTCCGGGGTGGTGGCGAGGGTCTCGCCACCACCCCGACCCCGGAACTACGTGTGAGGAGTGAGGGAATTGCAGCACATGGACTCCCCTGAGGAGAAGGAAGTCGTCGCCTCGGGAGCCAACGATTCTGAGCCCATACTGGAGCTCGACGACATCACGATGTCGTTCGGCTCCAACCAGGTGCTCAAGGGCGTCACCCTGCAGTTGCGACCCGGCCGAGTGACCGCGCTGTTGGGAGCAAACGGCGCAGGGAAGTCCACTCTCATCAAGATTCTGTCCGGCGTGTACGCCGACCACGGCGGTCTCATCCGGATCGGCGGGCTACCAGTCGTCATGGATACCCCGCTGGCGGCGGCGCGACAAGGGATCCAGACGGTGCACCAGCGCATCGACGAGACGATTGTCCCCGGCCTGACGGTCGCGGAGAATTTGGTGTTCGAGGAGATCGTGCGCGGGGAGATCGCCCCGGTCCGCTCGCTCAAGCGCCTGCTCCCGCGCGCCAGGGAGATCGCTGCGACGCTCGACCTCGGATGGTCGGACGCCGTGCTCACCAAAGACGTCTTCGAGTTGGGAAACGCGGATAGTCAGATGCTCCTGCTGGCCCGCGCCCTGAGCCAACGACCCAAGGTGCTCGTGCTCGACGAGCCCACTTCCACGCTGTCCACGACCGAGGTCGAGCGGTTGTTCGCACTGGTGCGACGGCTCTGCTCAGAAGGCGTGGCGATCCTTTACGTGACCCACCGCCTGAGCGAGGTACACGAGATAGCCCACGACCTCGTGGTGCTCCGTGACGGCCAGGTGCAGAGTCGACAGCAGGCACCGTTCGACATGCCCGAGGCGGTGCGGTCGATGCTGGGTGAATCGACCCTGGACGAGGTCAGCCATCTTGTCGAGCAACGCGGCACCCAGGTAGCCCTCCACCTTGAGAACGTCCAGCTGCTGCGCCGCTCCGAGCCGATTGACCTCGACCTGCGCTACGGAGAGGTCACCGGCATCATTGGGCTCATCGGTGCAGGAAAGTCGGAACTTGCCCGTGGCATCTTTGGGGCGGAGCACTGGCGGCAAGGCAGCATGAGCCTCGACGGAGAGGCCTTCACCCCTCACCACACGAAGGAAGCCGTCCGACGGCGGATCTACATGGTCCCCGAGGACAGGACAGCCGGAGCGATGCTGCCGGGCTGGTCAATCGCCTGGACAAAGTCATTGCCGTTTCTTAGCGGCGTAAGCCGCTCGGGGATCCTGAACTTCAAGCGTGAGCGCGCCTCCGGAGACATGCTCCTCAGCGAGTTCGGTGTCGTGTCCACAGGCCCCGACCAGGTCGTGGATGCGCTGTCCGGCGGCAACCAGCAGAAGGTCGTCGTGGGGCGGTGGATGCAGTCAGGGCCGCGCGTGTTGCTTCTCGACGAGCCGTTCAGGGGAGTCGACATCGGTGCTCGTGGGGACATCGCCCGGCGGGCCCGCAACCAGGCCGGCGACGGGGCCTGCGTCGTCGTCTTTACCAGCGACGTCGAGGAGATCCGCGAGATCGCCGACAGGATCATCGTCTTGGTCGAGGGCGAGATTCGCCTCGATTCGTACACCACAGCGATCGACAATGACGCGATCGTGACAAGCATGTCGGAGGTAAACTAAGTGCCTGAAACACCCAGCGCCCTAGGTATCAGGGCCCGCATCCAGGACGCGGTCGTCAAGTACGGCTTCATCGCGATCACCGTGATCCTGTTCCTGTACTTCTCACTCACCGAGCCAGCGTTCGCGACATCGCCGTCGCTGTTCCTCCTGCTGAAGTTCGCCTCGGTCACAGCGATCCTCGGGCTCGGGGTGACCTTCACCATGGTGGTCGGCGGTCTCGACCTGTCGATCGGCGCCACGGCAGGCCTCACCGTCCAACTTGCCGCGATGACGATGGTGTTTTACAACCTCACTGGCACGACGGCGGTGGTGGTCGCGCTGATCGGAGGCGTCGCCGTCGGTCTGATGAATGCGTTCCTGATCGTGGTCGCCAAGATTCCAGACCTCCTGGCCACTTTGGGCATGATGTTCGTGATCATGGGAGCCAAGCTCATCCCTGTCAGCGGCCAGTCGGTTTCGAGCGGCATGGTGTTGCGTGATGGTTCTGTGGCTCCAGGTAGCTTCACCCCGGAGTTCCTCAAGATCGACCGCGGGTTCCTTGGCCCTGTCCCTCTGCCGGTGGTCATCATGCTGGTCCTCGTGGTCGCGTCCTGGTTCTTCCTGAGCCGCACCACGTGGGGTCGGCTCATGTATGCGATCGGTGCAAACCCGGAGGCGGCACGGCTGTCCGGCGTGCGCGTCGGCATTTACCACGGCCTGGCCTACGTGATCTCGGGCCTGTTCGCGTCGATCGCGGGCCTGATCCTCGTCTCGCGTATCGGTCAGGGCGACGTCAACGCAGGGGCATCTAGCCTGCTTGAGGCGGTCGCAGTCGCCCTGGTGGGAACCTCGGTTCTCGGCCTCGCCAAGCCGAACGCCTGGGGCACGTTCCTGGGGGCGTTGCTGATCGGAATCGTCCTGACGGGTCTCACGATGAAGGGCTTCCAATACTATCACCAGGACACTGCGAAGGGCCTGGTATTGATTGTCGCGCTGCTCTTCTCCTTCACGATTTCTCGCCGCAAGGTTCGCTACTCACCGGCCACCTGAGCCGGGCACGTAAGGGGTGTTTTCATGACTGCCGACTACGAGTTTCTGACTGTCGACACGGTCGCCGACTACGTGCGTTCCGTACCGCGACTCGCGCAACGAATCGACCCAGACGCCCTGGTGTCTGTGAGCGAGATCGGTGATGGGAACCTGAACTTGGTGTTCCTATTAGGTGACGCCACGGGTCGAGGCCTTGTGCTGAAACAGGCTCTGCCGTACGTTCGCATGACCGGTGAGGGCTGGCCGATGACGCCCGAGCGTGCGCGCTTTGAGGTCGACTCACTGCGCGCGCATCACGCATTGCTACCTGAGCATGTGGTGGAGGTTTTCGACTACGACCCCGAACGCTTCATCATCGCAATGGAGGATCTCAGCGACCACTCGGTGTGGCGGGGTGCTCTGAACGAAGGCCTCATCCACGACGGCGCAGCAGCGGCGATGGGCAGGTACGTGGGGGCGGTCGCGTTCGGCACCTCGGCGCTGGCGCTTGAGCGCAAGGAACTTGCTAAGGCGGTGGCCGCGGCTGTCAACCCGGAATTGTGCCTTATCACCGAGGACCTTGTCTTCTCCGAGCCGAGCGTGGACGCCGGGCGCAACAGCGTGATTGAGCAAAACAAGAAGGATGCCGCCGACCTCGCGGCAGACGAGGATTTCGTGACCGCGATGGGTCGCGCCAAGTGGCTATTCATGACCAAGGGCGAGGCGCTCATCCACGGGGATCTCCACACCGGCTCAGTCATGGTGCGAAGCCCCGAAGGCAGCACTGCGTGCGACAGCGTCAAGGCCTTCGACTCCGAGTTCGCGTTCTACGGGCCCGTGGCTTACGACATCGGCTGCCTGTGGGCCAATTACGTGATTGCGGCCGCGCGCGCGTTCGCCCTCGGTGACGAGCCCCGCGCCGAGTGGGCGCTCGGGATGATTCAGCAGACGTGGGACGGGTTCGAGGAGGAGTTCCGCGCCCGCTGGTCGGACCGGCGTGATCCTCGGGTGTGGCGCGGGCCGTTCCTGGAGCACTTACTCGCCGACTGGAACGAGGAGAGCCGATTGTTCGCGGCGGCAGAGTTGGCCCGGCGCACTGTGGGCGCGGCCAAAACGAAGGACATCGAGACGCTGCCGGAGTCTATCCGGGAGGGCGCCGCACGCGGAGTCTTACTCGCCGCACGCAGGTTCGTCCGGGTTCCGGACGCTGCCGGTGCCCCGCACGACCTCGCCGTCCTCGCTGCAGACACGTTGCGCGAGTCCCGGACGTCTTGAACACGGGAGCCAACGATGCTCAAGACGAACGCCCCCACAGGTGGTCGGGGCGTTGCTTGTTGCCCGCGCGGCGATGGGTCATGCCTCCCACCTGCGTCACGTCATACGGTCCGGCCAGCCCGACGAAACGGTCGGTAGCGACCGGAGGATCCGCGCAGCCGGAGGTGAAGGATCCCGGCGTCAACGCGACGACAGCGGCGAGTTGGGCACCTGCCGAGTGTCCGACGACGATGACTTCGCCAGCACCCATACCCGCGCGTGGGGTGCGGGCGACTGCGTCCGCCACGCCGGAATCCTTGTGCGAGACCTTGAGACCCCAGGTCCCTGCCTACGCAACCGTAAGTCTCGCGTAGACTGGTCAGAGGCCCCTCACGTGAAAGCGCATGCCAGGGGGCGGGCGCGGCGGACTCCCTGGACAACACCGGCGTTGTCCCCACGCAGACGCGCACGTTACCGGGATCGGTGGAACATCATGAAGGACCTCAACTTGCTGTGGGATGCGGCTCGCCAGGCCACGGTGCCCCGCGAAGTCGATGTTCCCCACGAGACGCTCGAAGTGGCTCTCGAACGCGCCGCGGCCGCCTGGCCGGACCGCGTCGCGGTCGACTTCCTCGGCGCAGAGACCACGTATGCGGAGTTGGCGCGGCAGGCGTCCGTCGCGGCCGCGGTCTTGCGCGATCGCGGCGTCCGCAGGGGCGACCGCGTGGCAATCGCGCTTCCCAACTGCACCACGCACACCGCGCTGTTCTACGCGGTGCTACGCCTGGGCGCGATCGTGGTGAGTATCAACCCCACCCTGACTCCGAGTGGCATTCGGCACCAGATGGCCGACTCAGGGGCCGTGATCCTGATTGCCTGGGAGAAGACCCTCGAGCGGCTCGAACCGCGCACGGGAGACGAGCCCTTCGCTGCGATCCCGGTCGACATTGCCGCAGATCTGCCGCCCGTGAAGCGCCTGGCCCTGCGACTGCCGCTGCCGAGTGTCCGCCGCAAGGCCGCCGCACTGCAATCCACGGCCTTTCCCGGAGTGCAGCGGTGGCATCAGCTTCAAGGCGCGGCGTCGACACTCGACCCTGAGGTCGAGCGGGCGCAGCCCGAAGACGTCGCCCTGTTCCAATACACGGGGGGGACCACCGGCACGCCCAAGGCCGCCATGCTGACGCACCGCAACATTGTCGCCAACGGCGTGCAGAGTACCGCGTGGACGGGCGCGCCGCTTGGCTCCGAGGTGATCTTCGGCATCCTTCCGTACTTCCACGCGTTCGGAATGATGCTGTCCCTCGTGTATGCCGTGCGCATCGGCGCCACCGTGGCGACGTTCCCACAGTTCGACCCCGACGAGTTTCTGAAGACGCAGAAGCGACGTCCGGGCACGTTCCTCCCTGCGGTCCCTCCGATGCTCGATCGGATCGCCGATGCGGCCGAGAAGTCCGGGGCCGACCTGACCTCCTTCGCGGTCTCCCTGTCGGGTTCAATGGCTCTTCCCACGGCGACGGCCGAGCGTTGGGAGCGGCTGACGGGGGGCCTCGTCATCGAGGGTTACGGCCTGACGGAGACGTCTCCCGTGGCCGTCGGCAACCCTCTCTCGCCTGCCAGGCGTCCCGGCACGCTCGGGATCCCGTACCCCAGCACTGAGGTGAGGGTGGTGGATCCGGAAGACCCGACCGCGGAGGTGCCGTTTGGGGCCTCCGGCGAGTTGCTCATTCGTGGGCCGCAAGTTTTCTCTGGGTATTGGAACCTGCCAGAGGAGACCGCTTCCCAGCTGCTGCCTGGCGGGTGGCTGCGCACCGGTGATGTGGTGCAGATGAGCGACGACGGCTTCATCGTGCTCGTCGACCGCATCAAGGAACTGATCGTCATCGGCGGATACAAGGTGTACCCGTCTCAGGTGGAGGAGCACTTGCGTCGGATGCCTGGCGTGAAGGATGTCGCCGTGGTCGGCGTCCCCGGTGGCGACCTGGGAGAGAAGGTTGTCGCGGCCATCGTGATGGAGGCAGACCACCACGCCGTCGGCTTGGACGCGGTGCGCGAATGGTGCAGCGAAAGGTTCGCAAAATATGCGCTACCCCGTGGTGTGGTGATCCTTCCTGACCTTCCCCGTTCGCAGATCGGTAAGGTCTTGAGGCGCGCCGTCAGGCTTGATTTGATGACCCCGACGCCTTAGCTTGACGTCCATGGCAGGCGAGTATCACAATTCCTCCAACGATGCGCGTCGGCTGTACAAGTCGGCGCGCATTGTCGCGTGATCGGCGGGTGCGGCGTGGCAGCCGCTCGGCGGGTTGCGGCATCGTTACCGTGGGTTCGTGGTGGACTACATCTCGCGGGGGCTTGTCGCCGACGCGCTAAGCCAGTGGCGGGCGCATCTGAGTTCACGCTCGACGATTTCACCGCTACGCAATCTCGCCGCGACGCAGTCCGCCATCATCGAACTCGAGCACGCGCACCCGTCCGGCCTTGCGCAACTCTTCGCCGGTCGCGCGACATTGCTTTCCACGCTCGTCCAGGACCGCGAGGAGTACGCGGCAGCCTCTCTGCGCGGGAGGTTGATTCTCGAGGAAGCCGCCGCGGTCGCCGCGACCACCGGCATGTGGACCGCCGCGCTCGTGGTGGGCACCGTGTCGTGGGAGGGCTCCGACATGCCTCTCCTGCTGCGGCCGATCTCGCTCGATGTGGCGCGCCACGACGACGTCGTCATCACCCTCAGGCACGAGGCCTTCCTCAACCCAGTTTTCGCCGCGATTCTCCGCGATCGCGGCGGGCCCGCCGATCTCGCGTCCCGAGTAGCCGCGACTCTTGAGGGCAAAGAGTTTGACCCGCGACCGCTGTGGGCCGAGGTGCGCGACCAGGCACACCTGTTCGACAACTTGGAGGTGGGCGAGCGGCTCCTGATCGGGGCCTTCGACGACCCCGAACAGCGGCTCCTGGACGACCTCGATGACCTCGACCCCGTCATCGGCATCTCCGACGTGGTGGCCGCGATCGCGGGCGATGAAGACGCGCGGGCCACGTTGGCGGAGCCGTTGCCGCAGTGGTCCACCACCGAGCGCGATCCGTTCTCTGAGCGCGGCATGGGAGACCTCGACGACTCTTCCTTTGCTGTGCTCGACATGGTGGCTCTCGGTCGTTCCGTCGCCGTCGATGCCCCGCCAGGATCGGACGCCACCGCCGTGGTCGCCGCGATTGCGGCCGACGCCGCCGCGTCGGGGCGCACCGCGCTCGTGGTGGGCGGCTCCGACGATGCGCTCGCTTCGGTCGACGCCCTGCTGGCATCGTCCGGGGCGGGAGACATCGCCCTCACGGGAGTGGTTCCCGCGTGGAACGCCGAGTCGCGTTCGCGGTTGCTCGCGTCGCTCACGCTCGACAGCCCGGAAGTCGACGAATCTCAGCTCCGTGTGCTCGGCGAGGAGCTGCTGCACGCTCGGTCGGACGCCGCGGCCCGGTACGACGCCTTGCACCGTCCGCATCGTCCGTGGGGTGTGAGCGCGTTCGAGACGGTGCAGGCCATCGTGCGGCTCACGGGTCAGGAGCCGCAACCCGGCGCCACGATCCGCCTCGGGACGGATGCCGCCGCCGCCGTCGCGGAACATGGTTTGGGTCACGTGGCCGCCGCCATCGCAGAGCGGATGCATGGCGAGGCGCAGTGGCCGGACGCCCCGGAAGGTGATGCGGACGTTCAGGTTGTCCCGTGGTGGCATCGCATTGCCACGTCGAACGAGCATGGCGCCGAATTGGACGAGGCGCTCGCGACGACCCTGCGCATGATGCCGGGCCTGCGGTCCGACGCTCAGGCGGCGGCGCGCGACGCGGGCGTGGACGAGGCACAGACCCTGGGCGTGTGGCGCGAACAGGTGAAGCTCTTCAGCGACGTGCAGGTCACGCTCGACAACTTCGCGCCCGCCGTGTATCACCGGTCGCTGTCCGACCTGGTGACCGCCACGGCGCCCCGCGATGGGGACGAGGACCCCGAGATGTCGCGACGGGTGCGGCGGGCGCTGTCCAGGCGTGCCGCAGAGCTGCTGCGGCCCGGTCGCGGCACCTCCGGATTGCATGCCCGATTGGTAGCCGCTGCGGCCGAAGCGGACATGTGGCGCGCACATTGCTCCTCGGGAGGTTGGCCCGTGGTGCCGGATGGCTACGCGGAGTACGCGACCCGACTGGCGCGCCTCGAGGGCGCGTGGGCGATCCTCGCACCCGTATTGGCAGACGCGTCCGGAATCGACGAGCCAGCCGACACCGAGTGGGGCGAACTTGCCGCTGCGCTCGCCGACCTCGCTGACGGCGTCCCGGGTGGCATTGACCGGGCCCCCGCGCGGCCCGCGTCGATGGATCTTGAGGCACCCGGGTTCGCGCCGCTGCTGGAGGACTTGGAATCGCGTCACGCCTCTCCCGAACAGATCCGTGTGGATCTCGAGTTCTCGTGGTGGGCGGCGGCGTTCGACGGGATCGTCGAGGAGGATCCCAAGTTGATCGAAGCGGGCGCGCTCGGTGCCGCCGTGAATCGGTACCTCGAGTTGGACGCCCAGTTTGCCGAGCTGCGGGTGGGGCCTCTCATGCGCGCCGTCGCGGAGCATCGCCGCCAAGCCATTGTTCGCCACCCGTCCGACGCTCGCGACTTGTTCGCGACGCTGATGGAGGGTTCCGAAGTTTCCATGCGCGACGTACGGCGCGACTTCGGCTCTGTAGTCGCGGCCCTGCGGCCGGTGGTGCTCGCGCGTGCCGAACAGGTCTCTCACCTCCTGCCTCCCACCCGCTGCGTCGACGTGGCCGTGGTGTTGGGGGCGGAGTCGCTGGCCACCGCGCAACTCATTCCGGCGCTGGCGCGCGCCACGCAGGTAGTGGTGGTCGCGGACGCACGCAGCGCTACGCGGTCCGCGGTCGCGGACCTTGCTCACTTGCTTCCTGATGTTGCTTTGCGCGCCCTGCCGCAGGCGAGGGACCCCCGCGTCACGTCCGTGTTGGCGTCGGTGGGCTACGACAGGGCTGTCGCGGCCATCCCCGCGCCAGGGGAGCCCGGGGGCGAGGGCGGCCTGGTCGTGACTGTCGTCGACGCCGTGGCGCAGCCCGTCGCAGGCCGCACCACGGTCGAGTCCACGCGGGCGGAGGTGGCTGCGGTGGTCGAGACGGTGATGCGCGCATCGGCCACCGTGCCGCGCCGCAGCCTCGTGGTTGTCGCGGGCAACGACTTGCACGCCGCTCGGGTCGCCGACGCCCTCCTGGAACGCGACGAGGCGGTCGCGGCACGGGTGCCGGTGGTCGTGTGCGGCGAGTCCGCGGGTCTGACCGCGGATGAGGTGGTGCTGAGCCTTGGATACGCCCGCGATCATCGCGGGGTGTTGCCCGCCGACTTAGGCATTCTCACCACGGACCACGGCGCCGCGGCGTTGGCGCAAGCACTGGTCGCCGGCGGTTCCCGGGTGACAGTATTCACCGCGCTCGCGCCGCACCACCTGACCCACGTGGCCAGCAACTGCGAGAACGCCGCCGGGGTCATGGCGTTGGCCGAGTTGGTGGAGGCCGTTGACAAGCCTCCGGTGCCCTCCGAGAGGTCGGCGCCCGGCCCGTCCGACTGGTTGCTCGCCGATGTGGCGCGCCTGTTGCGTGCCGAGGGCCTGGCGGTTCGCTTGCGATACGGAGTGGGCGGTCAAGCCATTCCCATGGTGGTGGGTGACACGCGAGACCGCGGATACAGCGTCGCCGTGGTCACGGACGAACCGCCGTCCGGGCCGCGTGGCTCCGTGCGCGATCGCCTGCGCTGGCAGCATCGGCACCTCGAAGTTCTCGGCTGGAGGGTCGTGCCTTTGTGGACGATCGACGTGTTCATGGACCCGGTCGCCGCGGCCGCACAGGTGAAGCGAGCGCTGAGGAGCGAGGACGCGGCTGAGGCCATCGAAGACGAACCCGTCGACGACGCCGACGAGGACGAGGCAGACGCCGACGAGGACGAGGCAGACGCCGACGACGCCGACAAGCCCGACGCCGACGAGCCCGCGCCGGTAGCCGCACCGACTCGCAAGGGCTCGGACCGACCGCTCATCCCCACCCGCGCATGGGAGGACGAGGACGCCGCGTGGGGCGACGGCGGTTCCGCCAGCCGCGACGATGAGATTAAGCGGGATCGGCCGCCGCACTGGTAGCGGGCTTGGCCTCGGTCTTCGCCTTGGCGGCGCTGGGCGCGCCTGCGGGGGCCGTCGCGCGCGAGTCCGTGCGATAGAACCCGGATCCCTTGAAGGTGACACCCGCGGCAGAGATGACGCGACGGAGGGCGCCCCCACACACGGGACACGTGGTCAGCGCGTCGTGATGAATCGACTGGATCGACTCGAAGCGGTGTCCGCACGCGCTGCAAGCATACGAGTAGGTCGGCATGTGACGATTTTACGCGTGGATTCGTGCCACTGATGACGGGGTGACCACGATGGTCACGGGTACGTCGTGCCATTCGCGTGGCAAAGCGCGCACGTCCGCGTCGTGGAACTCGTCGTCAAACACCAGCGCGACGATGGGCACACCCGGCCGTGTGTCCGCCAGCGCCCGGTCGTACCAGCCCGCTCCTTGGCCAAGGCGAGTTCCTCGCGTGTCGACACCCAGTGCGGGCACCACTATCAGATCAGCATCGGCGAGGCGGTCCGAAGGCAGAAAGTCTCCCGACGGTTCGGGCGGCCTGCCCGGCGCCCTTTCCGAAATATCGTCGGCGCTGGTGAAGACGCCCCAGCCGCGCACAAGGCCGTCCCCCAAGCGGGGCATCAGCACCTCGATGCCGCGGTCGTGAAGCGCCTGGATGAGCGGGAGCGTTCCGGGCTCATGGGCGCGCGAGGCGTACACCGACACACATCGGATCCCGTCCACCTCGGGCAGCGTGAGCACCTGGTCGCGGAAGGACTCGGCGCTTTCGCTCATGCGTCGCTCGCCGCGCTGGAGTCGCGTACGGCGCACCGCACTTCGCCAGGCGGACTTGGCTTCGGCTGGGGGCATGGTGCGCGGATCAATGTGGGACAACGGGGTCATGACCCCATTGTGTCAAACCCTGGCGAACTGCGTGGGATGAGCCGGTTCGCGATAGTGGGCCCTGGTTGCATGGTGTCGGCGCCGCACAGGACAATGCCATGGTGACCTCGTGCAGCCTCGAAGAGCATCGTGCCGATGTTCTTGCCCTGCTCGCCCCCCTTTCTCCCTTGGATCTGACGCTTGCCGACGCTTTGGGGTGTGTCGCTGTTGCCGATCTGGTTGCCCGTACGGCAGTTCCGGCCCTGGGAATCGCCGCGACGGATGGTTTTGCCGTGAGGTCGTCCGACACGCGGGGGGCGCGGATGCGTCCGGTGACCCTGCCGGTGACTCACGACGTGCTCCCTGGGAACGGCCCTACCCGCCTCATGCCCTTCACCGCCGCCAGGATTGCGCGTGGAGGCGCGCTCCCGCATGGAGCCGATGCCGTCGTGGCCCGCCCTACGACGGCCGCAGTGTCGCTGTTTCTTGATGCGGAGGTCGCAGTCGGCGAGGGAGTGGTCGACGAGGGCGGCCATTGGGGGGTTGGAGACGTGGTCGTGGCGGCCGGAACCCGGCTCGGCGCGGGTCACGTCGCGTCGATGGCGGCCTGCGGGTACGCCACGGTGAGGGTCCGTCCCGCGCCGCGGGTGGCGGTGGTGGCCGTGGGCTCCGAACTTCGGGGCCACATTGCAGCCGTGCACCCTTCGCTCGCTCCGCCCGAGCCCACCGTGGACGCCTCGGGCCCGCTGCTCGCGGCGATGCTCACATCCGCAGGGGCGCGTGTGGTGCGCACGCTCGCCGTGCCGGACGACGGCCCGTTGCTGCGCCAGGCCATTGACGATGCGGCTCTTCAGGCGGACCTTGTCATCACCCTCGGAGGCGTTTCCGACGATTGGCACGACGTGGTGGGACCCGTGCTGACCCGCGCCTATGGCGGAGAACTTCGCCGCGTGAGGCTGATGCCGGGCGATCGGCAGGGACTCGGCACGGTCGATTCCAGGGACACGGCGCCCGTCGCGCTCCTGGCCCTGCCAGGAGATCCGGTCGACGTCGCCGCCGCGTTCGCCGGCTACGGCATCGACGCCATCATGCGCATGCGGGGGCTTGGCGTGGTGCGGCCGACGGCCACGGTCCAGCAGGGATGGCAGGCTCCCTTCGGCTTCGCTCAGGTGGTGCCGGTGCGCCGCGGGGAGGGCACCAGGGATCGCGTGGAACCGGTGGGGGACCCGGCGCGCCCGCTGTTGCGCGACATCGCGGCCGCCGACGGTGTGGCGCTTGTCGCGGAGGACACCACTGAGGTGAAGAAGGGTGACGCACTCCCCATCCTGTGGTGGCAGCGATGAGACCGGTCGCGCCTCGCCTGGAGCGCGATGGGGTGCGACTCAGGCTGCTCCGGCCGGGCGACGAGCGCGAGTGGTTGTCCTTGCGTGAACGCAATCGGGAGTGGTTGCGACCGTGGGAGGCGTCGCCGCCGCCGGGCACCCACGAGGCCACCATGTCGTTCCGCACCTACGTGCGCCGCGAACGCGCGTCGTGGCGGGCGCGCCGCACCTACCCCATGGTGATTGAGCGGGACGGCGAGCTGGTGGGTCGCGCCTCGCTGGGTCGCGTCGAATGGGGTGCGGAACGCGGCGGGACGCTGGGCTATTGGGTGTCGAATCACGTGGCGGGTCAAGGCATTGCGCCCGCCGCCGTGGCGCTGCTGTGCGAGCACGCGTTCGCGGAGGGCCTGCATCGGATCGAGATCGCGATTCGCCCGGAAAACACCGCGTCCCTGGCGGTGGTGCGCAAGCTCGAACTGCGCGAGGAGGGCATGCGCGCGTCGTATTTGTTTATCGATGGAGCGTGGCGTGACCATCGCATTTTCGCGGTGACGGCGAGCGAGAAGCGCACCGGAACGTGGTGGGCCGGCGCGATCGACCATTCCTGACACTGACACGCCGCGCTAGGTCCCTGAGTCGTGCCCGACCCGGCCGTACCGTCGTGTCATGCCTCCTGCAGGACTTCTCGCGATCGTCGCCGTAGGACTGGTGCTTGCCTACGTCCTGCCCCAGCGGATCCGCGAACGCAGCGACTATGCGTTGGTGCGTACCGAGGATCGCTACTCCGCTGACATGCGCGTGGTGCGGGCCACCGCGGCGCGTGTGGCTCCGGTCGATGCCGCGAGTGCTTCGACCGACGTTCCGTTGCTGGTCACGGGTGCGGCTCGCGTCCGTGTCGCCCAGTTGGGCCAGGCTCGTATGTCGCGCCCCAGCAGTCCGCTTGATCGCGCGGCCGCTCACGCGCAACGCGAAAGCCTTCACCTGCGCCGTGACCGGCTGGGCTCCATGGCGCAGCGAGCGGCTCGTGCACGCAGGCGCGCGCTGTTTTCTGCCGTTGCCACCGTGGTCACCGTGGTCGCATGGATGCTCGCGTCCACCACGGGAACGCCGTCGTGGATCGCAGGTCTTGCGACCGGCGCCATGGTGACGGTGGTTGGTGCCTCCGTGCGTGCCGGAGCTGCAGAGCGCAAGGCACTGGCGGAGATTCGTGCGGTGGACCGCGAGGTGCAGGCGGCGGCCACGGCGATGCGAGCCCTCAGGGTGGTGTCTGCCGCCCGTGCCAATGGCCAGCAAGCGCAGCCCAGCGAGGTCGCCACGCAGGCGATCCGCATCATCACCGCGACCGACTTGGCGCCGCTCAAGGCCCCGGCCATCGCCCGACCGCGCGTGGCGCAGGCCCTCGATGAGGCGTCGGCTCGCGATGCGGCGCCGGCCTCACCCGATGCCGACACCCCCGCTGGCGCGGCGTGGAAGCCCAAGACCATGCCGGTCCCCGCCTACGCGCTCAAGGCGTCGGTGCCTCAGCACACCGCCCGCCACATGTCGCAGGACGACTACGCGGCGTCGTCGCATGCGGCACACCAGGCGGCACGGTCGGACGCCGCCACGGATCACGCCAGTGACGATGCCCCGCGCACGGGCGCACTCGACGCGATCCTCGCGAAGCGTCGGCAGGCAAGCGCCTAACGCGCGCGAGCACGCCACGGTCAGTGGTCATCTCGTGCGGGGGACCGTCAGGGCCGCGAATAATCCTCTGAGTTCGCTGAGAATGGGAACCTTGCGTCCCGTCCAGCGTTGGTTCAGGAGTACCGACGCCACACGGCGGGAGGCGCGGAGCATGCGCCTCTCCGTGGGACACTGGGGCGTCATCGAACCGCTGGGAGTTTTGCACGTGAAGCACCGTCTTGCCCTTTCCGCCGCCCTTGCCGCGGCAGCCCTGTCACTCGCGGCTTGCGCGCCGGCCGACAACGCCGACGGTTCGTCGAGTGCGTCGGCTGGCGCCACGGCGCAGCCCACCGCGGACGCGGTCGCGGCCGTCGAACCTGATGCCGCACTTGAGGCGATGAAGTGGATTGACAACGGAGACGGTGTCGCCCCCGATCTTGAGGCCACCACGCCGATCAACTTCACGGTGTCCGGCGCGCGGCTGATCTCCGACGGTGACGGCGACCCGATCGAGTCGGGTCAGCTGCTGGCGCTCGACTACGTCATCAAGTTGGGAACCGACGGCTCCACGCTGTACTCGACCTACGACAACGGCAGCGCCGAACAGGTGCAGTTGATCACGGGCCAAGTGGACCCCGCGATCGAGGCCGTGTTGAAGGGCGCTCACGTGGGCACCGACTTCCTGTACGCGGTGCCGGATCGGGGCCAGGGAGCCAACATCATGCTGGTGACGGTTTCCGGTGTCAGCGACGTTCTGGACCGGGCCGAAGGTACTGCCGTGGCCCCGGTGGACGGACTTCCCAAGGTCACCCTTGACGCCGACGGCGCTCCGTCGGTGACGTACCCGACCACCACTAAGCCGGAGGGCCTTATCGCTCAGGACCTCATCGAGGGCGACGGCCCCGTGGTCAAGGACGGCCAGAGCGTGACCGTGCACTACTCCGGCTGGGTGTGGAACGGCGACAAGTTCGACTCGTCGTGGGATCGCGAGGCGCCGTCGACCTTCACGCTGACGTTCGGCGGCCTCATCGAGGGCTGGGTCCAGGGACTCGTTGGCAAGACCGTGGGCAGCCAGGTGCTGCTGGTCATCCCGCCGGAGCTTGGTTACGGCGATGCCGGCTCGGGCGACACGATTCCCGGCGGCGCGACGCTGGTGTTCGTGGTCGACATTCTGGCCGCCAACTAGCGGTCGTTGGGCGTCGGTGGCCTGCGGGTCGCCGACGCCGCTGCGGCCGGTTTCGTTCTTGGGCGGCCGCGGCGAAGTGGTAGTCTGATCGTCGCTCCGCGAGGGGCGAAGGGGCTGTGGCGCAGTTGGTAGCGCGTCTCGTTCGCAATGAGAAGGTCAGGGGTTCGATTCCCCTCAGCTCCACCA